>NZ_CDBR01000101.1 GCF_000819685.1 Aeromonas allosaccharophila | reverse complement strand
GAGTTGGGGTATCAGATTGGCCGATCCAAAGTACGTAACCTGATGAAGGAAGCCGGGCTGGCATCCAGGCAGCCGGGTGCACACCGTTATAAGGTGGCACAGTCTGAACGGCCGGATATTCCCAATCTGCTGGCCCGCGAATTTGATGTTCCGCAACCTAACCATGTGTGGTGTGGCGATATCACCTACGTCTGGGCCGGTGGTCGTTGGCATTACCTGGCCGCGGTGCTCGACCTGCATACCCGGCGGGTCGAGGGCTGGGCGATGTCTGACAAACCAGATGCAGAATTGGCAATAAAAGCGCTGGAGATGGCCTATCAGCAACGGGGTTGCCCATCTGGCGTGCTGTTTCACTCTGACCAAGGCAGCCAATATGGCAGCCGGGCATTTCGGCAACGACGGTAGCGTTATCGCATGACCCAGAGCATGAGTCGGCGTGGTAATTGCTGGGATAACGCCCCGATGGAGCGATTGTTCAGAAGCCTGAAGTCAGAGTGGCTCCCGGCAACGGGGTACATGGGTCTGCGGGAAGCAAAGCGGGATATCAGTTATTACCTGATGGATTACTACAACTGGCGGCGTCCACATCAACACAATGACGGGATACCGCCAGCAAAAGCCGAGGTTCGGCCTAACCAAGTGTCCGGATTTAGTTGACCACTACAGGCGGCGTCAAAATCTGGCTGGTCTGTGTAGTCAGTGTCTATTGGGCGACCAGATAGAGGTCCCGGCTATAGACGATGTCTTGCGGGCTCTCATAGGGGTAACCCTTGACGAACGGTTTGAGCAGCCGCGATTTGACGTAGAAGTAGAGCGGCGCGATAGGGGCGTCAGCCTCGATCAGTGCTTCTGCCTGCTGGTAGAGCTGATTGCGCTCGGCCGCATCCTGCGAGTCGTGGGCCTTGGCCAGCAGGGCATCATACTCCTTGTTGAACCACTTGCCGCTGTTGGCGCTGCTGCTGGAGGTCAGGATATCGAGGAAGGTGGAGGCATCGTTATAGTCCCCGTTCCAGGAGTAGCGGCTAACCCCGAAATCCCCCTCGTTGAGTGCCGAGACCATGGTTTTCCACTCCATGTTGTTGAGGGTGGCGGTGACCCCCAGGTTGTGTTTCCACATGGAGGAGACAGCCAGCGCGATCTTTTTATGGCTCTCGTTGGTGTTGTAGAGGATATCCACGCTGAGCGGTTTGTCCGGGCCATAACCCGCTTCGGCCAACAGCGCTTTGGCCTGCTTGATCCGCTCCTCTTTGCTCTGCTGCTGACTGTCCGGTTTTTTCAGGTCAAAACCATCGACACTCGGTGGGGTCAGGCTGAAGGCGGGCAGTTGCCCTTGTCCCAGGATCTTGTCGGTGATGGTCTCCCGGTCGAGGGCCAGTGAGAGCGCCTTGCGCACTTTCGGATCATCGAACGGTTTGCGGTTCACGTTGAACACATAGTAATAGGTGGCGAGCATGGGGGCGCTGACCAGATCTTGCGGGCTCTGGCTCTTGATGTGCTTGTACTGCTCCAGCGGGTAGGTGGTGTAGTGCAGCTCGCCGGTGCGGTAGCGATTGTAAGCGGCGGTTTCGGAGACGATCTCCAGATAGACCACCTTGTTCAGGACGGTGTGCTGGTTGTCCCAGTAATGGGTATTGCGCTCGGCACTCAGCCGCTCGTTGGGGGTCCACTCCTTGAGCACGAACGCGCCGTTGGAGACTATGTTGCCCGGTTTGACCCACTCCTTGCCAAATTTTTCGATGGTGGCTTTGGGGGCCGGGAACGTGGTGTAGTGGGCCAGCATCTTCAGGAAGAAGGGGACCGGATTTTTCAGGGTCACCTGCAGGGTGTAGTCATCCAGCGCCTTGATCCCGAGCTCTGACGGGCTCTTCTTGCCCTGGATCACCTCGCCAGCATTGACCACACCGGTCAACTCGATAAACCAGGCGTAGTTGGAGGCGGTCTTGGGATCGGCTGCCCGTTGCCAGCCGTAGACATAATCGGCGGCGGTGACCGGTTCACCGTTAGACCATTTGGCCTCGGGCCTCAGCTTGAAGGTGTAGACGGTACCGGTCTTGTCGACCTCGTAGCTGACAGCGCCAGCGGGCTGGGTCTTGCCTTTGCCATCCAGTACGTAGAGCCCTTCAAACAGATCGTTGACGATCTCGCTACCGGCACTCTCTTCCACCAGCTGGGGGTCGATGGTGGTGGGCTCGGTGCCAATATTGGTCACGTAGATTTGTTGGGCATCCGGTAGCAGCTTGGTACCGGCAGGCACCTGGGCAGCCCAGGCGGGAAGGGCAAACAGTCCGGCTACCATGCCGGCAATGAGAGTCTTGTTCATTGATAATCCTTGAGTTTTATTTGCTTCCAAAGCGAAATCAGTGTGCTGGATTGGCGATTGGATCTCAAGAGGCAATGGCTGAAGGATGAGCAGGCCCATCAGACTCCATTTTAAATGGCGCAAGGCCAGTCAGATCGTGGCTTGCTGCAGGTTATTGCCACGAATTAAGAGGCCAAAAGTTATCGAATGAAACCGTATAAAAGGCGCCAGTTACCATAAAATCAGCTGAAATAGCCTAATTATTAGGCCGCTTAATTCGCTGCAAAAACAAAAAACAGACGTTACATTAGGTTACAAATCAAGGCCGCCGGAGATCGGCATTTTTTTTGCCGATGCCTGCAAACGTTTTCAATGCCAACGGATGCGATCTAAAGGAACAAAAATGCGAAACATGATCACCATGGGTGAGTTCATCGTCAAAAAGCAGGCGGATTATCCAACCGCGACCGGCGAGCTGACCTCGTTGCTCAGCTCAATCCGCCTTGCTGCCAAGGTGGTGAACCGGGAGATCAACAAGGCGGGACTGGCGGATATCATCGGTTCCATGGGCGCTGAAAACGTACAGGGCGAGGTGCAGCAGAAGCTGGATGTCTATGCCAACGAACGCTTCAAGGCGGCGCTGGAAGCGCGCGGCGAGGTGTGCGGCATGGCCTCGGAAGAGGAAGAGGACTTCGTAGCCTTTGACTCGCCGCTCTCCAAAAACTCCAAGTATGTGGTGCTGATCGACCCGCTCGATGGCTCCTCCAACATCGACGTCAACGTCTCGGTCGGGACCATCTTCTCCATCTACCGCCGTTTGAGCCCGCAGGGTTCGCCGGTGACGCTGGGGGACTTCCTGCAACCTGGCAACCGTCAGGTCGCCGCCGGTTATGTGGTCTACGGCTCCTCCACCATGCTGGTCTACACCACCGGCTTTGGCGTCAATGGTTTTACCTACGACCCTTCCATCGGCTGCTTCTGCCTCTCTCACGAGAACATCCGTATTCCGGAAGAGGGCAAGATCTACTCCATCAACGAGGGCAACTACATCAAGTTCCCGGACGGGGTGAAGAAGTACCTGAAATATTGTCAGGAGCGCGATGAGGCGACCCACAGACCCTACACCTCCCGCTATATCGGCTCGCTGGTCTCTGATTTCCATCGCAACCTGCTCAAGGGCGGCATCTACATCTATCCGTCCGGCACCAACTCGCCGAACGGCAAGCTGCGCCTGCTCTATGAGTGCAACCCGATGGCGTTTCTGGTGGAGCAGGCCGGTGGCAAGGCCTCCGATGGCTTTGGTCGCATCATGGATCTCCAGCCCACCGCGCTGCACCAGCGTACCCCTTACTTCGTGGGCTCGACCAAGATGGTGGAGCGGGCCGAGGCCTTTATGCGCGAGTTCTCTGCCCACGAGGATCCGGCCAACCAGGGCTGATAGTACGCATTTGACTGATAGCGAATAAAAAAACGGGAGCCGATTTGGCTCCCGTTTTGGTTGGCGTTATCGTGCTGGCTCGCCGCCAGCGTTGCAGAGACTCACAGGCTGTTGTTGGCCAGATCCGCCAGCAAACCATCCACCAGTTTCAGGCGCATGGCGCGATCCTGGGTCGGCACCTGGAAACGCAGTCGGGTCGGCCCGTCCATCTTGTAGACCCGTGGCTGGCTGGAGAGCAGCTTGACCAGATAGGCCGGATTGACCTTGGTCTCCTGGGTGAAGTCGAGATAGCCGCCGCGCTCGCTCATCTCCACCCGGCGAATGCCAAGGGCGGTGGCACGCTGGCGGAAGGCCGCCAGCTCCAGCAGGGTTTTGGTCGCCTCCGGCAGCAGGCCAAAGCGGTCGATCAGCTCCACTTTCAGCTCCCGCAGCTCCTGCTCGTCCGCCGCGCTGGCGATCCGCTTGTACATGGAGAGACGCATATTGACGTCCGGAATATAGTCATCCGGCAACAGCGCAGGCAGGCGCAGCTCCACCTCGGTGTGCTGGCTCATCAGCTGCTCCAGCGACGGCTCCTTGCCGTTTTTCAGTGCTTCGACCGCCTGTTCCAGCATCTCCATGTAGAGGGTGAAGCCGACCGATTCGATCTGGCCGCTCTGATCGTCGCCGAGCAGTTCGCCTGCGCCACGGATCTCCAGATCGTGGGTCGCCAGTGCAAAACCGGCGCCGAGATCTTCGAGCGAGGCGATCGCCTCCAGCCGCTTCGCCGCATCCTTGGTCATCAGCTTGGGATGGGGGGTGAGCAGGTAGGCATAGGCCTGATGGTGGGAGCGGCCAACCCGGCCCCGCAGCTGGTGCAGCTGGGCCAGACCGAGATGATCCGCCCGATCCATGATGATGGTGTTGGCGCTCGGCACGTCGATACCGGTCTCGATGATGGTGGTGCAGACCAGCAGGTTGAAGCGCTGGTGGTAGAAGTCGGACATGATCCGCTCAAGGTCGCGCTCGCGCATCTGGCCGTGGGCGATGCCGATGCGGGCCTCGGGTACTAATTCGGCAAGATCGGCGGCGCACTTCTCGATGCTCTCCACATCGTTGTGCAGGTAGTAGACCTGACCGCCGCGCTTCAATTCCCGCAGCACCGCCTCGCGCACCACAGCCGGTTCGTGCTGGCGCACGAAGGTCTTGATGGCGAGTCGCTTGGCGGGCGGGGTGGCGATGATGGAGAGATCCCGCATGCCGGACATCGCCATGTTGAGAGTACGCGGAATGGGGGTGGCGGTGAGGGTGAGGATATCCACATCGGCCCGCAGTGCCTTGATCTTCTCCTTCTGGCGTACCCCGAAGCGATGCTCCTCATCGACGATGAGCAGCCCCAAGTCCTTGAAGGTGAGTTCGGAGCCGAGCAGCTTGTGGGTGCCGATGATGATGTCCACCTTGCCCTCGGCCAGCTCCTTCATCACGGCATTTTGCTCTTTGGCTGAGCGGAAGCGGCTCAGCACCTCGACCCGCACCGGCCAGTTGGCGAAGCGGTCGCGGAAGTTGTCGTAGTGCTGTTGCGCCAGCAGAGTGGTGGGCACCAGCACGGCGACCTGCTTGCCGCCATGGACGGCCACAAACGCCGCCCGCATCGCCACTTCGGTCTTGCCGAAACCCACGTCGCCGCACACCAGTCGGTCCATGCTCTTGGCCTGACACATGTCCCCCAGCACCGCATTGATGGCGTTGAGCTGATCGTCGGTCTCCTCGAACGGGAAGCTGGCGGCAAACTGGCGGTAGGCCTCTTTGTCGTGCTTGAAGGCAAAACCGGCGCGGGCGGCACGTATGGCGTAGACATCCAGCAACTCGGCGGCCACGTCGCGCACTTTTTCCGCCGCCTTGCGCCGCGCCTTGACCCAGGCCTCGCCACCCAGCTTGTGGCTGGGCGGGTTATCAGAGCCGGTGTAGCGGCTGATGAGGTGCAAACTGGTGACCGGCACGAACAGCTTGTCGCCGCCGGCATATTCGAGGGTGAGGAACTCGGTGGGCAAGCCACCGGCGTCGATGGTCTCCAGCCCCAGATAGCGGCCGACCCCGTGATCCAGATGCACCACCGGCTGGCCCTGGGTCAGCTCGCCGAGGTTGCGGATCACCGCGTCCGAGCTTAAGTTTTTGCTCTTCTCCCGTGCCCGCTTGCTGCGCACTTTGCCGCCCAGCAGCTCGGTCTCGGTGATCAGCGCCAATGGATCCTGACCGGCCTCCTGCCACAGGAAGCCACGTTCAAGCGGTGCGACCAGCAGGCCGTGACGATCCTGGCTCGCCATAAAGGCGTCGAGGGAGGGGAACTCTTTGGGTTGCAGCGAGATGCGCGCCAGCAGATCGCCGAGCACCTCCCGCCGCCCTTCGGATTCCACCGCAAACAGGGTGCGTCCGGCAAAGCCTTGCAGGAACTGGTTCAGCGCCAGCAGGGGTTGCTCCTTGCTGTGATCGAGTTGCAGATCGGGCAGCGCCGAGATGGGCAGATCGTGCTGACCGGCATCGCCCGCGGTGGCGGCCTCTTGCAGCCGCACCGCGCCATATTGGCCAAGGGCGGCAAAGAGCTGTTCCACCGGCAAATAGAGCTGCGCCGGTGGCAACAGCGGGCGGGTGTTGTCCCAGCGTCGGTCTTCATAACGTTGGCCTATGTCATTCCAGAAGCGCTGGGCGGCGGGGTAGATATCCCCCACTGTGAGCAGCAGGGTATCTTCCGGCAGATAGCCAAACAGGCTGGCGGTCTGGTTGAAGAAGAGCGGTAGATAGTACTCGATACCTGCGGGCCAGCGCCCCTTGCTCACCTCCTGATAGACGGAGCCCTCGGCCCGCGACAGTTCGAACTGCTCGCGGAACTGGCCGCGAAACAGCTCGATAGCCGCCTCGTCGGTGGGGAACTCCCGGGCAGGCAGCAGGCTGACGCTCTTGACCGGCTCGCTGGAGCGCTGGGTCTCGGGATCGAACGGGCGGATGGAGTCCACCTCGTCATCGAAGAAGTCGATGCGATAGGGGCTGTTGCTGCCCATCGGGAAGAGATCGAGCAGGGAGCCGCGGGCGGCAAATTCGCCATGCTCCAGCACCTGATCCACCGCCACGTAACCCGCTTCCGCCAGCCGCCCGCGCAGCTGTTGCAGGTTGAGACGCTGACCTGCCTTCACCATCAGGCTGTATTTGTCGAGGTAGGCGCGGGGAGCGCAGCGCAACATCAGGGTGGAGATGGGGACGATCAACACCCCCTTGCTCATCTGCGGCAGCTTGTAGAGGGTCTCGAGCCGCTGGGAGATGATGTCCTGATGAGGGGAGAAGGTGTCGTAGGGCAGGGTCTCCCAATCCGGGAACAGCAGCACCGGGCAGCCCTTGTCGGCCTGCAGGTATTGCAGTTCCTGTTCGAGACGCAGGGCACTCGGGGTATCGGCGGTGATAAGCAGTACCGGCCCCTTGGCTTCGCTGGTGAGACGGGCTGCAATCAGCGAGAGGCTGCTGCCGACCAGCTGGCCGAGCGTGATCTTTTGGCCCGCTTTGGCGGGCAAGGCGGGGAGTTTCATTGGCATGGTTCGATTCTTTTAACGTTGACGTTATCTATCGCTGACGTTCGCTCTGGTTAGCGCTGACGCTCTTGGGCGCGCAGCTTGAGCTGTTTCGATTGCACGTGGAGGCTGGCACGTACCAGCAGTTCACGGTCATCTTCGCGGATCCGCACATAGTCGAGCAGCACATGGGTACCATGTTCACTGCCGTCGAGCTGCTTGACCTGGCCATAGCAGTAGATGGCGGCCGCCTCTTCCCGCAGGAAAATCTTGAGGCGCACTATCTGGTGCAGGTGCGGCGCATCACCATGACCATGATAGGGGTGCAGGTAGGTGAGCTGGCCGGCACTGAAACGCAGGGTGTGGAAGCGCTGCTCCGGATGGTCCTGCACGGAGAGCACATAGCCCATGATCATGTCGATCTTGCGGGACTGCTGATTGACGATCTCGATCAGATCGTGCATCGACTCGTTCTGGTTGCGCAGCAGGCGAGTGGTCACCAGATCGATGGAGGTAATGGCCGAGGAGATCCGAAAGGGCTCCGGCAGCTCAGCGTCCAGCTCCGCCAGCGAGGGGAGATGGAAGTCGGCCGGCATGGGGATCACATTGACCGGCGTGGCATGAGTGACGCTGAAGAACTGTTCCTGCATGGAGGCTATCCCTTGTTGTCATGGACGGTTTCCCTTTATTATCCGGTATCTTATTTTGTTGGCAACGTACATATCCTTGAAGACCGGACTTTTTCAGCCCCTTTCGCTGGCCATCGGCCTGCGTTATGCAGGCTCGAAGCGCAGCAATCGCTTCGTCTCATTTATCTCCCTGTTCTCTACCTTTGGCATCGCCATCGGGGTTGCCGCCCTGATGGTGGTCATTTCGGTGATGAACGGTTTCGAAGGGCAGCTCAAAGGGCGCATCCTCGGGGTGATCCCCCATGTGGTGGTGACCAATCAGGCTGGCCGCATTGATGCTGACCCGCAAGGCTTGCCGGATCTGGCCAAACTCCCCCATGTGGTCGCCTCGGCCCCCATGCTCGACAGCGAAGGGATGCTGCAAAGCCCCGGCCAGCTGACCGGGGTGAGCGTGCAGGGGATCGATCCTGCACACTGGCCCAAGGATGACATCCTGCACTCCCAGATGCTGGGGGGGCGCCTCGATACCTTGCAGGCCGGTCACTACCGCATCGTGCTGGGGCAGGGGGTGGCACGCCGCCTCAATGTCTCCATCGGTGATCAGGTTCGGCTGATCCTGACTGAAGGGACTCGCTTCACCCCGTTTGGCCGGGTACCGGCCCAGCGCCTCTTTACCGTCTCCGGCATCTTCGGGGTCGGCGCCGACGTGGATAACCAGATTGCGCTGATCGCGCTGGGGGATGCCCAGCGGCTGCTGCGCCTGCCGACAGAAACCGTCGGTGGCATTCGCCTCTGGCTCGATGATCCGTTTGCGGCCGACGAGGTGATCAAGACACCGTTGCCGGACGGGCTGCTATGGCAGGATTGGCGCCGCGAGCGGGGCGAGCTGTTCCAGGCGGTCGCCATGGAAAAACGGATGATGGGGCTGATGCTGGTGCTGATCATCGCCGTCGCCACCTTCAACATCCTCTCTGCGCTGGTGATGGTGGTGACGGACAAGGAGGGCGAAGTGGCCATCCTGCGCACCATGGGCATGAGTGAATCGGGGATCGTCAAAATCTTCATGGTGCTTGGCGCCTCCAGCGGGGTGATTGGTGCCCTGTTTGGCGGACTGGCGGGCCTTGCGCTCTCCTTGGGTCTCAACCCCCTGCTCAATGCGGTGGGGCTCAACCTCTATATGGCGGCCGGTGGCAGTGGTCTGCCGGTCATCGTCGAGCCGGCTCAGGTCATCACCATTTTGCTCGGCGCCGTGCTGCTGAGCTTCAGTGCCACCCTCTATCCGGCGGCCCGCGCTGCGCGGGTGAAACCGGCTGAGGCGCTGCGTTATGAGTAATGCCGTGAATAATACATCTTCTGTTGTGACTGGTGCCCCCGTTGTTGCGGGTGCCAGCGTTGTTACCGAGGCAAGTGGAGCCCCTGTTATGAATGAAGCCGTATCCCGTGAACCTCTGCTGCGCTGCCAGGCGCTCAATCATGTCTATAAAGAGGGGGAGCTGGAGACTCAGGTGCTCAAGGGGATCGATCTCTGTGTCGCGCCCGGTGAAATGCTGGCGGTGGTGGGGAGCTCGGGCTCCGGCAAGACCACTCTGCTGCATCTGATGGGGGCGCTCGACAACCCCTCCAGCGGCGCCGTGCTGTTCAAGGGGGAGGATATCCACCATTGGGACAGCTGTACCCAGGCCCGTTTTCGCAACCGCGAGCTGGGCTTTGTCTACCAGTTCCACCACCTGCTCTCCGAGTTCAGTGCGCTGGAAAATGCGGCCATGCCGCTGCTGATCGCCGGTGAGTCGGTGGCGGTTGCCACCGAAAAGGCGACCAGAATGTTGGGACGGGTAGGGCTCTCCCATCGCTTGAACCACCGTCCCTCCGAGCTTTCTGGTGGCGAACGCCAGCGGGTGGCGATCGCCCGGGCGCTGGTCAACGAGCCGAGTCTGGTGCTGGCGGACGAACCCACCGGCAATCTGGATCACGCCAGTGCCACTGCGGTGTACGAGTTGCTGTGTGAACTGAATCGTGAACTGGGCACCGCCTTTGTGGTGGTGACCCACGATCTGAGCCTGGCGGCCAAGCTCCATCGCCGGGTGACCTTGGTGAGCGGCGTGATGGCGGAGGTTGCCTGATGTTCAAACCGCTGCCCCTCTTTCTGGGCCTGCGTTACAGCCGCTCCCGCCGTCGCAACGGGTTTATCGCCTTTATCTCTGCCTCTTCCCTGATCGGTATCGCCCTCGGGGTGATGGCGTTGATCCTGGGCCTCTCCGCCATGAACGGTTTCGAGCGGGAGCTCAAAGATCGGGTGCTCTCGGTCGTGCCGCAAGGTGAGCTGGACGCCGTCGAGTGGCCGCTGCCGGATTGGCCCCGCCTGCGCGACTACCTGCTGGCCCAGCCGGGTGTCGAGGCGGCTGCGCCGGTCATTCGCCTCAATGGCCTGCTGGAGCACGGCTCCGACCTCAAGGGGGTGCAACTGCGCGCCGTGCTGCCGGAGCTTGAAGCCAATCTGTCGGATGCGGGCAAATACATGACAGGTCGCGGCCTGCGTGAGCTGCAACCGGGCGAGCATGGGGTGATCCTCGGCAAGACCATCGCCGACAAGCTCGGGGTCAAGGTAGGGGACGCTGTCGCCCTGCTGCTGCCGCAAGGGGGCGATCAGGCCGGGATCAAGAATCCCCGGCGCGAAGCCCTGACCGTGGTGGGACTGCTGGAAATTGGCGGTCAGCTCGACGGCCTGCTCGGCTTTATGCACCTGGCCGATGCCCAGACCATCACCGGTATGGGCAGCGATGTGGAGGGCTTCAGCCTGCGGGTGAGCGATGTGCTCAAGGCGCAATCCATCACGGTAGCCGCCGCGCAGCAGTTCCCCCATCACGTCTATATCCGCAGCTGGATGAACAGTCAGGGCTATCTCTATCAGGACATCCAGATGGTGCGCACCGTCATGTATGTGGTGATGCTGATGGTGGTGGCCGTCGCCTGTTTCAATATTGTCTCCACTCTGGTGATGGCGGTGAACGAGAAGCGCAGCGAGATTGCCATCCTGAAAACCATGGGGGCGAGCCCCGGCCAGATCCGGCTCACCTTCGTCATTCAGGGGATGGTCAACGGTGTAGCCGGTGCGCTGCTTGGTGCCCTGCTCGGTGGGTTGCTCTCCAGCAAGCTGACCCAGATCCTGAGCGTTGTCGAAACGCTCATTGGCCACCGCTTCCTCAATCCGGATATCTACTTCATCGACTTCTTGCCGACCGAGTTGCATATGCAGGATCTGCTGATCGTGACAGGCGCCGCCATTCTGATGAGCCTGCTGGCGACCCTCTATCCCGCCTGGCGGGCGAGCGGTCTGGTGCCGTCGCGCGAACTGGGTCACTGATGCGCCGCATCTGATCCGCAATGAAATAAATAATGAAGGGCCCGCCGGTGCAAACCGGCGGGCCCTTCTGTTTTCAGGTTGAGTGACGTGGCTTAGTGGGCGTTCAGCTCATCGAGTGGCAGGGAGAAGCTGGCCACGAAGGTGTCGATAAAGTAGCGCATCTCCTCGCTCATCCGGGCTTCCAGCATGGCTTCGAGGCGCTTGCGAGCCGGTTCAAACTCCCGGTTGCCCGCGTTGATCTCCTCCAGACACTTGGTATAGGCGCAGAGGGTGTCGGCATCTTTCACCAGTCGGGCCAGCTCGCCATCCTGGGCTGCCGAATCGAGCAGCGGGCGAAAGTCCTCGACCAGCTCAGGTGGCAACATAGCGAGCAGACGCTGCTCGGCGGCCAGCTCTATCTTTTTGTACTCGCGGGCGATTTCGGGGTTGAAGTATTTGACCGGGGTAGGCAGATCGCCGGTCAGCACCTCGCTGCTGTCGTGATAGAGCGCCATCACGGCGGCGCGGTCGGCATTCACGCTGCCGCCAAACAGCCGGTTTTTGATGATGCCGAGGGCATGGGCCACCATGGCGACCTGCAGGCTGTGCTCGGCGATATTTTCCGGCTGGATGTTGCGCATCAGAGGCCAGCGGTAGATGAGCTTCATGCGGGCGAGATTGGCGAAAAAGTGGCTGGGTAACATGATGGCCTCAACAAAAGAGAATAGAAAAGGGCAGACCCCAGTCTGCCCTTTTTTTTCGTTGCAGGGCAGCGTCTGCCCGCGCATTTTCTCGCTGTTAGCGGATATAGCGACCCGATTCCGCCTCGTGGTTGGTCACAATCATCTGGCCGATGGGGGCCAGGCTGATCAGTGCCAGCTTGAGGTGCTGGATACCGAACGGGATACCGATAATGGTCACGAAGCAGGCCAGCGCGGAAGCGATGTGACCGATGGCCAGCCAGATACCGATCAGCACGAACCAGAGGATGTTGCCAATCAGCCCCAGGGTGCCGGTGCCGATATCGCTCTGGCCGGTCATGGTCTTGCGATTGACCGCCTGCTTGCCAAACGGGAAGAAGGTAAAGGTGCCGATCACGAAGCAGGCGCGTCCCCAGGGGATGCCGACCAGCGAGATAAAGCAGATAAGACCGGCCAGCCACCAGGCCAGGCCCATAAATATACCTCCCAGTACAAACCAGAGCAGATTGAACAAGAAGCGGAAAAAGGCCATGTGAGTGACTCCAGATACATCAATTTGGCTGCCACCATAACGAGGGAGGGCAGGGGACGCAATGGTTGATTCGGTCAATCGCCATTTGGCTGGACAAATTAAGTCGCCGCCAGCGACAGCGGCCCGTTTTGCGGCGAAAAATGGGTAATAAATCGGCATTCGGCTGAAAAAAGGTGAACAAACGCAAAATTATCGTCACCGGATGGTTGAAGTCGGGTGCCTCTCTCCCCATATAAAGGGCAGTTTTGCACGAATTGTGCTTTCACGCCGCTCAATGTGGGGGATGTGTGGCTCGACTCGACCAAAGTGCGCCGCTATAATGCCGCGTCATATTTTCTCATCACAAAGACATATTGTTGTCTTTATAAACAGGAAGACTCCGGGCTTTGCCCAGGGGCAATAAGGGTCAGCACACAGTGCTGAGTTGAACGAGGTAGAAGAATGCAAGTTTCTGTAGAGACAACCCAGGGTCTGGAACGCCGTCTTACCATCACTGTACCGGCCGCTACCGTAGACGCCGCTGTGCGTAAAGAATTGAATGGCCTGGCCAAAACTCGTCGCATCGACGGTTTCCGTCCTGGCAAAGCTCCGGTTGCCATCATCAAGAAGATGTTCGGCGCCATGGCTCACGCCCGCGTTGCTGATGAAATGATGCAGAGCAACTTCATCAAAGCCATCATCGAAAACAAACTGAGCCCGGCCGGTGCCCCGACCATGGATCCGAAAGAGATCCAGGAAGGTCAGGATTTCGAATTCACCGCCACCTTCGAAGTGTACCCGGAGTTCGAAGTTGCGGGTCTCGAGACCATCAAGGTCGAGAAGCCGGTTGCGACCGTAAAGGATGAAGATCTGGCCAACATGATCGACACCCTGCGCAAGCAGCACGCTACCTGGGCTGATGCCGATGTTGCCGCTGCCAATGGCATGCGTGTGACCCTGGACTTCGTCGGTTCCATCGACGGTGAAGAGTTCGACGGCGGCAAAGCTGAAGGCTTCAACCTGGTGCTGGGCGCTGGCCGTATGATCCCGGGCTTCGAAGACGCCATCATGGGCAAGAAAGCGGGCGACGAGTTCACCATCGAAGTGACCTTCCCGGCTGACTACCACGCTGAAAACCTGAAAGGCAAAGAAGCCAAGTTCGCTTCCAAGCTGATCAAGGTTGAAGAGCAGATCCTGCCTGAGCTGACCGAAGAGTTCGTCAAGCGTTTCGGTATCGAAAGCGGTTCTGTTGAAGAGCTGAAAGCCGAAGTGCGCAAGAACATGGAGCGCGAACTGGCTCAAGCCCTGAAAAACAGCGTGAAAGAGCAGGTTCTGAACGGTCTGGTTGAAGCCAACATGATCGACCTGCCGAAGGCCGCTGTTGCTCAAGAGATCGATACCCTGCGTCAACAGGCGCTGCAGCGCTTCGGTGGTTTCCAGGGCGGCAACGCTCCCGAGCTGCCGGCTGAACTGTTCCAGGCTCAAGCCGAGCGTCGGGTACGCGTTGGCCTGCTGCTGGGCGACGTGATCCGCACCAACGAGATCAAGGCTGACGATGCTCGCGTAACCAGCATCATCGAGTCCATGGCGACTGCCTACGAAGATCCGAAGGAAGTGATCGAGTACTACCAGAAGAACGAGCAGATGCTGAACGGCGTTCGTAACCTGGCAGTTGAAGATCAAGCCATCGACCTGATCCTGTCCAAAGCGCAAGTGACCGAAAAAGAAGTTGCCTTTGACGACGTGATCAACAAGTCTGGCGCCGCTGCCTAAGAACATTTGACTTAAGGTCAAGACTGTTAAGTATAATGGCTCGTGTGATCTCCACTCGGGCCATTTTATTTTAGGGACAATGCCTTATGTATAAAAACTATAACGATGTAACCGAATCCCCACGCAATGCACTCATCCCGATGGTGGTAGAGCAGACTGCCAAGGGTGAACGTTCCTACGATATTTACTCCCGTCTGCTCAAAGAGCGGGTGATCTTCCTGACCGGTCAGGTTGAAGATCAGATGGCCAATCTGGTGGTTGCCCAACTGCTGTTCCTCGAGTCCGAGAATCCGGACAAGGACATCTATATCTACATCAACTCGCCGGGTGGGTCGGTGACTGCGGGCATGTCTATCTATGACACCATGCAGTTCATCAAGCCGGATGTCAGCACCGTCTGCATGGGTCAGGCCTGCTCCATGGGCGCCTTCCTGCTGGCCGGTGGCGCCAAGGGCAAGCGTTTCTGCCTGCCGAACGCTCGCGTGATGATCCACCAGCCGCTGGGTGGCTTCCAGGGCCAGGCATCTGATATCCAGATCCACGCCCAGGAGATCCTGAAGATCAAAAATACCCTGAACGAGCGTCTGGCGTTCCATACCGGTCAGGACATGGCTACCATCGAGCGTGACACCGATCGTGACAACTTCATGTCCGCCGAGCAGGCCGTGGCCTATGGTCTGGTAGACGGTGTCCTGAGCCAGCGTAGCTGAGCAGGGTGTCCCGGTCTGTTGTAAACTCAACAGGCCGATCCATCCTCTATTGATAAAACGAGGTTGCTGAATGACAGAAAAACGCAAGGGTGAGGGTGATAAGCTGCTCTACTGCTCTTTTTGCGGCAAAAGCCAGCATGAAGTGCGCAAGCTGATCGCTGGCCCTTCCGTCTACATATGTGATGAGTGCGTCGAGCTGTGCAACGACATCATCCGCGAAGAGATCCGCGAGATCTCTCCCAAGCGCGATGGTAACGAGCTGCCGACCCCTCATCAGATCCGCGCTCATCTCGATGACTATGTGATCGGGCAGGAGTACGCCAAGAAGGTGTTGGCCGTTGCGGTTTACAACCACTACAAGCGTCTGCGTAACAGCGGCGAAAACAGTGGTGTGGAGCTCGGCAAATCCAACATCCTGCTGATTGGCCCGACCGGTAGCGGCAAGACCCTGCTGGCCGAGACCCTGGCTCGTCTGCTGGATGTGCCGTTCACCATGGCCGATGCGACCACCCTGACCGAAGCCGGTTATGTGGGCGAGGACGTGGAGAACATCATCCAGAAGCTGCTGCAAAAGTGCGACTACGACGTAGAGAAGGCCCAGCGTGGCATCGTCTACATCGACGAGATCGACAAGATCTCTCGCAAGTCGGACAACCCCTCCATCACCCGCGATGTCTCCGGGGAAGGGGTACAGCAGGCACTGCTCAAGCTGATCGAAGGGACCATCGCTTCCGTGCCGCCGCAAGGTGGTCGCAAGCATCCGCAGCAGGAGTTCTTGCAGGTTGATACCTCCAAGATCCTCTTCATCTGTGGCGGTGCCTTTGCCGGTCTGGACAAGGTGATCGAGCAGCGTTCCGTGAAGGGAACCGGTATCGGTTTTGGCGCCGAGGTGAAATCCAAGGATGCCAAGGCCACCCTGAGCGAGACCTTCGCCAAGGTGGAGCCGGAAGATCTGATCAAATATGGTCTGATCCCCGAGTTCATCGGCCGTCTGCCTGTGGTCGCGACCCTGACCGAACTGGACGAGTCTGCCCTTATCCAGATCCTGAAAGAGCCGAAAAACGCGCTGACCAAACAGTATGCTGCGTTGTTCGATCTGGAAGGGGTTGAGCTGGAGTTCCGTGACGACGCACTCAACGCCATTGCCCGCAAGGCGATGGAGCGTAAAACCGGTGCTCGTGGTCTGCGCTCCATCGTGGAAGCGGTGCTGCTGGATACCATGTATGACCTGCCTTCTCTGGAAGGGGTCAGCAAGGTGGTGATCGACGAGACCGTGATCAAAGGGGACTCCGCGCCCTTGATGATCTACGAAAATCCTGAGACCCAGGCTGCTGCATCAGAGTAAACGTCTGATTTTTAATCAAATGGAAGGGGCTTTTTGCCCCTTTCATGCTTTTTGCGGTTTCGGCGATTGAATCTCATCTCAGCGCCCCCATATACTCAGCCAAGCGCTTTGCCAACGGTATAACAAGCCGAGAGGACATATATGAACCTAGAGCGTTCAGAACGCATCGAGATTCCCGTCCTGCCTCTTCGTGACGTGGTGGTTTACCCCCACATGGTCATTCCACTCTTTGTGGGGCGGGAAAAATCCATTCGCTGTCTGGAAGCGGCCATGGAGCAGGACAAGAAAGTTCTGCTGGTGGCCCAGAAGGATGCGTCAACCGACGAGCCGACTGTGGAGGAGATCTTCACCGTCGGGACAGTGGCCAATATTCTGCAGATGCTCAAGCTGCCGGACGGCACCGTCAAGGTGCTGGTAGAGGGGGGGCAGCGTGCCCGCCTGGAGCGGATGATCGACGACAAGGATTTCTTTGTCTGCGAGGCCCAGTACATCCCCTCCCAAGCCATTGAGGAGAAGGATCAGGACGTGCTGGTGCGCTCCGCTATCGGCCAGTTTGAAGGCTATATCAAGCTCAACAAGAAGATCCCGCCCGAGGTACTGACCTCGATCTCGGCGATCGACGATGCTGCGCGTCTGGCCGACACCATGGCGGCCCACATGCCGCTCAAGCTGGAAGACAAGCAGAAGGTGCTGGAGATCGTCTCGGTTTCCGAGCGCATCGAATTCCTGATGGCGATGATGGAGTCGGAGATTGACCTGCTGCAGGTCGAGAAACGCATCCGTACGCGCGTCAAGAAGCAGATGGAGAAGAGCCAGCGCGAGTACTACCTCAACGAGCAGATGAAGGCCATCCAGAAAGAGCTGGGTGAGCTGGAAGACAGCCCGGATGAGTTTGAAGCCCTCAATCGCAAGATTGAAGAGGCCGGTATGCCGGCTGATGCCCGTGAAAAGGCGTTGGCAGAGCTCGCCAAGCTGAAAATGATGTCGCCCATGTCCGCCGAGGCTACCGTGGTTCGCAGCTATGTGGACTGGATGGTACAGGTGCCGTGGAAGGCGCGCTCCAAGGTCAAGAAAGACCTTGGCAAGGCGCAAGAGGTGCTGGACGCCGATCACTATGGCCTCGAGAAGGTCAAGGATCGCATCCTCGAATATCTGGCGGTACAGGCGCGGGTGAACAAGCTCAAGGGCCCTATCCTCTGTCTGGTTGGGCCTCCCGGTGTGGGCAAGACCTCGCTGGGCCAATCCATCGCCAAGGCGACGGGCCGCAAGTATGTGCGGATGGCCTTGGGTGGGGTGCGTGACGAAGCGGAGATCCGCGGTCACCGCCGTACCTATATCGGTTCCATGCCTGGCAAGCTTATCCAGAAGATGGCGAAAGTCGGCGTGAAGAACCCGCTGTTCCTGCTCGACGAGATCGACAAGATGAGCTCGGACATGCGTGGGGATCCCGCATCCGCCTTGCTGGAAGTGCTGGATCCGGAACAGAACAACAGCTTCAACGATCACTATCTGGAAGTGGATTATGACCTGTCGGACGTCATGTTCGTGGCCACTTCCAACTCCATGAACATCCCGGGTCCGTTGCTGGACCGGATGGAAGTGATCCGTCTCTCCGGTTACACCGAAGATGAGAAGCTCAACATTGCCAAGCAGCATCTGGTGGCCAAGCAGATCCAGCGCAACGGCCTGAAAGAGTCCGAGATCACCATCGAAGATTCTGCCCTGGTCGGGGTGATCCGCTACTACACCCGCGAGGCGGGGGTGCGGAGTCTGGAGCGCGAGATCTCCAAGATTTGTCGCAAGGCAGTCAAGCGCATCCTGCTGGACAAGAGCATCAAGCATGTGCAGGTCAATCAGGCCAACCTCAAGGAGTTCCTCGGGGTGCAGCGTTTCGATTATGGCAAGGCCACCGACCAGAACCAGGTGGGTCAGGTGTGTGGTCTGGCGTGGACCGAAGTGGGGGGCGATCTGCTCACCATCGAAACCACCAACATGCCGGGCAAGGGCAAGCTCACTTACACCGGTTCCCTCGGTGACGTGATGCAGGAGTCCATCCAGGCGGCCATGACGGTGGTGCGGGCCCGTGCCGAGAAGTTGCGCATCAACGCCGACTTCTACGAGAAGCGCGATATCCACGTGCACGTACCGGAAGGGGCAACCCCGAAAGATGGTCCGAGTGCCGGTATCGCCATGTGTACCGCCCTGGTCTCCAGCTTGACCGGTAATCCGGTTCGTGCTGATGTGGCGATGACAGGGGAGATCACCCTGCGCGGCGAAGTGCTGCCCATCGGTGGTCTCAAGGAGAAGTTGCTGGCAGCCCATCGTGGCGGCATCAAGCGAGTGCTTATTCCGAAAGAGAACGAGCGTGACCTTGAGGAGATCCCGGCAAACGTCAAACAAGACCTTGAAATTTATCCGGTTCGCTGGATTGACGAGGTGCTGGAACTGGCGTTGCAGGACAATCCGCAGGGGTTTGAACGCGTTTCTGTCGTGTAAATGTTGATGCGCCGCAAATTTGGCGCATTCGACGGGTGGTTAAGGCTTGCATGCGCCCGATAACGGAAGTAGCCTTGACCACCGATCGGGTACTCGTGATGAGTCGCAATGCGTTGTGTGGCGCGGGTTTGCGCCAGATTGTCACTTGCAACTGATCAGGAGGCTTGCTATAAAACCTCCACTTGTTGTGGCCAGGGAAATCAGCGCCGCAGCGGTGTTTGATAAAAGGGGAATATAAGAGTGAATAAATCTCAACTGATTGACAAGATTGCAGACGGTGCCGATATCTCCAAAGCTGCCGCTGGCCGTGCGTTGGATGCCTTCATTGATGCTGTTGGTGAAGCGCTGAAAGAGGGTGACCAGGTTGCTCTGGTTGGTTTCGGTACTTTCGCTGTACGCGAGCGTGCTGCCCGTTCAGGCCGTAACCCGCAGACTGGCGCGACCATCGAAATCGCTGCTGGTAAAGTTCCTGCCTTCAAAGCCGGTAAGGCCCTGAAAGACGCTGTTAACTAAGTCGGTCGCTGATATCCGTCGGCTACCGTCCTTGGTCGCAGACCAGACAAGTTAGAGAGTCTTCTCTCATACTGATTGACCAAGGCGCATCGCAATCGGTGCGCCTTTTTATTGTTTACGCCCATCGAGTTCGGGAGCATAAGTACAAACATGATGTTGGATAAACTACGCGAAGGGGCGCAGGGCAAGGTAGCCAAGGTTATCTTGGGCCTGATCATCCTCTCCTTTGCCTTGGCTGGTGTAGGTAGCTACCTGAACGGCCCGGCCCGTACCGCCCCCGCCACCGTCAATGGCACCGAGATCAGTGCTGCGGCACTGGAAAATGCCTACCGTAACGAGCGCGCCCGCATGGAATCCCAGATGGGAGAGGCATTCAGCCAGCTGGCCGCGAACCCCGATTACATGAAACAGTTCCGCCGTGGCGTGCTGGATCGGTTGATCGATCAGGCGTTGCTGGACAGCAAGGCCCGTGAACTGGGTCTGCGCATCAGCGACGAGCAGATCAAGCAAGCCATCGTGGAGATGCCTGAGTTTGCCGAAAACGGCAAGTTCAACAACGATCGCTATCTGCAACTGATCCGTCGTGCCGGTATGACTCCCGAAATGTTCCGTGACTCTCTGCGTCAGGACATGGTGCGTCAACAGCTGATGGGCGCCCTGATGGGCACCGAATTCTCCCTCAAGGGTGAAGCGGAGCAGCTCGACAAGCTCTACAACCAGACTCGCGATCTGCGTCTGGTGCGTCTGGCTGCCGCCAACTATGTGGATGATGTTCAGGTCTCCGACAACGAGCTGGAGCAGTACTACAAGACCAATGGCGCCCGTTTCATGAACGACGAGCAGGTCAAGGTCGACTATCTGCTGCTGGACGCTGCCAACCTCGGCAAAGATATCAAGGTCACCGAGCAGGATGCTCAGGATTACTACGATCAGCACCAGGATCTGTTCCAGCGTGCCGAGCGTCGTCATGTGGCTCACATCCTGATCCCGTTTGGCAAGGACGAGAAAGCAGCCGAGCAGAAAGCAGAAGCCGTGCTGGCCAAAGCCAAGGCGGGTGATGATTTCGCTGCGCTGGCCAAGGCTGACTCTGCCGATACCTTCTCCGCCAAAAAAGGCGGCGAGCTGGACTGGTTCGAGAAAGGGGTGATGGATCCGGCCTTCGAAAAAGCCGCGTTCGCCCTGAACAAGGCAGGTGATCTCTCCACCGTGGTGAAGAGCCCGTTTGGTTTCCACATCATCAAGCTGCTGGGGGTTGAAGCTGCCCAGACCAAGCCGTTTGCCGATGTGAAGGAAGAGACCATCACTCGTCTGCAAGCTGACAAGGCCAAGGAGCTGTTCTTCGCCGAGCAGCAGAAGATGGCTGACAACAGCTTCGAAAACCCGGACTCGCTGGATCTCACCGCTGATGCCATGGGGATGAAGGTTCAATCTTCCGATTTCTTCACCCAGGCGACTGCCCCGGCTCCGCTGAACGATCCCAAGGTGCTTTCCGTGGCGTTCTCCGAGCAGCTGCGCGATGACAACACCAACTCCGACGTGATTGAGCTCTCCGATGGCAAGGCGCTGGTGCTGCACATCACCGGCCACCAGCCAAAGGCCGTCAAGCCGTTGGCTGAAGTGAAAGAGCAGGTGATTGCCGCCATCAAGCATGACAAGGCCGGTGAAGTGGCCCGTGGCAAGGCGCAGGGCCTGCTGGACAAGCTGAAGGTCGGTGAGAGCATCACCGCCGATCTGGCTGCACTCGGTCTGAAAGTGGAGACCCACAAAGGGGTTGCCCGCTTCGATCGCGAACTGGATCAGAACCTGATTGCCCAGGCGTTCACACTGCCCCATCCGAAAGATGGCAAGCCGAGCGTGGCACTGGTTGCCGAGACCAATGGTGACCGCGTGGTGGTTGCGCTGGACAAGGTTAACGTCCCTGCCGCCGCATCCGGCATGGCCGCCATGCTGCAAGGTCAGCTGGGTCAGGGCAAAGCTCAGGTGAGTTACAAGTCTCTGATCGACGCGCTGCGCAAAGCGGCCAAGATCGAGTACTTCACCAGTGTGGAAGCGACCGTCGAGTAATCGGCACCGCGCAATCCACTGAAAACGGCTCCTTGATGGAGCCGTTTTTTTATCTGTGGGTGAGGGGGATACTCAAGCTCTGCTCTCTGCTCTCTGCTCTCTGCTCTCTGCTCTCTGCTCTTTACTGTTTCTGCTTTGCTCTGCGGCTTTCTGTGGTCGTACCTGAGTCATACGCCATCTCAGTCGTCTTGGACACGGGAGATAAAAATTGCTATGTCCCAATTACGTGTTGCATGGGGTGCCCCAGCGCCTCATGCAAACACGCTTTGATATTTACGCCCCTCCCGTAACGCTCCAGCATCCTGCGCCAACCTAGGTAGTTCTTCAAATAGTGGGTCGCCACGCCATGGAACTGCTCCATCCACTCTGTCAACCGATGGTGATACCCGTTCACGTGTTGAATGTGATACGCACCGACCACCCGTTCGCCTTGGCGATTGTGCACTACCTGATGGGTTACGCCCTGCTCTTTGCTAAAACTGGCATACACACCTGCACCATCGCTACACAACACTGCATCCGGCTTCAAAACCGCGATGAGCGCCTCGGCATTCATCTTCTCCAGCTGAAAATCCGCATGGTGGCCTGCACGGTC
>NZ_CDBR01000100.1 GCF_000819685.1 Aeromonas allosaccharophila | reverse complement strand
TGGGGCGTACCATCTGCATGAGGCTCGGCAAAGCGGAAGCCGTAGATGGTGATGGGCTCTTTGGGATTGGCCTTGGTGCCCTTGTCAGAGCAGCGGCGGCCAATGTTGCGCCATACCTCATTGAGGTAATCCTGCCCGTCTTTGACAGTAGGGCGGCCAGCAGCAATCCAGTTGGGGTTTGTCTTGCCGCCGCTGGTCGGATGGAAGCGTGACGGACAAGTCAGGGTGAGGAACAACGCAACGTGCCCCTCCTGCTTGGCGACATCTTCAAAACCACTAAGACGGGTCATCAGCTCGGCGCGTTGTACCTCTGGATTAGAGACAGAGGCGTCTATGGCATCTATAAGCTTGATACCATCCATAGGATCAGCAGAACTGACAGCAGCAAGACCTGAAAGAGTGAGTCGATTCTTGCGACTACGATGAATCCGGCGAGAAACAAGGTAATCAGGTGAATAGGGCTGTGAGTGTTTGTTAACAACTCCAGCAACGCGGGAAGCGTCGAAGAGTCGACGAGCCGAGGCGCGACGAATAGCCCTAACCAGATAAGCAGGCTCAGACCAACGATTGAGCCAATGATTAGGGCGAGCAACTTCGGGCTCTTCAAATTGGTAATCAAATTCGGGATCACGAAGGTCATAACTTTCGAGAAGCGCTCTGGCTTGACAGAAAGCGGCATATTCCTCTTCGTCACCATTAAAATAATCCTTACGTAGGGTCAGCACGTGTTTAGCCAGGCGCTCGGCGAATGCCTCGAATCCCTCATCGTCAGAAGTGAGGTTGAGAGTTCCGCAGTCGCCGGAAATGTTCATCAGGTCGAAAAGCTCTTTGATACGCTGATTCGCTTCAAGCAAACCAGCGTACTCAAGGGCTTGGGAGTAGGCAGAACGGAACCACGGCAACAGGTAGTGATTGCGCACGGTCATATCGTGGCGGTGCTGACAATGCTCGGGGGCGTTGATGTCGCCATACTTGAGCAGGGCCTTATCATCCAAATAGGCGAAGGAGCCAACGCGAACAAAATGGCGAGGCTGGTCAGCGAAACGAGGCTTGGTGTGAATGGCGTTGTACTGGTCGGAGTAAGCCCGATGCAGTATCGAGACATCATCGTCAAAGGGCAGCCCGAGGGTCTGCAAGTGGTCAAGGTACTCGGCAGGGGTTGCCTGCTCGGCGTCATCTGCCAGCAGGGCAGGGGACGACAGCAGCGAGTTAAGACGAAATTTGCCGGATACAGGAGCAGCGCGTGAACCGTTAAGGGCCTGCTGGGCGGCGTAGGAGGTGAAGCGAATCATTATTGTTCACTCCCATCTTGGTCTGGGTACTGTTCGATATGGTTATCTTGAGCAAGGTCAGGCCGCCAAATAGGGCGAATACCAGCGAGGCGAAGTTCATCCTCACGGCGCTGATACATATTCCGGTCATCAAAACTGATGTCGTATTTGGGGGCAGGCTTGGGGGAGGGGGCAGCGGTCTTTTTGCCGCATACCCAATCACCAGCAGCAGGGGAATAGACCTGTGGAGCAAGGCAGCCATAGGCCGAATCGAAACGGGATTTGCCACACTTAGGGCAAACAGGGTCAGCCTTGGGAGCGGGAAGCTCAGTAAGTGACTGACCATCTGGATAAACCATGCAGACGCTTGAAGCACGACCGATAAGGGCCTCAAAATGGGCCAGAGAATCGGCCTCATTTGTGAAGCACTTATTGAACGACTTGCCGTTTTCTTTCCAGACAACAATAAACTCGTAAGCAGGTTTCCAAGCAGCATTGACGCCGATAACCCCATTTATCGGCGCAACGGCGGGCAGCTCGTCAGACCATTCGGGGTCAAGTTGAATGTCACCATCCAGAATCAGCAGGTCAGAACAAGCGGCGCAACCTTCGCCGCCGCAATTCTGGCACACGTGGTAAATCGGGGTTTGTTGCTGTAGGGTCTGCGTTTCCATGCTGACATTCCTGCTTAGGTAATCACGTAACCGATGTGGCTGAGTAAATACGTGAACAAATTGGAAAGCAAGACACCATCATGACTGCATAAGCAGGTATATTTAGCGGGTAAACCTATTTAACGAGGAGCAACAAAATGGACTCTAAAACACTGTTAGCGGCATACATGAGACATAAAAACTTCACTCAGCTTAAAGAAGTTGCTGAAGACCTTGGTTTTAGTGAGCCGTACGTTTCCAACTTGAACAGCGGGAAAGGCCAATTCACTGATGAGCTTGCAATTAAGCTTGCGAAGGAAGTCGGCATAGACCCCGCAGAAGTCATAATTTCTCTTACAGCGGTCAGAGCGAAGGATCCGAACGTAAAGGCGGCTTGGTACGACATCTTAAAAAAGTACTGCGCGGGCACGGGAGCCGCTCTGGCCGTGGCCTGCATGATGATGGGAAGCCTTAATTCAGAGCCTTCTGCGACTGCGCATAATTAATGGTTACGTTAAAAAGATCCCCATTTCCGCGACTGGCAATATTGCCAGATTCAAGCGGTACAAATGGAATGGAACGTAATATTACAAAAAACTTTGTCTTTAGGTGGTTTGAGTGCGGTTTGAGTCCAGAAGAAACGGCAAAACTTTGTTTTGTTTCTGTGACGGAGGTCACGCTATGGGACGAAGGAAAAAAGATCCCTGACGTGTGTAAGCG
>NZ_CDBR01000099.1 GCF_000819685.1 Aeromonas allosaccharophila | reverse complement strand
CCTTAACTGATCGGCATTAACTCCCCGAGTCGCCTTTTGCTTTTCTGCTATCCCTAGCGCCTAGCGTTCACGCATCTCCATCCAGTTGTGCCCCTCGACCTGCCGGGGCTGATGAATGCCGCACGTCTCCAGCAACTCATCGACATAGGCGGGAACCAGCAGGGAGGCGGGACCATAGCGTTTCTCGTCAAACTGGCTGCCCACCTCACTCGGCTCGAGATTGAGCTCGATGGTGTGCGCCCCATTGAGGCCCGCCTCATGGACAAAACCGGCGGCCGGATAGACAGCCCCCGAGGTGCCGATGGAGATAAAGAGATCGCACTGGGCCAGCGCGCTGTAGATCCGATCCAGCCCGAGCGGCATCTCGCCAAACCAGACCACATGGGGGCGCATCGGCTGGGGAAACTGGCAGCAGGAGCAGAGCTCGTCCTGATGGAGATCGCCACGCCACTCGATCACCTGACCGGACTCGGGGCAGCGGGCCTTGAGCAGCTCGCCGTGCATATGGATGAGGTTCTTGCTGCCCGCGCTCTCGTGCAGATTGTCGATGTTCTGGGTCACCAGGGTGACCGAACTGGGCAAGAGACGCTCGAGGCGAGCCAATGCATAGTGGGCCGGATTGGGGTGAACCTGGGGTTTTTGCAGCTGTTTGCGGCGGGAGTTGTAAAAACGCAGCACCAGATCGGGATCCCGGGCATACCCCTCGGGGGTCGCTACATCCTCAACCCTGTGCTCTTCCCACAAACCATCGCAGGCACGAAAGGTCTTGATGCCGGATTCCGCCGATATCCCCGCTCCGGTCAGGATCACGATATGTTTATATGACTGCGCCATAAGCTGCTCCGTCTATCCCCGCACAATAAATGTGACCTTAGCACAGGGAAAAAAGTGTCACTATTCGCCCTTGGTCTTAAGCGGCGCCGCTGGCGGCACTGACAACCAGGCGTCCAGTACCGACAGATCCAGCCTGACAAAGACCATCTCCCGCCCGGTCACCAGCGTCAGCGGCAAGCCAAGGCGCTTGAGCAGGGTCAGCATGGGCCGGTTCTGGGCCAGCACTTCCGCCGTCCACTCGCGGATCCCGTCCGCCCTGGCCAGCAATGCCAGCGCCAGCAGAATGCGCCGCCCCGCCCCCTTGTGCTGGAAGTGATCCGCCACGATGCAGGAGAACTCCGCCCGATCGGGATGAAGACGGCGGCGGATCGATTGGGCCTGCGCCAGCGGCTCACCGGCCAGATCGGTCAGCAGCAGCGAGATCTGATGTTCGGGATGGTAATTGAGAAATTGCGCGACCTGCTCCGGTAGCGGCGCCCGTTTCGGGCGCATAAAGCGCAGATAGATGCTCTCTTCGCTAAGCGCATCATAGGCCGCCAGTATGCGGGCTGGCGCCACACCGTGCAGCTCGCGCAGCAAGCAAGGCACCCCTGATACCTGCATCGCCAATGGCAGCGCAGCCCGGGAAACCGGATGAGGCCAGCCCTCCAGCCCTTTGCCAAGGCGCTCCCGATGCATGGGCCAGCAGAGGTAGCGCGCCATGGCTTACCAGCGCCCCGTCATACCGCGCTCTCGCCACAGGTCGACATCGAGCAGGTTGTAAGGGTCATCCAGATAGACGGCGATCCCCAACTCCCGAACCCGGGCCATAAAGCGTCCCAGCAGGGAGTCGCCGGTCAAGGACTCCATCTCCGGCAGGATCCCCTGCCCCAGCAGCAAGGCTTGCAGCGGCAGACGCTCCAGCAGATCGAAGGGCAGATGCTGGCTGTTGTCGAGCAACAGCGCCAGCTTGCTCCCCGCCAGACTGGCTTGCAGCACCAGTGCGAAGCGATCGGCATTGCCGAGCAGGTGATCACGCCGGTGGATCAGCAAGGTCAATTCTGATGGCGCACGCGACTGCTCCGCCAGCCACTCCTTGAGGGCATCCCAGCGGCTGGGCAAGCCCGTCACCGCCAGCCAGACCGGATGTGAGGTCGCGGGGCTGGAGAGCAGACCAAGCTGGCCCTGCACCTCCCCCTGCCAGCTACGAATAGTGCGGCGCTGACCACTCAAGCGCTGCTGACGCAACGGCCCCAGATAGAGTCGGCGCAGCAACCTGAGCAACGCATCGCAGTCGAGGGGCTTGGCCAGCGCCGCCAGAATATTGAAACCGGCATCGTGCAGCAGGCGACGGGCACCGTCGATCAGCGTCTGCTCATGGGCGGAGAGCAGCACGATGGGCAACCCCTCTTGCTGCAACCTGGGCTGGCTCATCAGCAGACTGATGGCATCCTGCTCCACCAGACTGAGATCGCACACCAGCAGGCGAGTATCGCCCGCCGCCAGTGCGGCAAGGCAGGCCGCCTCATCCTGTACCCACTGGCAAGATAGCCCCAGCGCGGCGATGGTTTGCTGCAACTGCATCCCCTGAAACGGGTGATCCTCGAGCAGCACTATCTTGTTGGCCGCCAGCCAGCAGCACCAGTCACGGTAACTGGCCGCGAGCCCTCCCAACCAATCCTCGCCGATGGCATAAATGCCCTGATGCGACTGCATTTGGGGAAAATAGTCCGCCTGCTGATGAGCGGCGGGATCGTAAAGCGCGATGGCGCCGGCCGCAAACAGCCCTTCCCACTGCCAGCAGGCATCCGGTTGGGTGCGGTGCAGCGTCACATAGGAGGGTAGTGTCGTGGCGCTGGCCAGCGCATGAGAGACGCCATCGAGGGCATAGAGCACGATGGGGCAAAATCCTGCCGCCTCGTGCTCTTCTGCATCGAGCAACGCCAGTAATTCTTCATCAGTGATGATCATCTTGAGCCCTCTTTGAAAACTGCTGGCTGAACTCATCCAATGCCCGGTTCAATCTGGCTTGCAGCGCCGGATGGGGCGCTTGCTGCCACTCTTCAATGACCGCCACCAACGCAGTCGCCCCTACCATTCTGGCGGCCCCCTTCAACTTGTGTAAAGCAGCATTCACGCCAACTTCATCTTCTTCTGTGCAACAGCGATCAAGTTCGGCCAAATCATCACGGGTCGCCTTAAGATAAAGGGCGGCCAGTTCATCGGTCAGCAGCGAGACAACCGGTGTCGGGGCAACGGCATTGCCCCCAGCTCTGGCAATGTGACGCAGCAAGGTTGCCAGCTCCTTGAGGGCGACCGGCTTGTCCAGATGGCCATCGCAACCACAGGATTGCAGTTCATTGGCAGCCTGTTCACTGAGATCCGCGGTGATCACATAAACCGGCAGACGGGCCCAACGGTCAGATTGGCGCAACGCTCTGCACAGCTCGGCGCCGTTCATCACCGGCATCTGCAGATCGGTCAATACAAAGTCCACCTCGTGCTGCGCCAGCAGATCCAGCGCCAACTGCCCGTTGGCTGCAGTGATGACGCTGGCACCAAGTTGCCCCAGTTGCAGGCTGATCAGCTCGCGATTGACATCGTGATCTTCCACCAACAGGACCCGCATGCCAAGCCCGGGCTGGGTACCGGCGACCGGCTGTTCAGGGGTTAATCGCGGTTGCAGCAGGGTAATGATGGTGCCGGGTACCCAGGACTCCCCCTGCCACGCCCAATAGTAGAGGCCCTGTTCGTCCACCTCCGCTTGCAGCGTATCCACGGCGTTGCTGACGGTGGCGATCCCCAAACGGCTGAGCCAGGGTGAAAGCGCCTGTGCCTCATCGTGCGGTAAAGAGAGCGCCAGTTGCCGCACCCTGGGCTGCCACTCCGGCTCCTGCGTCACCCGTTTGAGGGGTAACTCGCAGAAGAAGCGGCTGCCGCCACCGATGCGCCCCTCGACATCGATAAGGCCTCCCATCTGCTCGATCAGCTGCTTGCAGATCGCCAGACCAAGGCCGGTGCCTGGTGCCCGCAGTTGCCCTTCAACGGCAAACTGTTCGAACGGCATAAAAAGCGTGGGGCGCATCCTGGCGGTGATCCCCGGTCCCTGATCATCGACCCCGAAGCGCAGGGTCGCGTCTGCCAGTTCGGCCCACAGCACCACCTCCCCACGCTGGCTGAACTTGATGGCATTGGAGAGCAGATTGTGAAGCACTTGCCGTACCCGGTGAGGGTCGAGGGTCTGCAAGGCAGGCAGCGCCGGATCCAGCTGCAAGCGCAGTTGCAATCCCTTGGCCCGCGCCTTGGTCCAGTGCACCGCTGCCACGTGCTCGCACAGCTCGGCAAAATCGGTAGGCTGGGGCGAGAGGGAGAGTTGACGGCTTTCATTGCGGCTAAAATCGAGCACATCGTTGAGCAGGCCGAGCAACTCGTCCCCCGCCTGCCGTACCCGTGCCAGTGCAGACCCTTGTTCCTGTGACAACGGCGTCGTGGCCAACCACTCCAGCAGGCCGAGAATGGCATTCATCGGCGTGCGGATCTCGTGACTGATGGCGGCCAGAAAACGGCCCTTGGCCTGCACCGCCTGCTGCGCCTGCCCATGAGATTGTTGCAGTGCCTGATCCTGCTCGACCCGGGCGGTGGCATCCTGCATCACCGCATAGATCCGCCACCCCTGCGGCTGACTGCGGCCACGGCCATAGAGCTGCAACCAGCGCACGCCCTTGGTGGGATGGTGGTAACGCAGGGTGAACGCGAAGGGTTTGCCTGCCTGCAACATGGCGAACATCTCGCGCCGCACCCGGCTGCGATCCTCGCGCTCCAGCATAGCGAGCACCCGTTTCGGCTCACGGCGGATCTGCTGGCTCGCCAGCCCCAGCAGCTCGTAACAGCCGCGGCTGATAAACTCGATGGCCCCCACCCGCCCCCGCTCGAACATAAACTGCAGCACCACGCCGGGCACGGTATTGGTCAGGGCGCGCAGACGGCGCTCTGCCTGACGCAGGAAACGGGCCTGCTCACGCAGCACGCTGATATCCGACAGGGCGATGAGATCGGTGGCGGGCGCCTGCTTGTCCAGCCGCAGCGGATGCTGGGCATAGGCGAAGACCTGATCCCCCAGCACCATCTCCCCTTCGCTCTTCTGGGGCTGTACCGGCGGCAACATCAGTTGCTGCGAGTAGCGCAGGGCCAGACGTCGCCCCTGCTTGTTGGATTTGATCACCTTGCCCTCACTGTTGCGCAGATAGACGGGCACTGGCAGCGCCTGAAACATGGTTTCGCGCAGCTCACTCTCGATGGCCAGCGCCTGCTCGGCGGCGTGACGCTGGGCCACCTCCCGTGCCAGTTGCTGGCGAGAGCGCCAGATCCCGCCGATGACAATACCGCTGATCAGCAGTGCCATGGCGATGGAGCCAAACCAGGCGGCGTAGCTCACGCCGGGCTGCTGCACGACGAGCAAGCGGCGCCAGCGCTGGTTCAGCTCGTCGATCTGGGTGCTGGTCAGGGCCATCAGGTTGCGATCCATCACCCCGGCCAGCTCGGTCTGGTCTTTGTTGATGGCAAAACCCAAGCCGAAGCGATCCTCCAGCTCCTCGATATCGAGCCCTTCCAGCAGGTTGGTGCGCTGGGGATATTGCAGCTGATAAAGCTCGCTCAGCATGGCGTCAGCCTTGCCCTGTTTGATCGCCGCCAGCCCCTGCTCGAGGCCGTCGGTGCGAAGCCACTCCTGATCACCGAGCAGGGCGAGCAGGGAGGGATCGTAGAGGGATTCCGGCACCAGAATGCGCTGGCGCTTGAGCTGGGTGATGTGATCGGCGACCACCTTGCGCTTGCTGATCAAGGCAAACCGGTTGATGGAGATCGTCCGGCTGAAGATAAATTCGTCCGTCAGTGCGGGGGATTCCGGTAAACCGGCCATCATGTCAGCCTCACCGCGGCGCAGCTTTTCTATCGCCTCGGCCTTGCTGGCGGCAGCCACCAACTGGTATTTCAGGCCGGTCTCCTGGGTGACCCAGCGCAGCACATCCGCACTCCACCCTTTCGCCTCCCCCAGCTCATTGACGCCGCTATAGGGCATCAACTCGGGATTGACCACCAGACGGACGGTGCGACCCCGGCCAGAGAGCCAGGCCTGCTCGGTATCGCTGAAGTGCAGCTGGTTGACATAGAGCGACCCCTGATCGAGATAGCGACCCAGATCGGCATAGAGGCTGCCGGCAGGCATGTAGCGGATAGCGGTATCGATCAGGCGGGCCAGCTCCGGTTCGCCACGCATCATCAAGCGATAACTGACCACCCGCTCATCCCCCAGCAACCGGCGCAGCCGCAAGCCATCGGCGGGAAATTCACGCATCAAATAGCGCAATTGCAGGTAGTCACCCAGATAGGCATTCCCTTTGCCGCTCTCCAGCGCCGAATAGAGATCCTCCCCCTTCGGCAGTTGCCTGATCACCGCATTCGGGTAGAGCGCCCTGAGCATCCTGCCGGAGCTGGTAGCAGCCGGAACCAGAAAGGTCGCATGTTCGAGATCACCACGGTAAAGAATGGCGGCATCCGTCTCCATCATCGCCCGGCTGACCAGCATATCGGGCAACACGGTCGAGATCGGACCGACATGAGGAACTATGTCACAGTGGCCTTGCAGCAGCGCATCGCGCACCGCTTGCCAGTCGGGCAGTTCATGTACCTTGAGCGGGACTGGCAGCACGGCGGCCAGCTTGGCGATCCGATCCTTGAGCAGCCCTCCCCCCGCTAACAAATAAGGGGGCGGAAGGGTGGCGGGATAACAGATCTCCAGCTGGGTGATGGAGTCGACATAGGCCTGGGTCGCCGGTGCCAGCGGCAGCACTGTGGTCTGCAATCTCGTGGACTGCGGCGGCTGGGCTTGTAACGGCATGACCAGCACACTGGTCAGAAGCAGAAGGGGAAATTTTGTCATCTGAAAACAAAAGCCAGGCATCTGCCTGGCTTTTTATCACTCGTTGGGTTCAACATTTTCTACCCTGGCCTTGAGCTTCTGGCCAGGCCGGAAGGTCACCACGCGACGGGCGCTGATAGGAATATCCTCGCCCGTCTTGGGGTTACGTCCGGGACGCTGATTCTTCTCACGAAGGTCAAAGTTACCGAAGCCTGAAATCTTGACTTGTTCACCACGCTCTAGCGCCTGTCGGATTTCCTCAAAGAAGGCTTCCACCATATCTTTGGCTTCACGCTTGCTCATCCCGAGTTGGGTGAACAGGTGCTCTGCAATGTCGGCTTTGGTAAGCGCCATAGATCAATCCCTCAAGGATGCATTCAACTCTTCACCAAGGGCCCGCACGACATTGTCTACGGTCTCGGCAATCTCTTTCTCCTCCAGGGTGCGCTGGGTATCTTGCAATACAAGACTGATGGCCAGGCTCTTCTTGTCCTCTGCCATACCAGCACCCTGGTATACGTCAAACAAGTTTATTCCAACTACCTGATTTCCGCCAACTTTTTTAATTACCGCAAGCACATCACCTGCCAGAACCTGACGATCGACCACGACGGCGATGTCACGACGGTTCGCCGGGAACTTGGAAACTTCGGCAGCCACCGGCATCTTGGCCGGGGTCAGCTTGTCCAGCTCCAGCTCAAACATCACCGCGCGGCTCTTGAGGCCAAGCTTCTTCTCGAGGCTCGGGTGGATCACGCCGATGTGGCCGATGACCTCGCCATTACGCAGGATGGCTGCGCTCTGGCCCGGGTGCAGGGCGCTGTGCTCGGTACGCTCGAAGGTAAAGGTGGCCCCTTCGGCGGTCAAGTCCAGCACCGCTTCCAGATCCCCTTTCAAATCAAAGAAGTCGGCTGCGCGGGTCTTGATGTCCCAGTGCTCGTCGCTCTGGTTGCCAGTGATGATACCGGCCAGCATCGGCTCCTGACGGATGCCGTTCTCGGCGCTTTCGTCCTTGATGAAACGCAGACCCTGCTCGAACAGACGCACGCGCGGCTGCTGACGGTTCTGGTTGTAGACGACGGCTTGCACCAAACCCGGGAACAGAGAGACACGCATGGCGGACATCTCGACCGAAATCGGGTTAGGCAGCACGATGGCATCGCTCTGCGGGAACAGGGTTTGCTGGGTCTTGGGATCGACGAAGCTGTAGGTGATCGCTTCCTGGAAACCGCGGTCAACCAGCAGGTCGCGCACGCGCTTCAGGGTCACCTGCCCTTCTGCCTGCTCAACCATCGCCAGAGAGGCGGCGGGTTTGAGGTTCGGGATGTTGTTGTAGCCGTAGATGCGGGCCACTTCCTCAATGAGGTCTTCCTCGATGGCGATATCAAAACGCCAGGAGGGTGCCAGCGCAGTCCAGCCGTCAGCATCCACAGTGACCTGCATGCCGAGGCGAGTCAGGATCTCGACCACCAGAGCGTCAGCCACGCTGATACCGATCACCTTGTCGAGCTTGCTACGACGCAGCTTGATGGGTGCCGCTTTCGGCAGATGGGCATCGGATTTGACTTCGATGACCGGACCGGCTTCGCCGCCACAGATATCCAGCAGCAGACGAGTGGCTCTGTCCATCACCTTGGCTTGCAGCTCGGGATCAACCCCGCGCTCGAAACGGTGAGAGGAGTCGGTGTGCAGACCGTAAGCGCGGGCACGACCGGTGATGGAGAGTGGCGCAAAGAAGGCACACTCCAGCAGGATGTCGGTAGTGGTCTCGGAAACACCGGTGCGATTGCCACCGAAGATACCGGCCATGCAGGCAGGGCCTTTGGCATCGGCAATCACCAAAGTAGTCTCTTTGAGCTTCACTTCGTTGCCGTCGAGCAGGGTCATCGGCTCATCAGCGTGGGCACGACGCACCACCAGTTCCCCTTCCAGGGTAGCCAGATCGAAGGCATGCATCGGCTGACCGAATTCCAGCAGCAGGTAGTTGGTGATATCGACGATGGCGTCGATGGAGCGAATGCCGCCACGGCGCAGCTTCTCTTGCATCCAGAGCGGGCTCTGGGCCTGCAGGTTCAGCCCCTTGATGACGCGACCCAGATAACGGGGGCAATCGGCTGGCGCTTCAACCCGGATCGGGAAGGTAGCATCGATGGTCGCAATAGCTGGCGCCCAGGTCGGCTCGACCACGTCCACGCTGTTGAGCACGCCGATCTCACGGGCCAGACCGGCGATACCGAGGCAATCGGCACGGTTCGGGGTCAGATCCACGTCGATAGAGACGTCGTTCAGATTGAGGTAGTCACGAATATCGGTGCCGATGGGGGCATCGGCCGGCAGCTCGATGATGCCATCGGCTTCGACATCGATACCCAGCTCACTGAAAGAGCAGAGCATGCCGTGAGACGGCTGGCCACGCAGCTTGGCTTTCTTGATGGTGAAATCACCCGGCAGGGTCGCCCCTACTTTGGCCACGCACACTTTCAAGCCCTGACGGCAGTTCGGTGCGCCACAGACGATGTCCAGCAGCTCGGCTTCGCCCACGTTGACCTTGGTCACCCGCAGCTTGTCGGCGTCCGGATGCTGGGCACACTCGACCACTTCACCCACCACCACATTGTTGAACTGGCCAGCCACCGCTTCCACGGCGTCCACTTCCAGACCGGCCATGGTGATCTGCTCGGCCAGTGCATTGTCACTCAACTCGGTGCGGACCCACTCCATCACCCAGGATTTACTGAATTTCATGTTCTCTCGCCCTTACTTGAACTGCTTGAGGAAGCGCAGGTCGTTTTCGAAGAAGGCACGCAGGTCGTTGACCCCGTAACGCAGCATGGTCAGGCGCTCAACGCCCATGCCGAAGGCAAAGCCGGAGTATTTTTCCGGATCGATACCAACCGAACGCAGTACGTTCGGGTGCACCATGCCGCAACCCAGCACTTCCAGCCACTTGCCGTTCTTGCCCATCACGTCCACTTCGGCGCTCGGCTCGGTAAACGGGAAGTAGGAAGGACGGAAGCGAATGGTCAGGTCTTCCTCGAAGTAGTTGCGCAGGAAGTCGTGCAGAATGCCCTTCAGCTCGGTAAAGCTGGCATGCTCGTCAACCAACAGACCTTCAACCTGATGGAACATCGGGGTGTGGGTCATGTCGTAGTCGTTACGATAGACGCGGCCCGGAGCAATGATGCGGATCGGCGGCTGTTGCTGCTGCATGGTGCGGATCTGCACACCGGAGGTGTGGGTACGCAGCATCAGATCAGGATTGAAGTAGAAGGTATCGTGATCGGTACGCGCCGGATGGTGAGCCGGAATATTCAGCGCATCGAAGTTGTGGAAGCCATCTTCAATCTCGGGACCACGGGCAACCTTGAAGCCCATCTCGCCAAACAGGCGCTCGATGCGTTCAATGGTGCGGGTCACCGGATGCAGACCGCCATTCTCGATCCGGCGGCCCGGCAGGCTGACGTCGATGGTCTCTGCGGCCAGCTTCTGGTTCAGCACGGCGACTTCGAGCGCTTCACGACGCTCGTTCAGCGCATCCTGAACCTGCTGTTTGGCCTGGTTGATCACGGCGCCCGCGGCGGGACGCTCTTCGGCAGACAAGGCACCTAGGCCCTTCATCTGCTCGGTAAAAAAGCCTTTTTTACCCAGATATTTGACCCGGATTTCGTCGAGGGTAGCGATATCGCTCACGCCCTCAATTTCGGCTCTGGCTTGGCCGACTACTTCTTCAAGCTGTTGCATGTCTTCCTCGTCACCACTCCCGGTACAGGAGCCTTTAGGCTAAATAAGGTCAAGAGGGGAATAATACAAAAAAAGCCCCTTCGCTGACCATAGTTAAGGTGGGCTTTTCTCCCTACAAATCATTTTGTTATATCAAGCGAGTCTCATCGGCTCACCGCCACTCTTGAAATAGTGGAACAGGCATCTAGTTTGTTGGCATATGTGCCATTTATAGAACTAGCCATCTCGCACATGTCGCCTTGTGTGGAGAAATCTGTAGCGCGTGTAAAACAGTGAACAGAATGTGGACGGGAGAAAGGGGAAAGTGATGCAAAACCGTGAATGACAGATACAAAAAAGGAGGCCTGAGCCTCCTTTTAGCGTTTATAACAGGACTGGATTAAACCAGAGCTGCTTTAGCTTTTTCAACCAGGGCGGTGAAAGCCATTTTGTCGTGAACGGCGATATCGGACAGGATCTTGCGATCGATCTCGATAGAAGCCTTTTTCAGACCGTTGATCAGACGGCTGTAGGACAGACCGTTCTGACGGGCTGCAGCGTTGATACGCGCAATCCACAGCTGACGGAACTGACGCTTTTTCTGGCGACGGTCACGGTAGGCATACTGACCAGCTTTGGTTACCGCTTGTACCGCTACGCGGTAAACACGGGAACGGGCGCCGTAGTAACCTTTGGCGGCTTTCATTACTTTCTTGTGACGAGCTCGAGCAGTCACACCACGTTTAACTCTTGGCATTTTTCACATCCCCCCTTATGCGTACGGCAGACAAGCGACAACACGTTTGTGGTCGGCAGCAGAAACCATGAATTTCGGTCCCAGCTGACGCTTACGCTTGCTGCTCTTCTTGGTCAGGATGTGACGCAGGTGGTTGTGCTTGCACTTGAAGCGACCCGAGCCAGTCTTTTTGAAGCGCTTTGCAGCACCCCGGTTGGTTTTCATCTTCGGCATTTCATACTCCGCATTGTGAGTGACAACAAAATCGCAAGGCGAACCAACTCATGGGGCGAGCCCCATGAGTCAATTTCTTGTGGGCCTTAAGATTTCTTCTTAGGTGCGAGGACCATCACAGCTTGACGGCCTTCGACTTTCGGGAACGACTCGACTACGGCCAACTCTTCCAGATCGTTCTTGACGCGCTCCAGAACCTTGATACCAAGATCCTGGTGGGCCATTTCACGACCACGGAAGCGCAGGGTGACCTTAGCCTTGTCCCCGTCTTCCAGAAAGCGAACCAGGTTGCGTAGTTTTACCTGATAGTCGCCTTCGTCAGTGCCAGGACGGAATTTGATTTCCTTGACCTGGACGACTTTCTGCTTTTTCTTCTGTTCTTTGGTTGTTTTGCTCTTTTCGTAGAGGAATTTGCCGTAATCCATGATCCGGCAAACGGGCGGCTCAGCATTTGGACTGATCTCGACCAGATCAACTCCGGCCTCTGCGGCCAAGTTCAGAGCATCCTGAATGGTGGTGATGCCGATGGCTTCACCATCCAGACCAGTCAGACGAACTTCTTTCAGACGGATCTCTTCATTGATCCGGTGAGCGCGGGCTTGCGGTTGCTTGCCCAGTTTTTTTCCGCCTTTTATAGCTTATTCCTCCACTTTCTTTTGTCCGCGGGTCTGAACTTCCTGGGTCAACAGAGCGATGAACTCTTCAACAGGATAAGTGCCCAGGTCAGCCCCTTTACGAGTCCGTACTGCAATCTTACCGGCTTCAACTTCTTTATCGCCGCAGACCAGCATGAAAGGTACTCGTTTCAAAGTATGCTCGCGGATTTTAAAGCCAATCTTCTCATTTCTCAAGTCCGCTTTTGCGCGAATGCCCGCATCATTCAATGCTTTGGCTACTTTCAGCGCATAATCGGCCTGATTATCCGTGATATTCATGACCACAGCCTGAGTCGGCGCCAACCAGGTCGGGAACAGACCGGCGTACTCTTCTGTCAGAATACCGATGAAACGCTCGATAGAACCCAAGATGGCCCGGTGGATAATCACTGGGACATGACGCTCGTTGTTTTCACCCACGTAAGTGGCACCCAAGCGACCAGGCAGGGCAAAGTCGAGCTGCACGGTACCACATTGCCACGCACGATCAAGGCAATCGTGCAGGGTAAATTCAATCTTGGGACCGTAGAACGCCCCTTCACCCGGCTGCAGATCGTACTTCAGACCATTGAGCTCCAGCGCTTCGGCCAGTGCTTTCTCGGCACGATCCCACATCTCGTCGGAACCGATACGCTGCTCGGGACGAGTGGAGAGCTTAACCACGATGTTCTCGAAGCCAAAGGTACCGTAGACGTCATAGACCATACGAATACAGCCGGAGACCTCTTCCATGATCTGCTCTTCGGTACAGAAGATGTGAGCGTCATCCTGAGTGAAGCCGCGCACCCGCATCAGACCGTGCAGGGAACCGGACGGCTCGTTGCGGTGGCAGGAGCCAAACTCGGCCATACGCAGCGGCAAATCACGGTAGGACTTCAGACCCTGGTTGAAGATCTGGACGTGACCCGGGCAGTTCATCGGCTTGATGGCGTACTCGCGGTTTTCGGACTGGGTGGTGAACATGGCCTGGGCGTATTTTTCCCAGTGACCTGAACGCTCCCACAGGACGCGATCCATCATGAACGGACCTTTCACTTCCTGATAGTCGTACTCTTTGAGCTTGCCGCGGATAAAGGTTTCCAGCTCGCGGAAGATAGTCCAGCCATCGTTGTGCCAGAACACCATACCGGGCGCTTCTTCCTGCATGTGATACAGGTCGAGCTGCTTGCCGATCTTGCGGTGGTCGCGCTTGGCGGCCTCTTCCAGACGCTGCAGATAGGCCTTGAGCTGCTTCTTGTCAGCCCAGGCTGTACCGTAAATACGCTGCAGCATCTTGTTGTTGGAGTCGCCACGCCAGTAGGCGCCGGACATTTTCAACAACTTGAAGTGGTGACAGTGACGCATGTTGGGCACGTGCGGGCCGCGACACATGTCGATGTACTCTTCGTGATGATAGAGACCTGGCTGGTCATCACGGGCAATGTTCTGATCCAGGATTTCGACTTTGTAAGACTCGCCGCGCGCATCGAATACATCGCGCGCTTCTTGCCAGGAGACTTTCTTCTTGATGACGTCGTAATCCTTGGCTACCAGCGCCAGCATGCGCTCTTCCAGGGCAGCCAGATCTTCATCGGTCAGGGTGCGGTCAAGATCAACGTCGTAGTAAAAACCGTTGTCGATGACAGGACCGATGGCCATCTTGGTCTGGGGCCAGAGTTGCTTGATAGCATGACCCAGCAAGTGGGCGCAGGAGTGGCGCAGGATGTCCAGACCTTCTTCGTCTTTGGCGGTGATGATGGCCAGCGCAGCATCGGCTTCGATCAGCTCGCACGCATCCACCAGTTCACCGTTTACCCGACCGGCAATGCACGCCTTGGCGAGACCGGGACCGATGTCCGCGGCCACATCCATGACGGAAACAGAGTGGGCAAATTGACGTTGGCTGCCGTCAGGCAGAGTAATGATTGGCATTATGTGTTTCCTTATACAGTGGTGACCCCTACCAAAGGTCACATGCGGGATGGAAAATCAATTCGAAATGGGTGATGTTCTGGTTCTCCACAGCACTTTGCGAAGACGGCCTGACACGTAAACCGCATGTCTAACGTGACAAACCAAGCCAAAACGGCCCCATGCTACCATGAAGTCAGACGTGCTGTATCGGATTTGCAGATATTTTCTACAGCCAAATGAGTCGCTTGCCGACTATTCGCCAAGCAGGGATTGCCAGTTGAAGTCAAAGCCACTGCTGCCCTCCTCGGCCAGCGCCAGCTCCTGCAGCACCTGAAGCGACAGCTTGTTGCCCTTTTGTGCCGCCTGATAGAGCCACTGTTTCGCCTGAGGCAGATCGACCCTGCCGCTGACCCCCATCAGATGAAGTACGCCGACTTTCAGCATGGCCGGGACATCGCCATTACGTGCCGCAAGCTCCATCCAGTGAAAGGCTTGGCGTAGATCCCGCTTCACACCGGCTCCGCGCAAATAGACATCCGCCAGCCGATATTGACCGAAGGGATCCCCTGCCTGTGCCGCCTGGCGATAGAAGCTGATGGCCTGGCTGATATCCTGCTCACTCCCCTGCCCCACCTCATGACTCCAGCCCATCAGCGCCTGTGCCCGGGGTTGCCCCTGCGCCGCCAGTGGTGACCAGATCCGGGTCGCCTCATCGAAGTGACCGGTACGCCAGGCACGGTTGGCAGCAGCCATCTCCTGCTCGGTGGAGAGCGGGAGCAGACGCCAGATAACCAGGGCAAGCAGACCGATAAATAGCCAACGGGAAGTGGTGGGGCTCATGATGATTTCCGTGATCCAGTTCTCATTTCATCTATGTAAACGAAATGTAGCGCCGCGATCAAGCAAGAGAACCCTGCGACAACCCTTTTTGTACCGGCTTGATGAGCAGTAGTTGTCATTTATCTGGAGCACCTGCAAAATAACTGTATGTATAACCAGTATTGGTGCGCACCATGGCAGGACGAGGCAGCCCTCACAATATCGATCACCGTTTTAGCGGTCCCCTTGTCGAAGCGGTCGACGATGGCTGGCAATCGTCCGATTGGGATGCCGCTTTCACCCCCTCTGTGCCCGGCACCGAGGTACGGGAGATCGATGCACGCAGCATCATCAGCTACAACAGCTCGCCGGATGTCCCGTTTGGTCGCTCTATCAACCCCTATCAAGGGTGTGAACATGGCTGTATCTACTGCTATGCCAGACCCAGCCACGCTTATCTGGAGCTCTCCCCCGGCCTCGATTTCGAGAGCAAGCTGTTTGCCAAACGTAATGCAGCCGACCTGTTGCGCCGGGAGTTTGCCAAACCAACCTATCAGCCACAGACCATCTTCATTGGCGCCAATACCGACCCCTATCAACCCATCGAGCAGCGCTATCGCCTCACCCAGCAGTTGCTGGAAGTGATGCTGGCCCACCGCCATCCGGTCGGGCTCATTACCAAGAGCGCCATGATCTTGCGCGACCTCGATCTGTTGACCGAGCTGGCCAGCGAGGGACTGTGTCAGGTGATGGTGTCGGTGACGACCTTGAACGAAACCCTGCGGCGACAGCTGGAGCCCCGCGCCAGCACGGGCGCAGGGCGCTTGAAAGTGATCGAAAAGCTGGCCAGCGCTGGCGTGCAGGTAGGGGTACTGGCCGCCCCCATGATCCCGCGGCTCAATGAGCCGGAGCTGGAGCAGATCATCAAATCGGCCGCCGAGGCGGGCGCCAGCTGCGCCGATTACATCCTGTTGCGGCTGCCCCACGAGCTGGCACCGCTATTTGGTGACTGGCTCGATACCCACTATCCGGGCCAGAAGGAGGCTATTTTGAATCAACTGAGGGCCAGCCGCGGTGGCGGGCTCAACAGTACCGCCTTCGGCACCCGCATGCGCGGCGAGGGACATTTTGCCGATCTGCTGGCCCAGCGCTTTCGCCTCATCAGCAAGCGCCTTGGGCTTGGCAAACGCCATATTCAGCTCAGGCTGGATGGGTTTATCCGGCCCGGGGAGCAGCTGTCACTCTTCTAATCCTCCCTCTCACGTCCTGCATATATCGGGTGAATAGCCCTTGCCTGCCAAGAGGTCGAGAGGAAGGATTGCCGCGACATATCCTGTGGGAATCGCGCTTTTCCGAATCTTCCAAAGGAGTGGCCATGTCGCGACAAGAACGCGCTATCCGCTAAAGACAGGGTCAGCGCCTTAGCCTGCTCGCTGATCCCGCCCCTGTTGCACCATTTCAACCGGCAGTCGCGAGGGTTCATGGGCCACTTCGTGTTCATCCTCGCCATACTGCGGCACCTCTGACTCGCCCCATACCCGGCTCCACCAAATGTCCCACGTGATCCAACTGGTCATATGCAGCTCCTGACGGTGAAGGTGATGGCAACAGCGCACCACTCGCCCGGCAGGATAGCGGCTGGGGATGACAGGGAAATGACAAAAAAATCACTTGTAAACAGACAACGGGCCGTGGCGGGGAAAAGCCGAAACAGCTCACGTATTCGGCGAAATCACCCTGAAAGCGGTCACAAATCTGCAGATTATGGATTGCAGCCCACCTTGTTCCCGCCAAAGCTGGCTTGCCCATTCAGGCATCTATAAGAACAGGGACACAATAATGAAACACACAGCGGGAATATGGGCGATCGCAGGCATGCTGATCGCTCCCTTGGCGCACGCCGACGTCATACTGCACGCCTTCAACTGGAAGTACAGTGAAGTGACGGCCAAAGCCGACCTTATCAAGTCGGCCGGTTACAAACAGGTACTCATCTCACCGCCGCTGAAGTCCTCGGGCAACGAGTGGTGGGCCCGTTACCAGCCGCAGGATCTGCGCCTTGTCGACTCCCCCTTGGCAACAAGCAGGAGCTCGAGCAACTGCTCGCCGCCATGAAGGCGCGCGGTATCGCCGTCTATGCTGATGTGGTGCTCAACCACATGGCCAACGAGAGCTGGAAGCGCCAGGACCTCAACTACCCCGGTAGCGAACTGCTCGGTCAGTATGCTGCCAACCCGGCCTATTTCGAGCGCCAGAAGCTGTTTGGCGATCTGGGACAAAACCTGCTGGCCGCCGCCGATTTTCATCCCGAAGGGTGCATCAGTGACTGGAGCGATCCGGGCCACGTCCAGTACTGGCGCCTGTGTGGCGGCGCCGGTGACAAGGGGCTACCGGATCTCGATCCCAACAACTGGGTGGTGAGCCAGCAGCAGGCCTATCTCAAGGCGCTCAAGGGAATGGGGATCAAGGGCTTTCGGGTCGATGCGGTCAAACACATGAGCGATTACCAGATCAATGCCGTGTTCACCCCCGAGATCAAACAGGGGATGCATGTGTTTGGCGAGGTGATCACCACCGGCGGCGCCGGCAGCACCGATTACGAGCGCTTCCTCAAACCCTACCTCGACAGCAGCGGCCAAGGTGCCTATGACTTTCCGCTGTTTGCCTCCCTGCGCGGGGCGCTGGGGTATGGCGGCAGCATGAACCTGCTGGCGGATCCGGGGGCCTATGGTCAGGCGCTGCCGGGCAGTCGCGCCGTCACCTTTGCCGTGACCCACGACATCCCCACCAACGATGGCTTCTGCTATCAGATCTTAAGCCAGACAGACGAGAAGCTGGCCTATGCCTACCTGCTCGGGCGCGATGGTGGCTCACCGCTGGTCTATTCGGATCACGGCGAGACCCAGGCCAAGGACGGCTTGCGCTGGCAGGATTACTACCAGCGCACCGATCTCAAGGGAATGATCCGCTTCCACAATGCGGTGCAGGGTCAATCGATGCAGCTGGTCGGCAGCGGCGACTGTTTCGTGCTGTTCAAACGGGGCAAACAGGGACTGGTCGGTATCAACAAGTGCGACGACGAGCAGGAGTACTGGCTCGACACCGCCAAGTTCGAGATGAACTGGTATCGCAATTATCGGGACGTGCTCGACCAAGGCGCAGTGGTCAACGTGCAGAGCCAGTGGGTGCGGGTCGCCATGCCCGCCCGCAGCGCCAGAATGTGGCTGCAGGAGTGATCCCGCCAGCATCCTGCCGAGCGGTCAGCTGACCGCCATAAAAAACAGACAAATAAAAAGAGCGACCACCAGGGTCGCTCTTTTTGCTGAGGCAAGTGACTCAGGAGACGATTACTCGTCGCCCGCGTCCCCTGCATCGACCGCATCAGTGCCGGTCGCGGTATCGGTACCTTCAGATACCTCACCGTCCACGGCCAGAGCGTCGTTCTCGTCTTCGTCGCTCTCGGCGATGCGCTGCAGGCCAACCACGGTCTCGTCTTCACCGGTACGGATCAGACGGACACCGCCGGTGTTACGGCCAATGACGCTCACCTCGGCAACACGGGTACGCACCAGAGTGCCGCCGTTGGTGATCAGCATGATCTGGTCGGTATCTTCGACCTGGATCGCATCGATCACCTTGCCATTGCGCTCATCCACCTTGATGGAGATAACGCCCTGGGTACCACGGCTCTTGGTCGGGTACTCGTCGAGTGCGGTACGTTTGCCGTAACCGTTCTCGGTGGCGGTGAGGATGGCACCTTCGCCGCGCGGAACGATGAGGGAAACCACCTTGTCACCGGCGCCCAGCTTGATGCCGCGCACACCGGCTGCGGTACGACCCATCGGACGCACGCCCTTGAAGGTGCCTTTGCTTTCGGTGCCTTCGCCGTTGTCGCTGCCATCATCGTCATTGCCAGCATCGTCGTCGGTTTCAACGTCATCACTGACTTCCGCATCAGCGCGACCGCTGCCTTCCGCGAAGCGAACGACCTTGCCCGCGTCGGAGAAGAGCATGATCTCGTTGCTGCCATCGGTGATATCCACCCCGATCAGCTCATCACCCTCTTTGAGGTTGATGGCACGAATACCGGAGGAGAGCGGACGGCTGAAGTCAGAGAGGCTGGTCTTCTTCACGGTACCGTTGGCGGTGGCGAAGAACACATACTTCTCGGCATCATACTCCTTCACCGGCAGGATGGCGGTGATACGCTCACCCTCTTCCAGCGGCAGCAGGTTGATGATCGGACGACCACGGGCGCCACGGGACGCTTCCGGCAGCTGGTAAACCTTGAGCCAGTAGACCTTGCCGCGGGTGGAGAAGCACAGAATGGTGTCGTGGGTGTTGGCCACCAGCAGACGCTCCACAAAGTCTTCTTCCTTGATCCGGGTGGCCGACTTGCCACGACCACCGCGGCGCTGGGCCTCGTAGTCGGAGAGCGGCTGATACTTCACATAGCCCTGGTGAGACAGGGTAACCACCACGTCTTCCGGGGTGATCAGATCTTCGATGTTGATCTCGGCACTGGACATGCTGATCTCGGTGCGACGCTCGTCGCCATACTGCTCGCGCACGGCCAGCAGCTCATCGCGGATCACTTCCATCAGACGAGTCGGGCTCGCCAGGATGTGCAGCAGCTCGGCAATCAGATCCAGCAGAGATTGGTACTCTTCCAGGATCTTCTCGTGCTCGAGGCCGGTCAGCTTGTGCAGACGCAGGTCAAGGATGGCCTGGGCTTGCTGTTCGGTCAGGAAGTATTGACCTTCACGAATACCGAACTGTGGCTCCAGCCACTCTGGCCGCGCTGCGTCGTCGCCCGCTTTCTCCAGCATGGACGCCACGTTGCCGAGTTCCCAGCCCTTGGCAACCAGGCCCGCTTTTGCATCGGCAGGGGTCGCGCTGTGACGGATCAGCTCGATGATGGGATCGATGTTGGCCAGCGCAACCGCCAGACCTTCAAGGATATGGGCCCGATCCCGCGCCTTGCGCAGTTCGAACACGGTCCGGCGAGTCACCACTTCACGGCGGTGCAGCAGGAACGCATCCAGGATCTCTTTAAGGTTCATCACCTTGGGCTGGTTGTTATCGAGCGCCACCATGTTGATGCCAAACGTGGTTTGCAGCTGGGTGTGCTTGTAGAGATTGTTCAGCACAATCTCGCCAGACTCGCCACGTTTGATCTCGATAACAATGCGCATGCCGTCTTTATCAGACTCATCGCGCAGGGCACTGATGCCCTCGATCTTCTTCTCTTTGACCAGTTCGGCGATCTTCTCGATCAACCGCGCCTTGTTCACCTGATAAGGCAGTTCGTGAACGATGATGGTCTCGCGACTGGTCTTGTCGTCCACTTCCACTTCGGCCTTGGCGCGCACATAGACGGAGCCACGACCGGTGCGGTAAGCCTGCACGATGCCAGAACGACCGTTGATGATGCCGCCGGTGGGGAAATCAGGCCCGGTGATATAGGTCATCAACTCGTCGATGGTGAGGTCGCCATTCTCAATCAACGCCAGACAGCCGTTGACTATCTCGGTGAGGTTGTGAGGCGGAATGTTGGTCGCCATGCCCACCGCAATACCGGAGGAGCCGTTGATCAAAAGGTTGGGAACCTTGGTGGGCATGACAGCCGGGATCATCTCGGTGCCATCATAGTTCGGCACCCAGTCCACGGTCTCTTTGTCCAGATCAGCCAGCAACTCGTGGGAGATGCGGGCCATCCGCACTTCGGTATAACGCATGGCCGCGGCGCTGTCGCCGTCGACTGAACCGAAGTTGCCCTGACCATCGACCAGCATGTAACGCATGGAGAAATCCTGCGCCATCCGGACAATGGTGTCATACACAGCGCTATCGCCGTGCGGGTGATATTTACCGATTACGTCACCGACCACACGGGCCGATTTTTTATAGGGCTTGTTCCAGTCGTTCCCCAACTCGTTCATTGCAAACAGAACGCGGCGGTGAACCGGTTTCAAGCCATCACGCACATCCGGCAGAGCTCGTCCTACGATCACGCTCATGGCGTAATCAAGATAGGAACTCTTGAGCTCTTCTTCGATGTTGACCGGCGTGATCTCTCTGGCCAGATCGCTCATAGAAAGCCTTATCCCTAATTAGTTGTTCTTTGGCTTAAACAGCGCGACATGGTAACACACTGAGCCAAATACCTTAAGCCACAAATCGGGTATCAGATCGGGCTGGTGTGACAAAGTCCGTCCGTTATAATGCCCGCCAGGACAATAGATTGCGCCCATGACTCATAACCGGGCGCCCGGCCACAGGATCTTCGAAAAATGCACAGTGACGCCAATGTCGATCTGACAGAAATCGCCAAGTTTGACGCCATCGCCTCCCGCTGGTGGGACATGGAAGGTGAATTCAAACCCCTGCATCAAATCAATCCGGTACGCCTTGACTGGATCACCGACAAAAGTGGCGGTCTGTTTGGCAAGCGCATGCTCGATATCGGGTGTGGTGGTGGCATCCTCTCCGAGAGCATGGCGCGCCGTGGCGCCAGGGTAACCGGCATCGACATGGGCAAGGAGCCGCTCGGGGTCGCCCGCCTGCACGCTCTGGAGCAGGGTGTCGAGCTCGAATATCGCCAGATCACCGCCGAAGCACATGCCGCCGAGGCGCAAGGCCAGTATGACGTGGTCACCTGCATGGAGATGCTGGAGCATGTGCCGGACCCGGCCTCCGTGCTGCGCGCCATCGCGACCCTGGTTCGCCCGGGAGGCCGGGTGTTTGTCTCCACCATCAACCGCAACCCGAAGGCCTATCTGATGATGATCCTCGGGGCCGAATACCTGATGAAGATGGTGCCCAAGGGTACCCACGACCACAAAAAGTTCATCACCCCGGCCGAACTGTGTCGCATGGGTGAAGCGGCGGGCCTGCTGGTGCGGGACATGAGCGGCGTCCACTATGCCCCCCTCACCAACCAGTTCAAGCTCGGCAAGAATGTCGACGTCAACTATATGGTGGAGTTTGTCCGCCCGGAGCACGGTTGATGAGCGCCTCTCACCCTGTGCCCCTGCGCTGCGTGCTGTTCGATCTGGATGGCACCCTGCTCGACACGGCCCCGGATCTCGGCGCCGCCGTCAACCATGTGCTGGTAAGCGAAGGCTTTGCGCCGCTCTCTGACGACATCATTCGTCAGACCACCTCCCACGGCGCGCTCGGGCTGCTCAAAGCAGGGCTCGGCAACGAACTGCTTGAAGAGCTGGGTGCCACGCGCCTGCGCAATGCCCTGCTCGACTACTACGCGGCCAATCTCTGCGTCGGTACCCGCCCCTATGAGGGAATGGTGGATCTCATCGAGTGGCTCGACGAGAAACAGCTCCCCTGGGGCATCGTCACCAACAAGCCGGCCTTTCTCACCGAGCCGCTGCTGGCAGCCCTGCCACAGCTTGCCAGCTGCGGCGTCACCGTCAGCGCCGACACCCTGCCGGTACGCAAACCCGACCCCGCCCCCATGTATTTTGCCTGCGACCAGCTGGGGGTCGAGGCAGCTCACTGCCTCTATGTGGGGGATCATGTGCGGGACATCGAAGCCGGCCGCAATGCGGGCATGCGCACTGCGGTCGCTGGCTGGGGCTATCTGAGCGATAACGAGGATCCCGCCGAGTGGGGCGCCGATCTGCAGTTCGATACCGTGCAGGCCCTGCACCATTGGCTGCGCTACGAGCTGACGGCCAAGGTGTGACGCGCAGCCTGACCGTGTAACGTGCAATAACGGGGCGGAGAGAGACTCCCTGCCCCCTTGAACCTCTTTCTTGACGCTCTCATACGCTCTCACAACCTGCGCCGCCATCACGCGTCCATTCATGGATAATAAAGGCAGCTTAACGCCTATTGGATACCCATTTGACAAGCTCGCAGCCGCCACATAGAGGCCACAAACCACCATCGTCTGATGTAAAGCCCTTGGCCCGCTGACCGCGCGGCTGCGACAACTGGACAGCTTTTGACCCTTGTTGCATAAGGGATAATCAGCCGCCGTTTGCTAGTAAAAAGCCCCCCGTTTCGCAAGCAAAAAAGTTATTTAAATTTTCCATCTTCGATCGGGAGACTTGCATTTAGCGGAGCGGACGAATGAAAACCCGCTCACTGTGAGCGGTCACTAACTGATGGGGCAAGACTCACAATTTATCCACAGCTCGTCACTTATCCACACATTGCAATGGCGGGCCGACCTCACTATCTTGTAGCTCGAACTTAAAATAACACTACATCTTGTGATTCATCGCACAATCTCTACCCAACTCCCGCACCCCGCCGGGGCCAGGGTGGTGCCGTTGTGCGATGGTTTTTCGGGAATCAACTGAAGGTCATCAGCCAATGAACTTGTTTGTGACGAAGCGTAACGGACACAAAGAACCCATCGATCTGGATAAAATTCACCGCGTGCTGGACTGGGCCGCCGAAGGGCTCGACAACGTGTCGGTCTCCCAGGTAGAGCTCAAATCCCACATCCAGTTCTATGACGGTATCCGTACCGCCGACATTCACGAAACCATCATCAAGGCGACGGCTGATCTCATCTCCGAGCAGACCCCGGACTACCAGTACATGGCAGCCCGTCTGGCCATCTTCCACCTGCGCAAGAAGGCCTATGGTCAGTTCGAACCGCCCCACCTCTACCAGCACGTGGCTCGTCTGGTGGACATGGGCAAGTACGACAAGCACCTGCTGGAAGACTACACCCAGGCCGAATTCGAAGCGCTGAACACCCATCTGGATCACTGGCGCGATATGGATTTCTCCTACGCGGCAGTCAAGCAGTTGGAAGGCAAATATCTGGTGCAGAACCGCGTCACCGGCGAGATCTACGAGAGCCCGCAGTTCCTCTATATGCTGGTTGCGGCCTGCCTCTTCTCCAAGTATCCGAAAGATACCCGTCTGGACTACATCAAGCGCTTCTATGATGCGGTCTCGACCTTCAAGATCTCGCTGCCGACCCCGATCATGAGCGGCGTGCGTACCCCGACCCGCCAGTTCAGCTCCTGCGTACTGATCGAGTGCGATGACAGCCTGGACTCCATCAACGCCACCGCCAGCTCTATCGTGCGTTACGTGTCCCAACGCGCCGGTATCGGCATCAACGCCGGTCGCATCCGTGGTCTGGGCAGCCCCATCCGTGGCGGCGAAGCGTTCCACACCGGTTGCATCCCCTTCTACAAATACTTCCAGACTGCGGTGAAGTGCTGCTCCCAGGGCGGCGTGCGCGGCGGTGCGGCCACCCTGTTCTACCCGCTGTGGCACACCGAAGTGGAAAGCCTGCTGGTGCTGAAGAACAACCGCGGCGTGGAAGAGAACCGGGTTCGTCACATGGACTACGGCGTGCAGATCAACAAGCTGATGTATCAGCGACTCATCAAGGGCGGTGACATTACATTGTTCTCCCCGTCCGATGCGCCGGGTCTGTACGATGCCTTCTTCGCGGATCAGGACAAGTTCGAAGCGCTCTACGTCAAGTACGAGCAGGATCCTGCCATTCGCAAGAAGACCCTGAAAGCGGTAGACCTCTTCTCCCTGATGATGCAGGAGCGTGCCGGTACCGGTCGCATCTACATCCAGAACGTCGATCACTGCAACACCCACAGTCCGTTCGACCCGAGCGTGGCGCCGGTGCGCCAGTCCAACCTCTGCCTAGAAATTGCGCTGCCGACCAAGCCGCTCAACAACATCGACGACGAGAGTGGCGAAATCGCCCTGTGCACCCTCTCTGCCTTCAACCTGGGTGCCATCGAGAAGCTGGAAGATCTGGAAGAGATGGCCGATCTGGCCGTGCGTGCCCTCGACGCCCTGCTCGACTATCAGGACTACCCGATTGCCGCCGCCAAGAGGGGCAGCATGGGTCGTCGCACCCTGGGGATCGGCGTCATCAACTACGCCTACTACCTGGCCAAAAACGGCGCCCGTTACTCTGACGGCTCCGGTCTGGCCCTGACTCACCGCACCTTCGAGGCCATTCAGTACTACCTGCTGAAAGCCTCCGTGCAGCTGGCTCGCGAGTTCGGCCCCTGCCCGCTGTTTGGCGAGACCACCTACGCCCAGGGCATTTTGCCCATCGATACCTATAAAAAGGATCTGGATGTACTGTGCAATGAGCCGCTGCATCTGGATTGGGAAAGCCTGCGTGAAGAGATCAAGTCCGTGGGCTTGCGCAACTCCACCCTGACCGCCCTGATGCCGAGCGAGACCTCCAGCCAGATCTCCAACGCCACCAACGGCATCGAGCCGCCGCGCGGCCTGGTGTCGGTCAAGGCCTCCAAAGACGGCATTCTCAAACAGGTGGTGCCCGAGTATGATCGCCTGAAAGATCAATACGAATTGCTTTGGAAGCAACCGAGCGTTGACGGCTACCTGCAGCTGGTCGGTATCATGCAGAAGTTTGTGGATCAGGCTATTTCTGCCAACACCAACTACGATCCGGCCCGTTTCGAAGGCAACAAGGTGCCGATGAAACAGCTGCTGAAGGACTTGCTGACCGCCTACAAATACGGCCTCAAGACCCTGTACTATCACAACACCCGTGATGGTGCAGACGATGCCCAGACCGATCTGCAAGATGACGGTTGCGCTGGCGGGGCTTGCAAAATCTAAGTCACGGCAAGTTCTGATAACCGGGCGGGAGCATGAAGCTCCCGCTCTCCTGTTTTCTCTATTCACATATTCTGGTAACCATGGCCTATTCAACTTTCTGCCAAACCCAAAACGACCAGCTCAAAGAGCCGATGTTTTTTGGCCAATCGGTCAACGTAGCCCGTTATGATCAACAAAAGCACGAAGTGTTCGAGCGCCTGATCGAAAAGCAGCTCTCCTTCTTCTGGCGCCCGGAAGAGGTGGATGTCTCCCACGATCGCATCGACTATCAGGCCCTGCCGCCCCACGAGCAGCACATCTTCATCTCCAACCTGAAGTACCAGACCCTGCTGGACTCCATCCAGGGCCGCAGCCCGAACGTGGCGCTGCTGCCGCTGGTCTCTATTCCTGAGCTGGAAACCTGGATTGAGACCTGGGCCTTCTCCGAGACCATCCACTCTCGCTCCTACACCCACATCATCCGCAATATCGTCAACTCACCGGCCCAGGTGTTTGACGATATCGTGACCAACGAGCAGATCTTGAAGCGTGCCGGTTCCATCAGCCACTACTACGACGATCTGATCGAATCGACCGCGCTCTACAACCTGCATGGTGAAGGCACCCATACTGTCGCAGGCCGCGAAGTAACCATCACATTGCGCGGGCTGAAGAAGAAGCTTTATCTGTGCCTGATGAGCGTCAACGCGCTGGAAGCAATCCGCTTCTACGTCAGCTTCGCCTGCTCCTTTGCCTTCGCCGAGCGCGAGCTGATGGAAGGCAACGCCAAGATCATCAAGATGATCGCCCGCGATGAAGCGCTGCACCTGACCGGGACGCAGCACATGCTGAACCTGATGCGTACCGGCCAAGATGACCCGGAGATGGCCGAGATCGCCGCCGAGTGCGAACAGGCCTGCTTCGAGATCTTCAAGGAAGCAGCCATTCAGGAGAAAGAGTGGGCCGAGTACCTGTTCCGGGACGGCTCCATGATCGGCCTGAACAAGGACATTCTCTGCCAGTACGTTGAGTACATCACCAACCTGCGCATGAGCGCGGTCGGCCTGCAACCCGCCTTTGCCGGCACCAAGCAGAACCCTATCCCCTGGATCAACACCTGGCTCTCCTCCGACAACGTACAGGTCGCCCCGCAAGAGGTAGAGGTAAGCTCCTATCTGGTCGGTCAGATCGACAGCGAAGTCAATGCTGACGACCTGGGTGATTTCGAGCTGTGAGTCAGCGACCTGATATGCTGATCGGCCAGATCGACAGTGAAGTGAATACCAATGAGTTGGGTGATTTCGAGCTGTGAGTGATGCCACCAACACGCTGACCCCTGCCCCGTACGCAGCTGCCGAACAGCAGGCGGTCGTGGCACCACGGGTACATACCCGGGATGGTGCCGTGCTGCACGCCCATCCCGGTGAAAGCGTGCTGGAGACCCTGGAGCGCCACGGTCATCATGTGGAGTTCCAGTGTCGCAGCGGCTATTGCGGCGCCTGCCGCACGCCGCTGATGGCCGGCAAGGTGCACTATCCTTCGGTGCCGCTGGCATTTGTCGCCCAGGGGGAGTGCCTCCCCTGCTGCTGCAAACAGGTCGGCGCCATCCGACTGGATATTCAGAAGAACTGACGCCGCCACAGGCTGGCAACTCGCGCACAATAAAAAGGCTATGTCCCAATTTACGTGTTGCATGGGGTGCCCCAGCACCTCATGCAAACACGTTTTGATATTTACGCCCCCTCCCGTAACGCACTATTCACTCTTTCTGCCGATGGTGACACCCATTCACGTGCTGGATGTGATATGCACCAACCACCCGTTCGCCTTGACGAACACCCTCACCATCGCTACACAGCACCGCATCCGGTAACACCAGCGGCTTCAAGACCGCGATGACCGTCTCGGCATTTATCTTCTCCAGCTGAAAATCCGCATGGTGGCCTGCCCGGTTCCACGGGGTTGCCCCTTGCCACCACGATGCCTTGGCGGACGTGGCAGTCCTTCGATGATGGCTTGCGCATAGTCTTCCCAGCATTGCGCTTTGCGCAACCGGGCCAGAGGCATTTTGGTCAGAACGGTGCTGGTGCGCAGACACAGTTTACAACGGTAGCGGCGCAGCCACTGACTCGAGCCTGTAAATAATTCTGTGTAACTGCCACTCCGTATTTCGCTCATATCGTGCAACGGGATCTCCAACCCCTCGATAGCAACAGGCCCGCACCTTACAATACGGGCCTGTTGAAATTGGCATAATGGGAAACAATCAGTAGAAAGTCTGCTGCTCTGCGGCCATCGCCTTGAGGCGGGCACAGGGGGCAAACCGGTCGCCGTGGCGCTTCTGGTAATACTCCAGACGGCCAACCAGATAATCGATCCCGAGCGTGTCCATGTAGCGGAACGGGCCGCCGAGGAAAGGCGGGAAGCCGATGCCGAAGATGGCCCCGATATCGCCATCACGGGCCGAGGCCACCACACCGCTATCCAGCGCCATGGCCGCTTCGTTGAGCATCAGCAGTACGCAGCGCTCGGCGATCTCCTGACGGGCCAGCTTGGCGGAAGGCTTGATGCCGAGCACGCCATAGACGCTCTCGTCCACCGTTTTCTTGCCCTCTTTGCCGGTCAGCTTGTTGCGCGGTGCCGCCTTGCCGTAGAGATAGAAGCCCTTGCCGTTCTTGCGTCCCTTGCGATCGTTTTGCAGCAGCTTGTCGAACGCCTTGGGCGCCTGGAATTGCTCGCCACCCAGCTCTTTCTCGAGAATGGGGGATATCTTGGCACCCACATCGATCCCCACCTCATCGAGCAAGGTGATGGGACCAACCGGGAAACCAAAGTCCAGCAGTGCGCTGTCCAGCACCTCCACCGGCTCCCCTTCCAGCACCAATCGCGCCGCTTCATTCATGTAGGGCGCGAGAATGCGGTTGACGTAGAAACCGGCTTCATCCTTCACCACGATGGGCGTTTTGCCCTGGGCTCGGGCAAAAGCCAGCGTGGTGGCGACCGTCTCGGCACTGGTGCCAGCGTGGGGGATGATCTCCGCCAGCGGCATCTTGTCCACCGGGCTGAAGTAGTGCAGCCCCACGATCCGCTCCGGATGCGCCGCCTCTGCCGCAATCTGGTTGATGGGCAGTGATGAGGTGTTGGAGGCAAACACGGTGTGCTCACCGCACTCACGCTCCACGTCCTTCACCATCTGGTGTTTGAGATTGAGATCTTCAAACACAGCCTCCACTACCATGTCGACCCGGTGGAAACCGGAGTAGTCGAGGGTACCGGTCAGCAGGCTCATCTGCTTTTCCAGCTCGCTGCGCAGGATGTGACGGCGCTTGAGCTTCTTGGCCAGAATGTCGTAGCTGTAGCGCATGGCATTACCGATGCCACTGCTGGCTACATCCTTGATCCGCACCGGTACGCCCGCCTTGGTGGCGGTGACGAACGCGATGCCGCCGCCCATCAGACCACCGCCCAGCACGGCGGCATGGGCCACCTTGCGCGGCTCAGCCCCCTGATAGGTGACCTCTTTCTTCATCTCGGTGGTGGCAAAGAAGATGGAGCGCAGAGCAGCAGACTCTGCCGTCATCACCAGCTCGCCAAAGTGGCGGGACTCGGCGGCCAGACCGGCCTTCATCCCCTCCTCTACACCGATGCGCACCACCTCGAGGATCCGCTCCGGCGCCGGGTAGTTGCCACGGGTCTTGGCTTTCACCCCCTTGCTGGCCTGATCGAACAGCACCTTGCGACCCAGCTTGTTGGTCTCCAGCACCTTGCCCTGCAGATCCCGTTTCAACTGATGGCGCGGTTTGCCCTTCTTGGCCAGCTTGATGGCAGCATCCAACAGGATGGAAGGCGGCACCACATCGTCCACCAGCCCCAATTTCTTGGCTTGTTTGGCCCGCACCTGCTTGCCGGTCAGCATCAGATCCAGCGCCTTGGCCACCCCGATGAGGCGCGGCAGACGCTGGGTACCGCCAGAGCCCGGCAGCAGACCGAGCTGCACTTCTGGCAATCCCAGCACAGTTTTGCCGTGCTCGGTCACCACTCGGCCATGACAGGCCAATGCCAGCTCCAGCCCGCCACCGAGGCAGGGGCCGTGAATGGCTGCGATCACCGGAATGGTCAGCCCCTCGATCTCGGCAAAGATCTCCTGCCCTTCCCGCGACAGGGTCTCGGCATCCTTGGCACTGGTGCAGGCGGCCAGCATGGTGATATCGGCACCGGCGATGAAGGAGTCCTTCTTGCCGGAGGTGATCACCAGACCGATCAGATCCTTGTTGCGTTTGACCTCGGCCAGCACGGTGCGGATCTCCTCCACAAAGGCAGCCTTGAGGGTATTCATGCTCTCGCCCGGCACATCCATGGTGAGGATGCCGATGCCATCTTTGCGAACATCCAGGGAAAAAGTCTTAGCGCTCATCATTCAACCTCCAACACCATAGCCACGCCCAATCCACCCGCCGCACAGGCGGTATTGAGCCCCAATCCCCCACCGCGACGACGCAACTCGTGCAGGGTCTGGGTGATCATCCGCGCACCGGTCGCGGCAAAGGGGTGGCCGTAGGCCAGCGAACCGCCGAGGACGTTGAACTTGTCCATGTCTACCTCGCCGATGGCCTGTTCGCGACCCAGCTTGTCACGGGCAAACTCGGCGCTTGCAAACATCTTGAGGTTGGCCAGGGTCTGGGCGGCAAAGGCTTCGTGCATGTCGATCAAGGTCAGATCGCTGAGCGTGATACCAGCTCTGTCCAGCGCCAGCGGCGTGGCATAGGAGGGCCCCATCAGCATGTCTTGCCAGACATCAATGGCCGAGAAGGCGAAGCTGCGGATATAACCAAGCGGCTCGAGGCCCAGCTCTTTCGCCCGACCTTCCCGCATCAGCAACACGGCAGCGGCGCCATCGGTCAGCGGCGTGGCGTTGGCTGCAGTGACTGTGCCATGAACCCGGTCAAACACCGGTTTGAGCTTGGCGTAGCTCGCGAGATCCGAGCTTTCACGGATATTGTTGTCCCGCTCCAGCGGTGACTTGTAAGGCGGTACATGGGCGGTAAACACCTCACCGCTGAGCTTGCCATCAGCCCAAGCCTGCGCGGCCAGGGTGTGGGAGCGATGAGCCAGCGCATCTTGCGCCTCGCGGCTGATCTGGTGACTCTTGGCCATCTGCTCGGCGGTCTGTCCCATGGAGAGACCGGTCGAATATTCCGCCACAGCAGGCGGTACCGGCAGCAGATCCTTGACCCTCAATGTCCGCAGAATATTGAAGCGCTGCTGCAGATTGCGCGCCTTGTTGAGATCCACCAGAGCGCGGGCCAGCGTCTTGCTCACCCCGATGGGCAGCACGGAGGATGAGTCCGCACCACCGGCGATGGCGATGTCTACGGTACCGGCCATGATGGATTCGGTGACGTTGGCCACCGCCTGAAAACTGGTGGCGCAAGCGCGGGAGACGCTATAGGCATCGGTATTGACGCTCATGCCAGTACCGAGCACGATCTCGCGGGCAATGTTGGGGGCTTCCGGCATCTGAACCACCTGGCCAAACACCAGCTGGTCGATAAGCTTGGGATCGAGATCGGTACGGGCAAGCATCTCGCTCACCACCAGTTTGCCGAGATCGACTGCAGGGACGCCATGAAAGGCGGTTGCCTGCTTGGCAAAAGGGGTACGCAGCCCCGCCACGACGGCAATCCGTTCGCCCTGGCGAGTCGTCAGTTTCAATGGCTGTTTCATCCTGGCTCCTTGGTTTAAAAGGCAGAGGTCTGACCTCATTGCGCCACATATTAACAATTCAATCACAAGTTTCATACAGCTGATTGAAACTAAATTAAGCACGGCAAGCCCCCTTTGCTCGCCCTTGGGGAGCAACTGGAGTATAAAAAGATCAACTTCCATAAAAACAACGGGTTTATCGCATGGCAGCGGCCGAGTTCAGCGCGCTTAGGGACTATCTTGGCAGTCAGATCTTGGGGCAGGATGAGCTAATAGAAGGGCTCCTGATTGCCCTGTTATGTGAAGGACATGTGTTAATCGAAGGGGCCCCCGGGCTGGCCAAAACCCGCGCCGTCAAGGCGCTCGCTGGCGCCGTCGAGGGACGCTTTGCCCGTATCCAGTTTACCCCCGATCTGCTCCCCGCCGATCTCACCGGTAGCGAGGTGTTTCACCCGCAGGATGCCAGTTTTGTTTTCCAGCCAGGCCCCCTCTTCAACCATCTGGTGCTGGCAGACGAGATCAACCGAGCGCCGGCCAAGGTGCAATCAGCGCTGCTGGAAGCCATGGCCGAACACCAGATCACCGTGGGCAAAAAGAGCTGGCGGCTGCCACCTCTCTTTATGGTCGCCGCCACCCAGAATCCTATCGAGCAGGAGGGAACCTATCCCCTGCCGGAGGCCCAGCTAGACCGCTTTCTGCTCAAGCTGATGGTGGATTACCCAAGCCCCACTATGGAGCTCGCCATCTTGCAGCTCAACGCCAGCGGCGAACAGCTGGGCGCGGCACCAGTGACCCTGAGTCAGACCACCTTGCAGCGTGCCCGCAGCGAGGTGCTGGCGGTGACCATGCAAAGCCGACTGGAGCACTATCTGGTGGAGCTGGTCTGCGCCACCCGGCCGGGTAGTGGCCTTTGCCCTGCCCTTGAGCCATTGATTGCCGTGGGGGCCAGCCCTCGGGCTACGCTGGGGCTGGCTCGCTCCGCCCGCGCCCGAGCCTGGCTCGCCGGACGTGATTATGTGCTGCCGGAAGATATCCAGCTGCAAGCCTATCCGGTGCTGCGCCACCGCCTTATTCCCAGCTATCAGGCACTGGCCGACAATCTGGATAATGATATCCTGATCGCCCAACTGCTGGATCAGGTGCCATGTCCCTAGAACCCGGTCTGCATCCCGACATCGCCCTGTCACTGCCACGGCTGCTCAATATCCGGCTCTGGGCCAAGGCCAAGAAGCCACCTAACTTAGGCCGAAGCAATAGCGAACGCGGCAAACCTGGCCGCTCTCCCGGACTCACGTTTCGCGAGCTGCGCGCCTATCAGGCTGGTGACGAGGTACGCCATATCGACTGGCGAGTGACGGCACGCCTCGGTCGTCCCTTTACCCGCCTCTATAGCGAGGAGCTCGATCAGGCGCACTGGCTGCTGCTCGATCTCTCTCCCGCCATGTATTTCGGCTCTACGCTGCAGCTCAAAGCGCGCCTGGGGTGCGAGCTGGCGGCAGCCCTGATCTGGCAAGGAATGAAGCAACACAACACTCTGATCTGCCACGGGCTTATTCCCCAACACCAGCGCGGCAGCGTGCTGCCCCTGCTCGAATCCCTCTGCCATCACTACCAGCAAGGGCTGGCACGACGTGCGCTCTCTCACTCGCTGGGCGACACCTTGTCCGGCCTGAAGCTACCTCACGGAGCCAAGTTGACGATCATCACCGATCACAGGCCCTGCGAATCGGCGCTCTGCCAGCAGTTGCAGCTGCTCTCGCGGCGCCACGATATTCACTATTGGCAGATCCGCGATCCCCTCGAGGCAGCCCTTCCCCGAGGCGGCCAACTGCCGGTGGCCATCGATCGGCCCGGGCAACACTATCAGGGCTGGCTGGATGGAGGCCATGCCGGTTTCTCCCGCCGCTACCGGCAAGCCGCCGAGCAGCAGCTGGCCCACAGCAAGCAGCAGTTGCTACCGCTGGTGCAGCGCCTCTACCTGCTCGATAACAGCCAGACGCTGCAACAACAGTGGCAGGAGGGGTTATGTCATCAGGGATGATCACGCCCGCCGAGCTCGACAGCGCCAGCCCCGCCTCCGAGGCCATTACCCCGCCGCTGACCGCCCTGATGCGCGACATCCACCCGGGGCCTGATCTGATTGAACAGGGTCTGGATCCCCGAGTACAGGCACTATTGTGGCTGCTGATCACCGGCTTCCTTCTATTACTGATCGCCCTAATTGCCCGCAGGGTGGTACGTTACCGCCGCTGGTGCCGTCAGCTGGAGGGGGATCCGGCGCTACTGGTGGCACGCATACAGGAAGCCCTGCGTCATGAAGCGTTGCAACGCTGGCCCGAGGCGCGCCAGCTGCAAGGAGAGGCGTGGCTCGCCTTTGTCGATCGTCACGGCGGCAGCGATTTCAGCCAGTTCGCCCCTCACTGGAGCGGTTGGCTCTATGGCAGCCAGAACCCGAGCAGCGAGCAGTGCGAGCAACTGCGGCAAGATTATCGGCGCTGGGGTCAAACCCTCTTCTTGCAGCTCTCCCCCCGCTCGGGGCGCGAAGCGGCGCGGAGGCATTCATGATCCTGGCCTGGCCCTGGTTTGCGCTGGCGCTGGTGCTGCCCTTGCTGGTGCGCTTCGGCTTGCCGCCCCTGCGCCACGGCTATCTGGCTCACCCCGGGTTTGCGCTGCTGCGTCCCCACGCCGGATTGCCGCTCTGGCGCGCCATGCTGCTCTGGGGTGCCCTTATCCTCGCCCTCTGCCGCCCCCAGTGGTGGGGAGAACCGGTGATCCAATATGAAGGGAGTCGGGATCTGCTGCTGGCGGTTGATCTGTCAGACAGCATGCGTACTCCGGATATGCTCGACAACGGTGAGCAGCAAGCACGGCTGACGGCAGTGCGCCAGCAGATCAAGGCGCTGATCGCCAAACGGGCCGGAGACAGGGTGGGCCTTATCGTCTTTGCCGATCACGCCTACCTGCTCTCTCCCCTCACTCAGGAGATCCCGGCGCTGTTGACCCTGAGCGATGAACTCGACTTTGATCTGGTCGGCCGTACCACCGCTCTGGGTGAGGCGATCCAGCTGGCACGTCAGCATGGGGATCCAGGTCGCCCCACCGCCCTGCTGCTGGTCACCGATGGCCGCAATACCGCAGGCAACGCCGACCCGCTGCAGGAGGCCAAACTCGCCGCGGCGCAGGGAATACGGATCTATACGCTGGGGGTCGGGGCCGATCCCGATACCTTTATCCAACCCTACGATGAGGCGGGCAGCGGTCAGGCCGATCCCAGCAGCGAACTGGACGAGCCGCTCCTGCAAAAGCTCGCCCAGACAGGCCAGGGGCGCTATTTCAGGGCGCGAACCCAAAGCGATCTCGATGCCATCAACGCGACCCTCAATACCCTGGAACCGGCCCCCATGCCGGTTGCCCACTACCAGCCGGTGATCGAGCTCTACCCCTGGCCGTTGGCACTGCTTTGTGGTTTGCTGCTCCTGCCATCAGGGCACGGCAGGCTGGAGTTTCGCAAGGTGCGTAGCTGGCTGGCACGAGGCGCGCGCAGATGGAGCTGATCTTGCTCCGCCCCCTATGGCTGATCGCACTCATCCCCTGGCTCTGGCAAGGGTGGCGCCATCGTCGCCAGCCCCCGCTGCTCGCGCCTGCGATGCAGGCTTATCTGCTGCCCGCATCCCGCCCTCAGCGCCCCTGGCTCTGGCTGGCAACCCTGCCCGTGATTTTGGCCCTGAGCGGGCCGGCACTGCGCGGCGAGCTGCAACAGCAGCCTGCGGCGCCGCTCGATATCTGGCTGCTGGACTTGTCACGCTCGATGACCGCCAGCGACCTCAAACCGGATCGGGCGACCCGGGTCAGATGGCAGTTGCAGCAACTGCTGAGCCGCGCCAAGGGCGAGCGCATCGCGCTGATCCTCTACGCGGGCGATGCCTACCTCGCCATGCCGCCCACCCGGGATCATCAGGCCCTTTCGCTGCTGCTGCCCGACTTGCGCCCCGATATCATGCCCCTGCAGGGCAGCAACCCGGCACGGGCCGTTGAGCTTGCCATGAAGCAGATTGCACCCGGTGAACAGGCGCGTCTGCTGCTGATCACCGACGACCTCACCACGAACCAGATGACCCAAATCGCTGCGCTGTGGCCCTGCCAGCAGCGCCTTCTCTGCCGTGACACACTGTCGGCCCGCCTCGATATCCTGCTCGCCAGCAGCGGCAAACCAGCCACCATGCCCGCTATCCCTGCAAATGAGTTGGGGTTTGCCACCCGTATGCCTGCGCAGTTGCCTGCCCCCGATAGTCAGGCCATTGCCGCCCTGGCCAATCGCCTCGGCGGTGAGCTGCAGTGGCTTGGCAGCGACGTCCCTCGCTTTGCGCCGCTGCCCACCACTACCTCGGCCCTCACCCCGGCGCCACTGGATCTTGGCCCTTGGTTGCTGATCCCTTTATTACCGCTGGCCTTGCTGGCCAGAGTCGGCGCCCGGCTGATGGTGGCGCTGATGGTGGGAGCGCAGCTGCTTGCACCGCAAGATCTGCAAGCGGCAGAGAGGGGGGATCTGCAAGCGATGCAGGCTTATCAACAGGGGGATTTTGAGCGGGCCGCCCGCACCTTCAACGATCCGGTCTGGCGTGGCAACGCCTGGTATCGGGCCGGTGCCTACCGGCAAGCCATCGCAGCCTATCAGGAAGCGGCAAGCGCCACCGCCCACTACAACCGCGGCAATGCCCTGCTGCAACTGGGGGAGTTTGCCGCAGCCAAGGAGGCCTATCTGGCCGCTCTGGCGCTGGAGCCCAGCCATGAAGATGCGCTCTATAACCTCTCTCTGTTACAAGGCGGTGCGGCGGCCGCTCCCGATACCAGCAACAGCAAGCAGCCCGAACCATCGGCTGATCAGCAGGCTACGGCAATGCCCCTGCCCCCCTCTCCCCCGGTGTTGCTGCTGGAGCAGCGACTGCGCAAAGAGGCACTGCGCAGGGATCTAATCAAGGTGGAGGAGCCCTGGTGACGCGGGCAGGATGGGGACTGTTGCTCGCACTGGCGAGTCCACTTTGCTGGGCCTTGCCTCCTCGCGCAGAGTTGCTGCCGGGGGCCGACCCCAGCGATTGGCTGCTGATCATCGAAGCGGATGGCGAGCGCCAGAGTAGCGAGCTGGAAATCACCCCCCTACTGCGCCAGTTTGCGGTGGGCAGAGTGACCATGAGCCGGGTCACGACCCCGGTACAACAACTGACTCGCTGGCAGATCCCGCTGCACCAGAGCGACTCACCCACGAATACAGAGGTGGTGATTGCCCCGCTCAAGCTGGGAAATGAGTTCACCCCCTCGCTCACCCTGCCGATACGACAGGCAAGTACAGCGGTGCTGCCGCAGCCCGCAGCCCCCTCGCCACTCGAGATGCAGGCCAGCCTTGATCATCAGGGCCCGCTCTATCCCGGCCAGCCGGTGATCTACCGGCTGACCCTGTGGCTCCCTACCAGTATGCAAAACCCGGCCCTGAGCGAGCTCAGCTCTGCCCACTTCACCATCCGTCGCCTCGGTAGCGACGAGTGGATCTCCCCTGCGCAAGCAGGGCTGCCCGGCCAGCTGACCCGCAGCTGGCTCGTTCAGGCCAAAACGCCGGGTCTTTGGCACCTCGACTCGCCCCGCTTGCAGGGGCAGCTCACGCAGCAAGGGGGCAAGGCGCAACGACTCTCGGCCCGCGCGGCACCACTCGAGGTGAGGGTGGACAAGGCCCCCGCCACGCCGGTTGCCACCCGGCTGACCCTGAGCCAACGGCTTGAACCGGCCACCACGGGCGAAGTGGGTGAACCGCTGATCCGGATCCTCACTCTGACCATGGAAAATGGTGACAGCGGCCAGATCCAGCTTACCCCCCTGATGGCCCATCAACTGCCAAGCGGCGTGCAGGCCCATCCCGATGGCGAGCAACAGCAGGAGCGTTACCGCGATGGCAAGCTGCTGTTTGAGCGACAATGGCGCCAGACCCTGGTCGCGGAGCAGAGCGGCGACTATCAGCTGCCCCCCATTGACCTTCCTTGGTTTAATACCCAAAGTGGCCGGATTGAGCAGGCCAGTCTGCCCACCATCACGCTGACGTTTAAGGCAGCGACACGTTCGCAACCTGATGATCAGCGCCCGCAGATGGCGCTGCGAGAGAGCCTTTGGTGGGTCGTACTGGCCCTGGCACTGCGTGCGCTATGGCGCCACGGACCCCGCTGGCGCGCCTTCTATCGACTGCAGCGCGCCCTTGGCCAACATCAGCCAGATGCCAGTCGCAAGGCGCTGATCCAGTGGGCGAGTTTGCGCTGGCAAGTCCCCTGTTATCAATCAGGCCAGTTGCCTGGCGCTGGGCATAATCGGGTCGGCAACGCGCTCGGTGAACTCGAGCGAGCCTGTTTTGCCCGGCCCTCTTCTGGCCAGCCCATCGAGTGGCGCACTCTGGCGCGTACCCTCAGGGCCGATGAAAGCGCCGGTATTGCGCACCTGATTTACCTGCTGGCGCACGGGAGTTCTCACTCCCGCCGCCACACCCCCTGACAAGGATTGCCCTATGGCACTGCTGTTTTTTAGAAAAAAACGTGCTCAGCAGCATATTGGTGGAAATGATCCGGCCACTTCGCCGGTCTCTGACCTTATGGCTGACAAACAAACCAAATTTGAAGCACTGGTTCATGCGCTGCATGGCGATCTCTACCGCTATGCCTACTGGCTGGCCCGGGATCCCAACGTGGCGGAAGATCTGGTGCAAGAGACCTTCCTGCGTGCATGGAAGGCGATCGATACCCTGCAAAATGACAAGGCGGCCAAGGGGTGGCTCATCACCATCCTCAGACGGGAGAATGCCCGCCGCTTCGAACGCAAACAGCTGGAGCTGGTGGATCTCGACGATCACCCTCAGCCCCAGCATGATGTTCTGCACAGCGAACAGGAGATGGAGAACGAGTGGTTGCACCGTCACATCGCCCGGCTGCCGGAGGAGTATCAGGAGCCATTGCTACTGCAAGTCGTGGCAGGATTCAGTGGTGAAGAGATCGCCGAGATGCTCGGCCTCAACAAGAACACCGTCATGACCCGACTGTTTCGCGCCCGCAACCAGATCAAGGAGGCGATGGAGCAGAAGAACCAAGCAAGAGGACACGGACATGGATGAACTCGAATTTCGCCGCAACGCCATGATCCAGCCCAACGATCAACAACCGGACTTTCTCAAAGCCGCTGAAGCCAGCCAGGCCAATCGGAACTACCTCGACGAGATGAAACAGTTCGACAGAAGCCTCAAGCGTGCCATGCAGGTAGAGGTCCCCGCCGGACTGGCCGAGCGGATCCTGCTCAGGCAAGCCATGCAGCAAGACAGTGACACGCAAGATGATATGCCGCCATCCCGACCCCTTGGTACGGCGCCAGTCAAGATCCGGGCCTCGACATCCTGGCGCCAGATCGCCCTGGCCGCATCGGTCGCCTTCCTGCTGGGGATGAGCACCCGCTGGATCTCGCTGCCAGAGACGACGCCCACGGCTCTTTCCCTCGCACAAGTGGCCATGGCCCACGTCTATGGCGAAGCGCCCTTTATCCAGGGTATCGAGGAACGGGTCAATTTACAGAGCATCAATGCCAAGCTGGAGATGTACGGAGCAACCCTGAAGGAGATGGATGGACTGAAGGTGACCTATGTCAATCACTGCTCGTTTTATCAGGGGCCAGCCTTGCATATGGTGATCAAGGGAGAGATGGGGCCAGTCACCCTCTTTATCGTGCCCAAACATGTCCCGCTAACCCTGCAACAGGCCAACTTTGAAGATGGCACCCTCAAAGGGGAGATAGTCCGGCTAAAAGGGGCCAATATGGTGCTGATTGGTGAGATGAAAGAGCCACTTGCACCCGTTGCCAGCGCACTACAGTCACAGCTGCAGTGGGCCATTTAACAAAGCCTGACCAGACCTGAATGACTGGCAGCCGTCACGAGCGGCTGCCTGTTTCCCACCGTTTCCCCCGCGTTGTCGCCCATTTGCCTCAAAATATCGAAAAATCGGCAAAATTATTTTTGTGACCTGGATCGGCAATCCAGGTCAATAATCCGCCGTTACCCTATGAAACTGATGAATTAAACAGCAAGTTAAAACAAATGATTAACACATCGATCACTTTTATGTATTCTGCTGTCACTGGTCTGATTTCTTACCTCCTACCAGATCCATAGAATCACGCCAGAATTGATTGGGAAGAAGCTGAAATAAAAACGGATTTTGTCGGGGTTTGCATTGAACGTGCAGCCAATATCGGCAAAAAAATCTGCCTACAAGAGAGAAAACCATGACGACAACTATTTTCAAGAAGAGCCTGATTGCCGCCACCATCGCGCTGGCCACCGGTCAAGTCCATGCTGCGGCATTCCAGTTGAACGAGCACTCGGCTTCCGGTCTGGGTCGCGCCTATGCCGGTGAAGCGGCTATCGCCGACAACGCCTCCGTACTGGCCCGTAACCCTGCAGCCATGACCACCTTCGACAAGATGGCGGTCTCTGTCTCCGGCACCTACATCAAACCGGATGTGGATGTAGATGGTGCAATAAATCGGGTTGATGCAAACGGGAACAAACTTGCCAAATTAACCGATGCAAGCGAGTCAGGTATTGCTCCGGCAGCCTTCGTCCCCGCCTCTTACTTTATTCAGCCACTGAATGACCAGTGGGCTTGGGGTATTGGCCTCTTCTCCAACTACGGTCTCTCCACCGAATACTCCAAGACCTTCTCGGCAGGTGTTGGGGCTGGCGATACCGAGTTGGTGACTTTTAATATCAACCCGAACATCGCCTATCGCATCAATGAGCACTTCAGTGTCGGTGCCGGTATCAACGCCGTTTACGGTGCCGCAGAACTTAACCGTTTTGCGGGTTACACTGGCACAGCGTTGCCCAAAGATACCAATGTCGCTCATCTTAAGGGGGATACTTGGGGCTTTGGCTGGAACGTTGGCACCCTGTACGAAGTCAATGAAAACCATCGCTTTGCACTGACCTACCGTTCACAGGTCGATATGAGCTTTGATGGTGACTTCCAGGGACTCACTTCAGGGAACCGCACTGTTGATGGCAATCTGAAACTGGATCTCCCTGCTCAGGCCGAGTTTGCCGGTTATCACCGTTTGAATCAGCAATTCGCCGTTCACTACTCTGTCAACTGGACTGACTGGAGTGCGTTCCAAGAATTAAAGGCGACCAGCTCAGGCTGTAATACCCCAGGCCAACCGGGCGTGTGTCTCAATAAACCCGAGAAATTTAAAGACTCCACTCGCTACTCCATCGGCGGTACCTGGTATATCAATCCAGCTTGGGAAGCACGTCTGGGCTTTGCCTATGACAACAGCCCTATCGAAGCCGAGTATCGCAGCCTGAGTATCCCCGACTCAGACCGTGTCTGGTATAGCGCTGGTGCTACCTACCATATCAATACCGATATGAGCGTTGACTTTGGTATGGCCTATCTGGACGGCAAAGAAGTAGATGTCAATGAAGGGCTGCCAAACCACGACAGTTTGAACCGCTGGCAAGGTACTTCCCACGGCAACGCCTTCCTGGCCTCTGCCCAGTTCAACATGAAGTTCTGATTATTGATAGAATGGAAAGAGCGCCACCAGGCGCTCTTTTTTTTGTCCATAAAATCCATTTCAGCGCACAGATGTAGCACACACGTGTTTATTTTTCTTTTTTAATCAAACTATTAGAGTGCTTCTCCCCAGCATTAAATCTTGTTTTGTCCTGAGACCCACCATGTCCGTTGCCTTGCTGGTCATACCATATAAAATCCTGCCTCCATTCATATGACCTATTTAACCTTCGGGTAACAGCAAGGATTTTGTCATGCATCCCATCATCAAACCGTCCGCGATCGCTCTGCTGGTGATCGCGGGTCAGACCCATGCCGCCGGGTTCCAGCTGGCTGAACAGTCCGCTACAGGCCTGGGACGCGCCTTTGCCGGTGAGGCCGCCATCGCGGATAACGCCAGCGTGCTCTCCCGCAATGCGGCTGCCATGACTCGCTTCGATCAGATGTCGCTCTCTGGCGGCGCCATCTATGTCAGTCCTGACGTCAATATCGAAGGAAAAACGGCCGGTTTACTGACTCATGCTGATGCTACAGCATACGATATTGCAGCCGCGGCCTGGGTACCCAATGCCTATCTCATCATTCCACTCAATGAGCAGTGGCGCCTCGGCTTCTCTGCAACCTCTTACTACGGTCTTGGCGTCAAGATGCCGGATAACTACAGCGCTGGCCACTTTGGCAATGTCTCAGATATCAAGACCATGGATCTGGGCACCTCACTCGCTTATCGCATTAATGAGATGTGGTCAATCGGTGCCGGGATCTCTGCTATTCAGGGCGAAGGTGAAGTCGGCGGTGTATTTAATGTCGGCCAACATAAGATAGTGAAACATCTGGAAGGCGAAGGATGGGCTTTAGGCTGGAACGCGGGGGTGCTGCTAACTCCATCGCAGAATACACGGATAGGGCTGTCATATCGCCACGATACAACACTGACGCTCGAAGGTAATGCTCAAGGAGCAAACGGCTTGACCCCATACGAGGATACAGGACGCCTTGATTTACCATTGCCTGCAACCGCTGAATTGGCTCTCTTCCATCAGTTGACCGACAAACTCGCACTCCATGGCAGCCTGAACTGGACCAACTGGAGTAAATTTGTGCAACTGGAAGCAGAGCTGGATCACCAAGGCTCAATGCATATCAAGGATGAGCACTGGGAAGATAGCTGGCGCTATGCCGTCGGTATGACCTATCAGGTCACTCCCCAGTGGCAACTGCGCTCCGGTGTGGCCTATGACGCCAGCCCGGTACCAGCCGATCGTCGAACCATCTCCATCCCGGATGCCGACCGGCTCTGGTACAGTCTGGGGATGGGGTATCAGTTCACGCCCAACCTGACCGTGGATCTGGGGCTGACCCTGATCGATGGCAAAAAGGTGGATGTCACTGAAAAAATGGAGCTGCAACCGGGCAATCCGCTAACGACCTCCACCTTCCAGGGCACTTCCGAAGGGGATGCCTGGCTGGCTGGTGCACAATTGAGCTATTTCTTCTAACTTCCTCCCCTGCAGAAAACGCTATGCCAATTATTGCCTTACTCAATAAGGTGAATACTGGCATAGTGTTCTGCAACACCATAAAATCAACCCAGTACCCATACTGGAGCAAGGCATGTATTCCTACGTAGCAAGACAGCCGATCCTCGACAGAGACCTCAATACCCATGCCTATGAGCTGCTCTTTCGCGATAGTCTGAATAATGTCTTCCCGAGTATCTCCTCCCAGCAGGCGACATCACGCCTAGTTGTCGAACAGTTCCTGCAACAGAATATCGATCAGCTGTTGGGGGGCCGCCCCTGCTTTATCAATTTCCCCCACTCACTGCTGCTGGAGGGATTGGCAGAGTGCCTGCCGCCCGAGAAAGTGGTGATCGAAATTCTGGAAGATTCCCCACCGGATGATGCCCTGCTGGAAAAGGTGAAGCAGTTGCACACGCTGGGTTATCAGCTGGCACTCGATGACTTCACCATGTCACCGGATTGGGAACGCTTCCTCCCCTTTATCCACATCATCAAGTTTGATCTGCGCGCCACCTCCCTGCTGCAGATCAAGGTGTTTATCCAGCGGCATAAAGCGCTGGGGCTCACCTATCTGGCGGAAAAAGTGGAGGACAAGGCGGAGTTCGAACGGGTCAAACAACTGGGGATCCAGCTGTTCCAGGGCTTTTTCTTCAGTCGCCCCGAGATGGTCAAGCAAGCGACCATGGAGCCGGCGCAAGTCGTGGTGATGCAGTTGCTCAATGTGGTCAACGAGACAGAACCTGATATCAACAAGATTGAACAGCTACTTGGGCAGGATATCTCCCTCTCCCTCAAGCTGCTGCGCTACGTCAACCACCTCAAAGGCCATACCAACCCTATTTCGTCATTTCGCCAGGCAGCCATTTATCTGGGCAACACCCAGCTAAAGCGTTTTGTCTCGCTGGTGGCGGCAACCAGTGCAGGCAAGGGCAAGAGCGCCGAGCTCTACCAGATGTCGATGATCCGAGCCCGATTCTGTGAACTACTGGCCCATGCTCACGCCCCGACCCAACAGGCACAACAGGCCTTTATCACCGGTCTCTTCTCACTGCTGGATGTGCTGATGGAGCAGCCGATGGACAAGCTGCTGGGCACTATCCCCCTTATCGAGGATATTCGGCTGGCGCTGCTGGAACGCAAAGGCAATCTCGGTTTCTACCTCGCGTTTTGTGAAGATTACGAAAATGCCAACTGGTCAAGAGTCACGGCCAGAACCGCAAAGTTAGGGCTCAACGAGGATAAGGTGAGTCACCTCTATCTGGCCGCCACCACCTGGGTCAACGAACAGCTGCTGGCGATGGAAGCCACCGACTAATTCGTCTCGTCATTCACCTCGACCGCGATGGCGGCCGCCTCCCCACCTCCGATACAGAGCGCGGCCACGCCCCGCCGCAAACCCCGTTGCCGCAGCGCGGCGATCAGCGTCACCAGAATGCGCGCGCCACTCGCCCCCAGCGGATGACCGAGCGCACAGGCCCCGCCATGCACATTGACCTTGTGATGAGGGATGCCGATCCCGCTCATGGCGAGCATGGTGACCATGGCGAAGGCCTCGTTGATCTCGAACAGATCCACCTCCTCAACCGACCATGCCAGACGCGCCAGCAGCCGTGAAATGGCGCCAATGGGCGCGGTGGTAAATTCGGCGGGCAATGCCGCATGGCTCTGATAACCGACGATCCGTGCCAGCACAGGTACCTGCCAGGCTTGCGCCGTGGCGCCATCCATCAATATCAGCGTAGCCGCGCCGTCCGAGATGGAGCTCGAATTGGCCGCCGTTATGGTGCCATCCTTGCCAAACGCAGGCTTCAGGGTCGGGATCTTCTCCGGTCTGCCCTTGCCCGGTTGTTCGTCCTCTGCCAGCAACAAGCGATCACCGCGATAGACACGTGCCAGCTCGGATGCAAACGCGCCTGCTTGCTGTGCATCGCGGACACGCTGCAACGACGCAAGGGCAAACTCATCCATGGCAGTGCGGGTCAAACCGGCCTGATCGGCGCTGCGCTGGGCATGTATCCCCATCAGCTGGCCATCATAGGCATCTTGCAAACCATCGAGGAAGAGGTGATCCAGCACCTTTTGATGCCCCATCCGAAAGCCGCTGCGGGCATTATCCAGCAGATAGGGGGCACGACTCATGCTTTCCATCCCCCCCGCCACCACCACCCGGTTATCCCCCAGACGAATGGTATCTGCAGCCAGCATCACCGCCTTCATGCCGGAGCCGCACACCTTGTTGATCGTGGTAGCGGGCACACTATCTGGCAGCCCCGCTTTCAACAGCGCCTGCCTGGCGGGCGCTTGCCCCACCCCCGCCGCCAGCACATTGCCCATAAACACTTCATCGACCTGCTCCGGACGCAGCCCGCTTTGCTGCAGTGCCGCCTCGATGGCACAGGCTCCCAACTCAGGCGCAGTTACCTCAGCCAATGCCCCCTGAAATGCCCCCATGGGAGTCCGTTTCGCCGCCACAATTGCAATATCCATTTGCCTGCCTCTGTTTGTTACATGGCCATAACATAGGGGTTCTGACGCGATGGAACAAGAGTTGCAGTGCAGTTTACGTTTAGGTAAGGTGCAGACAGGATTTAGTTCGCCAAGAAGTCTGTATGAACAACAAGGATGAAGGACGGCGCTTCAGCATCAGTGAGCTGGCCCGGGAATTTGATATTACGACGCGCAGTATCCGTTTCTACGAGGATCAGGGGTTGCTCAACCCTGCCAGAGAGGGGCAGACCCGCATTTACAGCAAGCAGGATCGGGTTCGCCTCAAGCTTACCCTGCGCGGCAAGCGGCTCGGGTTCAGCCTCGCCGAGATCCGCGAGCTGTTTGATCTCTATGATGCAGACAAGAGCAGCCGCACCCAGTTACAGACCATGCTGGGACTGGTTGAGGAGAAACGGGAGACACTGCAACAGCAGATGGAAGATATCAGGATGGTGCTGCTGGAGCTGGATGCCGCCGAGCAACGCTGTCAACAGGCGTTGAGCCAGCTGGGATAACCGGCTTGCGGTGGCGGATCAGGTAGCCCTTTCAGCCCTCTCACCAGATGCCAGATAGCAAAAAGCCACTCCTGAGAGTGGCTTTTCTTCAACCTGACGGTTCGCTATTAAACGCGAACGAAGTCCAGGTGGATCAGCTTGTAACGTACCGGGTGACGCTGGATAGCTTTCACTTTTACGTTAACTTCTTCACCGTTGATAACCAGAGTCAGTACGGACTCATAGAATTCCGGCTTCTCTTGAGCCAGAACCATTTTCTTGTGGTCAACAGTGATGGACAGGGCTTCTTTGCCTGCACCGTAAACGATGGCAGGAACTTGGTCAGCTTGACGCAGGCGGCGGCTCGCACCTTTCCCCAGGTCAGAACGGACTTCAGCTTGGAATACGAAAGACATAGTGTGTATCTCTTTTGGATGAATTTATGGTGCTAACTGCGACCGGTCAGCACCTCGCAAAACGAGCGCGAATACTACCACGGGCCAAATTCGGATACAAGGTACCGACTTTGCATTTAGCGCCCCTGCTCCAGCCGGGCAAATTGCTGCTGACGCTGGGCCGGGCTCAGGGCATCAAACTGCGCCAGGGTCTCGGCGCGCGGGCAGTAGAGACCCTCCCCCGTTCTGACCCGAATGCTCTTGCCAAGCCGCGGTTGATTCTCCGCCACCAGCGCCAGCAAATAGCTGTAAGTATCGACCCCCTGGGCACTGGAGAGCTGATTGGCAATGCGCCACAGGGTCTCCCCTGCCGCGACCTGATGACACACGGTTTGTGGACCGCCGGCTGCCGGATCCGAGAGGGTGAGCATGGCGTCACTGCCAGCGGATAAACTAGCCGTGCTGGTGGCGAGCGCCATTCCCCCCCCAATCAACGCATCTGCGCCAGTCATCCCCGCGGTGCGAAACGTCACGCCTAGCTGAGCCAGCAGAGGTTCGCTCTCGTCGGTGTCGGTGGGAATATCGACACCACCGAACGCGTCTTGGGGAGTACGGAACTCGGCGATAAAAGGCGCGATGGATTGCGCGCTATAATCAGGGAAACCACTGCCCTGCTGCACGATTGCACCCACCGCAACCGCCTGGCCCGGGGCTACCCCGTAAGCCATCTCGTCGATGCGCCGCAGCCTTGCCAGATAAGTTTTGGAGAGCTGCGCCTCCCCCTCGAACAGATCGAAAGGGGGGACCAGCCGGGCGGGAAAGAGGATCTGCCAGCGACCCTGCTTCTGCTTCTGGGCCAGCGGCGGAAACTGATTGCCACGCCAGGCCACAAACATCGCAGGCGGAGTACGCGCCAGCGGGTAATATTCCGGGTTCAACTGCACCCAGGTTTGTTCCGCGATGGGTTGGTAACCGCTGATCACCACCTGCGCCACACTCAACCAGATCCCCAGCATCCTTGCCTCCCTGACTTGCGGTTTGAAGGGAGCCAACTGACTGGCAACCCCTTCTCATCACGCTCTATCGTGCTGTTAAAACAGTTAGATAGCAGCTTAGCACTGAGCGATGGCGTTAAGCACCCGTTTATCGGAGACCGGATACGGAGTCCCCAGATTCTGGGCAAAGAACGACACCCGCAGCTCCTCGATCATCCAGCGGATGTTGGCTACTTCGGCCGGGATCAGCTGGGATTTGGGGATCTTGGCGAGCAGCGCCTTGTACTCGGACTCCACACTCTGCACCTTGAGCATGTAGACCCGATCCCGATTGGGATCGATGGCCAGCTTCTCGAGGCGCCGCTCGATGGCACGCAGGTAGCGCAGCAAGTCTGGCAGTCGCTGCCAACCGGTCTCGGTGACGAAGCCCTTGTGGATCAAATTGCTCAGCTGCAGTTGGATATCCGACATGGCAAAGGCGGTGTCGAGCTGCATCTTGCCCTTGAGCCGCTTCTTGATCTCATGGGAGAGGGTCAGTACGGCTTCCACCTGCTTGGCCACCTCCACCACCGCATCGTTGAGCTCGGCGCGAACGTACTCCTTGAGCGCCTCGAAACCGGCCTCGTCCCAAGCCATGCCGCCGTGCTGCTCAATCAACTTGTCACAGCCGCAGGCGATGCAGTCGTCAATCAACTCCGCCACCTTGCCAAACGGGTTGAAATAGAGCCCCAGCTTGGCCTTGTTGGGCAACTTATCCTGCAGGTATTTAATGGGAGATGGCACATTGAGCAGCACCAGTCGGCGCTGCCCGGCCCACATCAGCTGTTGCTGGGCCACCGGGCTTTCTACCAACTGGATGGAGACCGAATCTTTCTCATCCACCAGCGCCGGATAGGCTTTCACTTCAAAACCACCGCGCTTCTGACTGTACTCCTGCGGCAGCTCGCCAAAGCTCCACAGGGTGAGGCCGGACTGCTCGATATCGTCGTCAGCCACCTGGGAGAGGGTCTCCTGCACCTTGCCGCGCAGGGATTCTTTCAGCGCCTCCAGGTCTTTCCCTTCCGCCACCTTTTTGTGTTTGTCATCGACCACCCGGAAGGTGAGTTTCAGGTGATCGGGCACCGCAGCCCAGTCCCAGGATTCGCGAGGTACAGTGACACCGGTCATGCGGCGCAGTTGGCGCTCCATCTCGTCCAGCAGTGGCCCCTGCTCGGGATTGAGGATAGCGAGCAGCGCGTCGGCGTAGTTCGGCGCCGGCACGAAGTTCTTGCGCATCGGCTTTGGCATCGACTTAATGAGGGCCACCAACAACTCATGGCGCAGCCCGGGGATCAGCCATTCGAACCCCTTCACCTCCACCTGATTCAGGAGCGGCAGCGGAATATGCAGGGTTACGCCATCGGCCGCCTCCCCCGGTTCAAACTGGTAGCTCAGCTTAAGCTTGAGTCGCCCCTGCTGCCAGAAGTTGGGATAGTCGAGATCGCTGATGTGGGCGGCATCCCCCTTCATCAGCATCTCTTTTTCGAAGTTGAGTAGCTCTGGATCCTGCTTTTGCGCCTCTTTCCACCACTTATCGAAATGGCGGGCGGAGATCACCTCCTCCGGCAAACGGGCATCGTAGAAGCGGAACAAGTCCTCGTCATCCACCAGAATGTCGCGACGACGGGATTTGTGCTCCAGCGCTTCCACCTCGGCCAACAGCTTGCGGTTATCGCTGAAGAAACGGTGGCGGGTCTCGAAATCCCCCTCCACCAGCGCGCGGCGAATAAACAGCTCGCGGCATAGCGCCGGATCGAGGCGGCTGAAGTTGATGGTGCGCTCATTGACCAGCGTCAGGCCATAAAGCGTCACCTTCTCCTTGGCCATCACGGCGCCATTTTTCTTCGACCAGTGGGGGTCGCTATGGTGCAGCTTGATGAGATGGCCCGCCAGCGGCTCAACCCACTCGGGTTCAATCCGGGCGTTGATGCGGGCGTAGAGGCGCGAGGTCTCCACCAATTCTGCGGCCATCACCCACTTGGGCGGCTTCTTGAACAGACCCGACGCAGGGAACAGGTGGAAGCGGCCGTTGCGGGCGCCAAGGAACTCCGGCTTTTCCAGATCCTTGTTGCCGATGTGGCTCAAGAGGCCGGTCAGCAGCGCGCAATGTACCGTCTTGAAATCCGCCGGTTCATGGTTGGCTTTAAAACCCAGCTCTTTGACCGTCTGGCGCAGCTGGAAATGAATGTCCTGCCATTCGCGCACCCGCAGGTAGGAGAGGAACTCCTTCTGGCACATGCGGCGGAACGGGTTGCTGCCAAGGAGATCCTGCTGCTCTTTCAAGTAGTTCCACAGATTGACGAAGGCGAGGAAGTCGGAATCCTTGTCTTCAAAGCGTCTGTGTTGCTCGTCGGCGGCCTGCTTTTTCTCCATGGGCCGCTCGCGGGGATCCTGAATACTGAGGCCCGCAGTGATCACCATCACCTCGCTCAGGCAGCCGGTTTGCGCCGCCGTGATCACCATCTTGGCAAGCCGTGGATCAAGGGGGATGCGCGAGAGCTGGCGACCGGTTTCGGTCAACTGCAGTTTCGGCTCCTGATCCCGGGTGCCGGGCAGCTCTTTGACCGCCTCCAGCTCTTTCAACAGGGTCAGGCCATCCTTGATATGGCGCGACTCCGGCGGCTCGACGAACGGGAACGCCTCCATATTGCCAAGGCCGAGCGCCAGCATCTGCAGGATGACGGACGCCAGGTTGGTACGCAGGATCTCGGGGTCGGTAAAGGCCGGGCGGTTGTTGAAATCCTCCTCCGAGTAGAGGCGGATACAGATACCGTCCGCCACCCGGCCGCAACGCCCTTTACGCTGGTTGGCACTGGCCTGAGAGACCGGCTCGATGGGCAGGCGCTGCACCTTGGTGCGCCAGGAGTAGCGGCTGATACGGGCGGTACCCGGATCGATGACGTAACGAATGCCCGGCACCGTCAGCGAGGTCTCCGCCACGTTGGTGGCCAGCACGATGCGCCGACCTGCGTGTTGCTGGAACACCTTGTTCTGCTCGGCGTTGGAGAGTCTGGCGTAGAGCGGCAGCACCTCGGTATCGCGCAGGTTCAGCTTGCGCAGGGCATCGGCGGTGTCGCGGATCTCCCGCTCGCCGTTCATGAAGATAAGGATATCCCCCAACCCTTCACGGGCCAGCTCCTCCACCGCATCGAAGATCCCCTGCAGCTCGTCGCGCTCCTCCAGCGCCTCACTCTTGTCACCGCTCTTTTTATCAGCAAACAGCGGACGATAGCGCACCTCTACCGGATAAGTACGGCCGGAGACCTCGATCACCGGCGCCTTGTTGAAATGGCGGGAGAAACGCTGGGGGTCGATGGTGGCCGAGGTGATGATCACCTTGAGATCGGGGCGCTTTGGCAGCAGCTGCTTGAGATAGCCCAGAATAAAGTCGATGTTGAGGCTGCGTTCGTGCGCCTCGTCGATGATGATGGTGTCGTACTGGGTGAGCATCCGGTCGTTCTGGATCTCCGCCAGCAGAATACCGTCAGTCATCAGCTTGATGTGGGTCTGCTCGCTCACCTGATCGGTAAAGCGCACCTTGTAACCCACGTAGTAGCCGAGTTCGGACTCCATCTCCTCGGCAATACGGGCCGCCACGGTGCGGGCCGCCAGACGACGCGGCTGGGTGTGGCCGATAAAGCCCTTCACCCCTCGCCCCAGCGCCAGACAGATCTTGGGGATCTGGGTGGTTTTGCCCGAGCCGGTTTCACCCGCGATGATCACCACCTGATGTTCACTGATCGCCTTGGCGATCTCCGCCTGCTTCTGGCTGACCGGCAGGTTGTCCGGATAGGTGACCCTGGGCACACCGGCCAGACGGGACTGGTAACGCGCTTGCGCGGCATCCAGATCGGCGGCGATGGTCTCCAGCACGGCGGCCTGTTTGCCTTCAGGCAGCTTCTTGACCCCGTGCAGACGGCTGGAGAGGCGGCGGGCGTCGAGATTCATGCAGGCAGAGAGACGGCGGCGCAGCGCCTCGATAGAGAGAGACAAGGTACGAATTCCTTAATTGGTGCCCAGAGGGGCCATATCGATAAGCTGGGAGCGATCCTAAAGAGCGAGTGGGGACGGTGCAAGCCTTAACGTAGTGCAAGGCATGGGAATGCAGCGTGATTGGCCGATCCTCATACATGGAAAAACATTCTTTGTAAGATGGCATAACATGAAAAGTGTGCGGTTTCCCAAATAATCAAGGCAAGCCGCAGCTTGCCTTGGAAGAGAGGAAAAGAGGATCAACCGTGAGTGTTGTGGACAAAACAGGTGGTGAGCTGGGCGTGAATGGCCTGCATCACGTTGTGGCGATTGATGACCCCGAGCAGGCGCCCCTCCTCTACCACCGGATAAATCTTCGGCTTTTGCCCCATCATCATCTCTGCCAGGGTCAAAATGCTGGTATCGGGCCTCACCGTCAGCACCTCTTTGCGCATCACATCCTTGACCTGTGCCACCTGCTCGCAGTGGTAGGCCTCCTTGAGCATCACGGCGATGCAATCCTGCTCGGAGATCCAGCCGATCAGATGGCCCTTCTCATCCACCACCGGGCCCCCCAGCTGATGGCTGTTCAGAAATTTTTCGACCGCAGATTGCACCATCATGTCGGCTGTGAAGGTGATGGGTCTGCTCTGCATATAGTCCTTGGCTTTTAGCGATTCCATATCTGTCCCCTAATGGTCATTCAAGCTCTCTTCTGCATACCGATACGGCATTCTGCACGGCTTGTTCCAAGCATAGCTGGCTCACTGCAAGATGGTTCAGTGACCAAGCCTCCCTCAACTTATTGCATGCGCCTCCTCGCGAGTCGGGATCGCCGCCATCATCATCTGCGGCAGGTGGTCAGTCAGCACCGCCACCACGGCGGGATCGACCCGACCCTGATCCGCCAGTTGTTGCAAAAAGGCCAACGCATCACGAGCTGGCAACCCGCGTCGGTAAGGTCGGTCCTGCACCATCGCCTGAAAGATATCGGCCACCCGCAAAATACGCGCTTCCGGCGCCATGGCGGATGCTGGCAGATGGAACGGATAGCCCTCCCCGTCCGGCTCCTCATGGTGATAGGCCGCCCAGCAGGCAATCTCTTCAAAACCCTCGATGTGGCGCAGGATCTGGTAAGTCTCGAAGCTGTGGGCCTTGATGACGGCACGCTCCTCTTTCGTCAGGCTGGCAGGCTTGTCGAGGATCTCGTCCGGCACCCTGAGCTTGCCCAGATCGTGCAATAACCCGGCGATCTCCAGCATGTCGCAGTGGATGGCCCCCACCCCCATCTGTTCCGCCAACGCACGAGACAAGCGACTCACCCCGAGAGAGTGAGTCATGGTAAAGGGGCTCTTGGCATCGACGATGCCGGAGAAGATCCGCGCCAGCGCTTTCAGCTCCCCGTTCGAGGTCAGACAGGGCTCCCGCACCTGCAACATCTCCAACATGTAGTCATTGATGGATCGAGCCTCCAACTGCAACCAGAATGCCTCCGAGCAGGATGCCTTGAGGAATGCATCCACCAGCTCTGGGGCAAAGAACTCGTCACGACAATCCTGCAGCCGTGCGCGGATCTCGTCGGTGTGCATCAACAGCGAGCCGTCCGCGTAATGAGGGGCAGCCAGCGCATCACAGCGATCCACCAGAAAAATCAGGTTGGCCTGGCGGGCTACCTGGGGATCCAGCTCCGTCATCTCGCGCAACAGGTGCCAGTGGGTATGGTGATAACGGATAGGGAGCGCCAGCGGGACCAGCAAACGGAAATCCTTGAGCAGCTGATACCCCACCTCGCAGTGGCGCTGGGAGGACTCCCAATCGAACTCGCTGACCAGATGGTGATGGGTAGTGGTCGAGGAGACACCGATATCGTGCAACACCCCGAGCTCGAACAGCAGACAGCGCTCGGCCTCACTCATCCCCAGAAACCGGCTGCACTCGGCGGCCATGATCCCGACGCGCTTACCGTGGGCCACATCGCCAATGCCCACCAGATCCAGTGAGGCTGACAGGGCATAAACCACCTGCCTGAGATCCACTTGCAACGAAAAGGGGGCTGCGCGTTGTACTCTGTCCATGATCCGTATCCCATGGGATGTGATAGTTGAAGGTTGGAGTCGTTTTGCTCCTTACTGTCTATCAATTTAGTCAATGGCACGCGCCTTTGCCTCACCCTTTTCGGCGGATATCGGCCCCAACACTCACAAACTCGCACTCACACTGAAGCGCACGGCTTGCGATAAACCGCATTCTCAATCTGTCCATTATTTTTCAGTTAAATAATGAAAGTGCCTGGCAACCTGTTCGATGGCTAACTGACTCACATTTAAAAACACGGGCGAGCTTAATAAACCACCACCCTATTTTGCTTAAGAGTCACTTAATTTAAATTAAAGAGTCGCCCTGGCAATATACCCAATAAACATTGCTGTTTATTTCCCCTGGCTTGAATACCGCGTTATTACCCGAGATGTGAGCCCCGTCACCCCGGCCATCAAGCAGTCCCCTGTTGACGACAGAGCCCCACACCGCCCGTGCCCCTTGTGTTGTATGGGGTAGCGCACCCGAATTGGCTAAAAACACACCGGATAACCAGCAGTTATATTCGCTATAAGGCGACAGGGAGATAACCGCTCAATAGAGTGAAACTGTTGAACGCTGTTTTGTGGAAACTGATGGGTCATCCGCGACGGATTTCGCCCCGCTATTTTCCGGTTAAGGTGAGCCTCGAGATAACACCACGCCTGCCTATGTTATTGGTGATGGCTGATATTTCAGCCCTGTCGATAGGTATTCCCGGTTTTCATCAGACCGCTTTGTGTAAACATTCACATCAGATTAGGAGTTGAGCCAATAATGGCCATTAATTTAAACAAAATAGCAATGAGCCTTGCATTAATGGCCACTGCCGGGAGTGCCGCAGCCGCCGCCAAACCCAACATTCTTGCGATCATGGGTGATGACATCGGCTACTGGAACATCAGCGCCTACAACCAGGGCATGATGGGCTACCAGACCCCGAACCTGGACCGTATCGCCAGCGAAGGTGCGGTCTTTACCGATCATTACGGTCAGCAATCCTGTACCGCCGGTCGCGCCGCCTTTATCACCGGTGAAGAGCCGTTCCGTACCGGTCTGTTGACCATCGGCATGCCGGGCTCTACCCAAGGTATTGCGGAGTGGACTCCCACCATCGGTGATCTGCTCAAGGAGCAGGGTTACATGACCGCTCAGTTCGGCAAGAACCACCTGGGTGACCGCGATCAGCACCTGCCGACCAAGCACGGCTTCGACGAATTTTTCGGTAACCTCTACCACCTGAACGCGGAAGAGGAGCCGGAAACTTACTACTACCCGAAAGATCCGGAGTTCAAGAAGAAGTACGGTCCGCGTGGCGTGATCAAGTCCTCTGCCGACGGCAAGATTGAAGATACCGGCCCCATGACCCGCAAGCGCATGGAGCATGCTGACGAGGAGTTCCTCGAATCCTCCCTGGCCTTCATGGAGAAAGCGGTCAAGGCCAAGAAGCCCTTCTTCATCTGGCACAACGCCACCCGTATGCACGTCTGGACCCGCCTGCAAGAGAAGTATCAGGGCAAATCCGGCATCAGCATCTATGCCGATGGCATGCTGGAGCATGATGACCACGTAGGTATCCTGCTCAACAAGCTGGACGAGCTGGGTGTCGCCAACAACACCATCGTGATCTACACCACCGACAACGGCGCCGAAACCGGCAGCTGGCCGGATGGCGGTACCACCCCGTTCTACGGCGAGAAGGGCACCACCTGGGAAGGCGGAATGCGGGTGCCCCAGCTGGTTCGCTGGCCGGGCGTGATCAAGCCGGGCACCAAGGTCAACGCCATGATGGCGCACCAGGACTGGATGCCGACCCTGCTGGCCGCCGCCGGCGTACCTGACGTGAAAGAGAAGCTGGCCAAAGGCTACAAGGCCAACGGCAAAGAGTGGCGCGTCCACCTGGACGGCTACAACTTCATGCCGTACCTGTCTGGTAAAACCGAGACTGCACCGCGCAACTCCATGCTCTACTTCTCTGCCAACGGCGAGCTGAACGCCGTGCGCTGGAATGACTTCAAGCTGAACTTCGCCACCATGCAGGGCAACATCTCCGATGCCACCCGCGAGATCCCGAACTGGCCGCAAATCATCAACCTGCGTGCCGACCCGTTCGAGAAGGCACCGCACGAGTCAGGCATGTACATGCGCTGGATGGCTGACAACATGTGGCTGTTCGTACCGGTACAGGGCATCCTGAAAGGGTTCTTCGACACCCTGCCAGGCTACCCGATGCAACAGAGCTTCCAGATGAACCCGGCCAACATCAGCTCCCAGAGCCTGATGCTGCAGGGCAAGCTGGCAGAGCTGGACGCACTCAAGCAAAAAGTCGCCACCATCAAGTAAGGTGCTGACGCCAACGCCCATCAATTTATTGATGGGCGTTTTCACTTTCCGCACCGCTCCCCCGAACCGTGCGGAAAGTGAAAACCGGTTGGCGCCCCTGCCAGCCCCCTCGCTTTGCCTCGTTATATGCACTCAGTGGAAACCGCTATGAACCCCTTGCAACAACAGATCTCTCAACTCATCGAACAGGTTGGTCAAAGCGTGGTCGGCCAGTCCCATGTGATCCGCGCCCTGGTCATCGGCCTGCTGACCAATAGCCATGTGCTGCTCGAAGGTCTGCCCGGTACCGCCAAGACCCGCTCGGTCAAGGCGCTGGCCGAGGCGCTCAACGCCAGCTTTGGCCGCATTCAGTTCACCCCCGATCTGCTCCCCTCCGATGTGACCGGCACCGAGATGTATCAGGAGCACGAGGGAGCCCACCAGTTGCGCTTCCAGCAAGGCCCCATCTTCAACAGCATCGTACTGGCCGACGAGGTGAACCGCGCACCGGCCAAGGTGCAGGCCGCGCTGCTCGAAGCGATGGCCGAGGGCACCGTCACCGTCGGTGACAAGAGCCACCGCCTACCGGAACTCTTTATGGTGCTGGCCACCCAGAACCCCATCGAGCAGGAGGGCACCTACCCGCTGCCGGAAGCCCAGATGGACCGCTTCGCCCTCAAGGTGTCGGTGGCCTATCCCGACGACGAGGCAGAACTGGCGATCATTCGGCTGGTGCGGGCCGAAGAGCGTGGCAACCGCCAGCAGGGCGCACGCTTCGCCCCCCTCTCCCCCGAGCTGATCCTGCAGGCCCGGGCCGAGCTCTCGGCCATGACCATCTCGCCGCTGGTGGAGCACTACATCATCGCGCTGGTGATGGCGACCCGCCATCCCGACCGCTATCCGGACGCCGATCTGGCGCAGTGGCTTGCGGTCGGCGCCAGCCCCCGCGCCTCCATTGCGCTCGACAAGTGCGCCCGCGCCTACGCCTGGCTGCAAGGGCGCAATCACGTGCTGCCCGACGATGTGCGCGCCATGGTGCCCAGCGTACTGGGCCACCGCTTTACCCTCAGTTATGACGCGCTGGCACAAGGGGTGGATCACCAACAGGTGGTGATGGCGCTGCTCGATCACGTTGTCATCGGATAAGTGACGCCATGAATCCTCGCACCTTATCTCATGACGGGCTGACCCATGGCGGGCAACCGCCCGGTGGCGACCCGCGCATTCATTGTGATTACCTGACACTGGTGCGGCTGCAGGGACTGGTCGGCCAGTTTTCTCTGTTGCCACGGCTCAATAGCGGCAGTGTGCTGTGCGGCCGCCATCAGTCCCGTTTTCGCGGCCGGGGCCTCAACTTCGAGGAGCTGCGCCACTACCAGCAGGGGGATGACATTCGCACCCTGGACTGGAAAGTGACCTTGCGTACCGGTCGCCCCCATGTGCGCAGCTACAGCAAAGAGAAAGATCGCCATGTGATCCTCTGTGTCGATCAGCGCAGCAGCATGTTCTTCTCCTCGGTGGAGGTGATGAAGTCGGTGGTGGCCGCCGAAGCGGCCGCCCTGCTGGGCTGGCAGGTACTGAAAGAAAACGATCGGGTCGGACTCGCCATTCTGCGTTGCGACGGCGTGGAGTGGCTGCGTGGCCAGCGATCCCGTGGCCACTGGCTGGCGAGGTTGCGCCAGCTATGCGCCGCCAATCATGCCCTCTCGGTGACCAGCCATGACAGCGAGGCAGGCGGGCTGGGCTCGCTGCTGGCGATGCTGGGTCGCCTCAAGTTGAAAAATGCCACCCTGATCTTTCTCAGCGACTGGGCAGGCGTCACCGAGGCCGAGCTGACCCGCCTCAACTACTTGCAGCAGCACAACGATGTGCTGGCCCTCCATATTGCCGATCCCCTCGAAGCCACGCTCTCGACAAGCACCACCGCCAATGCCCCCTGGGTGGTCGGGGATGGTCAGTACCAGCTCAATATCGCTCCCCATCAGCTACCCATGCTGGATCAGGGGCTGGCTCGCCAGCAACAGCTTAAAAAAGATCAACTGGTACGCTTGATGGCGCTCAAGGGCTTGCCACTCATCTGCCTCGACACCAGTGGCCACCACCTCGCCCATCTCATCACCGCCTTGGGAGGAACTCAGTGACGATCCACAAGCTACCCGGCACCTATATGCTGCGCGAATTGCAGGATGTGACCGTGCCTGACGCCATCAACTGGCAACCGCAAACCGCAGGCTGGCTGCTGCTTGCCCTGCTCCTGGGCGCGCTGGCGCTGCTCTGGCTCTATCACAGGGTGCAGCGCTGGTGGCAACAGCGCTATCGCCGTGAAGCACTGGCGGCCCTGCGCGCCCTCAACTGGTCTGATGCCGGGGCCAGTCTGGGGCTATTTCATATCATCAAGGCGGTGTTGACCCACCTTGATCCCCGGCACGCCAAACTGTTTGGCATGGCCCTGCTGCAGACCCTCGACAACGCCCTGCCCGATCGGCAGCCCCGCTTCGCCACCGAGTTGGGGGAGCGCTGGCTGGTATCGCTGGTGTGTGATCAGGTTGTATTGAGCGTCAGTGATCAGCTCTGTCTGGTTTCCCTGTGCAGCGACTGGCTTGCCCATCACCAGCCCCCCGTTCACACCGCCTCGCGGGCGGCGGAGGCCCGCCATGCTTGATGCCGGTCTCGAGTTTGCCCATCCCCACTGCTTCTGGCTGCTGCCCCTGCCCCTGCTGGTGTTTCGCCTGATCCCGGCCTATCGCACCCGGCAGAGTGCCATCAAGGTGCCCTTCTTCACTCTGCTGATAGAGCTGCTGGATGAGCCGCCGCAAGAGGGGGCAACCCAGCTCACCCCCAGCTGGTGGCAACGGGTCGCCCTGATCACCGTCTGGTTGCTGGCGGTAGTGGCGCTGGCCAAGCCCACCATCTATGGCCCACCGCAAGTGCGCGAGCGGTTCGGGCGGGATGTGATGATCGTGCTGGATCTCTCCGGCTCCATGGCCGAGACCGATTTTTCCCCCGATCCCGGCAAGCCGATCAGCAGACTGGACGCCGCCAAAGGGGTGCTTGAACAATTTGCGGCAACACGCGAGGGGGATCGACTCGGGCTGATCCTGTTTGGCGATGCCGCCTTTATCCAGGCGCCGTTTACCGCCGATCTCGATACCTGGCAAGCCCTGTTGCAGGAGACCGATGTCGCCATGGCGGGTCAGAGCACCCATCTGGGGGACGCCATCGGGCTGGCGATCAAGGTGTTTCGCCAAAGTGATCGCAATGAGCCAAATGCCCAGATGGCCAGCAAACGGGAGAAGGTCGTCATCATCCTCACCGATGGCAACGACACCGGCAGTTTTGTCAGTCCCCGCGATGCGGCCCGGGTGGCGGCGGTCAACGGGGTGCGGTTGCACACCATCGCCATGGGGGATCCGGCCACCGTCGGCGAACAGGCCCTCGATCTCGACACCCTGCAGCAGTTGGCGACCCTGACCGGTGGCCAGCTGTTTCAGGCCCTCGATCAGGCACAACTGACGCGCGCCTATCAGGTGATCGGTGAGCTGGAGCCACAACGCTACGAAAGCACCCGCTTTCAGACCCGCGAAAGCCTGCACCACTACCTGATCGCCGCCAGCGTCGGCCTTTATCTCGGTCTCTTTTCCCTGTTGACCCTCAGGCGTTATCGCCTGCGCCCTGCTCGTCAAGGAGACACCCATGATTGACACCCTGTTCTGGCAACAACTCTGGTTGAATGCCCACTTGCTGCGTCCCTGGTGGCTGCTGGCCTATCTGCCCCTCATCGCCATCATGGTGCTGCGCTGGCGCATGGACGAGGCGGGCAACTGGCAACGGCGCCTGCCTGCACATCTGCGCAAGGCGCTGACGCTGGGTGAAACCGGCTGGAAAAAGAATCTCCCCCTCAAGGCGCTAGCGCTGTTGATGGGGCTCGCCATCCTGATCTGCACCGGCCCGACCTGGAGCCGCGAGCCCTCCCCCTTTGGCGAAGATCAGGGGGCGCTGCTGATCCTGCTCGATAACAGCGACTCGATGCTGGAAGAGGATATCGCCCCCAACCGGCTGGCACGGGCCAAGCAAAAGATCAACGACCTGCTGGCGACCCGCGGCGGCGGACGCAGCGGTCTGGTTGTGTTTGCCGGCTCGGCCCACACCGCCATGCCGCTGACCCGCGACACCACCGTGTTTGCCCCCTTTCTCGCCGCCATTCGCCCCGAGATCATGCCCAAAGCGGGCAAGCATACCGAGCAGGTGATCCCCCTGCTCACCGACCTGCTGGCCGATGAGCGAGGCAGCACCGTGTTGCTGATCAGCGATGGCATCAGCCCGTCCGCCATCGCCCCGCTGGCCGACTATTTCCGTGGCCAATCCCACCAGCTGCTGATCCTGGCTGCCGGCGATCCGGCGCAACGCGGCAAGAGCCCGCTGGAGCTCGCCTCCCTGCGGCAGCTGGCCAGCGACAGCGATGGCACCCTGTTTACCATGACGGTCGATACTGGGGACGTAGCGGACATCAACCGCGCAGTGGCTCGCCACTTTCAGATCCACAGCGACTCCCTGATGCCCTGGCAGGACATGGGCTACTATCTGCTGTTTCCGGTGGTCGCCCTGCTACTGCTGTGGTTTCGCAAGGGCTGGCTGGTGCAGTGGAGTCTGGTGGCGGCGGTCGGTCTCTCCCTGTTGCAGACTACACCAGTGCAAGCCACCACCTTCTCGCTGGCTTCGCCCGAGCCGCAAGCGCCAACCAGCAACCACTGGGCGCAGGGGCTGAAGCAGCAGTGGCTCGATCTCTGGCTGACCCCGGATCAACAGGGGCAGTGGTACTTCCAGCAGGGCGACTATCTGGAAGCGGCGAAACACTATGCGGATCCCTTCTACAAAGGGGTGGCCTACTACTATGGCGCCGAGTTTGCGCTGGCCCAGTCTGCCTTCCTGCAAGCCGACTCCGAACAGGCGCTGCTCTATGCCGGCAACGCCCTCGCCAGACAGCGCGAATATCTGGCCGCCCGCAGCCTGTTCCGGCAACTGGCGGATGAGGCGAGCGACCCCGTGGTGCGCAATGCGGCCGCCAACAACTATCGGGTGATGTGCGGGATCGTCGACGAGATCAATCGTGCCAGCCAGAGCCAGACCGGCACCCCGGACGGCCCGGATCACTCCCGTGAACTGCCCGAAGATGAACCGCGCACCGCCGAGGGGGCTGAGGAGAAAGTCCCTGCCGCCCTGATGGAGCGGGAAACCCTGACGGCAGATCAGATCCTGGCCAATCCGGCCCAGGCCGAAAAATGGCTGCGCCGGGTCGAATCTGACCCGGGCGACTTCCTGCAGGCCAAATTCCGCCTGCAGTTGCAGGAGCAGCAACAGCGATCACGTCAACCGCGGGTCGCCAGCCACGAGGAGCCTGCCCATGCGCACTAACTACCGAACGCAGATCGCCATCACCCTGTTGCTCGGGGCCATGCTGCTGCCCGCGACTGTCGCCGCACACGAGCGCGCGCCAGCGGCTCAGGTGACCCTCAAGAGCTGGCTGAAAGATGATCAGGGAGAAAACAACGCCCCCTATGCCGTCAACCAGCAGATCACCCTCTATCTGGAGCTGGCGACCAACCGCTGGTTTACCGCCGGCACCCGCATCGGCCAGTTCGAGCTGCCCGGGGTCATGGTCAAACAGCGCAGCGAGCTGGCGACCAACTTCACCCAGCGCCAGGATGGCGAAACCTGGTCGCACCAGCGCTGGGAGCTGACTCTCTATCCCCAGCAATCCGGCCAGTTCGAGATCCCGGCCATTGCGGTGCGCGTCACAGTCGCCCAGCCTGATGGGGGATCGCAGCCGCTCACCCTCACCACCCGGCCCCAACGCTTTGCCGCCGCCCTGCCCGACCCTACCCTGACGGTCGGCGGTCACTGGCTGAGTGCCAGCAACCTCACCCTGAGCCAACGTTGGCAGAACTCTGCAGATGACCAGGCCGACGGCGAGCTGCGGGTGGGGGATGCCATCACCCGCACCGTCACCGCCAACGGGCAAGATACCCTCTCGGTGCTGATCCCGCCGCTGATCCCGGTGATCGATAACGATGAGTGGGTGCAGGCCTATCCGGCGCAAGCCCGGCTAGACGACACCCAGGAGCGGGGGGAGTACCTCTCGTCGCGCGAAGATCAGACCACCTATATCGTGCAGCGCGGCGGTGAATTGACCCTGCCCGCGCTGGAGCTGAGATGGTGGAACAGCCAGACCCGCCAACTGGAGACCCTGACACTCCCCGGCCAGACCTTGCGGGTGCGCCACACGCCCGCCTCTTGGCTGGCGGCCTATGGGCCCGGGCTGGCTGCGGGGGTGGGCGCGCTGACCCTGCTGGTGCTGATGCTGTTGGCCATCGCCCGCTACTACCGCCATCGCCCTCGTCCGCTCGGCTGGCAATACGGCGCCGCCATCTGGTGCAGGCAGTGGGGAACGGTACGGGTGCTGGCCTATCGCTATCTGCGTGCCAGACGCGGGGAGCTGGAGCTGGGCCGCGTCAGCCGCGATCCGGCGTGGCAACAGCAGCAGGCCGCCTTCCAGCAAGGGACGCTCGATCGGGCTGACTCGCTCAAGATGGGGTGGCGCCTGCTGGCGCACCTGCAACTGCCCAAAGGCCTGCGTGGCGCGCGGCTGCGCCGCTATATTGGCTGGCGAGCGGCCCTGCCAAGCCTGGCAAAGCCGGATGGCTGCACGACGACCGGCGATCACTCTGCCAGCCACGCATCCGTCAGCAACTCAGCCAGCAACTCGGCCACCAGCAATAGCGGCAAGAAAGAGGGATAACCGCAACCCCTTCTGTGGTTGTACCTGCAGGCGCTCTTCATTACACTGCCGGAACTGGATACCGGCCAGCGGGCCGCGCCAAGTGATTGGTGTGGCACGCTTTCTCTCCCTTGCTACCAAGCAACCTTTGCGGCCGCGTGATCGATCCCACGGACATGTAACGAGGCCCCCTTTGCTTGATATCCGCAGTACCGAGCTGAATCTCATCCCGATCTTTGTCGCCATCTATGAAGAGCGCAGCCTCTCGCGGGCGGCAACGCGCATGGAGATCAGTCAGCCCGCCGTCAGCAAGGCCCTCAAGCGGCTGCGGGAGATCTACGACGATCCCCTGTTTCATCGCAAGGTCGCGGGGATGGAGCCCACCTCCTTTGCCATCGACATCTATCCGGCCATGGCGGCAGCGCTGAAGAACTTCAGCTCGACCCTCTCTACCTCCCGAGCCTTCAACCCGCACACCTCCCAGCGGGTCTTCTCCATTGCCTGCATCACCCTGGTCAGCGCCCGGCTGATCCCGGCCCTGCTGTGCAAGATCCGCCAGCAGGCTCCCGGCATCGCGCTGGAGGTTCATCCCCTCTTTACCGAAGATATGGAGAGCGATCTGCGGATGCAGCGCTATGACCTCATCATTGACATGACCCAGAGCGGGCGCAGCATGCTCAAGAGCGAGGTGCTCTATGCCGAGCAGGTGAAGGTGGTGTGTGCCAGCGACCACCCGCGACTGGGCAGCGATCTGACGGTGGAGGCGTATTTTACCGAGGAGCATGTGGCGCTGGCCCAGTGGCAGGTACGGGGCAGCATGATCACCGCCGAACACCTGCCGCAAATGGCCAATCGAAATATCGTGGTACGGGTACCGAGCGCCATGGAGATGCTGCCCATCATTGCGCGTAGCGAGATCATCGGAGTATTGCCCCACTCAACCATAGAGACCTTTGCCGGCATCTATGACGTGCGGGTACTCCCCTTTCCGTTTGATGAGTCGGTATTCAGTCTGTCGGCCATCTGGCACCCGAGCCGGACGGCCGAGGCGGGCCACCGCTGGTTGCGCCAGCAGCTGTTCGAGGTGGTCAGCGAGCTGGGGCTGACCCCCTCCATCGATCAGCCCTAGCGGGCATCACGCACCAGGCGCAGCCCCATGTCAGCCATCATCACCGACTGGCTGGCAAAATCGCGCCGGTAGTTCTCGCAAAGCTCGGCCTCGTAGGAGTAGCTGCCCCCTCGTACCGACTTATGGGCGAGGTGGATCTTGCTCTCCTGGGCGTTGTTCGGGTTATCTTGCGGGCTGTGGCGGTAGAAGGTCTCTTCAAAGGCATCGGCCACAAACTCCCCCACATTGCCGGTCATGTCGTAGATCCCCAGCTCGTTGGGCTTTTTCAGCCCCACCGGATAAGCGCGGTTCTTGGCGTTGCCGCTGTACCAGGCCACCTCGTCAATCTGATCGGAGCCGCTGTAACGATAACCCCGACTGAGCTTGCCCCCCCTGGCGGCATACTCCCACTCCGCCTCGGTGGGCAGACGGTAAGTGCCGCCGGTCAACGCGTTAAGCCGCGTCACAAACAGATTGGCCTGCTGCCAGCTGAGGTTGTTGACCGGTACGCTGGGTGACTGGAAGTAACTGATGGAGGGCCCCATCACCGCTTCGAACAGGGCCTGGGTCACCTCGAATTTGGCCATGTAGAAACTGTTGACCGCCACCGTGTGTACCGGCCCGTCAGCGGGTTTGGCGCCCGGTTCCTCTGAACCCATCTCGAAACGGCCTCCTTCCACCAGCACCATGTCCGCTTCAATCTTCTGCTGCAGCGGATGGATCGGCTTGTTGGCATGGTGCCAGAGGGTACAGCCCGCCACCAGCAGGGTGGTGGCCAGCAAGGGAATCGCAAGTTTGAATGGCGTGTTGTTCATCATCTGACCTGTGCAGTAAAAGAGAGCGCCGCCGTTATTGGCCAGCAAAAACCGAAGGATTGCCCGCTTGGCTCGCGCGCTTGCCGTTAAGCTCGGCCAGCACTTCGGGGGGCGCTATCTTGCCAAGTTCGCTCATGCAGTCATCGCTCTTGGGGTGAGCGTGGCGCAGATAGATATCGCACACCGCATAGAGCTGCTCCGGCGCACCTGAGATCCGGTAGGCCAACTCGAACGAACCGGTGGCCTTGTCGAGATCCAGCGGCTCTTGCATCACCCCGTTGAGATACCAGAAGTAGCTGTTAGTGCCAGCGAGCTCCGCCGCCTGCTCCATGGTCGCCGCAGCCGCTGTTTTATCGCCGAGCCGGACTTGCGTCAGCGCCTTGGCGTAATGGAGGCTGGCATTCTCCGGCAGCGCGGTGAGCCCTTTGTCGAGCACAGCCAGCGCCTCGGTATCCCGTTGCTGAGCCCGCAAGTTGTCAGAGAGGCCAAGCCAGAGCTGGGGATTGTCGGGCTGATTGGCAAGCAACTGTTCGTAGATCGCGTGCGCCTTGGCCCATTGGCGGGTCCAGCGATAGAGATCCGCCTGCAACTGTTTCAACGCCGGATCCTGCTGTTTGGCGAGATAATCGCTTACCTCCGCCAGCGGCTGGCGCATGGCGCGCAGCTGGCCCTCATCCATGGCACCATAGTCACGGGCCAGATTGATGGTGACCGCGCGGCGCACCTCGGCGCTGCTGTCTGTGAGCAGCGGCGAGAGCAGCCGCCAGCGGTGCGAAAACTGATAAGGGTCGGCGGCAATCACCGCCGCTTCGCGCACCAATGCATTCTCATCACGCAGGCTTCTGGCCACCGCCACCAGACTGTTCTGGTTCGGGTAAGCAGCCAGCTGGCGCAGGGCATCAGCCCGCTCCACCGCAGGCAGGGAGATATCCTGGGCGTTATAGGCCCACTGCTGGATCTGCGCTGCCGAGATCTGTGCTGCCGAGGGTACCGCCGCAGATTGTGCGACCACCGGGGGCGTCTGCACCACCGCAGCCGACGGCTCGGCCGCCAGCACATGACCCGCACAGACCAGCCCAAGGGCCAACCACAGGGGGCGCAGCGCCCCGGTCAACGGACGACGGCCATCACGCATCTTCAACATATTCACCCCTTATTTCGCCAGCGGCTTGTTGATCACCGCATCGCGGTATTTGCCATGTGCCACCGGATAACCGGCACGGCGCAGGATATAGGCCATCGACTGATCGATGTGGTTGAAGAACTTGTGCCATCCCGCGCAGAGGTAGTTCAGACCCGCCTCCCCCTCGTCAGTGCGGATAAAGCGGTTCTTCGGGCACTCGCCATAGCAGGCAAACTGGTAGTCACACTGCTGGCACTGACGGGTCAGACTGCGTGACTTGGCAAAGCCGAACGCTTGCTGATCGGGGGAGTAGGCCAGCTCGCTGAGCGGCTGATGGTAGATATTGCCGATCTTGTACTTGGGATAGACATAGTGGTCGCAGGCAAACACATCGCCGTTGGGCTCCATTGCCAGCCCCTTGCCGCAGATCTCCCCCAGGGTACAGAGGGGGTTCTTGCGTCCCATCCAGGTCTCGACACACGCCTCGAAATATTGCACGAAGACCCGACCCAGATCCCGCTCTGCCCACTCGTTGAAAATGGTGATGAGAAAATCCCCCCACCCTTCGGCCGAGACGCACCAGGGCTCGACTACCGAGTTCTTGTGCCACGGATTGAGGCGCTTGTCCCCCTGCCGGAGCTGCTCCTGCTGCTGCCAGGTCTGGGGCGCGGTGGTGCGAAAGCTCTTCTGCTCGACGATGGGAATAAACTGCATCTGGGGCGACTTCACCTCGTCACGCAGGAAGCGATAGACCTCCAGCGCATTCTTGCTGGTGAGGTTGTTGACGCAAGTCAGGGTGGCAAATTTCACCTTGTATTTATGCAGCAACGCCACCGCCGCCATCACCTGCTTGAAGGTGCCACGGCCGGCGCGGTTGACCCGGTAGGCGTTGTGCAGCAGCTCGGGGCCATCGATGCTCAGGCCAATGAGGAAGTTGTTGGCCGCCAGAAACTCGCACCACTCGTCGTTGAGCAGGATGCCATTGGTCTGCAGATCGTTGGCGATCACCACCCCTTGCGGCTGGTATTTGCGCTGCAACTCGACCACCTTGCGAAAATAGTCGAGCCCGAGCAGGGTCGGCTCGCCCCCCTGCCAGGAAAAGATGATCTCGGGGGTATTCTGCCCCTCGATATATTGGCGGATATAGGTCTCAAGGGTCTGCTCGTCCATCTCGGGAGAGCACCCCTTCTTGTATTGCAACAGATCCTGCTTGCTGAGGTAGTAGCAGTAAGTGCAGTCGATGTTACACACGGCCCCGATCGGTTTGGCCATCACGTGCATCCGCTTGGATGCCTTGCCGTTGAACTGTGGACCCTGAGTAATCACCATAACTGCACCATCTGAAAAATTGTTGTTTTGAGGTGTGCAGTCTAAAGGCTCGTGCTGTCACGCGCTTGTTATACCCCTTATAACCAGAAGGCATGGGCAACAGCGGGTAGAGGGATCGCAGGCTCCGGCAGCCAGCTGACAACGCTGCGTGCCACCACCATAACCGGCCATCAATACATCGCGTTGGAACGCGTGCTCAACTACTGTTAAAAGCATGCTGAACAACGGGTTAGCGCAAGCTGCCCGACAACAGGCGGCAACGACAACTCACCAGGGATGACTATCATGAGCCACAAGAAATCAAAATCAACGCCATCGGATCCGAGCACAGACAAGGAACCGCTTGGCAACAAGGCATACGAGAAGGAGTTGCAACGCCTGCATGTCGAGCTGGTGAAACTGCAGCAGTGGGTGGTACACAAGGGGCTCAAGGTCTGCATCGTCTTTGAGGGCCGTGATGGCGCAGGCAAGGGGGGAACCATCAAGGCGATCACCGAACGGGTCAGCCCCAGGGTGTTCCGGGTGATCGCGCTGCCCGCCCCCACCGAGCGGGAGAAGAGCCAGCTCTATTTTCAGCGTTACATTCCCCATCTGCCGGCCGCGGGGGAGATCGTGATCTTCGATCGCAGCTGGTACAACCGGGCCGGTGTTGAACGCGTGATGGGATTCTGCAGCCCGGAAGCCAGCGACAAGTTCCTGGCTGGCACCCCGCTGGTCGAACGGGCCATGGTCGATTCGGGCATCATTTTGCTCAAATACTGGCTGGAGGTCAGCCCTGCCGAACAGGAACGTCGCCTGCGAGACCGGATCGATGATGGACGCAAGATCTGGAAACTCTCCCCCATGGACATCAAGTCGTTTGATCGCTGGGATGACTACACCCAGGCACGAGATGCCATGTTTGCGGCCACCGACACCGCTTGGGCGCCCTGGTTTGTTGCCCGCTCTGAAGACAAGAAGCGGGTGCGGCTCAATATCATCTCTCACCTGCTTGCCCACGTCCCTTATGAGACGTTGCCAAGCGCGCCCATCAAGCTGCCAAAGCGCAAGATCGGCAAGATACAACCGGCCGATCATCCATTTCGCTATATTCCGGAACTATTCTGAGCCCGTCGGGGGAGCTAACGCTCCCCCTGCTCCCCTGACCATTGCTGCTGATACTGACGGATCGCCGCTCTGGCATTAAATAGCAGACGCGTCTCCCCCAACTGCCGAGCCAGACCACAGCGGCGGACATTTTCCAGCACCTCGGGATTGAGCCCTGCCAGCCAGAGCTCCCCCCCCTTGAGCCGCGCATGCTGATCCCCCTCCACCAGCATCATCAGGGCCGAATACTCCACATCAGTGACGCGGCTCATGTCCAGTACCACCACCCGGGGCTGATACTGTGCGATCAACTGCCGGATCCGGGCCGCGACATGCTGCACATTGATGAAAAAGAGGCGCCCCTCCGGACGAAGGATGAGCAGCCCAGCAAAGGTCTCATCATCGGGATGACGCTCCGACAAGGGGCGCAAGACATCCTCTCCGGGTTTGCGCCCGATCACATAGACCCGGGGCTGGGCCGTCTGACTCGCCAAGCCCAGCAGCGAGGCCAGGATGGCCACCACAATGCCCTGCAAGGTGCCAAAAATCAGCACCCCCAGGCAGGCGATGATCGCCCAGCGAAACTCCATCATTCTGATCTGGCCGATCTTGCGAAATTCACCCGGCTGGATCAGCCCCACCGAATAGACGATCACCACCACGGCCAGCGTGGCGTGCGGCAGCCAGGAGAGCAGCGGTGCCAGAAACAGCATGGTGGCCAATGCCATCGTCGCCGTCACGACAGACGCCCGCTGGCTGACACCGCCCACAGAGCGTACCACGGCCGTCTGGGACGTCCCCCCTCCGGCGGGCATACTGCCACAAAATGCGCCACCCAGATTGGCAAGCCCGGTGGCAACCAGCTCCCGGTTCGGGTTGAGCTCCGGCTCTCCCTCCCCGACAAAGGCTCGGCCCGCAGCAATGGTTTCGGTAAAGCTCATCAAGGCTATCCCGGCGGCGCCGGGCAACAGTTGCAGTACCAGCGCCAGATCAGGCAATTGCAACGCGGGCAGGCCGGTAGGAATAGTGCCGACAATCGACACCCCCTGCTCGTTCAAGCCCAATCCCCATACCAGCGCGATACCGATGGCAACCCCCAGCAAGGGCGCGGGTGAGTGCGGGAAACGCCACTCCATGAACACCAGCAGCACCAACGTCACCAGGGCGATGGCCAGCGTCAACCATGAGGTCTGGGGCAAGGCCTGCAACAGATGGTAAACATCGGCAAAAAAATTCTCTTTATGGATATGCACGCCGAACAATTTGGGTAGCTGATCCAGAATGATCACCAACCCAATCCCCCCCTTGAAACCGACCAGCACAGGCAAAGAGATAAAGTTGGCGACAAACCCCAACCGCAACACCGCCGCCAGCATCAGCAATATCCCGACCAGCATGGTCAGGGTTGCCGTGACGGTCAGCAGCCGGTCGGGATCACCATCCGGCACCACGATTCCCAACTGGGTCGCGGTGAGGATGGCCAGCGTACTGGTCGAGCTGACGCTGAGTACTCTGGAAGAGCCCAGCAGCGCATAAAGCACCATGGGAACAAACGCCGTATACAGACCAATCGCCACCGGCAAACCCGCCACGGTGGCATAGGCCATCGCCTTGGGTAGGACCACGGCAGCAGCGGTGATCCCGGCCAGTAAATCGGCAGTGGCACCCGGCTTGGCAGATGTGAGTGATGACATGTTACCTCCACGAACGATTTCAGCCCCCGAGGAGCTCGCCTCCCTTGCACCGTACCGACAGCACATGGCGCGAAATAATAGACGGTGCTTGCTCTAACTATCTGTTAAAACGCGATGGGTCATGCCGGTAGTTGCCAAATAAAGCTGACAGGTCACAAAACCAGTACAAACAGCTGGCGGCTCTCTTTGCATGTACACCACTGAAACGGGGCCACACACTCGGCGCCAGACACCTGTGGTCATAGTACGCAAGGGGTTGTTAATCAGGGGCCACATTCCAGTAGAGATCTGTGAGACCCGCGGCACTCATCGCCCCATCGCTGTGATAAGGTGGACCGAAATGGAACTTTGTTTGAGGAATATCATGCCAATTGCACCACCCCCCTCCACTTTTCGCTGCCCAGAGTGCGGCTGGCACAAGACGGTTGCTCCCAAGAGCGACGTGATGGTGCGTGGCCACAGCTGGTTTGAGTCCTGTCCCGAGTGTCATCATGCGCCACTTGAACGCTCGCCAGCGTCGGTGTTGGAACTGGCCATGGCAAAGATCAGAGATGTGATTGGCAAGTGACCATCACCACGACCAGAACGCCATGCTGATACCCCGATCACCTATCGCAGGTGACCTTGATGTCACAGGTGCACACTATTCATCCGATCCTGATTGAAAAGGAGTCCATCGTTGAATTTTGAACAGTTGAAAACCCGTCACCGCACACTGCGTAAACACGCCCCCAGCAACCTCAACCTACGAGTTCATCGTGCATTAAGCTGGCTGCAACGCGCCGAAATGGCCGAGGATGAAGATGGCCGCTTTATCTTTCTTTGGATTGCGTTCAATGCGGCCTATGCCACTGAAATCGATGACGATCGTCGCCTCTCGGAACAGGAGACCTTCAAAGGCTTTCTGGAGAAACTGTGTGACCTAGATGAGCATAAGCAGATCGAGCAACTCGTCTGGCAAGAGTTCTCTGGCAGTATCCGCATGCTGCTGGACACCCCGTTTGTGCTGCAAGGCTTCTGGGATTATCACAGCGGCAAGATCAGCGAAGCTCAGTGGAAGGAGCGGCTGGCACAAGGCAAGAAGATGGCAACCCAGGCCCTCGCCAGCAGCAACACCCCACAGTTGCTGGGCGTGGTGTTTAACCGCCTCTATACCCTGCGCAACCAGTTAATTCATGGCGGTGCGACCTGGAACAGCTCGGTCAATCGCAAACAACTGAAGGATTGCGCCAACCTGCTCGGCAAACTGGTGCCGGTGATCATCGAGTTGATGATGACCCATCCCGATACCCTGTGGGGAGATGCCTGTTATCCGGTGGTTGAGCTGGCTGGTTAATCAGTCGCAAGATGGCGGGCTGCGATGGCCCCGCGGCTTCAATCCGTCCGATCTGACAGATAGAAAGCCCCGGTTAACAGACCATAGACCAACCGCACCCGCTCATCCCTGCCCAGCAGCACACCGAGTAGCACTTCGCCGCTTGCCAAATCGTCACCATGCCAGAAGCACCAGAGGGCTGCCTCCACTACATCCAGCCAGCTGGCATGGCCCAGCTGATTGCGTGACTTGCGCCGCCAGCTGCCGCGCACCACGGCGCCGCTATTCGGAGATGTGGCTGCCAGCGCCCGCTGCTCCATGACGCTTACCGTTAGTCCATCCAGCTTGGCCTGGCGACTGCCACGCACTCCTCGCAGCAATTTGTCGAGTAGCAGCGCCAACAGACGAAACGCATCCTGATCTTCAAAGCAGGCATCCTCCCCCAGCAAATCAGCAGCACCGACCATCAGTTGCTCACGCCCCAGATAGATGGGCTGTGACGTGCAATCCAGCCTATGTTGTTCGACATGGATAGCCAATGCCACCACCACCGCCAGTGGTGAAGTCTCACCCTCTTGGTGACACGTGCCTTTGGCAAGCAGAACGGTCAGCTCCCTAGCTCGCTCGGCTGGCAGTAGGCAATATATCCCCTTGATCAGGGGCATGGCCGCCTGACCTGATAACAGACTTGAGTTCATAGCGCCTCAGTGACGATCGCGTTTGAAGTGGGTGGTTTTATGACCGACGGTGACAATCTCACCGCCTTGCAGTACCAGATAGTGAACGCGCAGCCGCTGGCAGCATTCCGCTGGCACTCCGTACTCGGCTTGCAGCATCGTCACGCCTTTGCGATCGAGATAAACCAGTTCGCGTCCCTGGTGATAAGAAGAACGTCCGATGCTCAGCAGCAGCTCTACCAGCTCGGGAGCAATACCGCGCTGCTGCATCCGGCACGCGGCGTGATGGCTGTACGCACTATCCAGCTTCCCGTTCATGGCATTCCCCTTTGGCGCTCATTTCGATGGACTCATTATATGTAGCCTGTATACTCATGCCGATACTGGTTACATAAACATGTCGCATTTTGGAGCACGTATGGCACCCAAAGAGCTCACCTGGGATCAAACCCTTCGTTTTCGTCTGCTGGAGATCGTCTTGCAGTGGGAGGGACGGCTGACCACCAACCATCTGATGACCGCCTTCAATATCGGCCGCCAACAGGCGTCGCGGGATATCAACCACTACCTGACCCACTACTCACCGGAAGGGCTGGTCTATGACAGAAGCCTGAAGGGATACAAACCCACAGAACACTTTGTCCCGCGCTTTAGTGAGGGAAAAGTGGATGAGTACCTGATGCTGCTACACCGTGAAAAGCAGCACCAGCGCCAACATGAAGCGGGCCTGTTGACACTGCCGCTGATGGATCTGCGCTACGGCCACATCGAGATCCTGGATGTGCCAAACCGCCATATCGACCCGAAAATCGTGCGTGGCTTGGTGCAAGCGGCGCGCGGCCAACTGCGGGTCGATGTCGATTACGTATCCCTCAGTTCAGAGGAGCAGAGTGGCCGCAATATCGTGCCTCACACTCTGGTCTATGACGGGATCCGCTGGCACGTACGTGCCTACTGCGAGAAGAAAGGGGAATATCTGGACTTTGTGATGAGTCGTTTTCGGGGCGAACCGGATCTGCTGGATGCCTCCCCTCACGGCCGGGATCAAGATCTGGAGTGGAACACCCAAGTGACCGCTGTAGTCGTTCCGAATCCAGGCCTCAGCGAGGGACAGCAGGCCATCATTGCCAGAGACTATGCCATGACCGGGAACCAGCTATTGCTCAGCCAACGGATCCCCTTAGTACATTACGCATTGGAACGCATGCAGGTGAGCTATAACGGCGAACACCAACAACATCCCCTGCTCTACCCGCTGGTGCTGGCCAACCGGGAGGAGCTCATCCAGCAAGGCTGTGCCTTCAAGCTCAAGAGTGCGGATTTAATTATTTTGTAAGACAGCCCCCACAACCACGACTTGTCAGGCATCAAGCAATGTTCCGCCCAATAAACCACCACCTGCGCGGCTCGCCCTTCGTTCTGCCTGCGCTATGGTTTACCATGCACGCAATTGTGGTGCATGGCACCACCCACCCAGGCGCTAGCCGCCGTCATCGGATACCTCATCTCGAGCAACATGAGCAAAACAGCACACGCCGGCAACGAGCCCACATTCTACTTCCACGATTACGAGACCTTCGGCATCAGCCCCGCCAAGGACAGACCGTCGCAGTTTGCCGGTATCCGTACCGATGCGGATTTCAACCTCATTGGCGAGCCGCTGGTGATTTATTGCAAGCCGCCGGCGGACTATCTACCGGATCCGGAGGCGTGCCTCATTACCGGTATCACGCCACAAAAGGCGATGAAGGATGGGCTGTGCGAAGCGGATTTCATTCGCCAGATCCATGAACAGTTCGCCACTCCGAATACCTGTGTGCTGGGCTACAACAGCATCCGCTTCGATGATGAAGTGACCCGCTACACCCTCTATCGCAACTTCTATGACCCCTATGCCTACAGCTGGCAAAACGGCAACTCCCGCTGGGATATCCTCGATATGCTGCGGGCCTGCTATGCCCTGCGGCCGGAGGGGATAGAGTGGGCCTTTGACGATGAGGGCAAGCCGAGTTTTAGGCTGGAGAAGCTGACGGTCGCCAACGGCGTGGCGCACGCCAATGCCCACGATGCGCTCTCGGACGTGCTGGCCACCATCGAGATGGCCAAGCTGGTAAAAAAAGCCCAACCCAAGCTGTTTGGTTACCTGTTTGAGCTGCGCAACAAGAACAAGGTGAAGGCGCTGATTGACGTGGTGACCATGAAGCCGCTGGTGCACGTTTCCGGCATGTTCTCCCCCTGGCAGGGGTGCGTGAGCTGGGTTTCGCCGCTCGCCTGGCATCCCACCAACCAGAATGCGGTGATCATGGTGGACCTCACCCGCGACCCTACCCCGCTTATCGAACTCAACAGCGAGGAGATCCGCGAGCGGCTCTACACCAAGAAAGAGGAGCTGGGGGATCTGGCGGGTATTCCGGTCAAACTGGTGCACATCAACAAGTGCCCGGTGCTGGCACCGGCCGCCACCCTGACACCGGAGCGGGCCGATGAGCTGGGCATCGATCGGGAGCAGTGCCGCAAGAGCCTGGATCTGCTGCGCGCCCACCCCGAGGTGCGGGAAAAACTGGTGGAGGTGTTCAATCAGGAGTTTGCCGGCAGCAATGACAGCGACCCCGATACCCAGCTCTACGCCGGATTCTTTGGCCACGGCGACAAGTCCACAATGGATCTGGTGCGCGCCACCCCCGCGGATCTGCTGGGTGAGCGGGAATTTGCCTTTACCGATCCGCGGCTGCCGGAGATGCTGTTTCGTTACCGCGCCCGCAACTGGCCACACACCTTGAGCGAAGCGGAGCAGAAGCGCTGGCGCCTGCACTGCAGCGACTACTTCAGCCGCCGTCTGCCGGACTATGTGCCCCGTATCGAGGCGCTGGCAGAGCAGAACCAGAGTAACGAACGGAACTTTGCGATTCTCAAGAGTCTCTATCGCTATCTGGAAGATTTATGAGTTGTGAGTAGTTTCACAATAAATCCTTCCCGCCCATCCCCTTCTTCAGGTCATAATGACGAAGGGGATTTCCCCAAAAACCAATATCTTGCAACACTCAGGGCGAATGTCCCAAACGCAAGAGATCTGTTTGGCCGAACGGAAGCCATTTGCTGATGCCTCGTCACCACGCATTGCTCGGATTACTGACCCTGCTGCCGCTGGTAGCAAACGCCGCATACCGGTTCGATGTGCCGGACTATCTTGCTCGCCTGCCGGAGCAGACCTATCGCATCGTCGAACACAACTTCAGCACCCTCTACCAGCAGACTGACTTCACTCCCCAGATCACCAACAGCTACTTCAACGGTTCCCATCTCTACAAGTTTGTCGGGGTGCCGCTGGCCATCAGTGCCCAGTCAGGTTTTCAGCTGGAAGTATTTGGTCAGGCCTATAACCGTGCGTCACAGGCGTATACACACCTGAGCGAGGATATGTCCCTCTATCGGGTGATGCGAGTCGATCTGATGGGGAACCCCAATGATCAGCTGGCCATCGGCTTCGGTCTGGGGGTTCCTCTCACCCCATTGCTGACCCTCAAGGCGATCGCCTCCGGCAGCGACATCCCGGGCTATGGCTCCGCCAAATACGCCATCGGCTTTGAGTGGCGTTACTAACGCTAGTGATTGAAAACAATTCAGGCTCCGTGATGGAGCCTGAATTGTTTGTAGTGACGCAGTGATCAGGTGTAGTGGATCACCCGCCCCTCGCCCCCTTGCAGGGTCACGGCCGTGCCGACAGCCTGCCCGTGCCAAAAATCAGCTCCCCCTTCCGGCAGCAGAAACTCTTGTGGTTGCCCCTCCCAGTTGAACAGGCAGAGCAGAGTGCCTCCCTCTGGCAGGCTTACTTCGCCGCAAGCAAAGTCCATCGACTCGAAACGGGCAGAGGGTGCCCGGGCCGCGCAGAGCTCCAGCAGCTTGTGCAGTTGCGCCGCCTGCTCCTCATCGAGATCTTGCAGTCGATCACCCGCCAGCATCATGCCGCCGCTCGCCACCAGCGCAGCCAGATGGAAGCGGTATTCAGCCTTGCTGGCCTGCTGGCTCGGCAGATCCCGCAGACAGATGCAGTCGGGGTCGAGGGCCCAGAGCTTGTCGTTCTGCCAGGCGCGGCAGAAGGCCTCGCGGGCAATCTGGCGATAGCGGTGGCCGTTGCGCTCCACATCGTCACTCACCCGCATACCGTGCACCAGCCCAAGGCTTGGCCAGATAGGGGCGTTGCAACCGAGCAGGAAAGCACCTTCACCTGCACCACGCAGGATGGCCGCCATGCCGCGCCGATAGGCTTCAACCCGGGTGGCGGCCGGATCGTGGAATCGACCACCATGGATAGCGCCCCAGAAGTTGGCATCGAGCTTGAAGTAGTGGATGTCCCACTGCTCGCGCAGGGTACGGAACACCCGCTCGAGGTGCGCCTGCACCTCGGGGTGGGTGCCATCCAGCACATACCAGGGGGTGCAGCGCCAACCGCCATAGGTGACCCGCTCGGAGGGGAGCGGCAGGCCGTCATCCCCCTTCACAAACCAGTCGGGGTGATCCTGAAATACCTGCGAACCGGGCTCGGCAATAAAGGGAGCGACCCAGAGAGCGGGCTCACAGCCAGCCTGTTTGATCTCCGCAGCCAGTGATGCCACCCCCTGTTCAAACTTGGCCGACGGGGTGAGCCAGTCGCCCATTTTGGCCTGATAGCCGTCGTCGATCTGCACATAACGCAGGGCAGGGAAGCGCTTGGCACGCACCTGCAGGTTTTCACAAATATCGGCGGCACTGACATCCGCGTAGTAGTGATACCAGGAGCACCAGCCGCTCGGACGATCACTCACCTTGCCGATCAGCGAGCCGTGCTCGGCCTCGATCAGCTGTGCCAGTTCGGCCAGCAGATCCTCGCGCTCCGCCCCTTCGAGGCAGATCAGTGCCTCGCTCTGCCAGTGCTCACCGGCCGCAAGTTCCCGCCCTTCGCAGTTCATCAGGATCTGCAAGCGACCATCTGGATAGAGGCGAAACTCCCCGCCCAAACGGTGGCAGCTGGCAAAGGCGAGCAGCAGCCACCCCTTGTTATGCTCCACCAGCAGCAGGTTGTGAATGGTGTGGTAGCCGTTGTCATCGGTGATGCGATAGACGGTGGCATCGGGGCAACGGCCGACATGTTGCGGTGATTGCCAGCTACCCATGGTCTGGGCCAGCATCTGGAATCCTTCGCCATAGATGGCGCTCTCCACCGGCAGGCCAAGCTTGCCGTCAAACAGCACCCAGCGCTCAACCGGGGTGGCATCAGCGCCGGTGTTGTCGAGTCGCACCCGGCACAGAGGCCCTTCCCACTGACGGGTTTGCAGCAGATGGGGTGGCAACGCGTTATCGTTCGCCAACTGGCGAACGCGGGACAAGAGGGATGTCATCACTACTCCTTGTAGTTCGAAAAGGGTTCTATCAGACGATGTTCAAAAGATTGTTCAACGGATCATCGCCATACAAATCAGCTTCAAATGAACTGATTTCAGTTGTTATTGTTTTAATGCCGCGACCCGGCCTCTCTGGTAAACTGCGATTTTTCTTCCCAGTCGATGAGGCTCACGTGATCACGCAACGCGCCTTGCTTTACCTTCGTGACTTTATGGTCATCGTCGCCTGCCTGCTGGCAGGCAAAACCGTGGCAGCCATCTTGCCATTCGCCTTTCCCGGCAGCATCATCGGCATGCTGCTGCTGTTTGTGCTGCTCTCCCTGCAACTGATCAAGCTGCACTGGGTCGAGTTGGGCGCAGGCTTGCTGCTGCGCCATATGGGCGTGCTGTTCGTGCCGGTTGCGGTCGGACTGGTGGCCTGGCTTGAGCCCCTGCGCCAATCCTTCGGCGTCATCATGCTCTGCATCGTGCTCGGGATCGTGCTGATCCTCGCCACCGTCGGTCGGCTCTACCAGGGGATGAACAGATGATCTTCTGGCTAGCCATTCCTCTGACCCTGGCGCTCTATTTCGCTACCCGCGCCCTCTATCGCCGCCTGCCCTGGCCCATCATCAATCCGGTGCTGGTGCCGACCGCGGTGATCATTGGACTACTACTCTGGCTCGATCTGCCCCTTGAGCAGTACGAGCGCGGCAGCAGCCCCATCACCATGCTGCTGGAGCCCGCCGTGGTGGCGCTGGCGCTGCCGCTCTATCAGCAGGCGCGCCAGATCCAGGCCAAGCTCAAGCCCATCCTAATCTGTACCCTCGCCTCCGTCTTGATCTCGGTGTGCACAACCCTGCTGATCGGTCATTTTATGGGCACAGATCCGGCGCTGCTCGCCTCATTGGCTACCAAATCCATCACCACCCCGCTCGCCATGAGCGTCAGCCAGTCCATCGGCGGCATTCCTGCCATCGCGGCCGCCGTGGTAGTGGTAGTGGGGATTGTCGGCGCCCTGATCGGCTATCCACTGCTCAAACTGCTGAAAGTGACCGATCCGGAAGCGCAAGGGCTCGCCATGGGGGCCTGTGCCCACGCCATCGGCACCGCTACCTCCGCCGAGAAGGGGATCACCCAGGGCGCCTTTGCGTCACTGGCCATGGTGGTGTGCGGCATCCTCACCGCAGCCGTCGCCCCGCTGCTGTTTGCCATCTATCACTGGCTGATCTGATCACCCTATTGACCACCGATTGAGCACCCCGACAGGCCTGTGGGCCTCTCGGGGTGCGACCTGCCGCACAATTTGCACAAGACAAACGTTTCCATTACCATCCCCCTCCGTTTGCCCGTCAGGGCGTGAGCCTGCTCACACATTTACCCGAGCTTGCTCCCTACAATGGCCGCCCAATTGGCCTTTGAGGACACACTATGCATCCCCGTTTTGCCAAGCCATTCGATACCCTCTCTGCCCCGCTCAAAGCAGCCGTGCAGCCCATGCTGGATAGTGCCGACTTCAACGCCCGCTTCACGCCGGAGCAAGTCGCCACCCTGAAAGCCGCCACAGGACTCGATGATCGCGCCCTGCGTCTAGCCCTGTTGCCGCTGGCCGCCGCCTGCTCGGTAGCGCCCATCTCCAAATTTTACGTCGGTGCCATCGCCTGCGGCCTGAGCGGCAGCTGGTACTTTGGCGCCAACATGGAGTTCTCGGGTCAAGGTCTGTTCCACTCGGTCCACGCCGAGCAGTCCGCCATCTCCAACGCCTGGCTGGGTGGCGAGACCGGGATCTCTGAAATCACCGTCAACTACACCCCTTGCGGCCACTGCCGTCAGTTTATGAACGAGCTGAGCACTGCCAAGATCCTGAAAGTCTCTCTGCCGGACGACCTGAGCGCCCTGCAATCCTTCCTGCCCCACTCCTTTGGCCCGGCGGATCTCGACATCACGGATGCCCTGATGAGCCCGCAGGATCACGCCGAGCTCACGCTCGAAAGCGAAGACCCGCTGTGGCAGGCCGCGCTGGCCGCCGCCCGCCAAAGCTATGCCCCCTACAGTCAGGGCTATGCTGCTGTGGCGCTGCAGTTTGCCGATGGTCGCCTCTTCTCGGGCCGCTACGCCGAGAACGCCGCCTTCAACCCCAGCCTGCCGCCGATGCAGATGGCCTGTGCCCATGCGGTGCTGAACGGTGAAGATCTCGCCACCATCCGCCGCGCCGTGCTGCTGGAGAGCAAAAACGGCCAGATCAGCCAGCGGGACTCCGCCCAGTCCACCCTCAAGGCGCTGGGCTCGGTCGAGCTGGAGTATCAGGCGGTCTGACCCCAGCTTTACCTCGATAAACGAAAGCCCCCGCACCTTGGTGCGGGGGCTTTTTTACTGTGCTGTGTAACCGGGGGCAGCCCTTGATCTTCACTGTTTGACGCGGTTGATCACCCCATCTAACCAGTTGCTGATCAGACCGGTTTCAACCGTGCGGTAAAGTGGCGCAGCAGCGGTGGCTCGTAGGCAAAGGTGAGCCCGCGAATGTCGCTGGCCCGCGCTTTCACCGCGATCAGGCAGTCGGCCACATAGTCCATATGATCCCGGGTGTAGACCCGGCGCGGAATGGTGAGGCGCAGCAACTCGAAGTCCGCCGCCTCCTGCTTGCCAGTGGCGGGATCGCGCCCGAGCAGCAGGGAGCCGATCTCCACCCCGCGCATGCCCCCTTCCAGATAGAGCTCGCAGGCGAGCGCATGAGCCGGGAACTGCTCGGCTGGAATATGGGGCAGCAGCTTTTTGGCATCGACAAAGACCGCATGGCCGCCGGTGGGGGTCTGGATAGGGATGCCCGCCTCGGCCAGCCGCTCACCCAGATAAGCCACCTGACTGATACGGTAGGTGAGATACTCCTCATCCATCCCCTCCCGCAGGCCGATGGCGAGCGCCGCCATGTCCCGCCCCGCAAGGCCGCCATAGGTGACAAACCCCTCCATCGCCACGCAGCGCACCTGTACCGCGCGGAACAGATCGAGATCCTCTTTAAAGCAACAGAGCCCGCCGATATTGACCAGTCCGTCCTTTTTGGCCGACATGGTGAAGATGTCCCCCAGAGCGAACATCTGGCGCACTATCTCCTTGATGCTGTGCTTGGCATAGGCCGGATCCCGCTCCTTGATAAACCAGGCGTTCTCGGCAAAGCGGGCGGCGTCGATCACCACCGGAATCTGGTGGCGACGGGCCAGCTCGGAGACCGCCTCCATATTGGCCATGGAGACCGGCTGGCCGCCAGCGCTGTTGCAGGTCACCGTGATGATGACCCCAGCCACGTTGTCGGCTCCCAGGGTCTCGATGGTGTCGGTCAGGCGACCGAGATCGAAATCCCCTTTCCAGGCGTAGGGGGCCGTGGTGTCGAGGGCCTTCGGGGTGAGCAGGTTGATGGCCCGCGCGCCAGCCAACTCCACGTGGGCCTTGGTGGTGTCGAAGTGGTAGTTGGAGATAAAGACCGGCGCCTTGCCCTTGCAGCGTTTGACCAGCTCGGGGAAGAGGATCTGCTCCGCCCCGCGCCCCTGGTGGGTGGGCATCACATGCTGGTAGCCAAAGATCTCGCGCACCGCGCGCTCCAGCTCGACGAAGTTGCGGCTGCCCGCATAGGCCTCATCCCCCATCATGATGCCGGCCCACTGACGGTCGGACATGGCGCCGGTGCCACTGTCGGTCAGCAGGTCAATATAAACATCTTCGGCCAGCAGCAGGAAGGGGTTCCAGCCAGCGGCCTCGAGGGCGGCACGGCGCTCGGCGCCAGTGGTCTGTTTGATGGGCTCGACCATCTTGATACGAAACGGCTCGGGTATACGACGCATAAAAGACTCCTCACCGGCGCAAGGCCAGTGTGTTTGAAAGAGGGTTTGGCAAAGAGGCCGGGGCGATCAGAGTCGTCCGGCTGACAAATTCAAACGGCGGGTGCCGCCAATCAGCGGTGAGGAAAGTCGAAGGTGAGAATGGGATCCCGGGTATACCAGTGGGCGAGCAGGCTAGCTGCCCGGGGCGTAGCTGTCATGATTGGCATCACTCCCCTCCATATCGGTTGTAAACAGTCGGTGGCCAATAAGATCCATTGATGGGTGCTGCCAGCGGGCAGCCTCGCCACGTTAACGGCAGGTTAATTTGCAAACAAGGGGCGCACCGACGAGCTGTGCGCCCGCTCACAAAGTGCGCACTCACTCGACCCGACGCGATTCTCGATGATCCACGAGGCGCCCCGCTTCGTTAAGCTGTTATCCCGTTGAATTGACCCCGTTCACCCTACCTCGTTGCCCACAGCAGGAAGACCCATGCATCGCAAACCCCATCTGCCCGAGAAGATCTGCCCCGTCTGCCAACGCCCCTTCAGCTGGCGGCGCAAGTGGGCGCGCAGTTGGGAGGAGGTTCGCTACTGCAGTGAGCGCTGTCGCCACGCTCGTCACCGCTGCCAGCAACCTGAGGGGGAGCGAGTCTGATGGAGCTGCGCCTTGTTCTCGGCGATCAGCTGGACGCAGGTCACAGCTGGTTTCGCACCCCGGATCCGGCGGTCTGCTATCTGATGGCGGAGCTGCGTCAGGAGACCGACTACTGCCGCCACCATCGCCAGAAGGTGCTGGCCTTCTTCGCCGCCATGCGCGCCTTCGCGGCGGCCCTCGGCAAGGCGGGCCACCGCGTCTGTTACCTGACTCTCGATGAGAGCGCCCGCTGGCCCGACTTGCCCGGCTTGCTGGAGGCTCAGCTCGCAGCACATCAGGCCAGCCGCTTTGCCTGGCAGAGCCCGGACGAGTGGCGTCTCGCCAGCCAGTTGAAAAGCTGGGTGGCGGGCCTTGCCATCCCAGCCACCGAGGTGGATAGCGAGCATTTTCTCACACCCCGTGATGGCTGGCAGCGCTATCCTCACAGCCGGATGGAGTTCTTCTACCGCGCCCTGCGAAAGCAATACAGGGTGCTGCTCGATGAGCGCGGCCAACCCCTTGGCGGGCGCTGGAATTTTGATGACGAGAACCGCGCCAAATTGCCGGCGAACCAGCCCATCCCTGCCCCCCTCACCTTTGCCAACGAGGTGAGTGAGATTGATGACATGCTGACCCGCCACGGGGTCAGCACCATCGGCGAGGCGGATGCCAGCAAGCTGCCGTGGCCCATCACAAGACGCCAGAGTCGCGAGCTGCTGGCCCATTTTCTGACGCACTGCCTGCCTCACTTTGGCCGCTATCAGGATGCCCTGAGCGAGCGGGGCTGGAGTCTGTTTCACAGCCGCTTGTCGTTTTCCCTCAACAGCAAGATGCTCCACCCGCTCGAGGTGATCCGCGCCGCCGAAGCCCACTGGCAGGCCAATCAGGGCACCATCACCCTGGCGCAAGTAGAGGGCTTTATCCGTCAGATCCTCGGCTGGCGCGAGTTTGTACGTGCCCTCTACTGGGAGAAGATGCCCGACTATCGGCGCGCCAATTTTCTCGGGGCCGACCGGCCGCTGCCCGGCTTTTTCTGGAATGGAGAAACCAAGATGGCCTGCGTGCGCCACGCCATTCGTCAGTCTCTGGAACACGGTTACGCCCACCATATCCAGCGGCTGATGGTGACCGGCAACTTTGCCCTGCTGGCGGGGATCGATCCTGACGAGGTGGATCAGTGGTATCTCGGCATCTATGTGGATGCCATCGAGTGGGTGGAGCTGCCCAACACCCGCGGCATGAGCCAGTTTGCCGATGGCGGCCTGATGGGCAGCAAGCCCTACGCCAGCAGCGGCGCCTATCTCGAGCGAATGGGCCACTACTGCAAGGGGTGCCACTATCAGGTCAAAACCCGCAGCGGCGACGGAAGTTGCCCTTTCAACAGCCTCTACTGGCACTTTCTCTGGCGTAACCGGGACAAACTTGGCGGTAATCCCCGCCTCGCCCTGCCCTATGCCAACTGGGATGGCCAACCGGCAGCGCAGCAGCAGGCCATTCTGGCGACGGCGGAGCAGTATTTGATCAAGCTGGAGCAGTTGTAAGCGGGCCATACCCTCTGACACATGCCCTCTGAAAACAGCACAGCGATTTACGCTGGCAATCAGGCTCACCATCGCACCAAACACCAGCTTGTGACATGCAAGCAGACGGAGATCCCAATCCTGCGCAGAGCGGTTGAATATCCTGTGGCGGCTGATTATGGTGGTGGCCACATCAGGAGATCAGTCAAGGAAAGACGATATGGAGATAGTGGTTCTCGGTGGCGGCGTGATTGGGGTAACCAGCGCCTGGTATCTGGCCAAAGCGGGTCACAAGGTGACCTTGCTGGAGCGGCAAGGGGGCGTTGCCCTTGAAACCAGCCATGCCAACGCCGGGCAGATATCCCCGGGCTATGCGGCCCCCTGGGCGGCCCCCGGCATCCCGCTCAAGGCAGCCAAGTGGATGCTGCAAAAGCATGCCCCCTTCACCGTGCGCCCTACCGCCGACCCCTTCCAGCTGCGCTGGATGCTCAGAATGCTCGCCAACTGCACCCCGACCGCCTACGCCACCAACAAGGGGCGCATGGTGCGTCTGGCCGAATACAGCCGCGACTGCATGAAGCTGCTGCGTGACGAGCTGAGCATCGATTACGAAGGGCGCCAGCTCGGCACCCTGCAGCTGTTTCGCAGCCAATCCCAGCTCGATGCCAGCCAGCGCGACATCGAGGTGCTGGAGGAATATGGCGTCCCCTACCAGTCGCTGGATGCCAGCGGCTGCGAAGCGGCAGAGCCTGCGCTGGCGCGGGTGCGCGGCAAAATCGTCGGCGGCTTGCGTCTGCCCGGCGACGAGACCGGCGACTGCTTCCGCTTCACCAAGGCCCTGGCCCTTGAAGCCGAGAAGCTCGGGGTCAAGTTCGTCTTCAACTGCGACATCGACGAGATTGAGCAGGGCCGTGGTCGTGATAGTGGCCGCGCCGTGGCGGTGCGGGCGGGCGAGCAGCGCTATCGCGCCGATGCCATCGTCTGTGCGCTCGGCAGCTATGCCACCGGCTTTTTACGGCCGCTGCTGCGCCCGCTCGGGCTGGAGCTGCCGGTCTATCCGGTCAAGGGCTACTCCCTCACCCTGCCGATGATCAACGCCGAGGCCGCACCGCGCAGCACAGTTCTCGATGAAACCTACAAGGTAGCCATCACCCGCTTTGATGAGCGGATCCGGGTCGGCGGCATGGCGGAGCTGTCGGGCTACAACCTCGCCCTCAACCCCAGACGCCACGACACTCTGGCGATGGTGGTCGGCGATCTCTTCCCCGCAGGGGGCGATATCAGCAAGGCTGAGTTCTGGACCGGCCTGCGCCCCATGACGCCGGACGGCACCCCGCTGGTCGGGCCAAGCCCCATTCCCGGTCTCTGGCTCAATACCGGCCACGGCACCCTGGGCTGGACCATGGCGGCCGGTTCGGGTCAGCTGTTGTGCGATCTCATCAGCGGCAGCGAGCCCGCCATCAGCGACGAGGGGCTGACTCTGGCCCGCTACGGCTAAGTACCCACGCTGTCGGGCAGTTTCACCCGCTTTATTGACAGGCCACCGCCATAACCGGTGGCCTTTTCGTCTGATGTTGACCTTCTCCCTGCCCGCCTGTCGCAGCTACGCTGTCCCTGCCGGTTAATGCAGCAAACGGCACAGAATATTGCGCAATTCGACTTGCGCAAGCCGCCACAATCCGTAATGTGGATAGACGCATTTTTCGCAGCGCATATTTTTTAAATGGCCTGTAAACCGCTTGTAAACAGGCGTCGCCAGACAAGGGGTTACGGGTGTCACCGCGAGTTTCTTTAGCAGCAATCCAGGGTAGGACAATATGAAAAAAGTAGGTTTGGTCGGTTGGCGTGGCATGGTGGGATCGGTTCTGATGAGCCGGATGCAGGAAGAGCAGGATTTCGCCCATATTCAACCCACATTCTTCACCACCTCCCAGGCCGGTGAGGCCGCACCCAACTTCGGCGTCGATGCCGGTACTCTGCAGGACGCCTTCGATATCGAAGCGCTGGCAAAGCAGGATATCATCATCACAGCCCAGGGCGGCGACTACACCAAGGATGTCTATCCGCGCCTGAAAGCCGCTGGCTGGCAGGGTTACTGGATTGATGCCGCCTCCTCCCTGCGGATGGAGAAAGACGCCGTCATCATTCTGGATCCGGTCAACGGAGACGTGATTGAGCAGGCCCTGAACGATGGCATCAAGACCTTCGTCGGTGGCAACTGCACCGTCAGCCTGATGCTGCTGGCCCTCGGCGGCCTGTTCAAGGCCGACCTGGTGGAATGGGTGAGCGTCGCCACCTATCAGGCGGCCTCCGGTGGCGGCGCCCGCCATATGCGCGAGCTGGTCACCCAGATGGGGATGCTGCGTGACGAAGTGGCTGTCGAGCTGGCCGACCCTGCTTCCGCCATCCTCGACATCGAACGCAAGATCACCGAAAAGACCCGCTCAGGCACCCTGCCGGTGGACAACTTCGGCGTACCGCTGGCCGGTGGCCTCATCCCCTGGATCGACACCAAGCTCGACAACGGCCAGAGCCGTGAAGAGTGGAAGGGTCAGGCCGAAACCAACAAGATTTTGGGTATCGAGAACGCCGTCATTCCGGTGGATGGTCTGTGCGTGCGGATCGGCGCCCTGCGCTGCCACAGCCAGGCCTTTACCATCAAGCTGAAGAAGGATGTGCCGCTGGCGGAAATCGAAGCCCTGCTGGCTGCCCACAACGACTGGGTGAAAGTGATCCCCAACGATCGCGACATCACCGCCCGCGAGCTGACCCCGGCTGCCGTCACCGGCACCCTCAGCATTCCGGTGGGTCGTCTGCGCAAACTCAATATGGGCCCGGAGTATCTGGCCGCCTTTACCGTGGGTGACCAACTGCTGTGGGGCGCCGCCGAGCCGCTGCGCCGCATGCTGCGTATCCTGCTGGCGCGCTAATCCGCGAGCCAAACACAAATACAACAAGGGCGGGAAGTCACACTCCCCGCCCTTTTTCATTGCCAATTTTCGTGATCCGTTTAGCGGGTTTGCGACCTTGCACTCACGTTTGTGCTCACTTAAGCAGGATACGCTGGCAACCGCTGTAGATCTCGGCCCGTCCGGGGCGGCAAAAGCCCACCAGCGTCAGCCCCGTCTGCTCGGCCCGCTCGACCGCAAGCTCGGTAGCGGCCGAGATGGCGAGCAAGATCTCGATCCCGGCGCTGGCGCACTTTTGCACCATCTCGAAACTGGCGCGGCTGGTCACCAGAATGGCGCCGTCACGGCGGCCAGCGCGGCACAAGTGCCCCACCAGCTTGTCCAGTGCAATATGGCGCCCCACATCCTCGCGGATGGCGAGAATGTTGCCCTCACCATCCAGATGCACCGCCGCATGGGTGGCGCCGGTGCGCTGGCCCAGCAGCTGAAGGGGGCGCAGCGCACTCAGCACCTTGTCGATATGGCCCACGTCCAGACGCTGGCTGTCGGGCAGCACTGGCTGGGTGCGGATCACCTGCTCCAGACTCTCGCTGCCACAGATGCCGCAACCGGTGCGGCCCGCCATGGTGCGCCGCTTCTCTTTAAGGCGATGGACGCAGCGGTTAGCCAACGTGATATGCAGCTCAATCCCCTGACAGCCGTCATGCTGCTCGATGTCGTGGATATCGAGCAGGCTGTCGATGATCCCCTCCGAGAGCGAAAAACCGATGGCGAAATCCTCCAGATCGGAGGCCGAGCACATCATCACGCTGTGGGCGATGCCGTTGTAGACCAGCGCCACCGGTGTCTCGGAGGGCAACTCCATCTCGCTGTCGCTGGTTACCGTATCGGCACGGTAGTGCACCACCTCGCGGTGGATGGCGCAGCGTGCCAGCTCGTTCTGTTCGCTCTGCTCTCTCTGTTCTCTCTGTTCGCACTGTTCGTTCTGTTTTTGCTCGCTCCGATCACTCCGCGCCTCAAGCTCAAGTAGCTCTCTCATGGTGCGACCCCATCGATGATCTCGGGATCTCTGGCCGAAATGCCGAGCCGCTTCATTTTCGAAAGCAGCGTGGTGCGCTTCATGCCGAGGCGATTGGCCGCCCCCCGCTCGCCTGCTACGATGCCGTTGCAGTCGCGCAGGGCGGCGATGATCGCCTCGCGCTCATCGGTCGGTGCCTCCTCGGCAAAGAGCGGAGAAGCGGGCTCGTCATAAACCAGGGTCTCAATCTTGTGGTAGCCCTTGAGCGGCATCAGCTCATCCGGCGAGAGATTGAGCACATGGCCGCGGGTCATCACCACGGCGCGCTCGATGACGTTCTCCAGCTCGCGGATATTGCCGTACCAGGGCAGCGATACCAGCATCTTCATGGCATCGGCGGGGATTGAGGTGATGGTGCGGCGCATCCGCTTGGCGATCTTCTTGATAAAGAAGTTGACCAGCAGCGGAATATCCTCGCGCCGCTCCCGCAGCGGCGGCAGCTCGATGGGAAAGACGTTGAGCCGGTAGTAGAGGTCGCTGCGAAAGCGCTTGTTCTTGACCATGGAGAGCAGATCGCAGTTGGTGGCGGCCACCAGCCGCACATCCACCGCGATGGGGTTGCTGTTGCCGACCCGCTCCAGCTCGTGCTCCTGCAATACCCGCAAGAGTTTGGGCTGCAAGTCCAGCGGCATATCCCCAACTTCGTCGAGGAACAGGGTGCCCTTGTGGGCCCGCTCGAAACGGCCGATGCGCTGGGTCAGTGCGCCGGTAAAGGCCCCCTTCTCGTGGCCGAACAGATCGCTCTCGATAAGGCCGGTGGGAATGGCGGCGCAGTTCACCTTCACCATCTCGTGATCGTGGCGGGCACTCAGGGCGTGAATCGCCTGGGCGATCAGCTCCTTGCCGGTGCCGGTCTCGCCGAGGATCAGCACGGTACTGTCGCTCTCGGCCACCAGCCGCACCTTCTCCAGCACGCTCTCCATCACCGCGCTCTGGTAGATGATGTGGGGGAACTCCCCCTGCATCTGCGGCTCGTTGATGCGAATGGTCTTCTCTTTGGCACCGTTGGTGTTGGTGATCTCCTGCTGCGCCTGCACATTGTTCATGGCAATCGCCGTGCGCGCCGCCACCTGCTCCAGCAGGGAGATATCGATATCGGCAAAGAAGTCAGCATGGGGGTGCGAGAGGATCAACACCCCCAGCAGGTTGCCCCGATAGCGCAGCGGCAAAACGCAGGAGCTGTCAGCTTCGGGCGGCAGGATCTGGGAGGTAAAGCGGCAGCGATTGCTGCAGCCGTTACCGTGCTCGCGATAGACGAAAAACGGCTCGCTGTGACCAAGGGCCCCCTGCAGGCACTTCTTCTCGAAACAGGAGTGATCGATGATGCCCGGCTCGTCGCTCTGGTGCTGATTGACCAGATAGCTCTTGAAGCTGTCGGAGGTGGCGTTGTACTCGGCCAGACACAAGCTGCTGATGCCAAAGTGGTGGTGCAGGATGGCAAACAGGCTCTTGGGCAGCTCGGCGATGCGCACCAGTTTGATCACCGCGTTGGTCACATCCACCAGAATTTTGCAGCTGTCGCGCTCAAGGCGCAGGGAGTTGGCCTGCTCCAGGGTGCGCTCCTTGTCGAGCACGTTCTCCAGCGCAATGGCGATGATGGCGGCAAGCTGGGTCAGCTTGGCCAGCGTCTCCATGGTGAAGCTGTCGAGTCGGGTGTTGATAAACTCGACCCCGCCAAGATGGCTGCGGGCTGTGGTGATGGGGAGCTGGCAGTAGGAGCGCAGCCCCGCGTAGACCCCTTCGCGATCCAGGGCCGGGCAGCGATTCTCAAAGCGGGCGGCAGCGAGAATGATGGCCTGTTCCGGGGTTTCTTTGGTAGGACGGGGGGAGACGTGCAGCTCTGCCTTGGGGCAGACCAGATGCTTTGGGCCGATCGCGCCCATGAAATAGACGATGGCCTCCTCGTCCGCCCCCATATTGAGGATCAGGTTGACCCGGGTCACACCGCCGAAGCAGGCATCGATCTTGTTGAGTTTTTTTATAAAGTCGTCGAGGGTGACTGCCGACAGCAGGGTTTTGGACAGAGAAAGAAAACCGTCGTCCCAGATGGGGGAGATTTCGTCCAGAGGAATGGCACTCACATTTAGCATTCTGGCCTCACGTTACCGCTATGCAGGCAAGACATCAGCAAGGACGGGGAGCTCCGTCAGATGTCACAATAAAAAAACGTAGTCCATTAACGTTTAATCATAAAAATCAATACTCATTAAATGGTATCGCACTGAGCGTTGGATCATAAGGTAGCCCTATTTTCAATACAACCATGGGGGCACACACGGGACTCATTACTCCGGGCCGATCCCTGCCACACCTATATTCGCCGCTCCACTCAGCGCGGACCCGTTATCGCCAGTAGGCTGTCGTTTTTCAGCACGCTTTTGTCATAAGTTGTTCCGAACCCGATGACAGCGCCTCTGGCTCACGAGATCCCGTGTCATCCCTGCAACAGGGGGCATATCGGCATCATCGCGTTGATGTGGTCAGCGGCACTCATTGGCGATGAGCTGTTGCCCCTCGACAAGGCCGGGCTGCCAGACGGCATCGAGCATCAATTTGAGTAGCAGCTCGGGCGGATTATCGAGAAAACGGCCCGTTTCCTGCGGCAAACGGCCATCGGCCCGATACACCTGGCTGGCCTGCACCTGCCCGGCTTCATCGACAATCTGGAGGATACCGTTAAGTTCTCCCCGCTCACCTGGCTGACAAGAGAGTCTGAGCTCGCGCGTCTCCCCCAACAGGGTGAACGCCCGGCACAGTGGCGGAGTATCCTCGTAATCGGGCCAGTTGAAGAATTTGTATTGCTTGGCGAGGGTGCCCGCCCGCTGGCAAAACTGGTCAAACAGCAGGGCGATGCCCTGATACTCCAGATCCAGCAGCTGCGCTTGCTCTTCAATACGTTTCATATATTTGACTCCTTACTACCGATTTGTTCGAAAATTGATTTTCCAATATTGCCCGGATGGAACTTGAGTCCACCGAAAATAAAGCCCGCCGATAGCAGCTGAAACGCCACCAATAACCAGCTGATATTTTGTGATATGTCTTCCGACACCGCCTGATGAGTCAGATAGACCACCAGAGCAAAAAGGCCCAGCAGCAGGGTATTCACCAGCGTGGTGGAGAGGAAGGCCACGAGCCAGGCCAACTGCACGCTCAGGGCCGCCAGCACGGCGCCCATGGCAATGCGCGCGGCGATAAAACAGCCGAAGAAACCAAAGCCCAGCAGAAATATCAATTCGTCGTACCAGAGGTAACACCCCATCCCCAATAACATTGCCAACAAATAGGCTGAAACATAAAAAATCCCGAACGAGATCGTTAATTCACGGTTCATGGTGGACACCTGCCAGCTGAAAAAAGGATGAGGGGATCCGGGCCCTGTAAACAGAGCCTGGATCCACTTTATTAACGACGATTACCCTTTGGCGGCGCTGCGCAATTTCGCCTTGAGCGCGCTGTATTCAGTCTGGACGTACACTTCCGCCTCAGCCTGACCTTCAATACGCTCAATCTTCACCGCACAGTACTTGTACTCGGGGGTGTAGGAGACCGGATCAAGGTGCTCGATGGTCAGCTCGTTACAAGCCCCGATCCACCACTGGTAGGTCATGTAGACCACACCGGCGTTGACCCGCTCGTTGTAGTTGGCGCGAGTGATCACCTTGCCGCGTCGCGACGAGATCCACACCAGTGCCTGATCCTTCACCCCGAGCTTTTGCGCATCACTCGGGTGGATCTGCACATAGCCCGGCTCATCGGCCAGGGTTTGCAGCGCCGAGCAGTTGCCGGTCATGGAGCGGCAGGAGTAGTGCCCCACCTCACGCACGGTGGAGAGCACCAGCGGATACTCTGCACAAGGCTGCTCCAGCGGCGCCCGCCACTCGGAGGCGATCAGCTGACCCTTGCCGCTCGGGGTGGTGAACACATTCCCCTCGAACAAAGTGCTGGTGCCCGGGTGATCCTCGGTCGGACAGGGCCACTGCACGCTCTTGAGATCGGCCATCTTGTCGTAGCTGACCCCGGTATAGAGCGGGCAAAGGGCACGCATCTCGTCCCAGATCTGTTGGGTGTCGCGATACGCCATGGGATACCCCATGGCGGTGGCCATCAGCGAGAAGATTGCCCAGTCCGGTTTCACGTTCTCAGGGGGAGTGACCGCCTTGTAGAAGCGCTGGAAGCCGCGATCCGCTGAGCTGTAAACCCCCTCGTGCTCGCCCCAACTGGTGGCGGGCAGGATCACATCCGCCATCTCGGCGGTCTGGGTCATAAAGATATCCTGCACGATCACCAGATCCATGCCGCTAAGGGTGCGGCGGAACTGGGCCAGATCGGCCTCGGTCTGCGCGGGATCTTCACCGAAGATGTAGAACGCCTTGCACTTGCCCTCCTCCACCTTGTGGCCAAGCTCCGTCAACCGGTAGCCGGGTTTCTGGGAGAGGGATTCCACGCCCCACGCCTTGGCGAACTTGGCACTGATCTCGGGGTCGCTTACCGACTGATAACCCGGGAACTGGTGCGGCAGCATCCCCATGTCGCAGGTGCCCTGCACGTTGTTCTGCCCGCGCACCGGCCCGCAGCCAGTGCCACGGCGACCGAAGTTGCCGGTCAGCAGCGCCAGACCCGCGAGCCCCTTGACCACATCCACCGCCTGACCGTATTGAGTCACCCCCATGCCCCACAGGATCATGGACGCAGGCGACGCGGCATAGGTGCGAATGGCGGCGCGGATATCCGCAGCCTTGAGGCCAGTGATCCCCTCGACATATTCCGGGGTGTACTTGGCGACCGTGGCCTTGAAGGTGTCGAACCCTTCGGTGTAGTTGGCGACGAATTCCTTGTTGTAGAGCCCTTCACTGATCAACACGTTGGCGAAGGCGTTAACTAGCGCCATGTTGGAACCGTTTTTGAGCGGCAGCCACTGATCGGCGATGCGGGCGGTCTCCACCATGCGGGGATCACACACAATCACCTTGGCCCCGTTTGCCTTCGCCTTGAGGATATGGCGGGCGACGATGGGGTGAGAGTCAGCAGCGTTGTAACCAAACACCAGCAGGCACTTGGTCTCTTGAATTTCGGGAATGGCGTTGCTCATGGCGCCGTTGCCTACAGTTGTCTCCAGACCGGAGACTGAGGGTGCGTGTCACACCCTCGCGCAGTGGTCGACGTTGTTCGTCCCCAGCACTGCGCGGGCAAATTTCTGCATCACATAGTTGGCTTCGTTACCCGGGCCACGGGCCGAGCCGGTGGTCATGATGGCGTCGGCACCGTATTTCGCCTTGATGGCAGCCAGACGGCTGCTGGCAAAGTCGATCGCCTCATCCCAGGAGACGGCTTCCAGCTTGCCACCGCGCTCGCGGCGGATCATCGGGCTCTTGAGACGGGGGGTCAGCAGGTTGGTGTCGTTCAAGAAATCCCAACCGTAATAACCCTTGAGGCAGAGCTGCCCCTCGTTGGTCCGGCCGTTGGCGCCTTCGGCACCCACCACCTTGTCGTTTTCAACCAGCAGGTTGATTTTGCAACCGGTGCCGCAATAGGGGCAGACGGTAATGACTTTTTTCATGACTCACACTCTTGTTTGTTAACGGTAAAAGGCCTTTAACGAAAATGGCTTGTCAGGGGTAGAGAGCACAGAGGCGCAAGCGGCGGCCAGCAAGGGCCTGCGCACGCCATCCAATGCATTACCCTTGTGCCAACACCAGCTGACTCTGGCAGGCCGCCATCGCCTCGGCACTGGCCAGCTGCTTCTGGCGATTCAGTTCGCCAAGGGATTCCGGCGTCACCAGACGCAGCGCCTGGGTCGGACACACCTCGACACAGGCCGGGCCCGCCTCACGGTGACGGCAGAGATCGCACTTCAAGGCTTGCGCCTTGGTCTGCGGGCGCTTGAACAGCGAGTCAGCCGCAGGGGCCACCTCTTTCACCACCACCGCCATGGCACCGTAAGGACAGGCCACCACGCAGGATTTACAACCGATGCAGCGCTCCTGCAACACCTTGACGCAACCATCCTCGCTGACGATGGCATTGTTCGGGCAGGCCATGGCGCACGGCTTGTCTTCACACTGGCGGCAGAGCACCGGCGTGGTCACCTTGCTGCCGACGATCACCTTCAGGCGCGGCTGGAAATAGCTGTCCTTGGAGACCAGATGTCCATCCTCGATGGCAAGATGCAGGCCGCCCTCCCGCTCAAGGGTCCCGCTGCAAGACCCTGACTGGTGTGAAACGGCGCAGGCCACCTCACAGGTACGACACCCAATACAGAGACTGGGATCTGCAATCACGAAGCTGTTCATAGAGAGGGATCCTAAATGGTTCGTTACTGCCGCACTGGCATCGCCCGATGTGGCCAAGTGCCAACCCCGAGGGGCCCACACTCGCACAGCGACGACGCAGTCGGCTCACCCACAAAGCATTTATCAGACCAAAAACGGGAAGTGACGAAATAAAATTCGCAAGCAACTGAAAATAAAGGGATAAACAGAATGAGGAAGTGAAAAATTCGGACTGGTGACGATGACGAGCCCCCTGCAGAACTGTGATCGACACGACAAAAGTGACGAGCTCGACACCCTAATAACAACCCTATTCACCATCGGAAGAGCCGACCTGCCGACGACACATATGGCATGGCGGCAACAGGACTCAAGGCAGTGTTAGCAGGACTGGAGAGAGCAGAGCGGCGGCTAAAATGTTTAGTTTTGCTATTTGAAAGGTGTTGGTCATAAAGAAGAAAAAACAAAAAAGCCCCTCTATTGACCCATTTGTTGAGCAAGATCCGGTTTCTAACCCCTCCCTCTTCTGTTTTTTAATCAACCAGATAGCATGTCCCAGATGGCAACCAGCTCTGCAATGAACATTGCCTCGCACGAATCTTTTAGCAGGGCATTTTTTACATCGGAGTAAACATGGGAATTTATATAAGGAAGAGCATTGCTGTTGGCCCTTTTCGTTTCAATCTATCAAAATCTGGGCTAGGTGTTTCTGCTGGTATTAAAGGCCTAAGAATTGGAACAGGCCCAAGGGGGAATTATGTCAGAATTGGCACAAAAAACATTTACTACCGTTCAACTATTGCTAGTTCTCCATATGAAAGATCTCCAATTCAAGATATAAACCAGCACGTCACAAGCAACCCCCATGATCTCACTCACGAACCGCTAAAGGAAATTGATTCTGCACATGTCACACAGATCGTTGATTCATCTTCATCAGAGTTACTCAATGAGTTAAATGATAAGCGAAAAAAATCTAGGATATGGCCAATCGTTTTCATTGCGTCCTTAGGGTTTACATATTTATTGAATAATATGGAGCTGCCAGGATGGGTTGTGCTTTCCACGTTAGTATTGGGTTTGTTTTTCACTTGGGTATCTCATACACGAGATATGCTAGCTAAGACAACTGTGCTGTTCTATGACTTTGAACCAGAAATAGAGACTAAATATAATACACTGTTCCAAGCAGCTGAACGCTTGGAAAAATGTAGAAAGGCTTGGCACATATCAGCCTCTGGTAAGGTCCTTGATAAAAAATATCATGCAGGTGCCAGTAATCTAGTAGACCGAAAAACAACAACAATTCAGATCTCTGAGCCTCCGTATTTACAAACGAATGTAAAAACTGTCTCACTTGCAGTTGGTCGCCAGACTTTGCATTTCTTTCCTGACCGAGTACTGGTTTACGATGCTGCTGGGGTCGGAGCTGTAAGCTATCAAACACTCCTAGTGGCGGTAGGTGATAGACGGTTTATTGAAGATGAAACCGTTCCAAGCGATGCATTGATTGTTGATAAGACATGGAAATATGTAAATAAATCTGGTGGGCCTGACCGCAGATTCAAAAACAATCACGAGCTACCAATTTGTTTGTATCAAGAAATGACATTTACCAGCTCTACAGGTCTTAATGAATTAATCCAACTGTCTAAACGTGGCCCTGCTGAGGACTTTAAAAATGCTCTTTCTGCTCTAGCAACCTGCCTGCCAAAGGAAACTTAAAAATATTAATTAGTGCGATTTATTGAACACAAAGAATCGTATTTGTTTTATCGTTCAGTGCCATTGGGAGCAATAAGCGCAGCGCATTGCACCTCTTGGCTCTTTTAATACTTGGTGCAATTCACTTCGTTCATTGCACTCTGCCTTTTCCCCTCTGGCAAATAAAGACTCCATTGCTACCCGACGCCCCCCCTTTGCCATCCTGCCAGCAATTAATTAGCATTATTTTATAGTCTATTTATCACCCACCTCGATAAAAATAGCGGCCCAACATATCCACAGATAAAACAATCGGTTACTCACTTTACCACCATACATTTCAATCGCCGGATAATTAATTCTCTTACTCAAATTGAACTTTTGATTATTTATAACTGAGCATAGTCCCGCAGAGTGTGTGTCATTATAAGCTTAATGACAGATGAACAGACTGTGTTCCATGACAAGCAGATCACTATTCCGTTAGCGCCCTTTCCCATCGCAATCCATTAATTCTCTCCCGATTAACTATCACGACTTTCCTGATAGGAAGGGCATGTGCGTTGGCAAACGTGTAAACATCAAACTGACAAGATGAACTCATGAACTGTGATAAACAACAAGCCACTCCCGGCGTTATGCTGGCGGCGATTGGCGTAGTCTATGGCGATATCGGCACCAGCCCGCTCTATACCTTGCGCGAGTGTCTGTCAGGTCAATTCGGGTTCGGGGTTGAACCCGCCTCCATTCTCGGTTTCCTCTCGCTGATCTTCTGGCTGCTGGTGTTGGTGGTATCGGTCAAGTACCTCTCCTTTGTGATGCGGGCCGATAACGCCGGTGAGGGCGGCATTCTCACCCTGATGTCGCTGGCGACCCGCAACGCCTCCACCCGCTGGACGCCGCTGCTGATCATCCTCGGCCTGATTGGCGGCAGCTTCTTCTATGGCGAGGTGGTGATCACTCCGGCGATGTCGGTGATGTCGGCCATCGAGGGTCTGAGCATTCTCACCCCCGCCCTCGACCCCTATATCGTCACCCTCTCGGTGCTGGTGCTGACCCTGCTGTTTGCCATCCAGAAACATGGCACCGCCATGGTGGGCAAGCTGTTTGCCCCCATCATGCTGATCTGGTTTATGACGCTGGCGGTGCTGGGGCTGCGCGGCATCATCCAAAACCCCGAGGTGTTGGGGGCGCTCAACCCCATCTGGGCGGTGCGCTTCTTTATCCAGTACCAGACCACCTCCTTCTTTGCCCTCGGCGCCGTGGTGCTGGCCATCACAGGGGTGGAGGCGCTCTACGCGGATATGGGCCACTTTGGCAAAAATCCAATTCGCCTCGCCTGGTTTATCGTGGTGCTGCCCTCGCTGGTGCTTAACTACTTCGGTCAGGGGGCACTGCTGCTGGATAACCCCACAGCCATTACCAACCCCTTCTTCCTGCTCGCGCCGAAATGGGCGCTGGTGCCGCTGCTGCTCTTGGCAACCATGGCGACGGTGATCGCCTCCCAGGCGGTGATCTCCGGGGTCTTTTCCCTGACCCGGCAGGCGGTGCGCCTCGGTTATCTCTCACCCATTCGCATCGTCCACACCTCCGAGCAGGAGTCCGGCCAGATCTATATTCCGGTCATCAACTGGATGCTCTATCTCTCGGTGGTGATCGTCATCATGAGCTTCGAGCACTCCAGCAATCTGGCGGCGGCCTACGGCATCGCGGTGACCGGCACCATGGTGCTCACCTCCATCCTCTCCTGCTCGGTAGCCAAGAACAGCTGGCACTGGAACACCTATCTGGTGGCTATCCTGTTTGCCACGCTGCTCTGTATCGACGTGCCGCTGTTTGCCGCCAACCTCGCCAAGATCTTCTCCGGCGGCTGGCTGCCGCTCACCCTGGGCGCGGTGATGTTCACCGTGATGACCAGCTGGAAGAGCGAGCGCTTTCAGCTTATTCGTCGTCTGAACGAGCACGGCAACTCCCTTGAGCCGATGATCGCCTCGCTGGAAAAATCCCCGCCGACCCGGGTGGCTGGCACCGCGGTCTATATGTCGCGGGTGGTCAATGTGATCCCCCATGCGCTCCTGCACAACCTCAAGCACAACAAGGTGCTGCACGAGCGGATCATCCTGCTTACCCTGCGGGTGGAGGATGTGCCCTACGTCCACAATGTGCGCCGGGTCTGCATCGAGCAGCTCTCCCCCACCTTCTGGCGGGTGGTGGCAAGCTACGGCTGGCGCGAGACCCCGAACGTGGAGGAGATCTTCCACCGCTGCAACGCCGAGGGGCTCAGCTGCCGGATGATGGAAACCTCGTTCTTTATGGCCCACGAGTCGCTGATCATGAAAGAGCGCCCCTGGTATCTCTATCTGCGCGGCAAGCTCTTTATGCTGCTGCAGCGCAACGCCCTGCGCGCGCCGGATCAGTTCGAGATCCCGCCCAACCGGGTTATCGAGCTGGGATCCCAGGTGGATATCTGATGGCGTGTTGATGGCCTCTTAATGGCATAGAAAACGTCAGCAAGAGAGAGGGAGGCATTGGCCTCCCTCTCTTGTTTCCGTTAACCCCGATTACCTTCCCCCTCATCCCCAGCCCTTCTCCCACAAGGGGAGAAGGGAGCACACCACGGCGACCATATGTTGCAAACGGTACAATTCACTCCGTTCTTTGCCCCCTGCTCCCGGCATACTGCCGATATGTTTCCGTTCTCGTGCGTCCGATTACGCTTCGCTAATCGAACCTACAGTTTCAAAACAGACGGTCTCTATCCGAATAGACACGCCGCCGTAGGGTGCAACAAGCGCAGCGCCGTGCACCGCGACCAGATGGCAGACTTCGCCCACCAGCCCTTCTCCCCCGAGGGGGAAGGGGGCAAACCACGGAGACCATATGTTGCCAACGGTGCAATTCACTGCGTTCTTTGCACCCCACTTCCTCCCCCGACGCCCTACTGCAAGCGAGTAACCCTTTCTCCCCGTATCACGACCCCGCATTCATCCATCTCGACACCGTTTTTCCGGGGTGACGAACCCTCCCGGCGGCTTCGTCACAAGTGACGAACGTCACAGTTCGACAGCCACATCAGCGCTTCGACCCAATCACTCCAAGATTTTTATTTATTTAAAAACAGCCACTTAAAACCAATTTCGCTGCAAAAACCATTCTGGCCCGTATTTTGCTAACCAGCCCCTATTCTCTCCGTTCGCGACACGACAAGGTAGGCTATGAACCGCTTCGTTATCGCTGACCCCAAGCTTTGTATTGGCTGTGGCACCTGTATGGCGGCCTGCAGTGAAGTACACAAGGCGCAAGGTTTGCAGCAAGCCCCCCGTTTAACCGTTATGCGACACGAGCAGGCGACCATGCCGGTTCAGTGCCGTCACTGTGACGATGCCCCCTGCATCAAGGTGTGCCCGGTCGAGGCGATCCGCCAGACCGGCGATTGCGTGCAACTCAACGAGTCGCTCTGCATCGGCTGCAATCTCTGCGCAGTGGCCTGCCCGTTCGGTGCCATCCAGAGTGGTGGCAGCCGTCCGGTGGCCATGGCCAATAGCTACGACACCTATATCCCCTGCTCCATCCGCTCCAGCAACCCCTCCACCTCCGCCGGTTTGCGCTGCTTTGGCGAGGATCTGCTGAGCTGGGAGCCGGGCGTGCGCAGCATCGCCGTCAAATGTGACTTGTGCGAATTTCGCGCCGACGGCCCTGCCTGTGTCAGTGCCTGCCCCTCTCAGGCATTGAAGCTGGTCAATGACGGCGACACCGAACGCGCCGCACGTATCCGTCGCCAGCAAGCGGCCGACACCAACCCGCAAGGGGCCTCCGCCTTCTCGGCGCCCGCCACGGCGCTCCCTGCATCCGATTTATCCACCACAGAGGGAGTTCGCTGATGTTGTCCCCCCTTGTTATGGCCACGCTCCTGCTCTTTTTGCTGGGCGCTGCCGCCGGTTTGCTGCTGCAAAAGCTGCCCGCACTGGCCAACCGTCTCAACAGCGGCTTTGCCCTGCTGGGTTCGCTCGCGGGTCTGGTCGCCGCCATCCAGATATTTGCCCAAGGCGCGCCCGTCGACGGCCAGCTCTGGCTGCTGGGCTCGGTTCATCTGGATATGCTCTCCGCGCTGATGCTGCTGGTGATTAGCACCGTCGGCGTCGCCGTCGTCCTCTACTCCTTTGCCTATATCCGCGAATATCAGGGCAAGGGCGATGTCACCATCGGCGCGCTGATGAACCTCTTCCTGTTTGCCATGGTGGGCATGGTGCTGGCCGACAACGCGCTCGGTTTCTTGCTCTGCTACGAGCTGGTGACCCTCACTACCTACTGGCTGGTCAAGACCAACCCGGACGCGGCCAAACAGAGCCGTCTCTACTTGGTGATGAACCATATCGGCATGGCGCTGGTGCTGGTCGCCTTCTGGCTGCTCTGCCGTGAATCCGGCTCGCTGGAGTTCGCCGCGCTGCGCGAGCACCATCTGGCGGGTGCCCTGGCCTCTCTGGTGTTCCTGCTCAGCTTCTGCGGCTTTGGCCTGCGCGCCGGTTTCGTGCCGCTGCACGGCTGGCTGCCGGTGGCCGAGCCCGTCGCCCCCTCCCATATCTCGGCGCTGATGTCCGGCGTGATGGTGAAGCTCGGTCTCTTTGGCATCTTGCGGGTCAGCATCGATTTTCTCGGCGCCAGCCAGCTCTGGTGGGGCTACATGGTGCTGATCTTCGGTGCCTGCTCGGCGGTGCTCGGGGTGCTGTTTGCGCTGGCCGAGCACGATCTCAAGCGGCTGCTCGCCTACCACACGGTGGAGAACATCGGCATCATCCTGATGGGGATGGGCATCGGCATGATCGGCATCGCCAATCAGCAACCGGCACTGGTGGTACTGGGGCTGCTCGGCGCCCTCTATCACCTGCTCAACCACGCCATCTTCAAGAGCCTGCTCTTTATGGGCACCGGCTCTGTGATGTTCCGCCTGCACACCCGCGACATGGACAAGATGGGTGGCCTCGCCAAACTGATGCCCTGGACCGCGCTGGCGTTCCTCATCGGTGCCATGGCCATCTCGGCGCTGCCGCCGCTGAACGGCTTTGTCAGCGAGTGGTTTATCTATCAGGCGCTGCTGTCCATGACCAAGCTCGGCACCTCCGTCGTCGCGCCGCTCGCGGTAGTGATGCTGGCGGTAACCGGCGCCATGGCGGTGATGTGCTTCGTCAAGGTGTATGGCATCTGCTTCTGCGGCGCACCGCGCAGCGAGAAGGCGAGCCACGCCCGCGAAGTGCCGGGCGCCATGGTGGCAGGCACCCTGCTGCTGGTCGCCGTCTGTCTGGTGCTGGGTCTGGGCGCCCCCTGGATTGCCCCTCATATCGCCAGCTACGGTCAGGCCTTGGTAGACAGCCAGATGAACGTTGCCACCGGCGCGACCCTGCTGCCGCTCGATAGCTCACAAGCGATCCTCTCCCCGCCCGTTATCGCCATCACCTTGTTGGGGCTGTTCCTGATCCCGCTGCTGGTAGTGGCCATCTTCAAGGGGCCCAAGCTGGGTCGTCGTCACGCTGGCACCCCGTGGGCCTGTGGTTACGCCTACGAGGATCGCATGAGCCTCACCTCCGGTGGTGTCACCCACACCTTGCGCCAACTCTGCGCGCCGCTCTATCGCAAGCAGCCGCAGCTCGATCTGGCCAGCGCCCTGCACGGGGTGAGTGACGCCCCCGGCAACACTGGCTGGATCCTCCATGGCGTGGTGCTGGCGCTCTTTATCCTGATGGCTGTAGGAGTCTGATATGCCTGTTCTTGAAATGCCGAGCTGGGGCATGGTTGCCCTCGCCCTGACCCAGGCCATCGCCATGCTGGCGCTGGCCCCGCTCGCCACCGGTTTCAACCGGGTGCTACGAGCCAAGATGCACTCCCGTCAGGGGCCGGGCCTGCTGCAGGATTACCGTGATATCGCCAAGCTCCTGCGCCGCCAAGAGGTGACCCCCGAGCCTGCCGGCATCATCTTCAACCTGATGCCTGCGTTGCTGATCGCCGCCCTGTTGCTGGTAGGGATGGCGCTGCCGACCCTGACTCACGAGTCCCCCTTCCCCATCGCCGGGGATCTCATCACCGACATCTATCTGTTCGCCATCTTCCGCTTCTTCTTTTCGCTGGCGGGTCTCGACAGCGGCAGCATGTTTGCAGGGATCGGTGCCCGCCGCGAGCTGACTCTCGGCATTCTGGTGGAGCCCATTCTGGTGCTCGCCTGCTTCATCATGGCGATGATGGTGGGCAGCTCGGATCTGGGCAACATCAGCAGCTATGTGGCGACCCAGCCGCTGGCCGCGCCCATCGCCACCCTGCTGGCCGGTGCCGCCTGCGCCTTCGCGGTGTTTGTCGAGATGGGCAAGCTGCCCTTTGACTGCGCCGAAGCCGAGCAGGAGCTGCAGGAGGGGCCGCTCACCGAGTATTCCGGTGCGGGGCTGGCCCTGCTCAAGCTCTCCATCGGCCTCAAGCAACTGGTAGTGGTGCAGCTCTTTCTGGTGATTTTCCTGCCCTTCGGCAAAGCAGCCAACTGGAGTCTGCCTGCACTCATCGGTGCGGCGCTGATCCTCGCCTGCAAGCTGCTGGTGGCCTTTTTGCTGGCTGGCATCATCGAAAACGCCATGGCCCGTACCCAGTTCGTGCGCACCCACAAGCTCACCCGCTACGGCTTGGGGCTGGCCCTGCTGGCCCTGCTGGCGCTGCTCGCCTATCTGGTCGGGGTCTGAGCCATGCCCGCCAGCACAGCAACTTTTTCCGATTTCATCATTTGTGAATGCTCATTCCCGAACATTAAAGTGAGAACTGCATGACCATCGCCATTTCGGATCGCATCGGCTGCGACTACATCCAGCAGGTGCGAGCCCAACTGCCCCACGCCATCGTCGACGAGGAGTGGCAAACCGCCGATCAGGCCACCATCACCGTCAAACCCACCAGTCTGGTCGAGACGGCCAGCCTGATTTTCCATCAGCTGGGGGGCTGGCTTCCGCTCTCGTTTGCCAATGACGAGCGCAGCCTCAACGGCCACTTCGCCGTCTACCACGTCTTCTCCATGGAGGGCGACACCAAGTGCTGGATCACCGTCAAGGTGCTGGTAGATGCCGATACCCAGGAGTACCCCTCCATCACCCCGACCATTCCGGCGGCTGTGTGGGGCGAGCGGGAGATCCGCGACATGTATGGCCTGCGCGCCATCGGTCTGCCGGACGAACGCCGTCTGGTGCTGCCGGATGACTGGCCGGAGGATATCCACCCGCTGCGCAAGGACGCCATGGATTATCGCCAGCGCCCGATGCCCACCACTGACACCGAGACCTACCCCTTCGTCAATGAGCTCGGCAGTGATGCCAACCGTATCGTGCCGGTCGGCCCGCTGCACATCACCTCGGACGAGCCGGGCCACTTTCGCCTGTTCGTCGATGGCGAAGACATCATCGATGCCGACTACCGCCTCTTCTATGTCCATCGCGGCATGGAAAAACTGGCGGAAACCCGCATGGGCTACAACGAAGTGGCGTTTCTGACCGACCGGGTCTGCGGCATCTGCGGCTTTACCCACAGCGTCGCCTACACCACCTCGGTGGAGAACGCCATGGGCATTCCGGTGCCGGAGCGGGCCAAGATGATCCGCGCCGTATTGCTGGAGGTGGAGCGCCTGCACAGCCATATCCTCAACATCGGCCTGTCGAGCCACTTCACCGGTTTCGACACCGGCTTCATGCAGTTCTTCCGGGTGCGGGAGAAATCCATGACCCTGGCCGAGCTGCTGACCGGTGCCCGCAAGACCTACGGCCTCAACCTGATTGGCGGGGTGCGCCGCGACATCTTCAAGGAAGATCGCATCAAGGGTGCCCAGCTGGTGCGCGAACTGCGTGATGAGTTGAAACCGCTGGTGGCCATGCTGCTGGATACCGCCAACATCTCTTCTCGCCTGATCGGTATCGGCAAGCTCGACCCGCAAATTGCCCGCGATTTCAGCTGCGTCGGCCCCATGGTGCGGGCAAGCGGCTTCAAGCGCGACGTGCGCCGGGTCCACGACTTTGCCGGCTACCGCGAGCTGCCGATGGAGATCCAGACCAAGGCGGGTTGCGATGTGCAATCCCGGGTGCTGGTACGCATCCACGAGCTCTACGACTCCCTCGACATGATTGAGTTCGGCCTAGAGCACCTGCAGGAGGGGCCGCTTTTGACCGAAGGGTTCACCTACCAGCCGGGCAAGTTTGCGCTGGGCTTTACCGAGGCGCCCCGCGGCGAGAACGTCCACTGGAGCATGACGGGAGATAACCAGAAGCTGTTCCGCTGGCGCTGCCGCGCCGCCACCTACGCCAACTGGCCTGCCCTGCGCTACATGCTGCGCGGCAATACCGTCGCGGATGCGCCGCTGATCATCGGCAGTCTGGATCCCTGCTACTCCTGTACCGACCGGGTCACCCTGGTCGACCCCAAGAAGGGCAAATCCACCGTGGTCTCCTACAAGGAGATCGAGCGCTACGGCATCGACCGCAAAAACTCTCCGCTCAAGTAAGGGGTCATCATGATCAAGCTGTTCAAGACCATCCTCAAGGCTGGCACCCCGACCGCCAAGTACCCCTTCGCACCCATTGATGTGAACCGGGATTTTCGCGGCAAACCGAAATATCAGGCGGATCAGTGCATCGCCTGCGCCGCCTGCACCAAGGCCTGCCCGGCCAACGCGCTGGTAATGGAAGTGGACATGGAGACCGGCGAACGGCGCTGGGAGATCTCCATGGCACGCTGCATCTTCTGCGGCCGCTGCGAAGAGGTCTGCCCGACCCGCGCCATCGCCCTCTCCCCCGAGTTCGAACTGGCGGTGACCAACAAGGCGGATCTCTATGAGGAAGCCCGCTTCGCGCTGGCCTCCTGCACCCTGTGCGGCACCTACTTTGCCCCGAGCAAGCTGGTGGCGCTGGTGGAGGACACCCTCAAGCAGGCAGGCACACCGCTCGCGACCCCGGAGCGACTGCACCACTGCCCCGACTGCAAACGAAAACAGAGCATGCTGAGCCAGCCTGACTCGGCCCTAACCACAACACCGATTGCCACACCGATCGCCGCACAACAGGAGTGGATGTGATGAGCAAGATCAAAGGCATAGAACCGGTTGTCGGCCATGCCCATACCCGCGCCGTGCCGCTGGCACAGGATCCCGAGATCACCAAACTCAAGAAGACCCTGCTCAAAGACATTCGCCGCTCGGCCTATGTCTACCGGGTCGATTGCGGCGGCTGCAACGCCTGCGAGATCGAGATCTTCGCCACCATCACCCCGCTGTTTGATGCCGAGCGTTTCGGCATCAAGGTGGTCGCCTCCCCCCGCCACGCCGACATCCTGCTCTTTACCGGCGCGGTGACCCGAGCGATGCGGGTACCGGCCCTGCGCGCCTATGAGGCGGCCCCCGATCCCAAGATCTGCATCGCCTACGGCGCCTGCGGCTGTGACGGCGGCATCTTCCACGACCTCTACTGCGTCTGGGGCGGCACCGACAAGATAGTGCCGGTGGATGTCTATATCCCGGGCTGCCCCCCCACTCCCGCCGCCACCATCTACGGCTTTGCCGTGGCGCTCGGTCTGCTTGAGCAGAAACTCAAAGCCACCAGCCACGAGGTGCAACCGGGTGAGCGGGTCGAACTGCGCCACACCGGCATCCCCAACGAAATCCGGGTGATGATCGAACGCGAAGCGCGCCGCATGGCCGGTTACCGTCAGGGGCGGATCATCGCCGACGAGTTTATGGCCCTGCTCGAAGGGGCGACCCAGCAGGATGTGGATCTGCGCATCCAGAGCTACCTCGATCAGCACGACGATCCGCGTCTGGCGGAGATCGTCAACAACCTCGCAAACGCCTGCCTCAACCGGGCGGCCGGCAAGGGAGAGGCGGTGCATGGCTGACGAGGTTTTTTTCTACCGCCTCTCGCGCAAGTTCGTCGACGAGCAGTTCGACGTGCCGGAAGAGGCCAAAGAGGTGATGTACTACAGCCTCGCCATTGGCCACCACCTCGGCATCGTCGATTGCCTGCGAGCAGACCTGGTCTGCTCGCTGATCGGTTATCGCGACTGGGTGGCCAAGCTGTCAGAGGGAAGTGAAGCGCGCCGCAAGATGGAGGGATTTCTCACCTTTGGCGAGATCACCATCTATCGCGAGCACTGCCATATGCTGGCCTGCGCCTTCGACCGGCTGCGCAAAGCCGACAATCTACTCGACGAGCAGGAGCTGGGCTGGACCAACACCTTTATGGATCAGCTCACCGCTCTTTATAACGACCCCCATATGTACCTGATGGTAAGGAGCCGCTGATGGGCTGCAATCTCGTGTTGACCGTGGGCAATGCCATGATGGGGGACGACGGTGCCGGCCCCTATCTTGCCGACAAACTGCAAGCCACCCCCCTGCCCGGCTGGATCCATATCGACGGCGGCATCGCGCCGGAAAATGTGGTCTACAAGGTGCGGGAGCTGCAACCTGAGCGGGTGGTGCTGGTGGATGCCGCCGAGATCGGCGAGAAGGCGGGAACCCTGCAGGTGATCCCCCCCGAGACCATTGCCGAAATGTTTATCTTCTCGACCCACAATATGCCGCTCAATTTCCTGATCGACGAGCTCAAGACCTTTGTCCCCGAGGTGATCTTTGTCGGGGTACAACCGGCCATCGTGGCGTTCTCCTTCCCGATGACCGAGATGGTGAGCGAGGCGATGGATTATCTTTATCAGCATCTTGATGCAGCCAAAGATACCGACTTGTTAATAGAGAAACTGGAGCAGTGGAATATTGCCAACGCCAAGCGGTGATTATTTATCGAGTTGTTAACGACCGTTATTGACCGACGGTTCCGGCAATGTGATCGAGGCCCGATGTTAAATTAAAAACATCGGGCTAATTGTGCTGAACTTGATATAAGACAAGGTTCTTTGAATTTTTCAAAAAATCGCTAACCCTCGCTTTTTTATGACAAAAAAAGCGTTGCCAGTCACAGAAATTTGCCACAAAATGGCGGCCGTTACGGAAGTTGATGGGGTCTGGTGGCCTCCTCGGTCTTCAAAACCGATGTGAGCCGAGAAGGCTTTGGCAGGTTCGATTCCTGCCTCTTCCGCCAAATTTATCTATTGAAAAAATACTCTCTCGCTGAGTTTATCTGCCTGAGTGTTATTTTCATCGCTTGTTCAATATGTTTGAAAGAATACCTTAGCAAAAGGTGCTTGCCGCTTGCCAATATAATCCGACGTCAGGTTATCTCGCTGGCCAAAAATTAATTTATCAGCATTGATGCAGCATTAATTTATACCCGCTCATTGATGCACCCAGTTTGCAGTCATCCGCAAATCGCCAGCAGTGCCATAACCCGTCAGCTCGGCCTCTCTATCGGCAAACCGGTGCGCATCCCGAACCCACGCACTGCACTGGTAATCCCATGCCGAACTCGTCTCACGCGTCAGCCATCCCCCACCGCCAGCCCACATCAGGTACGGCTGCCGACGATTCACTGCCAGATTCACAGCAACAGCCCAGCCAGCAACAAACGCGCCGTTTGCCGCAAGTGGAGCAGCTGCTGCAGCAACCCTTTCTCGCCGGTTTTATCGAGGCGCTGAGCCGCCCGTTGGTGACTCAGGCGGTGCGCGAGACCCTGAGCGAGCTGCGCCAGAGCGAAGATTTTCGCCAGCATGGCGTTGCCCCCGAGCAGATCGAGGCGCTGATTGCCAAGCGTTGCCGACAGCAGTTGCGCCAGCGTCAAACCCGGGTGATCAACGCCACCGGCACCCTGGTGCATACCAATCTGGGGCGTTCGCCGTTAAGTGCCGATCTGTGGGACGAGGTGCGTGACCTCAACACCGGGTACAACAATCTGGAGCTGGATCTCGCCACCGGCAAGCGCGGCGGGCGCAAGGGGCTGATCGCCCCCCTGCTCCGTTGCCTCACCCAGGCCGAGGATTCGCTGGTGGTCAACAACAACGCCGCTTCGCTCTTTTTGCTGCTGCAGGAGGTGGCCAAGGGGCGCGAGGTGATCGTCTCGCGCGGCGAGCAGATCCAGATTGGCGGCGGCTTTCGCATTCCCGATATTCTGGCGCTCTCCGGTGCCAAACTGGTGGAGGTGGGCACTACCAATATCACTACCGCCAAAGATTACCTCGATGCCATCACCGATCAGACCGCGCTGGTGCTGATGGTGCACAGATCCAATTTCGCCATTCGCGGCTTTACCGAATCCCCCGATATTGGCGAGGTGGCCCGCGCCCTGCCCGAGCACGTGGTGCTGGCAGTGGATCAGGGCTCGGGCTTGACCACCGAGGAGTTTGCACCGGATGAAACCTCGGTGCGCCAGTACATCAAGGCGGGGGCAGATCTGGTCTGCTACTCCGGCGACAAGCTCTTGGGCGGCCCGCAATCGGGCATCATCAGCGGCCGCAGCGATCTCATCAAGCGGCTGGAAAAACACCCCATGATGCGTACTTTCCGCCCGAGCCGCATCGTCTACTCCCTGCTGGAACGCCTGCTCATCCACAAGCTCAACAAATCCCCCATCGGTGAGGGTATTGCCCAGCGCACCTTGAGCAACCCGGCCGCCATGCAGGCCCGGGCCGACCAGCTGATGGCCGCCCTGCCCGGCTGCTTTGTGCCGATCCCCGCCCAACTGGTGGTGGGCGGCGGCACCCTGCCGGACGAGTTCTACCCGGCGCCTGCGCTCGAATGCACCGACCCGCGTCCGGCCCAGCTGCTGCTCGATGCCCTGCGCGAACTGCCGGTGCCGGTCATCGCCACCGTGCGCCAGCAGAAGGTGCTGCTCAATATGGCCACCCTGCTGCCGACCGAGATGGGCCTGCTGATCGCCCAGCTTAACGAGCTGCTGTTGCCCTCCCCGATCAATGCAACCGAGGAGTCCTGATCCCATGACCCCCTATCGCGCCGTTATCGGTCTTGCTGGCCACGTGGATCACGGCAAGACCCTGCTGATCAAGGCCCTCACCGGCATCACCACGGCCCGTGCCCACGAGCAGGCCATCGGCATGACCCAGGATCTCGGCTTTGCCCACTTCGACGACGGTCAGGGCAACACCATAGGCGTCATCGACGTGCCCGGCCACGAGCGCTATATCCGCAATATGGTGGCGGGGCTCTGGAGTCTGGATCTGGTGCTGCTGGTGATTGCCGCCGACGAGGGGTGGATGCCGATGACCGGCGATCACCTGCGCCTGCTCAAGGCGATGGGGGTGCCGCGTCTCTTGGTCTGCATCAACAAGTGCGATCTGGTGAGCGCCGACGAGCTGGCACTGCTTGAGGAGAGCCTGCTGGAGCGGGTGATGGACGAGAGCGGCATGGTGCCCGATATCGTCAGCGTCAGCGCCAAAACCGGCGCCAATATGGCTGCCCTGCACACTGCCATCGTGCGCCAGCTTGCCGAGCTACCAGCCTCACACGCTGCCCGCGAGCAGAGCGCCCCGCGACTGTATGTAGACAGAGTCTTTACCGCCAATGGCACCGGCACAGTGCTTACCGGCACCTTGCAGCAGGGCAGCCTCAAGGTGGGAGACAAGCTGCGCCTCTACCCCGCCGATCGGGAGGTGCAGGTGCGCTCCCTGCAGGCCTATCACCAGAGCGTCGACGAGATCGGCGCCGTCTGCCGGGTGGCGGTGGGCCTTAAAAAAGTGCCCCACAAGGAGGTGGCCCGCGGCCACTGCCTTACCAGCGCCGCTGGCCAGTGCGAGGCGGCAACCCACCTTATCGTGCGACTCAACGCAGAGAGCCTGAGCGGCAAGGCGCTACGACCCTCTCTGCACAACAAGGAGGTCGAAGTAGCCCTCGGCAGTTGGCATGGTCAGGCGCGCTTTGTACCGATAAAAGAGACCCGGCTGGCGCGACTGATCTTTACCAGCCCCATCCCCTGCTTCTTTGGCCAGCCGCTCGCCATCATTCGCCACGGCAGCAGCGAACTGCTGCACGGCGCCCGCATCGTCTGGTGCGGCGACATCCACCCTGCCAGACGAAAGGCGCTACACGCCCTGCTGGGCGAGCTGCCTGATGACTTGGAGCGCTACAACCCGGCCACCCTACAACTGGGGCTCAACGGCTATGTGCTGGCCAGCCGCTTTGACCAGCGGCCAGAGCAGGTCACCCCCCTCGGTGATTGGCTGCTGGATAGCTGCTGGCTGGCCCAAAGCCGCGACCAGCTGCTGGCCACGCTGAAAAGTGAACCCCTTAGTGCCGCCGAGCTGGCGACCCGCTTTGGCATCGCCCTGCCGGTCACTCATGCCCTGCTCCAGCAGCTCAAAAGCGAGCAGCTGATCCATCTGCACCATGACAAGTGGCAACCGGGCTGCGGCGAGTCGGAAGATGATCTGGGGGAAGAGGCACAGCTGGTGCTCAAGGTGGTGCGAGATCAAGGCAAGGAGGGTTACGAGCCCGGTAAACTGGGCCCCGGCGGCGTGGCGCTGGATCCCTTTATCACCCGCAAGCTGCCCGCGGCCCTGCAGCAGGGCTTGCTACAAAAAGGCGCGTTGCAAAAGCAGCTGCGCAATCTGGCGCGACTCAAGTATCTGGTGCAGCTCGATGGCCCCATCTACTACGACGCCGAGCTTTACAACCAGATGGTCGCCGCCGTGCTGGCGGGCCAGCAGGTGGGAGATCTGATCGACATGGCATCCCTCAAGGAGATCACCGGTTTGTCGCGTAAATACGCCATTCCGTTCTGCCTGCGCATGGAGATGGATGGCTGGGTGCGACGCGAGGAGAACGAGCGCCGGGTGCTGCGTTTACCGCAGACTCAAGATGAGTTGGAGCCGGCATGAGCGCCACCATCGCCCCCTCTGGCTCTGCCAATCCTGTGGCCAACCGGCTGCGCCGCGAATTTCATATCGACGGCATAGTTCAGGGGGTCGGCTTTCGCCCCTTCGTCTATGGGCTGGCGCTGCGCCACGGCCTTGCCGGTTATGTGTTGAACGATGCCAACGGCGTCACCATCGGCGCCGAGGGATCCCCCGAGCAGCTGGCCAGCTTTGCCCGCGAACTGCGGGAATTGGCGCCGCCGCTGAGCCGCATCGATCATTTCAGCGAGCGGGAGCTGCCCCAAAACCCGAATCCCGATTACAACGGCGCCTTTCATATCAAGGCAAGCCAGCAGCAGAGTGCTGCCACGGTCGCCATCTCGCCGGATCAGGGAATGTGCGAGGCGTGCGCCCGGGATGTGGCCAACCCCAACGATCGCCACCACCACTACCCCTTTACCAACTGCACCCACTGCGGCCCGCGCTACACCATCATCCGCCGCCTCCCCTACGACCGCCCCCACACCGCCATGGCCGACTTTGCCATGTGCCCGCGCTGTGCGGCGGCCTATGAAAACCCGCTGGACAGACGCTACCACGCCCAGCCGGTGAGCTGCCCCGAGTGCGGGCCCCATCTCAGCTGGCGAAATGGCCGTGGCGATGCACTGTCCGAGCGCGAGGATGCCCTGCAGGCCGCTGCAAGCGCCCTGCAGGCGGGAGCGCTGATTGCGGTCAAGGGGATGGGGGGTTATCACCTGATATGTGATGCCCGCAATGAACAGAGTGTTGCCAGATTACGAATGCTCAAGCGACGCGCGCGCAAGCCGCTGGCGGTGATGATGGGCTCCCTTGCCGAGGCCAAACTGCATGTCACCGGCTGCGGGGCAGAGTGGACGCTGCTCGCCTCTCAGGCCAGACCCATCACCTTGCTGCGCAAGCGCAAAAATGATGATCGGCTCTCAGAATCCCAACTGACAACCGCGCCGCTGGCCGCGGGGATCGCCCCCGGCATCCCCTACCTTGGGATCATGCTCCCCTATACCCCGCTCCATCAGCTGCTGCTGGATACCTGCACCATGCCGCTGGTGGCCACCAGCGCCAATGGGCGCGGCAGCCCAATCCTTATCGAGTGCGAGGCGGTGGTCAGGGAACTCGGCAGCGAGATTGACGGCATCCTGGATCACAACCGCCCCATCCTGCACCCGTGCGACGACAGTCTGGTGCAGTGGGCCGGCGGGCGACGCCAGACGTTGCGGCTAGCCCGAGGCTATGCCCCCTGCACTCCCAGCCTGCAAGAGGCGGTCAGGGTGCCGCTCTTGGCAGTCGGGGCGCAGCAGAAGAACCAGCTGGCGCTCGCCTTCGGCCGCCAGCGCATCTACAGCCCCTATATCGGCGATCTGCACAGCCTGCCAATGCAGGAGCACTTCGAGCAGACCCTGGCGACCTTTCGCGAACTTTACGATCTCAAGCCCGAAGTGCTGGTGTCGGATCGCCACCCGGGCTACCTCAGCCACCAGTGGGCCAAAAGCTATTGCCAGGATCAGGGTGCCCCCCATCTCGAGGTGCAGCACCATCACGCCCACCTGCTGGGGGTGATGGCCGAGCACAACATCACAGGCCCGGTGCTGGGTGTTGCCTTCGATGGCACCGGCCTTGGCGATGACGGCACCCTCTGGGGGGGCGAGCTGCTGCTCGCAGACGTTCAGGGCTTTACGCGCGTTGCCCACCTCACACCCTTCAAGCTGATCGGCGGCGAGGCGGCCATCCGCGAGCCGGTACGTCAGCTGCTGGGGCTGCTGTTTGAATCGCACAGCCCTGAGCAGATCAGTGCCCTCGATATTCCGTTGATCAAGCAACTGCCCCTTAAGCGGATCAGCAACCTGCACCAGCTCTGGCATCTCGGTCGCAACGCCCCCTACACCAGTTCCATCGGTCGGCTGTTCGATGCGGTGGCGGCGCTCTTGGGAGTGATCGATACCCCGGATTACGAGGGCGAAGCGGGACTCCTGCTGGAGGCGGCAGCCTTGCAGCTGGCTCCCGATGAACAGCCCTTCCCCCTTGCCTTTGATCTCAGCCAATCAGCGGAAGGGCCGCTGCAGATCCAGTGGGCCGAGCTCATCTATACCCTTGTCAGCGAACGGCGCAAAGGCACCTCCACCGCCAGCCTGGCCGCCGGTTTTATCCGCGCCATCAGTAATCTGGTTATCGCTCTGGCCGAGCGCTTCCCCGGCTATCCGGTGGCGCTGGGGGGCGGCGTCTTTCAAAACCGGGTGCTGATGGACCAGCTGGTGCCCGCTCTCGAAGCAGCCGGTCGGCAGGTATTGACCAGCGAAACCCTGCCACTCAATGACGGTGGCATCGCCGCCGGTCAGCTTTGGTTTGCCATCCACCATCTTGCCACGCACCAGCCTGTCACCACCGCTTGTGCCACCTTGTCGGAGTCCTGAAATCCATGTGTCTATCCATTCCCTCTCAGGTGGTGCAGCTGCACCCCGAAGATAACTGCGTCACCGTCGATACCCTGGGGGTGCAGCGGCGAGTCAGCTGCATGCTGCTCGAAGAGCCCCTCAAGCTGGGGGACTATGTGCTGCTCCATATCGGCTTTGTGATGAGCAAGATTGACGAAGAGGAGGCGCAGGCCAGCCTGGAGAGCTTCCGCCAGATGGTGGCCCTGATGCCAGAGCAGGATATCTTGCCATGCTGACCTTGAATGACCTCTTTCAGGGCTTTCGCCAGCCCGAGGTGATCCGCGCCCTCGCCGCCCAGATCACCGAACTGGCCAAAGATCTGCCCGAACCGCTGCGGGTGATGGAGGTGTGTGGCGGCCATACCCACACCATCATGAAGTACGGCCTGCACCAGCTGCTGCCAGCCAGCATAGATTTCGTTCACGGCCCCGGCTGCCCGGTCTGCATCATGCCCAAAGAGCGCATCGATCAGGCCATCGAGCTGGCCCGCCAACCGAACGTCATTCTGGTCACCCTGGGGGACATGATCCGGGTGCCGGGCTCCAAAGGCACGCTGGCCCAGCAGCGGGCCAAGGGGAGCGATATCCGTCCGGTCTATGACCCCCTCGATGCCCTGCGTATCGCCAAAGAGAATCCGGAGAAAACCGTGGTCTTCTTCGCCATAGGGTTCGAGACATCCACCCCCATGACGGCCGCCTTGCTGGCTGCCGCTGAAGAGCAAGGGGCCCTGAACCTGCTGTTTCATATCAACCATGTGCTGGTGCCCCCTGCCATTCATGCGGTGATGGCCGACGGCGTTGCCAAGGTGAACGCTTTTATCGGCCCCTCCCACGTCAGCGTCATCACCGGCGCCGATATCTACCTGCCCATAGTCCAACGCTATCAGGTGCCAGTGGTGGTGAGCGGCTTCGAGCCAGTGGATGTGATGGAGGCGCTCTTGATGATGGTGCGCCAGAAGGTGGAAGGTCGCTACGCGCTGGAAGTGCAGTACACCCGCGCCGTTACTGCCAGCGGCAATAAAGCCGCCCAGCGGCTGGTCGAGCGCTTTTTCGAGACCCGCGATCACTTTCGCTGGCGAGGTCTGGGGGATATCAACGCCTCCGCCCTGCGCCTGCGCGATGCCTTTGCCAAGCGCGATGCGGAGCGTCACTTCGTGCTTGATCAGACTCCCATCGATGACCACAAGGCGTGCCAGTGCGCCGATATCCTGCGCGGCTTGGCCAAGCCCAACCAGTGCAAAGTCTTTGGCCGGGGCTGCACCCCGACCCAGCCCATGGGCAGCTGCATGGTCAGCTCCGAGGGGGCCTGCAATGCCTACTACCGATATATGGGGATCCAGGAACAATGAGAGAAATCCAACTTAGCCACGGCGGCGGCGGCGTGGAGATGAACCAGCTGATCAACCAGCTCTTCTTTCGCCACTTTGGTAACGAGATCCTGTTGCGCGGTGAAGATGCCGCTCTGTTGCCGGTAGAGGGCCCCGTTGCTTTCACCACCGACAGCTTTACCGTCTCGCCGCTCTTTTTCGAGGGGGGTGATATCGGCAAGCTGGCCATCGCTGGCACGGTCAATGATCTCGCCATGATGGGGGCCAAGCCCGAGTATCTGAGCTGCAGCTTTATCATCGAGGAGGGGTTCCCCTACGCCGATCTCGCTCGCATCGTCGAGTCGATGGCCGCGGAGCTGGCCAACAGCGGTGCCCGTATCGTCTGCGGCGACACCAAGGTGGTGCCCAAGGGGGCGGCCGACAAGATCTTTATCAACACCAGCGGGGTCGGCACTTTCCCCCTGCCCGAACAGAGCCGGGGCATCTCGGTGCGCAACCTCAAGGCCGGTGACGCCATTCTGGTGTCGCGGGATATCGGCAGCCACGGCGCCTGCATCCTGATGGCCCGAGACGCCCTGCAACTGGGCTCTGATCTCAAGAGCGACTGCACCACCCTCTGGCCGCAGGTAGAAGCGCTACTGCAAGCGGGGATCACCCCTCACGCCCTGCGCGATGCCACCCGCGGCGGCCTTGCCGCCGTGCTGAATGAATGGAGCTCCGCCTCCGAAGTGGCCATCGAGCTGGAGGAGTCCGCCATTCCGGTGTGCGATCCGGTGCGCGGCCTGTGCGAACTCTACGGCTTCGAGCCCCATGATCTTGCCAACGAGGGGACCATGGTGCTGGCCCTGCCTGCCGAACAGGCGCAGGACGCGCTGGGCATCTTGCGGCAATTCAACCCCGCCGCCAGCCAGATCGGCGTGGTGCAGGCGAGTGAGCGCCACAAGGTGATCCTCAATAACCCCTGGGGCAGTCGCCGTTATCTGGAGCTGCCGCAGGGGGAACTGCTGCCGCGGATCTGCTGATCGGCCATGCCGTTCACCCAATGACAGGGGGGAGTCACTCCTCCCCATATCGGTTAAGGAGCCACCATGCACGAAATGTCTCTGGCCATGGCCGCCATCGATCTGGCGGCCGAACAGGCCACCCAGCGGGGCTTTAACAAGGTGACCGCCCTCTGGCTCGAGGTCGGCAGCTTCTCCTGTGTCGACCCGGACACCATTGCCTTCTGTTTCGAGGCCGCCGCCAAGGGCACCGCCGTCGAGGGGGCCCAACTTCACTTTCAACACCAGGCGGCAGAGGCCTGGTGTTACGACTGCAACCAGACGGTCACCCTCACCGAGCGCGGGCAGGCCTGCCCCGGGTGTGGCGGATATAAATTACGAGTCGCGCAGGGCGATAGCCTGCGCATCACCGACATCGAGGTAAGTTGATATGTGTAGCGTATGCGGATGCGGCCAGGCGCGGATCGCCGGCCATGAAGATGATCATGACCATGCCCACTCCCACGATCACGACCATAGACACGCTCATGATCACCACCATGAACATGGCCACCAGCACGATCACCATCATACCCATGAGGCGCATCATCACCATGACCACGAGCAGAGCGCACCGCGCACCCTGATCATCCACCACCACTATCACCATCAGGGTGATGTTCATCATCACTACCACGGGGTACGGGCACCGATGAGCCACGAGGGGCATGATCAGCCGCATGAGCACCACCATGATCATCCCCACGACCATCCTCATGATCATCCCCACTCTCATGATCACGGGCATGACCATAGCCATGACCATGACCATGACCATGACCATGACCATGACCATCAGCAGGGTGATCTGCACTACGGCAAAGGGGAAGCGGGATTGTCGGTGCCCGGCATGGGGCAGCGTCAGCTGATCGCCATCGAGATGGATGTGCTGGCCAAGAACAATGCCTTGGCGGCCCACAATCGCGAGCACTTCGACGAAGCGGCCCAGTTGGTGCTGAATCTGGTGTCGAGCCCGGGTTCAGGCAAGACCACCTTGCTGTGCGAAACCCTGCGCCAGCTGGCCGACAAGCGCCCTTGCGCGGTGATCGAGGGGGATCAGCAGACCAGCGCCGATGCGGATCGTATCCGTGCCACCGGCGTGCCTGCCGTGCAGATCAACACCGGCAAGGGCTGCCATCTGGACGCCAAAATGGTCCACGACGCCTGCCACCAGCTGCCTGCCAATGAAGGGGGCATCCTCTTTATCGAGAACGTGGGCAATCTGGTCTGCCCCGCCAGCTTCGATCTCGGCGAGAAATACAAGGTAGCGATCCTCTCGGTCACCGAAGGGGAAGAGAAGCCCCTCAAATACCCGGACATGTTTGCCGCCGCCCAGCTGATGGTGATCAACAAGATTGATCTGCTGCCCTACGTCAGCTTTGACGTGGCCCGCTGCATCGAGAACGCCAAACGGGTTAACCCCTATATCCAGGTGATCCAGGTCAGCGCCACCACAGGTGAAGGGATGGATGCCTGGCTTAACTGGCTGGCCACTGCCTGAACCTGAACCGGTTAAACGCCGTTGCTAACGGCAGATAAAGAGAGGGAGGCTGATGCCTCCCTCTCTTTTATCTGCGAATCTTGCCCGCCGTGCTATCTGTCCAAAATGGCCAGCGTTTCATACTCGCCCCCCTCACCCTGACCCTCTCCCCAGGGAGAGGGCACCGATTCGTGGATGCCGCACTCCTCTCCTGTCTCAACAAGGAAAGGGGAACCTATTCATGGATGCTAGAAATATGCTCGAAATATTCGCCCCAGAGAGCCTGCGAGCATAACAGCAAGCCCTTGTTTCACAACCCCTGAGCCTGGCGAGATGGCACCTTCTGCTCCCTTCTCCCCTTGCGGGAGAAGGGCTGGGGATGAGGGGAACTAACTATCAGGCCGCGCTTTCGGTCGGCTCCCCAGATTCGGGCTGCATCGCGCCAAAACGCAGCACCCGATGGCAGATCTGGCGCAATAATGCCTGCTGGTGACTGAATATCACCATGCCAAGCCCGCACTGCTCGCACTCAACCATCAACTCCCGCCAGAGCTGGCGCTGGATTTGCGGATCCAGCTGGGCGGTCACCTCATCTGCAACAAGCAGACGAGTGCGGGGATCGAGGGCGCGCAGCAGCGCGATGCGGGCCAGCTCGCCACCGGAGAGCTGACCGGGTTTACGACCGAGCCACGCAGGTTTGACCATAAAGCGGGCCAGCATGGCGTCATCGGGGTGCCACACATCCCACAGCGCCTGCCCGGTGGTGCGATAGGGATTGAAGGTCAGTTCCGGATGCTGGGGCACCAGCTGGATGGGGTTATAACCTTTGACCTGTGCAGGCACAGGCTGCCCATCCAGCCGTATTTCCCCGCTTCCCCGAACAGGCTGCCAACCCGCCAATACCCGCCCCAGCGTGGTCTTACCATGGCCGCTAGGCGCAGAGATACCGAGCCGCTCGCCCGCTTTCACCGTCAACGATAGCCTCTGCCAAAGAGGACGTTCCCCTTGAGCAATGGTGAGATCCCGTACTTCAAACATCAGGAAACCTCCGGCACAGAGAAGAGCGAATTGAACCCCGGCAGCACCTGCCACTGGATATCTGCCGCGCCACACACAGCCTGTCTCAGAGAAGCAATCATCAGGAGACCTCCGACGTAGCAGGAAAGAGCGTGTTGAACTCCGGCAGCGCCTGCCAGTGAGCACGGAGCATCTCGCTCCCCTGCCCCTGTTGCAAGTGGTGGCTGCTCAGGGTATCGCTCACCTGCCCCTGATGGAGCGCCACGATGCGATCGGCAAAACGGGCCGCCAGCGCCAGATCGTGAGTGACCCAGAGGATACCGCTGCCCTGATTAGCCAATTCACGCAACTGGCTGAGTAACAGACAGGCCAGCCCCTCGTCGAGCCAGGCGGTGATCTCGTCCGCCAGAATGTAGCGGGCGCCGCCAAGCGCCGCAGTGCAGGCCAGAATGCGCTTGGCCATGCCGCCGGAGAGCTGGCGTGGGAATCTGTCCAGGGTGGTCGCGGGCAGCTGGTAGCGCAGCAGTTGCTCGACGAGCCGCTCGCGAGAACCATTCTGGCCGCACAGACGTGCCGCACGTCCCAGCTGACGCTCCACCGTCAGCAGCGGATTGAGGGCGCTTACCCCCTGTGGCACATAGCAGAGGGTGTGGCCGCGCAGGCTGGCCCGGCTGGCATCGCACAGAGGCGTGCCATCGAGAGAGATGCTGCCGCGCATTCGCAGATTGTCCGGCAGCAATGTCAGAGCGCTTTGCAGCAGCAGGCTCTTGCCCTCGCCGCTCCCCCCCACCAGCGCCACTATCTCCCCCGGTGCCAGTTGCAGGCTGATATCGGTCAGTAAAGGCTGCCAGCTGCGTCGCCCCAGCCAGGAGTAGTGGGCCGCTTCTATGGTCACATGGTCAAAACTCAGCATGGTTCACTCCTGTGCCACAGCAGCTGTTGCAAGGCGCGGGTAGCCTGATCAAAGAGCAACACCAGCAGCAGCAACATCAGACCGGGGAAAAGGGCCAGCCACCAGCCGCCACCGGCCAGATAACGCAGGGCATCGGCCAGCAGCAGACCCAGCGAAGCCTCGTGGGCCGCCAGACCAAAACCGAGAAAGCTCAAGGCCGCGCTGTGCAGAACCGCATGGGGAAACATCAGCAGGGTGCCGATAAACCACTGGGGCAAGAGCCCCGGCAGCAGGTGGGTGCGCCAGCGACGCAGCGCCCCCATCCCCTGACAGCGGGCCAGCACCACATAGTCACTACAGGCGATCCGCCGCGCTTCTGCGCAGAGAATGAGCGCCAGCTTGGGCCAGTGAGTCAGCGCCACCGCCAGGATCACCCCGCGCATGCCGCCCCCCACAGTGAAGCAGATCAGGATCAGCAGCAGCATATGGGGCAGCGCCAGCATGGCGTCGATCACCATTCGCACCGCCACATCGCATCTGGGATGAATGAGCGACACGCTTGCCGCCACCATGGCCAGCAGGCCACTACAGAGCGCCGTGCTGATACCCAACTCCAGACTGGTGAGGGTGCCCTGAAAGGCCCGCAGCCAGAGATCCCGCCCCATCTGATCGGTGCCGAACCAGTGGGCCAGCGAGGGGGGCTGCTGGCGCGCCAGCAGATCCATCGGTACATCCTGAGCCGACAAGCTCCAGCCGTAGGCGGCCAGCAGTGCCAATCCGAGCAGGGCAAAACCCAGCCGCAGCAGTGAAGGAAGCGGATTAAACAGCATGCTCACCCTCCCAGCCCCGATTGATGCGCGCCAGCAGCAAACTGGCCACTGTGTTGCCAATAAAGACCAGCAGGGTGCAGAAGAGCACGATTCCCATCAGCAAGGGGATATCCCCCCGCAGCCCCGCATCCACGGTCGCCTGCCCAAGCCCCGGATAGGAGAAGACCTTCTCGGCCAACAGCGACCCGCCAATCAGCTCACCCAGCGAGGCAAACTGCAGGCAGAGCGCCGGGGTCAAGGCGTGGCGCAGCACATGGAAGCGCAGCATGGGCCAGCCGCCATCCCCCTGGGCGCGGGCATAGCGGATAAAGTCGCTCTCCAGCACCTCGGCCACCCGCCCCCGGGTATGCAGGGCGATATTGCCCACCCCGAGCAGCGCCAGCGTGGTCACCGGCAGCAACAGATGGCGCAATCGCATCAGCCAGTCCGCCTCATCGGCAGAGAGCTCCGGCGTCCAGGCGCAGCAGACCGGCAACAGCGGCCAGTGCACCGCAAACAGCGCGAGCAGCAAGAGGCCAACCCAGAAGGTGGGCAAGGAAGCGAGCAGATAGGCAAAGCGGCAGATAAAGCGATCGGGCCAGCGGTTAAGATAGCGACCGGCGCAGAGGCCCAGCAGGATGCCGAAAAAGCCGGAGAGCAGCCAGGCCCCCGCCAGCAACAGGAAGGAGGCGGCAAAGCGCTGCCCTATTACCTCACCCACAGGCGAGTTGTAGAGCATGGAGTAGCCGAGATCCCCCTGCAGCACTTGGGTAAACCAGTGCCAGTAGCGCAGCCACAGCGGCTGATCCAGCCCCCAGCGGGCAGCGATGCGGGCGTACTGCTCGGGCGGCACATGGAGCAGATCGTTGCCGATATAGGCCTTGATGGGATCAATGGGGGAGTAGCTCAGCAGCACAAAGGTGGCGACAGAGACCAGACAGAGCAGCCCTGCCAGACGCAGCAGGGCTTTTACCAGAATGTAACCGGAAGAGCTAAAGGGCGAACTTAACGGCACGTCCACCGCCAATCCTGCAGGTTGTTGAGCAAAGACCAGCTACCGTGGATCTCTGGCGCTCCCTTGCCAAGGTCGATGCAGCGGTTGGCGAGATAGGTGTGCTGCACATTGAGCAGCCAGGCCCATGCCGCATCCCCTTGCACACCGGCGCCGCTCTTGCCATCCCACTCCACCTGTTGCCAGAACGGCACGGCCGCCTGCCAGTTCGGGGCATCCAGCGCCTGCTTGAGGTGGCCATCCACCACAGGGTTGCTGTAGTAGCCCGGGTTGTAGAACTCCACGCCACCGGAGCCGCTCTGGTAGTGGTGATAGAGCTCCATGGGATCCAGACTCCCCCACCCCATCAGCACCGGATTGGCGTGCATCTCGCGCTCCACCTGCTCCCAGCTGCCGGACTTGAGGCTCACCTCAAGGCCAATGGGTTTGAGCATGGCCCGCACCGCTTCCGCCAGATCCCGGCGGGTGCTGTCGCCACTGGTGTACCAGAGGGTAAAGGCGGCGCGCAGATTGCCCTTGTGGCGAATGCCGTCACTGCCCATCTTCCAACCCGCCTCGTCGAGCAGGGCATTGGCGTGGGCCGCATCCCCATCCTTGAAGGCGGTGGCTTTGTTCAGCCAAGGCAGGCCTTCTACCGCGCTGTAGGCGGGGATGGCGTGCCCTTCCAGCAGTTGATCGGCCAGCAGCTTGCGGTCGATGGCGTAGTTGATGGCGCGGCGCACCGCCACATCCGAGGTCACGTCGTTGCCGATGGGATAACCCTTGGCATCCTTGCCACCCGCTGGCGGAATGGGAAAGACGATGCCGCGGTTCTCCACGCTCGGCCGCACCCAAAGCTTGAGGGAAGAAGGCACGGTTGGCGCCAGCGACGGGGCAATGCGCACCACATCAAGCTGGCTGCTCTGGGCAGCGGCATAGGCGCTCTCTTCATCGATAAAGACAAAGACCAGCCGTTTGAAATCGTTGTTGCCGCCGGCGTAATAGGGGTTCGCCTCCACCACCAACTGTTGACCGGGCAAGAAGCTCACCAGCCGGTAAGGGCCGGCACCGACCGGCTTTTGGGCATAGGCTTTTGCGTCGTAATCCCGCTTCGACACTATCCCCAAGGATCCCAGCACATTGACGAAGGTGCTCTGGGGGGCGCTAAGAGTGATGGCCACCTCGGTGGGCGAGAGCACCTTGGCCGAGACAAAGTTGCCCATGTCGATCTTGCCGCCGCCCTTGGCTGCGCTGTTGTAGGTAAAGGCCACATCCTCGGCGGTGAGCGGCGCGCCGTTGGAGAATTTCAGGTCGGGCTTGAGGGTAATGAGCCACCCCTTGCCATCCTTGTTCGGGGTCACCGCTTGGGTGAGCACATTCTGCCAGCTGAGATCGGCGTTTTGTTTGAGCAATGGGCTGTGCAGCAGCAGGTAGCTGCCGTGGCTCCAGCCAAGCAGAGGGTCAAACCCTTCGGTGGGTTCGGCTCCGATGGCGAGCTTGAGCTCGGCAGGCACAGGTTGGGCAGCGGCCAGCGCCGCGTGAGAAGCGGTGCCCAGCAGCAGGGTCAACAGGACGCTCGCGCTGGATCTGGCGTAATGGCGAAGGGAATTGCGTGGAACAGTCATGGGGATCCTTCTTGTTTTGTACCACTCACGGATCATCACTCAAAAGAGAGGCGCAATGCGTGTTTGAACATGGGAGTGAGGGGCCAAAATGGCCCCCTATTCTAAACTTGATTTCGCGTGAAACCTAGCGACTATGCCGGTTGACCGCGCCGGGCACCGAATAGCCGTCTGCGCCCCAGATCCACGCCGCCAGCCCCTTGCTGCACCGGCAAGGAGAGCAGCATCTTGAGGGTGCTGCCCACCAGTGCGCGCCCCTCCCCGGCCCCGAGATGGGGAGCGAGCGGCGACATCAGGGAGCAGGCCAGCAACTGACCACTTTCGGGCAGTTCACCCACCATAAAGGTCATGTTGCCGCAGGGGAGCTGCAGGGCGAGCCGATCGCTGCTGCTTCGCACCGGCCACAGTTGATCCGGCCCCGGCAGCACCACCACGCTCAACATCCAGGGGGTGAGCACGCAGCCGAGCCACTGACCTTCAAACAGCACGCACTCCGCAACGATGGGCATGGTGGCGTGATAGAAGGGCAACGCCTGCATCTCTTCGCGAGCGATCCGCTCGTACTGGGCTACCAGCAGAGGCGCGGGATCGCTGGCAAAACCGGCAAATTCCAGCACTCTCTCAGCCTCGCTCAAATGGGACTGCGCCATAGGCCCTCCCGCGCTTGTTCAGCTTTTTCCTGCTCAGAGAGCGGGATGGCGGGGGCGCCGACACTGGCCAGCAGGGTCAAAATCCGATCCGTCGCTTCCCCCATGGCAGCCGCCACCACGGGGGTGAGGCCGATGCGCGGTTCGAGGGATTCAGGTTCGACCCCGATCAGGGTGAGCCGCTTGGGGGATTCCCCCGTCATGTGCAGCGCCGAGAGCACATCCGCCAGCCCCAGCTGGTGCGGGGAGATCTTGCGGCCAAACAGGGTCGGGACCTCCTCATCCTGCAGGGTCACTACGGTACCCGGCGGATTACCGCTGCGCACCGCATCCGCCAGAATGATGTGGTCGCGACTGGCCATCGCTTCGAGCAGCTCCATACCCGCCGTACCGCCGTCCAGCAGCTCGATGCCGGGGGCGAAACGGTATTCGCGCCCCAGCGCCTCGACGATGCGCACGCCGACAGCCTCATCGCTCAACAGCAGGTTGCCCACGCCCAGGATCAGGGTGTTCATCACAGCACCTTCACCTGAGTCGTTTCGCCATTTTGGGTATCCACCACGTGGACCGCGCAGGACATGCAGGGGTCGAACGAGTGGATGGTGCGTACAACCTCCAGCGGTTTGGCGGGATCCGCCACCGGGGTGCCCACCAGCGCCTGCTCGTAGGGGCCGGGCTCGTCGTTGAAGTTGCGCGGGCCCGAGTTCCAGGTCGATGGCACCACCGCCTGATAGTTCTCGATCTTGCCGCCCTTGATGACGATCCAGTGGGAGAGCATGCCGCGCGGTGCCTCTTCAAAGCCCACCCCGCGAAACTCTTTGTCCGCCGGGATCTCGGCCTTGATGTAGGCGGTGGTATCCCCCTTGCCGATGTTGTCCACCAGCGCCTTCCACTGGTGCGCCAGCGTATCTTTCAGCACGCAGCAGCGCACCGCGCGGCCGATGATGCGGCCCATGGTGGAGTGCAGCTGTTCGGTCTTGATGGCCGAACCGGTCAGCGCCTTGTAGATGCCGTTCAGCTGATCGAAATGCGCCACCGTCTCCGGGTGTTTGGCGGCCAGCTTCACCAAGAGGTCTGCGAGCGGCCCCACCTCCACCACCTTGCCGTAGAAGGTGGGGGATTTGACCCAGGAGTACTTGCCGTCATCCTGCCAGCCGGTGTAGTCGGGCTCGGTCTTGCCCTCCCAGGGTTTGAGCGGCTCGTCATCCTTGTACCAGGCGTGCTTGTTGCTCTCGGCGATGCCGTCCATCAACCAGCCATCCTGATGACTCTCGATGGGGCGATAACCCGCCAGATTGCCATTCTCGATGTAGCCGCCCGGCATCAGGAAGCTGCCGCCGTTGGCGTCGGTGGGGAGCTCCGGCACACTCAGGTAGTGCTTGGCCCCCTGCCCCAGTGTCAGCCACTCGGGATAGTGCGCGGCTATGATGGCGGCATCCACCTTGTAGACCTGCTCGATAAACTCGCCGAGCCGGTCGATAAAGCTCTTCACATAGAGCAGCCGCTCGAGGTTGAGCACGCTCGGCGCATCCAGATTGATGGGGTTGGCCACGCCGCCCACCGCCAGATTCTGAATGTGGGGGGTCTTGCCGCCGAGGATGGCGACGATGCGGTTGGCATCGCGCTGGCACTCCAGCGCCTGCAGGTAGTGGGCCACGGCGATCAGGTTCACCTCCGGGCTCAGCTTCATCTCCTTGTGACCCCAGTAGCCGTTGGCAAAGATGCCAAGCTGGCCGCTGGCGACCAGCGCGCGGATCTTGTCCTGCACCTTGGTCAGCTCGTCGGCGCTATTGAGGGACCATGTGGACACCCCCTTGAGGATATCCGCCGCCTTTTGCGGATTGGCCTGCAGCGCCGCCGTGATGTCCACCCAGTCCAGCGCGGAGAGTTGGTAGAAGTGGACGATGTGATCGTGAATGTTGTGGGCCGCAATAATGAGGTTGCGGATGAACTGGGCATTGACCGGCACCTTGGCACCGATGGCGTTCTCCACCGCCCGCACCGAAGCGATGGCATGAATGGAGGTACATACCCCGCAGATGCGCTGCACAATCATCCAGGCATCGCGCGGGTCGTTGCCCTTGACGATCTCCTCCATCCCGCGCCACATGGTGCCGGACGACCAGGCTTTGGTCACTATTCCGCCTTCGATTTCGCAGTCGATACGCAGGTGCCCCTCAATGCGGGTGATGGGGTCTATGGTGATACGTTGGCTCATACGTTGGCTTTCCCTCGGGCCTGATAATCTTGGTGAACACGTTCAAGTGATGGCAGTACCGGCAGCAGCCGGATCAACAGCAAATAGGCACACACCTCGATGGCGACGAAGCCCAGGGAGATCAGCACCTCCTCCGCGGAGGGGAAGTAGTGGTAGCCATTGCCGGGGTTGAAGGCGAGCAGGGAGTAATCCAGTCGCCAGAGGGCTGCGCCCAGCAGCATGCTGAGGGCCCCCAGGAACAACATGCGCGAATCGCGGCGGCTCTTGTCCCAATGGAACACCAGCAGCGGGAAGATCATCAGCGCAATCTCGCTCCAGAACATGATGGAGAAGCGATTGAGATCGGAGAGGTACTCCGACTTGTCATTGATGACGATCTCGGCAAAGCGCAGCGCCACAAACAGGATCAGGAAGATGTCGATCACCTGGGTCAGCTTGTAGAAGAGCGACTTCTCGTTGGGGCCCCGCCCCGCCAGTCCCGCCTGCACCAAAGAGCCCTCAAACACCACGATGGAAAAACCCATGATGAATGCGGTCAGAAGCGAAAAGACCGGCAGCAGCTCGTAGCTTTGCCAGAGCGGATGGATCTTCTCCCCCGCGACGATCATCAAGGAGCCCATCGAGGACTGGTGCATGGTGGGCAGCAGTGCTCCCAGCGCCAGCACGAAGAACATGATCTTGTTGAGGCGAATGAGTGACGCCTTCCAGCCGAACTTCTCCAGCAGCACGGGGGCAAACTCCAGCGCCATCACCCCGATATAGATGGTCATGCAGACCGCCGTCTCGAACAGCACCGAGGAGGTGTTGAAGTGACCGGGCAGGTAGAAGTACGGCAGGTTCCAGTAACGGCCCACGTCGATGGTGATGGAGAGACCACCGAGCGAGTAGCCGAACAGGCTCGCCAACAGGGCCGGTCGCACCAGCGGGTGATACTCGCCCCGGTTGAACACATAGACCGCCCAGGCCAGCGCCCAGCCGCCACAGGCGAAACCGGTGCCGATCAAGAGATCGAACGAAATCCACAGCCCCCAGGGATAACCGCCGTTAAGATCGGTGACCGAACCCAGCCCGAAGAAGAGGCGTTTCAAGATCAGCATGCCGCACAGCACGGCAAAGGGGGCCAGCACCAGCACCGGCCAGCTGACCAGCTTGCCGCCGAGCGGATGCGCCTTGTGATTACTCATGATCCTTGCCCCCCTTTGCTGAACTCTGATCTTTAATCTGAGCGCTGCTCTGATCATGACCATCATCGTGATGGTGATCGTGACCGTTCTTCTTGCTATTGCGACGAATGAGCACCGAGAGTCCGGTCAGCACCACCATGGGCAGTACCATCCCCTTGTAGAGGGTGTGCTGGATATGCTCGGAGCGAGCACCGGAGGAGAGCTCCGGCAAGTCGGGCATGTCGAGCTTGGTATAGGGCACCCCGGCCAGCACCAGCACCTGGGTGCCGCCCCCCTCCTTCTCGCCATAGACGTAAGGTTGGTAGTTGGGCACCTCGTGCAGATAAGGATCGTTGGCGCTGAAGGTCTGGCGCGGATAGGCATATTCACTGCCCGGGGTCGCCAGCAGGCGGCGCTTGGCCTCGGCCATCAACTCCTCGCGGGTGCCGAAAATCACGGCGCCGGTGGGGCACACCTCGACACAGCCGGGCAATTTGCCCTGATCGATCCGCTCAAGCCCCTTCTGGTTGCAGAGCTCGCACTTGTGGATCGCCCCCAGCGGATTGTCGTAGTCATATTTGGGCACATCGAACGGGCAGCCCACCATGCAGTAACGGCAGCCGGTGCAGACATCCGGATCGTAGTGAACGATGCCGGTCTTGGGATCTTTGGTCAGCGCCTGCACCGGACAGACCGAGACGCAGTTGGGATCGACGCAGTGCATGCACTGCTTCTTGATGTAGGCGTAGCCATCCACCAGCTGATCCTTGTGCTCGCCAGTGCCGCTCTTCCACACCTGAATGATGTTGTTGGTGTAGGGCGTCAGCTTGTCGTTGGTGGACCAGGTCTGTGCTCCCTCCGGATTGGCCGGGTTGCCATTTAAACGCTGACACTCAGCCACACAGGCCTGACAGCCGACGCAGAGGGTGGAGTCATACAACATGCCGAGCGCCCCGGGAATGGGCGGTTTGTTCTTGGCCGCCGCCAGTGCGGTGCCGGGCACGGCAGCCCCTGCCGCCAGTGCACTGGCAGAGGCAAATTTGAGGAAGTTTCGTCTGTTCACGGTTACTCCTCCCGTGATGGGTGCTGCCCGGCTTCGTGGCGCTTCTGCTGGCGACCGAGTTCACGCACCGTCATCAGACTCACCCCCACCAGCACCCCGAGGGCGCCACCGATCAGACCCGTCGCAGTGGGCGAGGTATAGCCCCCCTCCTGGATCTTCACATCGGGTTTATCCACCCGCGGGGTCGGGTTCTCTACCTTGGCGAGCTGGAAGATCCCCTTGCTAAAACCGACCCCCTGCTCGTTGCAACCATAACAGGGGTGACCGATGCCGACCGGCCAGATGCCGCCGCCCACATCGCAGAACTCCAGAGTCGAGCAGTTGCCGTAGGTCTCCGGCCCTTTGCAGCCCAGATGGTAGAGACACCAACCCTGACGGTGACCCTCATCACCAAACTCCTTGGCAAAACGCCCTGCGTCGAAGTGCGGACGACGCTCGCAGTTCTCGTGGATCAGCCGCTCATAGGCAAACAACGGACGCTTCTTGCTATCCAGCGCCGGCAGCTTGCCGTAGGTGATGTAGTAGGCAACCGTGGTGAGGAAGTTGTGGGGATTGGGCGGACAGCCCGGGACATTGATGATCGGGGTGCTGATATTGCCCAGCGCCTCTTCCAGACTGACGGCACCGGTCGGGTTGCCGCCGCTGGCAGGCACACCGCCCCAGGCGGCGCAGGAGCCGATGGCGATGACCGCAGCCGCGTCGGCGGCTGCACGGCGAATATGGTCGACGATAGGCTCACCGGCCACCATGCAGTAGACGCCACCATCCTTGAGCGGAATGGAGCCATCCACCACCAGCACATACTTGCCTTTATAGCGCTTGATGGCATTGTGCTTGTTCTCTTCCGCCTGATGACCAAAGGCCGCCGAGAGCACCTCGTGGTACTCCAGCGAAATAGTATTGAGGATCAGGTTCTCGATGGTGGGGTGCGTGGCGCGCAGCAGCGATTCGGTACAACCGGTGCACTCCTGCGCCCCAATCCAGATCACCGGCGGCCGTTCGGGGCTGGTGAGCGCAGTGGCCATCTTGGCGACGGCATGCTGACTTAATCCCAGGGTTGCGGCCATCCCGGCACACAATTTCATAAAATCACGGCGATTAATCCCATGAGCCGATAAAAAATTATCCTCGACCATTCTACTTATTCCCGTAGTGAGCACTTGTTTGATAAATGCTTAATAGCGGAAATGCTAAGGACTCACCCACCCTGCAGTATTGATCTCTATCAATTTCGACCGGCTTACCCCTATTTTCATAGCGAGCCACATCACAAATGAAATTAATTACCCCCAAAGAGATATTTAGCACCCCCGTAAATTTTATGAACTTAATTGGATATTAAATAATTAATCACCGCATATCCTCTCTTTCACTGTGAGCCAAATTAACATGATTGAAATCTTGGCTATACCGCTCATTTCACAATACTGATACCCACCAATAAATGATCCATTGAATATATCTTTACTCACCCCATTGCATATTCCATGCAATCACCCCTTGGCAAAACCCGACTTGTCGCCCCAAGCCAGAGTGGTCTCACGTCCAGCTGCCACCGGTAGCAGGCACGCCCTGCACGGCGCGATTTACCTGCATGTCGCTTGGTTTTGCCTGCATCTTGCCTGCGTTGCAGGGCGGCTCTTCTTGCGATCCCACGCAGCGCCGCCCCGTCTGGCGTCCCTGACGCTTAACCCGGATCAATGAAAAGATGCCGCCGAGGTATTCGTATCACCATGACTTCACCCACTCTTTATTGCCTTGCATGCCGATGAGTAAAATATCGCGCTCGCGCATATGTTTACGCACCGGCGTGAATCTGCATTCAAATTAGTTGTGAGCGAAAAAAGAAGGTGGAAGGCGGCCTGCAACATAGTGTTCATATTTAACTCGCGACGTATTCGCTCATCCGGTTACAGATGTTACCGCCAGCATTCACACTATTTACCTTCACGTCACCCCGCGTAATTAACCAGAGCGTAAATATCCATCCCCATCGATAAAGATGATAATTATTCTTGTTCAATAGCGACCCCAAAAAAAATTAGCAGGGATGATGATGACAAACGAGAGGCGTGTTAATCATCAACCGAGCAGTGGCGCCAGCAACTGCAGCGCCTGATCAAACTCGAACTCGTTGACCGCCCGGCTCACCTCTTGAAACGCAGCACGCAGCGGCGATGCACTGCCAGCCAGATCAGCCTCTATCTGCTGACAGAGCGCCAACGCCTGGGCATCGCTCTGTGCCAGCAAGGCCCCCAACTGCTGCAGTTGCGCCGCCAGCATCTCGGCATCGATGCCCCGGGGGGTAGCCACCGTCACGGAGGACGCTGCCAGTGCGGCTTCCAGCCCAGACAGCAGCGGCGTCAGCTCGGCCATCAGGGATGGCAAGCGGGTTGCGACCCCTGCGTCATCCCCCTCTTCACCGGCTCGCTCGAGCAGCGCCGCCTGCGTCGCCACACCGGTCGCCCCTATGGTACTGGCACTGCCCTTGAGGGTGTGAGCCAGACGCCGGGCCGTAACCTTGTCATCCGAGGCCCACGCCGAGTGGAAACTGGCTGCAAACCCCAGCTGTCCCTGCCAGAAGCGCTGCAACATATTGCGGTAGAGCGCACTGTCGCCCCCCATCACGGCCATGCCCCGTTGCACATCAAGGCCGGACACGCCCAGCCAAAGGGTCGCATCGTCAGTCACCTGCAACTTGCTGGCGGCCGCCAGCGGTCTGGCTGGCTTGATCCAGTGCGAGAGGGTCGCCAGCAACAGCGGCATATTCAAGGGCTTGGCGATGTGGTCATTCATGCCTGCCGCCAGCGCCTTCTCTTTATCTCCGGCCATGGTGCTGGCGGTCATGGCGATAATGGGGATCCCGGCCAGCGCCGGATCGGCGCGGATCAACCGGGTCGCGGTATACCCGTCCATTACCGGCATCTGGCAATCCATCAGGATGCCGTCAAACCCGCGATCTTGCGCCAGCAGAGCAAGCGCCTTCGCCCCATCACAGGCACAGACCAGGGAGATCTGCTGCTTGCCCAGCAGGGCCAAAGCCACTTCCCGGTTCATGTCGTTATCATCCACCAGCAGCAGACGAGCCCCCGCCAGCCCATGAGCGGGCAGCGCAACCTGATGATGGGGGCTTGCATCCGATAACGCCTCTCGCCCCACGGCGTCGCCCCCCTGCGCCTTACACAATGCCTGACACAGTGCCTGACCAAGTGCCTGCGGGGTAAACGGATGGGCCAGCACATCACAGATCGCCAACCCCTGCACAGCAACATGGCTGGCCACCAGTGCAGGATCGCCCGAGGTGATCAGCAAGATCGCGGGCGGTGCTGCCAGCGTGGCAACCTCCTGCAGCACCTCTGGCAACCAGCTATCTCCCTCCTGCCAGCCCATCATCACTCGATCACAGGGTTTGCCCGCCGCGATGCCTTGATGCAGCAGTGCCAGCACTGCGGCGGGCTCGTCCGCGCAGACAAGCTCAACAGGCAGCGCCGCCAACTGGTGGAGAATGGCCGCTCGCGAAGCAGGGCGCGGCTCCATCAATAGCACTCGCTGCGGCGCCAGCTGTGTGGCCACATGTTGCTCTTCATGACCCTTATCCGCCACGGTCGCAAGCCGAATACGGAAGTGGAACTCGCTGCCCTGCCCCGGGTTGCTCTCCACCCGGATCTCCCCATCCATCAATTGCACCAGATTGTGCGTGATGGCGAGGCCAAGGCCGGTGCCGCCATATTTGCGGGTGGTCGAGCTGTCGGCCTGCTCAAAGGAGTGGAAGAGACGCTGGCACTGCTCGGCCGTCATGCCGATACCGCTATCTTGCACACTGCCCTGCAGCCAGATCTCGCCAGCACTCTCGTTACTGCGGGCCAGCCGGACAATCACCTCTCCCTGCTCGGTAAACTTGATGGCATTGCTGGTCAGGTTGAGCAGGATCTGGCCAAGTCGCAGGGGATCGCCGCGCAAACGATCAGGCAGATCACCGGCCAGATCGAACAGCAGCGCCAGCCCCTTTTCCCGCGCCCGAAACGCCGTCAGATCAGCCAGCCACTCGAACACCTCGTTGAGCCGGAAATCCACCTGCTCCAGTTGCAGCTTGCCCGCCTCCATCTTGGAGAAGTCGAGGATGTCGTTGAGGATCCCGAGCAGGTTGTTCGCCGCTCTGTCTATCTTGCTCACATAGTTGTGCTGCTCGGGGGAGAGACTGGTTTGCAGCGCCAGATGGGCCATGCCGATGATGGCATTCATCGGTGTGCGGATCTCATGGCTCATGTTGGCCAAAAATTCGCTCTTGGTTCGGGTGGCATCTTCGGCGATCTGCCGGGCTTCGAGCATGGCGGCCTCCGCCTGCTTGCGGTCACTGAAATCGAAGATGATCCCGTCCAGATAGACGGCCTTGCCCTCGGCATCATAGGTGGCGAGTCCGATGGAGTAGACCCAGCGGATCTGACCACAACGATCGAAGATGCGGTACTCGTTGATATATTGCCGGTGTTCGGCAATGGCCTCGATGGTGTTGCGGTTGCTCAGTTCGAGGTCATCGGGATGGATCAAGTCACCAAAATCGCGGCGGTTGCCCACGCCGACAAAATCGCTGGCGGGATAGCCGGTCAATTTTTCCGCCTCATCGCTGACGAACAACATGGTCCAGGGGTGATGAGGCAGGCAGCGATAGACCATGCCCGGCACGTTGCGCACCATGGAGTGGATCCGCTGTTCGCTCTCATGCAACCGCTGGCGATCCGCAGCAATCCGATCATGGGCCTCCCGCATGGCCTGCTCGGCGGCACGGATCGGGGTGATATCGACCAGGCTGCCGACCGCGCCGCTACGCCCGCTCTCGGCAAGCTCGATCCCGGAGAGAAAATAGAGCATGTCCAGAGGACGACCATCCGGCGAGAGCAGACGCACCTCATGCTGCGTTCTGGCCTGACTGCCCGCCACCCTCTGCAAGGTGTTGCCCTCATCCACCGCATCCAGCCCGGCCAGTTGCGGCAACTCCGCCAGCCGCTTGCCCTCGACCGGGCGGGCGCCACCAAATGCGCTGGTAAAGGCGCGATTCACCCCCAGCAGGCGGCCCTGATTGTCGGTATAGAAGAGAGGATGTGGCAGGGTATCGATCAACGCCTGCTGGAAGGCAAACTGCTCGTTGCGCTCGCGAATGCTGCGGCGGCGCAACATCCGCCCCTGCCAAAGCAGCGCCGAGATCAGACAGATCAACAGGGCGGTCCCGAACAAAGCCACTCGCCGCCATCCTGACACGGCCTGATCCACATTGCCCAACAGCAGCAGCGTCCACTGCCCTTTGGCATCGTGCCACTCGATGGGCATGCGGCTCACCAGATAGCTATCTTTTCCGATCCTGACCTCACTGCCATCGAGTGCAGGCAGGATCACCGGCTGGCGACCCCGAGCAAAGTAGTGTCCATAGAGGCGAGAGGCAAAGAGCTGCTGTTGCCTGACGGCAGAGTTTGGACCCACCACCGCCATTTGCCAGTCGCTCTTGTTGCTGGCCATCACCACCCCGTCGGGCGAGACCAGCAAGCCGATGGCATTGCCCCACCCGGCCAGAAAGGTATCGAGCAGCGTCATTTCGTAGCGCGCCACCACCACCCCGGTAATGTCGCTTCCTTGCGCCCGATCGTGAGAGACCGGCGCCGCCACATAGATCATCCGCTTGCCGGTATTGAGGCTGACCCCGGCATCTACCGTTTCCAGCCCCTGGATCCCTTGCCTGAAATAGGAGCGAAACGACACATCCTGCCCGACGACATGGCGGCCAAGCGCATCCCAGTCTCGGACAATCACCCCAGCTTTGTTGGTAACAAAGGCATGATTGGCCTTCACCCCCTGCGCCAACACCTGCAGTGCCTCGCTGGGGGTAAGATCCCCCCGCTCGAGCAGTGATGCTTGCTGGATCTCGCGGTTGAGGCGGCCGGCCAGCTGCACCGCCCCCATCCCCTTGCTTGAGAGGGTCAATTGCTGCAGATTGTCGCCCTCGCGCTGAATGCGGGTATCCAGCGACTGGCGATACTCCTGCCGCTCCAGCTCCAGATAGAAGGCATCGACCAGCGTGGCCACCATCAGGGAGAGCAACAGCACGGCGACAATCTGCCAGAGACGGGATTTCATGGTATGCGGCACGCCTCTTCGTTCTGCCCGGCAATTATCAGCACCAGCGTCGCCTCACAGGAGAAGAAGTGGCGATAGAAGAGCTCATGAGCAGCCCATTCATCACCTTGTGGCTGTCAGTTTTATCATCAACCAGCAGCACCAGAGGACGAGCTGCGTCCGGGGCAAGATGTTCCATATCTCGTGTCTCTCCCTGCCAAGATGGAGGATGGCGGCCCTTGCCAGCCTTCCTCACACCATAACGGATCCCTGAACTGGCCGCCACGACAACCCGGTTGAAATTTGCGCACCACCATGCCCGCCCCAGCAAGTGGCAAGGGATAAACCGGATAAAAGGAAAAAGCGGATATGGGAGAGTGGCAGCGGCGCGCATCACAAGAGGGTCCGCGCCAACAGCCGTGGTGATATCAGATTGCTCTCGTTATCCCGTTGGGGATGTGCCAGCTTGCAGATTGATATTTCCAGCGCAAGGTAGCAGAGGTATCGATTGACCAAGGTCATGCACCCTATATTATCATGCTCAAAATAAGCTGGCAGGATACAGCGACAGATGGGCACATCAGATAGCCATATGGACATAGCAAAAATAATTTCCGGGCCCACGCTGGTGCTGGAAAAAGATAATGTGCACAGCGATGCACTCTGCCATCAGTTACGTGCCATTGGCATAAGCCAGATTACGGTGGTGGAGAGTGTCGAGGCGCTGGAACGGTGCATGGCTGATGGCCCCGCCGCCATGATCATCTGCAATATCGATATTGACTCGGCGAGTCTGCTCACGCTGCTGAAAAATATCCGCAGCACGGCACCTCATCACACACTGCCTTTTTTGACCCTGACCTCAGGGACCGATCGCCCATTGATCGAACAATTTGTCCAGGCGAAAGTCTCTGACATTATTTTGACCCCGCTCAAGCCCGATACCCTTAAAACCAGGATCACCCGGCTGCTGTTGGCAACCAGTCAATCGCAGCACCCACTCTCCCAATTCGACTTCGGCCGTTTGCACCGTTTTTCCAACAGCGATCTGGTCGCCAGCAATCAGGACAGCCCCACCATTTTAGTGGTTGACGATATTCCAGATAATTTGATGCTGATCACCTCGGTATTTCGCAAAGAGTTTCATCTCAAGCTGGTCAAGGATGGCGAAAAGGCGATCAGGATCTGCCAATCGGATAATCCCCCCGATCTGGTGCTGTTCGATATCATGATGCCCAACCTGAACGGATTCGATGTCGCCAGAATTTTGCGTGAACATCCCCACTCAGAGCACATCCCCATCGTCTTTATGACAGCACTGGATGATATCTATTCCCGTAAACGGGCGATGAAACTCGGAGCAGTCGATTTTATCACCAAGCCGATCGACATCGAGATACTGCGTTTTCGCATTGCCAATCTGATGCGGCTGGTGCATGCCAGAAAAGATCTGCAAAAAGAGTTCGATCAGATGCTTGAGCTCAACGCGCTCAAAGAGAGCCTAGAATTCAATATCCGCTATGAAATCCGGGAGCCGCTGCTCAATGCGCTACACCTGCTGGAAGAGCTGGCCGCCGACCCGGCGCTCAACATGGTCCAAAAAACCCAGCTCTCCATCACCAGAAAATCGGTGGGCGATGCGCTGGCATTGACCCGTCTGGCCTCCGAAATCTACCAGATTGAAACCGGCACCTTTGTGTTGAAAGCGGGTAAAGTCCAGCTCTTTGATATTTTCAACCGGCTCTCGGTGCAGTTCAAAAATCTCTATGCCGAGAAAAAGCTCGATATCAAGCTGACCAAACCCAAAAATTATCTCTATGACGAGCTGTTCATCGCAGGTGACGAATTTCTCTGTTATTCCGCATTTCAAATATTGATACGGCTCGCCTGCGAACATGCAACCCCCTCCTCCTGCGTGGAGATTGTCTGTCTGAAAAACCCTGACAGTATTATCTTGAATATTGATAGCTCGACCTTGCTGGATATCAGCCACGCCTTGTCGCTGTTCGATAAATCCCCCTCCTCTGATAACAAAGAAGCGCGCAGTCGCAATGGCTACCATGGCAAAATCATGCTGGAAGCCCATGACGCCACCGTGACGGTGTCGCTCGATGAAGAGATCCGGTTGCTGAATATCTCGGCGCACTTCCCGCAAAAAGAGGATTTCAACCCATATCCAGAGTGAGCCGGGTCCTCGTGCCCAGCCATGACATCGCCACGGATCATTTTTCGCTTCTGCGATGCGCGAATAAAACACGAAGGATTTATCACCCCCCTTCTATTCATCGTCATCTGGTCATCGTCATCTGGCGGTTTAACGCAACGGGGAATTGTTCATGCATGCAGCAATAAGGGCCAACACCATGAAGCCATCCATGATTCCGTTGGGTTATCTGTTTTATGTCCCATCCCGCCGTCCCATCCATTAAGGAGATAACATGAATCTCATTCGCCGCGTTATCCCCTTGTATGTCCACATTGCCCACCTGTTTCTGGGCTTGCTGCTGGTGTTTGCCCTGATCACCCTTGGTCACCAATATCAGCAGACCAAAACCATGTTGATGAATGAGGCGGAAGAGAGATTCAGCCTGATCGGCCAACTGACGACGCAGGAGCTGGAAGGGCTGTTCCGCTCCTCGGCCCTGAGTGTCAATCTGCTCGCCCAGCAGCGCCTGACCGAAGCCGACACCCTGGCAGCACGCATGGCGAACATCCCCTATATGGCGACCCTGCTAACAGGACAGCCCTCGGCTAACGGGGTCTATGCCGGTTACAACAACGGCGATATGTTCTGGCTGATGCGCTGGCCGACCGACACCGATGTGCAACACCTGACGCCTCCCGCCAATACCCGCTGGATCGTCCAAAGTGTCCGGCATCTGGAGTCTGCCACCCTCACGGATATCTTCGCGCTGGCCGACAACCTCGCCATCATCGCGCACAAACAGGTATCAGGACTCACATTTGATGCAAGAGAACACCCCTGGTTTATTCAGGCCAAGCAGGCCGGACGACTGGTGCAAACGCCCCCCTATATTTCGCTCGATTCTCAGGAGATGTACCTGAGCTTTGCCAAACCGATGCAAAACGGCGCTGGCATCATCGGAGTGAGCCTAAATCTGCGTTCCATCGAACACTTGCTCAAATCTGCCATGATCACCCCCAATATGCGGCTGGCCATTGTCAATGGGCAGGGGGAGCTGATTACCAGCCATAAAGGTGGGATGATCATTCACGGTGATAACGGGGCATATCGACTAGCCAAAGTTACTGAAGCCGACCTTCCCATGCTGCAACATCTGATCGATGCCAGCCAACGTCAGCATATGGATAAACTGACGTTTCAATCAGAAGAGCGCGATTGGCAAGGTATGCATGTTGAGCTGCCGGAAGCGGATGAATCACGGCTATCACTCTGGATTGCCGCGCCTGTCGATGAACTGCTGGCCAAGGCCATCACCATTCGCAATCAAACCTTCCTTCTGTCGGGTATCTTCCTGATCCTTGCGCTCTTCGCGGCCATCAAGCTGGCCAGAACCGCCGCCAGGCCCCTCGATGCCCTGACACAAGAAGCAGGGAAAATAGCCCACTTCGACTTCAACGAACCGGTCAGGGTCAACACCTATATTGCGGAAATCATCGATCTCTCCCAGGCCATGGGCGACATGAAATCGACCATTCAGCGCTTTTTGCAGCTTTCCACCTCCCTCTCCAGCGAGACCAGTTTCCCCCGCTTGCTGGTGCGGCTGCTCACCGAAATGCAGCAACTGACCGGTGCAACAGGCTGCATGCTCTATCTCTCCGATAGCGGCAACAAGACGCTGGATCTGGCGGGGTTGTGCTGGAATGGTGAGGTGCAGGAGCAAACGCCGACCCACAGTATCGGGACACTCAATCAGCCAAAACATCCACTGTTCCAGAGCTTGCAAGGGGTGGAACTGGAACCCGTTGCGTTGGTCTCCAGCGAATTGCAGATCCTGTTCCCCTACATCGAAGAGAGCGACACGCCGCTGACCTTCTGGCCGATAGCCCTGAAAAACCGTGATGGCCTACTGCTCGGCACCCTGGTGTTTCTGATCGATGAACGGAAGAAGTCCCTGACTCCGCAGCGGATGGCTTTTGTCAACGCGCTCTCCTCCACCGCCGCCGTGGCGCTGACTACCCAGCGACTGCTGGAGGAGCAGCGCAATCTGCTGGAAGCCTTTATCCAGCTCATCGCAGGGGCCATCGATGCCAAGAGCCCCTATACCGGTGGCCACTGTCAACGAGTGCCCGAACTGACCAAGATGCTGGCAGAGGCGGCATGTGAAGCCCGGGAGGGGCCATTCCAACACTTCTCGCTCGATGAAAAACAGTGGGAAGCAATACATATCGCGGCCTGGCTGCACGATTGCGGCAAGGTGACCACCCCGGAATTTGTGGTCGACAAGGCCACCAAGCTGGAGACCCTGTGCGATCGCATTCACGAGGTCAGGATGCGCTTTGAAGTGCTGAAACGGGATGCCGAGATCGCCTACTGGCAGGCACGACGCCATGGGGGTGATGACCTCGCGTTACAGGCCACGTTGCAACAGCAGTGGCAACAACTGGATGAGGAGTTTGCCTTCATCGCCCGCTGCAACGAGGGGGGCGAATTTATGGCCACGGAGGATATTACAAGGCTACAGCAGATCGCAGGCCGTACCTGGCAACGCACGCTCTCCGACCGGATTGGCATCTCTCAGGATGAGCTGGCGCGCAAACAGCGGGCCGCGGAGTCACCGCTGCCGGTCACCGAACCCTTGTTGGCCGATCGGCCAGATCACCTCTTCACCCGCAGCAACCGCGACCGCCTTGCCCCTGACAACCCCAGGGGATTTCAGGTCAACACTCCTGAATACCTCTATAACCGCGGCGAGCTCTACAACCTCGCCATCCGCCGGGGTACCCTCACCGACGAGGAGCGCTACAAGGTCAATGAGCACATGATCCAGACCATCATCATGCTCGAAAAACTCCCCTTCCCCGCCAACCTGAAACAGGTGCCGGAAATCGCAGGAGGACACCACGAGAAGATGGATGGCAGCGGTTATCCCAAGCGACTGAAACGGGACGAGATGAGCATCCCCGCCCGCATGATGGCCATCGCCGATATCTTTGAAGCGCTGACCGCCGGTGATCGCCCCTACAAGAAAGCCAAGTCCCTTTCGGAGGCGATCCGCATCATGGGATTCATGCAGCAGGATCACCATATCGACCCCGAACTGTTTGCTCTCTTTCTCCGCTCCGGCGTCTACCTGCGCTATGCCGAGCGTTACATGAGTCCGTCGCTCATCGACGAGGTGGATATCAGCCCCTATCTCGCCAATCATTGACCGCCACGAGGCACATGGGATGACCTGATATGTGCCGCCAGGGGGTCTGCACGCTGACCCGCCTGTCTGACACCGGTGGTCAACCCGATGCGCAATAGATCTGAAGAGGAGATTCACCCGACAGCCATGATAATCCTCTCCATGGAGCCTTGTTTGTGGCAGGGTTTATGGCTGGCCCCACGGACACTTGCCAATTGAGGAAATCGAACAAGAAATCGAGAAAAATCAAGATAGATAGCCAAATAAAATAACAAACTTAACTATCATTAATTTGAACGTTTGAAAGAACGTGACCACTTCACATGGATCCAGCGCAATGACCACTGAACGGGAACAGTTGATCCGCTCACTGTTTGATGAGTACATCGAGATGTATTCATCACGGGATGACCGGCTCACCACACGTTTTAGCGACAATTTCAGCGGTTTTGCAGGCAGCAGCGATGTTCTGGTTACCGATAGAGAAGAGTGGGTCCGGATAACCCGCCGCGATTTTGCCCAGATCCCGGACAGGATCCGCTTGGACATACTCGATGTAGCCCTGCAAGATCTGGCCGCTGACGTGGTGGCTGTCACCGCCTTCTTCCATATCCATCTACCAAAATCAGAACCCATCTTGTCTCGGCAAACTGCCAGGCTGGTGCTGATCTTTCGGCATGAAGCCATGGAATGGAAAATTGCTCACAGCAGTATCTCCATCCCTTACGGTCTGGCTCGCGAGAACGAGATTTACCCGATGACCAATCTGGAGGAGCGCCAGCATGAGCTGGAGCTGATTATCGAACTCAGAACCAAAGAGCTGGCGGAAGCGAACCGGAAACTGGAAGCGCTCAGCAATACCGACGGGCTTACCAACATTGGTAACCGCCGTCTGTTCGACAACTCATTGAACCAGGCCTGGGAGCGGTGCCTGGATACCGAGATGCCAATTGCACTCATCATGCTCGACATCGATCATTTCAAGCAGTTCAACGACCTCTATGGCCACGTTGCCGGTGACGAGTGCCTTCGATTGCTGGCCCATACCCTGGCACAATCCGGACGCCGCTCGGGGGAGTTGGTGGCCCGCTACGGCGGAGAGGAGTTTGTCATCCTGTTGCCACATGTCGAACATCAATCCGCCTACGAGATTGCCCAACACATACAGCGGCTCATTTTTGCTCTCGCGCAGCCACACGCACAGAATGCCACCGGCCTGGTGACCGTTAGCATGGGTGTCGCCTGCCTCAGGCCATCGGATCACCGGCAGCCATCAGAGCTGGTAAAACTCGCTGATGCCGCGCTCTACACAGCCAAGTCATCCGGCCGTAACTGCATCAGAGTGGCTGAGCCACGACATTGATAGGCCGGTAGTTTTTACCCTGTTATAAAAAACCATCCAGGATATAGCCTTGATCGGATTTTTGATCGCTGATGGCACCCTTGGTTTGCCCCAAGATCGCCGCCACATACTGTAGCGGCACACCATGATCCTTGAACACGGTTGCCACGGTATGCCGCAGGCTGTGGAAGGCTTCGCCTACGGGACGCTGATGACTGAACCACGGCCCCCCTGCCCTTTCCTGCACAAAGTCCATAAAGCCGCCAGCGATCAAAGAGGAGTGAATCGGGATCGGGCGAGCACTGTTAGCCGTCTTGAGCTGCTGCACATCGTCTGCGTACAGCTGACAGATCTTATTGGCTCTCGCGCCTTTATATAGGCCGAGCAGCGCAGTCCACTTGCGGTATGGCTTCTGCTCTCTCACCCACTGGTTCAACCGCTGTTTCTACGCAGAGGTATACCCGCTTCGACTCCACTGCTGAATGTTGCCCCGATGCCCCCATCAGCGGTGATTTATGTCCAAGCAAGATATCTTCATCTATTTGCACGGGCTGCCACTCTGGAATATATGAACGAGCTCGATACAGGATGGTAAATCCATGGGTATCCAAGTCACCCTGTTGATGCAAGACCAAAACCGATAAACATATAGCTTGGCTCCGGTTAAATAAGGTCATTATTTTCGAATGGCGATTGGTGCTGGCTTGATTATTATAGGGCTTGTTGATATAGCTAAACTCTGAATTTCAAACAAACAGATGAGGAAATTGTGAGAGATAACATCATGATTATGTTGCAAGGAGTAGATGGAGAACATGCTCTCTTCCAGTATGCAACAGCGTTGGCAAAAACATTAAATGGAAAATTGACTTTAGTCCATGTCATTTTCAATCAAAAAGAAAATGCTCGCGTTCTTAACGTGGATATACGAAGTTCAATCAGTGACCGAGAACGAGCGATAAGACAAAAGATAAATGAATGGCGATTAAGCACAGATATAATGCCCGAGATAGAAACGCTATTGACCGATGATATCAGCAATGACCTTCAAACCCAGGGTAAGAGCATGAAT
>NZ_CDBR01000098.1 GCF_000819685.1 Aeromonas allosaccharophila | reverse complement strand
CAACTGAGCTACATAGCCGTCTTGTGTTCAACGTGAGTCAAATACAAGTAAAAATGGCTGGGGTACTAGGATTCGAACCTAGGGATGGCGAGATCAAAACCCGCTGCCTTACCGCTTGGCGATACCCCAACAGTGCTCTTCAACAATCACCAGACTGGCAAAGAACTTCAAAAATGGCTGGGGTACTAGGATTCGAACCTAGGGATGGCGAGATCAAAACCCGCTGCCTTACCGCTTGGCGATACCCCAACTAGAGATGGTGGCTATGACGGGATTCGAACCTGTGACCCCCGCATTATGAGTGCGATGCTCTAACCAACTGAGCTACATAGCCAACCTTGCTTCCGATGAGTCGTTGCCTCGTCACCGTGCGGGCCGAATTATGCGTATCTGGCTCTGGGGCGTCAACCCTTTTTTTGCCAGAAAAACGCAATTTGAGTGCGTTTGACCAGTTATTGGCCTCTGTTGCGCAAAAGCCCAACAATCTGGTTTTTTTTAAGACATAGCCATCATTGCCCGGGCAATGACAGATAAAAAACAGGCCAGCAAATGCTGGCCTGTCATGGGATTAGACGTTGAACAGGAAATTCATGATATCGCCATCTTTGACGATGTAATCTTTCCCTTCAGCGCGCATCTTGCCCGCTTCCTTGGCGCCTTGCTCACCCTTGTAGTTGATAAAGTCTTCAAAGGCGATGGTTTGGGCGCGAATAAAGCCTTTTTCAAAGTCGGTGTGGATCTTGCCAGCCGCTTGCGGGGCCGTGGCACCGACCGGGATGGTCCAGGCACGCACCTCTTTCACACCGGCGGTGAAGTAGGTCTGCAGGTTGAGCAGCTCGTAACCGGAGCGGATAACGCGGTTCAGACCCGGCTCTTCGATGCCAAGGTCAGCCATGAACTCGGCGCGATCTTCGTCGTCCAGCTCGGCGATGTCCGCTTCAATGGCGCAGCAGACCACGACCACGACCGCGTTCTCGGCGGCGGCGATTTCACGCACCTTGTCGAGGTAGGGGTTGTTCTCGAAACCGTCTTCCGCCACGTTGGCGATATACATGGTGGGTTTCAGGGTCAGGAAGTTGAGGTGGCTCACGGCGGCCAGCTCTTCTTTATCCAGCTTCAGACCACGGATCATCTGACCGTTTTCCAGCGCGACGAGGATCTTCTCCAGCACTTCCACTTCCAGCTTGGCATCCTTGTCGCCGCCTTTGGCGCGCTTGGACTGGCGGTGAATGGCGCGCTCGCAGGCGTCCAGATCCGACAGGGCCAGCTCGGTGTTGATCACTTCGATATCGTCAGCCGGAGAGACCTTGCCGGCAACGTGAATGATGTTCTCGTCATCGAAGCAGCGCACCACGTGGCCGATCGCTTCGGTTTCACGGATGTTGGCCAGGAACTGGTTGCCCAGACCTTCGCCCTTGGAGGCGCCGGCAACCAAGCCTGCGATGTCGACGAATTCCATGGTGGTCGGCACAACGCGCTGCGGATTGATGATGGCAGCCAGCTGATCGAGGCGGGGATCCGGCATCGGGACCACACCGGTGTTTGGCTCGATGGTGCAGAACGGGAAGTTGGCGGCTTCGATACCGGCCTTGGTCAGCGCGTTGAACAGGGTGGATTTGCCTACATTGGGCAGGCCCACGATACCGCATTTAAAACCCATGGATTGTTACCTTACTTGATGGATGCTGTTGGGGGTCGCCCGCAGGCGGCCCATGTCATGCTTGTTCTGGTCGTTGCTCATGCACCGGCACAATGCCCGTACAGGGTCAAACCGACTTATACCTTTTCAGCCTTGAAGCTGTGCAAGCGATTCATGGCCTTGGTCATATCTTGTTTGAACAGGATATCGGTGGCGCGCAGGGATTCATCCAGTGCGGCGTCGATCAGGCTCTGTTCACTGCTGGGAGCCTTGGTCAGGACGAAGCCTGCCACCTGCTCTTTGCTGCCGGGATGGCCGATCCCGAGACGCAGCCGGAAAAAGTTATTGTTGTTGCCCATCCTGGCGATGATGTCCTTGAGGCCGTTATGGCCGCCATGACCACCACCCTGCTTGAACTTGGCGATGCCTGGCGGCAGATCCAGTTCGTCATGGGCAACCAGCATCGCTTCCGGCTCAATCTGATAAAAACGCGCCAGTGCGGCCACCGCCTTGCCAGAGAGGTTCATATAGGTGTTCGGGATGAGCAGCCGCACATCCTGCCCCTCGACCAGAATGCGGGCAGTATGGCCGAAGAATTTGGGTTCTTCACGCAGGCTGACATTGTGCCAGCGGGCCAGTTGCTCCACATACCAGGTGCCCGCGTTGTGGCGGGTCTTGGCATATTCCGGGCCGGGGTTGCCCAGTCCGACGATCAGTTTGATTTCGCTTGTCACGCTTGATGTCTTCACTCGCAGCTGCCGTGGGCACACTACCCAGGGCAATAGGACGCAATATTCTAGCCGCCGAGTGGCGATCACTCAACCAATGCTCATGTTATGGCGTAATTTGCCCCACTATTGCGGCTAATCGGTGCGGTTAATGGGTGGCTAACAGTGGGCAAACGGGCCTCTTGCATGAGGCCCGTTTCAGCTTACCGATGGACTGTGCCTGGTTGACTACAGTCGTTATTTGGCGCGCAGTAGGGTGACAGTTTCCTCATCCAGCGCGGTCAGGGTGGGGCGGGCATCGCGCACATACTCGACGAAGGAGGCCGCATCGGTGCCGCAATCCACGCCGCTGGCCTTGCAATCAAGGGCTTGGTCCGGGGCATAGACTGCGCTCAGCAGCTCGCCGTTTTGTGTCACTTTCAGCACCGGGAAGGCGGTCAGCTTGCCATTGACGCTGGCGATGTCGACCCGCTCGCTCTGGTGGCGCTGGGCATTGGCCAGTGCCTGCCAGCCATCGTTGCCGTTGGCGCTGTAGGCGTTCATCACCACCCGATAGCGCTGGTTATCCACCAGATCCTGCCACTCGCCGCTTGCGGTCTTGCGCTGCAATTGGGTTAGGGTGCCCGTTTTGCCTGCATCGGTCTCCTGGAAGGTGTAACGCAGGTGGCCACCATAGGGGAACTTGCCGGCATGGGCGCTGGCGGGCAGGGTGGCGGTGATGGTTTCGCTCAGCAGGGCGCGCACCTCGGCGCCGGTCAGGGTCAGCACCGAGAGCTGGTTCTTGAACGGCAGCAGGGTGAGGGCACTATCCCCCTCGCGCCATTCGCCAGCGGGCAGTTCGGCGCGCACGCCGCCCACCGCCAGCAGGGCGAAATCGACCGGCCCGCCGGTCAGTGCTTGCACTGCTGGCGTATTGGCCCAGTAGAACTCCCCTTCGGCAACCAGCGGCGCTACATCTGAGCCGTGGCTGTCGCTGCCGTTGTCGCCGGGGCGACGGGCATTTTGCAACTGCTCGGGAATGGTGCCGATCACCGGGCCGTAGGCTTGCTCCAGCGCCGGTTTGTAATGGCTGTCGATGATGCCGCGCAGGCGAGGGTCTTCATCCACAGTCACCAGATTGGGCTGGTTGTCGATAAACTGGCTCGCCTCTTTGCTGCGGGTATCGTCGAGCGCCTGCTTGCGCGCCGCATCGGCGAAGAAGTCGCGGCTGGCCAGCAGGCTGTTGTGGCCCTGGCAGTCGGTCACCTGACCGTGGCTGTCAAAGGTCACCTGGGCCAGACCGATGGCCTGGGCATAGGAACCCGCCTGCACCACGCAGGTTTTGCCGATACCATCCGGATTGGTCACTAGCTTGGCGTAGTCACCGGTCTTGCCCCAACCGATATTGCGAAAATCGCCGAGCAGGCTGTGGGAGTGGCCGCCGACGATGGCATCGAGGCCGTTCACCTTGGCCGCCAGCGCCAGATCCCGCTCGTTGCCAATGTGGGTGAGGGCGACGATCTGGTGGATTCCCTTGGTTTGCAGCATGTCGACCGTGGCCTGAGCCGAGGCGACCTCTTTGCCAAAGCGCAGCTTGCCGACGTTGGGGGCAATATTGCCCATGTCTTCCAGCACCAGACCGACGACGGCGACCAGCTGTTTGCCTTGCGGCAGATTATTGATGTCGGTGACCGGGCTCTTCTGGTTGCCGTCAAAGGCGTAGACCACGAAGGGCTTGAGGTTGTCTGCCTTGCTGAGGGCCGGATCGGCCTTGGTGTCGAGGTTGGCGGCCAGCACCGGGAAGTTGACCCCCTCGATGAAGCGGGCCAGCTTCTGGTTGTCCAGATCGAACTCGTGGTTGCCCAGCGCCATGGCATCGAGGCCGAACTGGCTCAGCAACTCGGCGTTGGCCATCCCCTCGTTGAGCTTGAAGTAGCCGCTGCCCTGCCAGGCATCGCCGCCGTGCAGCAGCAGCAAGGGCTGGTTCTTGGCCAGCGCATCGGCCTGATAGGCTTTCGCCATGGTCAGCAGGCGCGGATAACCGCCAAAGCGGGTATAGAGGGTGTCCGTTTCCCCCTGCGGGGCAAAGATCTGCCCTTTGATCTCGGCATTGACCGGATCAAACTGGGAGTGGGTGTCGTTCATGTGCGCCAGGGTCAGCACGAAGGGCGGGTTCTCTTTGACGGGCTGACAGGCGAACAGGGCGCAGGTGAGGGTCGCGAGCAGGAGGGGACGCAAGCAATTCATGGGTAAATCCTTAAGCCTGCCGGGGGCAGGGTCGTACCAGATAGCAGAAAGTTGGAAAGAGATGGTCCAGAAAGACGAAAACCGCCTGATGGCGGTTTTCGTTATTGCTGAATCTATCAATGCTCAAACATGGCAGAGATGGACTCTTCGTTGCTGATGCGACGAATGGCTTCGGCCAGTACAGTCGACAGGGTCAGCTGTTTGACTTTGCCAATCGCTTTCATCTCCGCAGTGAGCGGGATGGAGTCGGTGATGATCAGTTCATCGATCACCGAGTTTTTGATGTTCTCGACGGCAGTGCCGGAGAAGACCGGGTGAGTGGCGTAAGCGAATACTCGCTTGGCGCCGCGCTCTTTCAGGGCTTCTGCGGCTTTGCACAGGGTGCCGCCGGTGTCGATCATGTCATCGACGATGACGCAGTCGCGGCCGGCAACGTCACCGATCAGGTGCATGACCTGGGAAACGTTCGGGCGGGGACGGCGCTTGTCGATGATGGCGATGTCGGTGTCATCCAGCAGCTTGGCGATAGCGCGGGCACGCACTACGCCACCGATGTCCGGGGAGACGACGACAGGAGACTCGAGGTTCTTGGCTTTCATGTCTTCCAGCAGCACCGGGCTACCGAACACGTTGTCTACCGGAACGTCGAAGAAACCTTGAATTTGCTCGGCATGCAGGTCAACGGTCAGCACGCGATCCACACCGACGCTGGAGAGGAAGTCAGCGACAACCTTGGCGGTGATAGGTACACGGGCGGAGCGGACGCGGCGGTCCTGACGGGCATAACCAAAGTAGGGGATAACGGCAGTGATACGGCCAGCTGAAGCACGACGCAGTGCATCTACCATGACGATCAATTCCATCAAATTGTCGTTGGTCGGGGCACAGGTGGATTGAATGATGAAGATATCGCCACCACGTACATTCTCATTGATCTGTACGCTGATCTCGCCGTCGCTAAAGCGACCTACGGCAGCATTGCCGAGTTTGATAAACAGGCGATCTGCGATCTTCTGGGCTAGTTCCGGCGTTGCGTTACCAGCAAACAGCTTCATGTCAGGCACGGTTTGAAACCTCGGGGTTGCATCCAGTATGTGGGGGAGTCTGAAATCAGACCCTATCGTTTTGGGGCAAACGATTTATCAAGATAACGTACAGGGCGTCTGCTGCCCAATGAATGATTGTGATGATACCGGTAACCCGAATCCGTGGCCGAGTGCAAAACCGGCCACGTTAATCATCATCAATGCTGTTCGGCAAAATTGGCTGGGGTACTAGGATTCGAACCTAGGAATGGCGAGATCAAAACCCGCTGCCTTACCGCTTGGCGATACCCCAATCATTTGAACTGTTGCAATGTGGAGAAGAGAGGTGATATGTTCTCGCCCTTGGCGACAAACCCATCAAGTCCCTCCGGCACGCAGGCCAACACTTCCCGAGCAGTCACTTCGTCTTCAAATTGAGCAAAGACGCAGGCTCCTGTGCCCGTCATTCTTGACGGCGCGTATTCTAGCAACCAGCCGAGCGCATTGGCAACCTCGGGGTGGCGCTTTTTCACCAGTGATTCGCAATCGTTTTTCCACTCACCTTCCAGCAGGTTGTCCAGCGCCATTTTCGGTGTGGCTCTGGGCAGGTCCGGATCCTGGAATACGGCCGCGGTCGCCACATGGCAATCGGGCTTGAGCACCAGATACCAGGCATCGGGCAGTTCGACCGGTTGCAGCCGCTCGCCCACCCCTTCGGCAAAGGCCGCCTTGCCACGAACAAACACCGGCACATCGGCCCCCAGCTGGACGCCGAGCGCTGCCAGTTCATCTTCGCTTAAACCCGCTTGCCAGAGGTGGTTAAGCGCCACCAGCGTGGTTGCGGCATCGGACGAACCGCCGCCAATGCCGCCTCCCATGGGCAGCACTTTCTCCAGCCGGATATGGGCCCCCTGCGGGTTCGGCAGCCTTGCCTGCAGCAGGCGTGCCGCCCGGATGATCAGATTCTGCTCATCCGGCACCCCGGGAATGGCAGGGCTCAGGGTGAGTGTGTCGCTATCAGGAATCACCTCGAACTCGAGCCAGTCGCTGTGGTTGAGGAAGATAAACAGAGTCTGCAGCTCGTGATAGCCATCGGGACGACGGCCATTGACGTGTAAAAACAGGTTGAGTTTGGCCGGTGCCGGCCAGCGTGTGGAAGCCATTAACGTGCAAGAGTCCATTGGTTGATCTGAAGCTTGAGGCGGCTGTTCTGGCCGGTCATGGTCAGCAGGTGCGGCAGGCGGTAGCCATCCTGATCCCGATAATCGCCATAGACGATCTGCCACTGGCCGTCGCGCACGCTGGCCAGACTGCTGTCGGGGTTGAGTTCAAACTCTGCCTGACCCGGCAGCCCCTTGATCCACTCCGGCAATCCGGCGACCGGAATATTCCAGCCGGTGAGCTGATAGATCAGCGCTTCGGCGTCCTGGCTCTGGTGGCGATTGCCGTCGCTGTCGAGCAGGGTGATCTCCCCCTTGCTGCGAGAGAGCTCCAGAATGCTGGTGCCAATCAGGCTGGTGAGGTTGAGGCGATAATCCTCGCCATCCTGCTGCCAGTTGAGGCGGGCGCTGCCCTTTTGCTGGGGGGTGATGATGGCCATCTTGCCGGACAGCTGCCAGTGGGTCAGCTGCTCGAGACGGGTCCGCTCCTGGTTCCAGTTCACCTGGTCACGCTGGGGCTGGGTGGTGGCACAACCGGCCAGCAACAGCAGGCAGGTGAGGGTAAAAATACGTAGCAGCAAGAGACGGCTCCAGAGAGAGGAATTTGCCACAGTATACGGGGCGGCCGTATTGCTTTTAAAGACTTACCCTTTCTCGTACAATTGGCAGCCTTTGCACCCAGCGTATGAAATGATCGTCGCCCACTCATGAGTTTGCTTGCCCTCGGAATCAACCACAACACCGCCAGTGTCGCCTTGCGGGAACGGGTCGCCTTTGGCCCGGACTGCATCGATCGCGCCTTGCGTGAGCTGGTGAGCCAACCCGGTGTCAGCGAGGCGGTGATCGTCTCCACCTGCAACCGGACCGAACTCTATTGCAATCTGGACGGGGAGCGGCAGGAGCAAGTGCTGCGCTGGCTGCAGCAGTTCCACGGGCTGGACGCGGCCGAATTGGTCACCGCCATCTATCAGCATCACGACGAAGAGGCGGTACGCCACCTGATGCGGGTGGCGTGCGGGCTCGACTCGCTGGTGCTGGGAGAGCCGCAGATCCTGGGGCAAATCAAGCAATCCTATGCCCACGCCCAGCAGTCCGAATCCCTCAAGGGGACGCTGGAGCGGCTGTTCCAGAAATCCTTCTCGGTGGCGAAAAGAGTGCGCACCGATACCGAGATTGGCGCCAGTGCCGTGTCGGTGGCGTTTGCCGCCGTCAGTCTGGGTCGGCGGATCTTCTCTGATCTCTCCCAGACCAAGGTGTTGCTGGTCGGGGCGGGGGAGACCATCGAACTGGTGGCCCGTCATCTGCGCGAGCAGAACGTCACCCAGATGATGGTGGCCAACCGCACCTTGCAGCGCGCCCAGACCCTGGCGACCGAATTCGGCGCCCAGGTGATGACGCTCGAAGAGATCCCCGACTATCTGCACGAGGCGGATATCGTCATCAGTTCGACGGCGAGCCCGCTGCCCATCATCGGCAAGGGGATGGTGGAGCGCGCCCTCAAGGCCCGCCGCTTCAAGCCGATGTTTCTGGTGGATATTGCCGTACCGCGCGACATCGAAGCGGAAGTCGATGAGCTCTCCGATGCCTATCTCTACACGGTGGATGATCTGCAGGGGATCATCGAGCAGAACCTCGAGACCCGTAAACGGGCTGCCGCGCAGGCGGAAGTGATCGTGCAGGAAGAGCGCGACGAGTTCATGGGCTGGTATCGCGGCCAGAGCTCGGTCGATCTCATTCGCGACTACCGCCATCAGTCCCAACAGGTGGCTGACGAAGAGCTGCAACGGGCCCTGCTGGCGCTGGCACAGGGCGAGAGTGCCGAACAGGCGCTCAAGGCGATGGCCCATCGCCTCACCAACAAATTGATCCACGCGCCGACCCAGGCGTTGCGCCAGGCTGCTTCCCAGGGGGATCAGAGCGAGCTCTCCCGCTTGCGGCAGGCGCTGGGGTTGTCGCAAGAGCCATAATTTTCGGGCAACCTGCCGGTTGTCCCGTCCTCCATTGAGAATGCAAGAGTTATGAATCCGTCACTGATCAGAAAGCTGGAAGGCCTCATCGAGCGCCACGAAGAAGTACAGGCCATGCTCGGCGAGCCGGATGTGGTCTCGGATCAGGATCGCTACCGCGCCCTGACCCGTGAATATGCCCAGCTGGAAGATATCGTTCACGCCTTCCAGCGTTACCGTCAGGCTCAGGATGATCTGGAGACCACCCAGATGATGCTGGAGGAGGATGACGCTGACCTGCGCGAGATGGCGCAGGAGGAGCTGCCGCTGGCCAAGGCCAATCTGGAGGCGCTGGAGCAGGAGCTGCAACTGATGTTGCTGCCCAAGGATCCCAAGGATGACAACAACTGTTATCTGGAGATCCGCGCCGGTGCCGGTGGCGACGAAGCGGCCATCTTTGCCGGTGACCTGTTCCGCATGTACTCCCGCTTTGCCGAGCGTCAGGGCTGGCGCGTCTCCATCGTCAGCTGCAACGACGGTGAGTACGGTGGCTACAAGGAGGTGATCGCCAAGATCGACGGCGAGCGCGTCTATGGCCGCCTCAAGTTTGAATCCGGTGGTCACCGGGTGCAGCGGGTGCCGGAGACCGAATCTCAGGGCCGGGTGCACACCTCCGCCTGTACCGTCGCCGTGCTGCCGGAAGTGCCGGAAGCCGAGCAGATCGAGATCAACCCTTCCGATCTGAAGATCGACACCTTCCGTGCCTCCGGTGCCGGTGGCCAGCACGTCAACAAGACCGACTCGGCCATTCGCATCACTCACCTGCCGACCGGTCTGGTGGTGGAGTGTCAGGACGAGCGCTCCCAGCACAAGAACCGCGCCAAGGCGATGTCAGTGCTCTCCGCCCGCCTGCAAGCTGCCGAGGATGAGCGCCACCGTGCCGCCGAGCAAAGCACCCGCCGCAATCTGGTGGGCTCTGGTGATCGCTCCGAGCGCATTCGTACCTACAACTACCCGCAGGGCCGTCTCTCCGAGCACCGTATCAACCTGACCCTGTACCGCCTCTCCGAGATCCTGGAAGGGGATCTGGACTGCATCATTACCCCGCTGGTGCAGGAGTATCAGGCCGATCAGCTCGCCTCGCTGGCCGAGAACAACTGATGCAAATGGTAATCCGGCAAGCTCGCATTAAGTGTGGTGCCCATAAGGTGGAGTGGCACTGATGCAGATCCAGCAGGCCCGCGCCCATATCATGACTGTGCTGGCAGAGGGGGAATCCCCCCGCGCCGATGCCGATGTGCTGCTTTGCCATCTGCTCGATTGCCGTCGCAGCTACCTGATGACCTGGCCAGAGCGCGAGCTGGATGCCGCCCAGCAGGCCACCCTGCAGACGTGGCTGGCCCGTCGTCTCAATGGCGAACCCATCGCCCATCTCGTTGGAGAGCGGGAGTTCTGGTCGCTGCCCCTCAAGGTAAGTCCGGCGACCCTGATCCCGCGCCCCGATACCGAGGTGCTGGTCGAGCAGGCGCTGACCAGAATCCCGCAGGGGCCGTGCGCCGTGCTGGATCTCGGCACCGGCACCGGCGCCATCGCGCTGGCGCTCAAGTCCGAGCGGCCCGAAATCGATGTGTGGGCGGTGGATCGGATGGCGGATGCTGCCGCACTGGCTCGCGAGAACAGCGCTGCGCTGGGGTTACCCATCGAGGTGCGCGATGGCAGCTGGTTCGAGCCCCTTGGCGAACCGGATCGCGACAAGACGCCACGATTTGCGGTGATTGTCTCCAATCCCCCCTATATTGATGGCGCCGATCCCCATCTCGAGCAGGGTGACGTGCGCTTTGAACCCCGCTCGGCGCTGGTTGCCGATGACGCCGGGCTGGCCGATATCCGCCATATCGTGGCCCATGCCCCCGCTTATCTGCTGACCGATGGCTGGTTGCTGCTGGAACATGGCTGGGATCAGGGGGAGGCGGTGCGTCAGTTGCTGCGCGATAGCGGCTACCGCGAGGTAGCCACAGTGCGCGATTACGGGGATAACGACAGGGTGACACTGGGCCTCTGCCCGCTGCGCTGACGGTCCCTTACTGTTACACGGCGGGTCGCCTGTGCGCCGCCATGCAAGGATTGAATATGTTTTTTGTGCTCAAGCACCTGCACCTCATCCTGATTGCCGGGGCCGTGCTGATGTTTATGCTCCGCTTCTACTGGGTGCAGACCGCCACTGGCCGTGCCTACAGCGCGCCGGTGATGAAGGTCAGCGGCTGGCTCAATGGTCTGGTGGTGCTCTCTGGCGTATTGCTCTGCATGGTGCTGGATCTCAACCCGCTCAATAACGGAACGCCCTGGCTCAGCGAAAAGCTGATGGCCATTCTGGTGCTGGTATTTCTGGCGGCGATGGCGCTGCGGCTGGCCAAAAGCAATCTGGTGCGCTGGTGCTCCTTTCTGGGGGCGCTCGGCTGGATCTACTTTATTGCCAAGTTGGCAGTGCTCAAACAGACGAGTGTGTTCGGCTAAGGCATGAAGAGAATGTTACACATAGACGAATGGACCGATTTCGAAGCCCACGACATCACCGAGCTGGCGTTGTCTGTCAGCGATGAGATTTATGGCTCGGCCGAGGAGGGGATGCGTGAGCTGAACCTGCTGGACGAGTGGCTGGACGAACAGATCGAAGAGGGCACCTGCGACGAGGTGCGCCAGCAGCTGCTGCAAGGCTTCTACCACAGCCTCGGCTTTCATGGCAACTGGCAGGACTACTTCTCGGCCAACAACTGCGACCTCAATCAGGTGCTGGTACAGCGCAAGGGGATCCCGGTCAGCCTCGGCATTCTCATCATCCAGCTTGGGCGCAAGCTCGGGCTCGATGTGGAGGGGATTTGCTTCCCCGGACACTTCCTGGTGAGCTTTGCCGGTGGCGAGGGGGAGGTCTATGTCGATCCCTTTACCGGTGACGAGCTGAGTCTGGCCCGCATCGAGTTGCTGCTGCGCGGCGCGCTGGGGGACTTGGCGACCCTGACCCCCGACTACCTGCAGCCCTCCGGCCAGTGGGAGATCATCGAACGGCTGCTCAACGTCAGCAAGGGTGCCCTGTTGCGGGAAGATCGCATGCCCGAGGCGCTGCGTTGCAGCGAGCTGTTGCTGCGGATGAAGCCCGGTGATCCGCTGGAGACGCGGGATCGCGGCTTTATCTATGAGCAGCTCGACTGCCCGCGCCAGGCTGCCGACGATTTTGAATATTTTATTGAACAATGCCCGGACGATCCCGTCGCCGATGTGCTGAAAGTGCAGCTGGCCGCGCTGGATCTTAGCCCCAAGCCCCTTCATTAAGGATGTCTTAGATGGAACAGAAGAATATCAAGATCAACCAGATCGACGTAGCCAACGACAAACCGTTCGTGCTGTTTGGCGGCATGAACGTGCTGGAATCCCGCGACATGGCGATGGCGGTGTGCGAGAAATACGTGGAAGTGACCAGCAAGCTGGGCATCCCGTTTGTCTTCAAGGCGAGCTGGGACAAGGCCAACCGCTCCTCCATCCACTCCTACCGCGGTCCGGGTCTGGAAGAGGGGATGAAGATTTTCCAGGAGCTGAAAGCGACCTTCGGCATGCCGGTGATCTCCGATCTGCACGAGCCCCATCAGGCCAAGCCGGTCGCCGAAGTGGTTGACGTTATCCAGCTGCCCGCCTTCCTTGCACGCCAGACCGATCTGGTGGAAGCCATGGCCCGCACCGGCAACGTCATCAACATCAAGAAGCCGCAGTTCCTCAGCCCAAGCCAGATGAAGAACATCACCGACAAGTTCGAGGAGTGCGGCAACGATCAGCTGATCCTGTGCGAGCGCGGTGCCAACTTCGGCTACGACAACCTGGTGGTGGACATGCTGGGTCTGGGGGTGATGAAGAAGAGCACTGGCGGCTATCCAGTGATCTTTGACGTGACCCACTCCCTGCAGTGCCGTGATCCGCTGGGTGCGGCCTCCGGTGGTCGTCGCGAGCAGGTGACCGAGCTGGCGCGCGCCGGTATGGCGGTCGGTCTGGCCGGTCTCTTTATCGAATCCCACCCGGATCCGAAAATTGCCCGCTGTGATGGCCCGAGCGCCCTGCCGCTGGAGAAGCTGGAAGGTTTCCTCAAGCAGATGAAGGCCATTGATGACCTGATCAAGGGCTTTGAACCCCTCGATACCTCCGTCTGATCCACGGTACCGGTTTCGTGATGCCAAATGCCCCGCCATGCGGGGCATTTTTATATCCAAAATGTTTTCATTGAGGTCTTAAATAAATCAACGACCAATATATCATGGTTATCGTGGTGTTAATGATGTTAAATTAGTTGTGTGATTAATGTCTCTTAATTGCTTCTTATAACGTGTGAAAGTGGCGCTGTTGCAATGATGAAATAGCATGATGCTGGCGAGAGAAAGATATTTTCTCGTGACGGATCAGTGCATGCCGATTTCTACCATATGAGATGTCAATTAATTAACAGGACGTTAATCATGCACAAGAAAGTATTTAGCAGCCTTTATTTCCAGGTATTGCTCGCGATTACCCTTGGGGTATTTCTGGGGCATGTCTATCCGGAACTGGGCGCCAATATGAAACCCCTTGGCGATGGCTTTGTCAAATTGATCAAGATGATTATCGCCCCCGTTATTTTCTGTACTGTAGTGACCGGTATTGCCGGGATGGAGAGTATGAAGGCGGTCGGCAAGACCGGCGCCATTGCCCTGATCTACTTTGAGGTGGTCAGTACCATCGCCCTCATCATCGGGTTGTGCGTGGTCAACCTGTTGCAGCCGGGGGGAGGAATGAACATCGATCCGACCGCACTGGATGCCAGCGCCATCTCCGCCTATGCGGAGCAGGCCAAGTCACAGGGCATTATCGCCTTTTTGCTGGATATTATTCCGGGCAGCGTGATCGGTGCCTTTGCCAGCGGCAATATCTTGCAGGTATTGTTGTTTGCGGTGCTGTTCGGTTTTTCCCTGCATCATATTGGCGAAAAGGGACAGGTTATTTTCGGCGTCATCGACAGTTTCTCCAAAGTCATATTTGGTATTATCAACATGATAATGAGACTGGCGCCGATCGGTGCATTCGGGGCAATGGCATTTACCATCGGTAAATATGGGGTAGGTTCACTGGTACAGCTGGGACAGCTTATTGTCTGCTTCTATCTTACCTGCCTCTTCTTTATCTTCATCGTGCTGGGCAGCATCGCCAAAGCCTCAGGCTTCAGCATCCTGCGTTTCATCTCCTACATTCGTGAGGAGCTGCTGATCGTGCTGGGGACCTCCTCTTCCGAGTCGGTACTGCCGCGGATGCTGGACAAGATGGAGACGCTGGGTTGTCAGAAGTCGGTGGTGGGGCTGGTCATTCCGACCGGGTACTCCTTCAACCTGGATGGTACCTCCATCTATCTGACCATGGCGGCGATTTTTATCGCGCAGGCCACCAATACCCCGCTGGATCTGTTCCAGCAGATCACCCTGCTGGTGGTGCTGCTGATCTCCTCGAAAGGGGCGGCCGGGGTGACCGGTAGCGGCTTTATCGTGTTGGCGGCAACCATTTCGGCGGTGGGCCATCTGCCACTGGCCGGGCTGGCGCTGATTTTGGGGATCGATCGCTTCATGTCTGAAGCGCGGGCGCTGACCAACCTGATCGGTAACGGGGTTGCCACTGTGGTGGTCGCCAAATACTGCAAGCAGCTGGACGAGAAGAAGATGGATGCGGTGCTCGGCGGCAAGGCCGGGCAGCTGGACACGGACAGGGCTTAAGCGCGGTTTCCCCCCGCACGCCCGCGTTGGCTGGTGCGGGGGCAATAAAAAAACGGCCAATCGGCCGTTTTTTTGGTGCTGATACCGCCAGTATCAGCGGTTCACTGCAGGGCGCTGATTACAGGCTCTGGGTGAAAGTACGGGTAACCACGTCACGCTGCTGTTCCGGGGTCAGAGCATTGAAACGCACTGCGTAACCAGATACACGGATGGTCAGCTGCGGGTACTTCTCCGGGTTTTCGATTGCATCTTCCAGAGTTTCACGACGCAGTACGTTGACGTTCAGGTGCTGGCCACCTTCAACAGCAGGCTCAGCCTGAACCGGCAGTTCGCGGTATTCGAACTGACCCAGGTCAGCCAGTTGCACTTCTTGATCGGCAGTGAAGGCATCGCCTTTGGCGCAGATGCAGCGAGCCTGTTGCTTCTCTTCGTCCAGCAGCCAGAAAGAGTTCAGCAGAGCGGTGTTGGCGGCCTGGGTGATTTGAATGCCTTTGATCATGGTATGACTCCTCAATGGGAACGCGAATCCAACTGTAAGGAAATTACCCTGATGTATTTAAGCTACCGTCGATGGCGATGACTTAAAGGGCCCTTGCCTTACACCTTTTCTTTGATGGGGTCATATATACCACGGTGGTAATATTACCAAAATTGATCTAGATCAAGAAAATCCGACAAAGTGCCATTTCAATGGGATTAAATTCTTGAGTTGAATCAAAAATAGGTCATTTTTCTGATTTTGTAAGATATCCAAATTATGCATCTTTTATCTTGTTAATCTAGTAATTTAACTACATCTTTTCGGCTTTTTTCTGATGTTAATTGAGGGGTTGGCTACACTCAGCAAAAAAAGTGAGGAGAGTGCCGGGTGAATAATGGGTGGCGAAAGTGGGCATGGCTCGCCCTGTTTTGTTGCTGGGCAAATTGTGCTGCGGTGCGGGCCGAGACGGTGCGTATTGCCGTGGGCGAGTGGCCGCCCTATATCAGTGAGTCGTTGCCCAATCAGGGCTTTCTCTGTGAGGTGGTGCGCCAAGCCTTCGCCGAAGAGGGGCTCGATGTCAGCTTTCACTTCTATTCCTGGGCCGAGGCTTACCAGCTGACCCTAGAGGGGCGCTATGTGGTCACCATGCCCTGGTTTCGCTCCCGCGAGCGGGAACAGCTTTTCTATCTCTCCGCCTCGCTCGGCCATTTCACCACCCGCCTGATGACGCTGACCGGTACGCCTGCGGTCAATCTGGGTGAGCTGAAACACCAGCCGGTCGGGGTGACCCGTGGCTACTTCTATGGCGATGGCTTTGCCGCCCGCCAAGCCGGGCTCACCCTCGAGTGGTCAGATTCCGATGAGGAGAGCATGGGCAAGCTGCTCGACGGGCGGGTCCACTATCTGGTGATGGATGAGCAGGTGGCACAAACCCTGTTCCAGCAGGCGCTCGCCCGTCATCCCCAATCGCTGTCACTGACCGGCGCCGCCGATCCCATCTGGTCGCAACCGGGATACCTGCTGATGCGCAAGGTCGATCCCGAGGCGCGCCGTCTGATGCAGCTGTTCAATACCGGCCTGCGCAAGCTGGAGCGCTCGGGGCGCCTCGCCAGGCTCTGGAAAGCGTGAGCCACGGTTGCGTCTTGCGGGCTGGCCCCCTATCCTGAGCCCTTCGCCGTATCAAGTGAGGAGGCCGGGGTGCTGACCTGGAGTGATGTAATTGGCTCTGAGAAAGAGCAGGACTATTTCAAGAGTACGCTGGCAACCGTCAGAGCCGAGCGGGAAGCAGGCAAGGTGATCTACCCGCCAGCCACCGATGTGTTCAATGCCTTCAAGCTGACCGAGCTGGATCAGGTCAAGGTGGTGATCCTGGGCCAGGATCCCTACCACGGCCCCAATCAGGCGCACGGTCTCTGTTTCTCCGTTCTGCCCGGCGTGCGTACGCCCCCCTCACTGGTCAACGTCTATAAAGAGATGCAGCGGGATCTGCCAGGTTTCGTCACACCCAATCACGGCTTTCTCGAATCTTGGGCCAAACAGGGCGTCCTGCTGCTCAACACAGTGCTGACGGTTCAGGCCGGTCAGGCTCACTCTCACGCCCATCTGGGATGGGAGACCTTTACCGATCGGGTCATCGAGCAGATCAATGCCAGTTGTCAGGGGGTGGTGTTCCTGCTGTGGGGGGCCCACGCCCAGAAGAAGGGACGTTTCATCGACCGCCAGCGCCACTATGTACTGACCGCGCCACACCCGAGCCCCCTCTCTGCCCACCGCGGTTTCATCGGTTGCGGTCACTTTAGCGAGACCAATCGCTTGCTGGAACAACAGGGCAAGAGTCCGATAGAGTGGAAATCTGTCTGCATTCCACTTGATTGAGTGCAAAGTTCGGGCGACAAATGACCGTATACTCAGGGACATAACATTAATTCAGAGCCAAGGAGTGCCCATGTTATCCAGTCTGCACAAGGACCATCTCAACATCGCCCGACTCTTGGAGCTGCTCAAGCACAAGCTGGCAGCCATCCGTGCCGAAGAGCCCATCAGCTATTTTCTGGTGCGCGATGTCATCGACTACCTGCGGGAGGTCTCCGACAAGTACCACCATCCCAAGGAAGATCTCATCTATGACTACTACCTGAAATATCGGGTGGTGGAAGGGGAGGTCGCCAACCGCCTGCAGGAGGAGCATGTCAAGCTGCTGGAGGCGGGGGCCGATCTCAAGGAGATGGTGGAGATGATCCTGATGGATGCGGTGATCCCCCTCGATCAGTTCACCACCAAGCTGGAGCGCTTCGTGGAGTTGCAAGAGGCGCACATGAACTACGAAGAGGGGGTGATCTTCCCCCATCTGCGTGACTCCCTGACCGAAGATGACTGGCGTCAACTGGAGCAAAACTGGCAGAATCGCGCCATTGGCGACCCCCTGTTCGGCGCCGAGGTGAGCCAGCACTTTCAGGCGCTGGCCAAACGCCTCTCTTTGCCGCTTACGACCGGCTAATAGCAGCCCGTACCTGCAGCGCGGCGGGTAATGTGTGAGTGCAACTTGAGTGAAAACAGAAAGGCCTCCATTCGGAGGCCTTTTGCATGGTGGAGCAAGCTTACGCCTGTGGTTTCAGGAAGTTGCGATAGAGCATGTAGAGGTGGGCCGAGCTCCAGCTGAAGTTGCTGGCTCCCTGCATGGCGCCGGTCTCCGGATTGTAGTTTTCGCGGATGGGGACGCTGCCCGCCAACCCTCCGGTGTTGTTGAACTGTAGTGGTCTAATCACCTCGCGCACCCGCGCTGCAGTCTCCTTGTCGGCGACTTCTGCCCAGAACGGGCTCACCCTTCGCTATCTATACAATAAGGCTGCATTGCATTTTCGCTTGAGGCACAATATGGGCTGCAATATTAATTGTTTGACTCAATCAGAGTCTCTTTTTTATTGAGATTTCTCTCAATGGTAAAGCGATTGGATCTCTGAATAAGAGAGCCTGCCTGCCGCTGAAATATTCCCGAGGAGAAACAGTGTTGCCTAAGGGAATAGCCTAAAAATTCAAATAAAAATAACTGGTTGTCCATTGAGCGATCTGAGCGTATTTCGACACACGCATAGTGTGATGATGTTTTTTGCCCAACTCAATGTTAAGAGCAGTCCCGATGCGATTCCGGATGTGTAGGTATCCATCATGGAATCGTTTATCAAGGTTTCACTTAGAGCGTTGTTAACTGACTCGCGGTGATTTGAGGGACTGGCAATAAATCTTGCTATTCAGGTAAACATAACAAAAAAAGGGATAAGTAATGATTAGGATGCCTCTAGATAGGCCAACGGTGCTGGCGATGGCCATAACCTTGTCGGTGACAGGGTGTGCAACCATCGATAAGCAAGTTGCCGAGAGTGATAGTTGGGTAAGCTGTGCCGGTGGTGGCCTGCTAGGCGCTCTTGCTGGCGCGGCGATTGGTGCCACTCAAGGCGGTAGCGACAAGGTGCTCATTGGGGCTGTCGCCGGTGCTGCTGTGGGTTGTGGTGGCGGCCTTTGGTACAAAGACCGAGTTGATCGGTTGCAAAAAATAGCCAAGGAAGAAGGCTTAAAAATGCAGGTGCGTGAACTGCAAGTGGCTGCCGCCCAAGAGCAGCAGCAACAGAAGGATAAACCTACAGCAGTGGGACTTGAAGCGTCTATAGAGTACGCCGAGATGTTTCCGGTAGGCTCTGCCAACCTGACCCCAGAAGGCTACCGGAAAATGACCCGTGTGGCGCAAGAGTTTGCCAGCAAACGGGAAGAGCAGTCTAAGCTCCCCGAGAATCAACGTAGAAAGGTGTTGGTGGTCGGCCATACCGATTCTGCTGGCGCGGCTCAGTTCAATCAGCGCCTCTCTGAGGAACGAGCTCGGGCCATGGGCCAGATACTGGCTGCAGCCGGGGTGCCTCGTAGCGATATCTACTACCAGGGGGCAGGCTCTTCCCGACCGATTGCCAGCAACGACAGCGGAGATGGTAGAGCACAAAACCGCAGGGTCGAGTTGGTCGAGGTGCAAAATGAGGCCTTGCTGGTCAAGCGTGTGAGTGAGGAACGTGCCAGTCCCAAATATTTAGCTCATGGCACTGGCTCTGCGAGCAAGGTCGCATTGGCTGCCACTACCACAGCTGTGACCCAAAAGACTGTGAAGGCTGAAACAATACCCGCTAAGTCTGCTAACACAGCCGAGTCGATGACTACTGCTGCAGCCACCCTCAAGGATAAGCCGGTCGCTCAGCCGAAGTCGAGTGACGTTCTCTCCCCCTCATTGACCGCCAGTGAATCTGTAGCGATCAAACTGGCCGGCAAGGGAACCATCGACTTTGGTGGCCATTTGGTTACCGACAGTTCCTCACCGCTGACCGGCAGCATTGCGCCCAAAACCCCCACCTTCTCCATTATCACTCCAGCTTACGCCAGTGCACCTATCAGTTCTTGCATAGGGGACATGCCCCGTGTCGAGGGCCAGGTTAAGAACCTGGCGAATGGCCAACCGCTAGCGGAACATTCTACCGAAGAATACTTCCCGGGCCTCAATGGTAAGCCATGGGTTGCAGCTGTGAATGGTCATGTGGCCTCGGTGGGGCCGGTTGCGGTACTGCGTGACGAAGCGAAAGTGGCTAAGCAGCCCGCCATGCAGTTCATCCCGGATTACAAAAAATCCAAAAAGCAGACAGCCAAGATTGAATCGGTCGCCAATACATACGAAGGGGAGACTCAAATCCTCTATCGGGTGTTTGCCGTCAATCAGGCTGCTTCGCCAGTGTCGTGTATGGACGTTGTGTTTGACAAACGATCTGGTGCCGCGGTTGCGGGCGAAATTTACTATCCGAAGCAGGGGGATGCCTACGTGGTCCAATACCTGCCTAAGCGTCGCTAAGGACTCCAAAAATGATACAAGACATCGTTCATGCCCTGTCGGGTGCTTGGCACATCATCAGTCTGGTGATCGGCTTGATGGTTGCGGTCGTGACCGCCATCGTTTATTGGTACGAAGTGAAATACTGGCACATGGAGATGCGGCTCCGGATGCCGTGGTTTGGCCGCATCGCGGCCTGGGTAAAAAACCCGGGCGAAAACGAGAAAGCATCCGAGGACAACCCCAATGCGGTAGGTTTCAACCCTGGTGAGAAAGGTGTGTGTGGTGCATATGACACTTTCTACAAGATGTATCAGCCCTCTGAAGAGAACTTCAAACGCAACCTCGATTATCTGGGAAAAGCTGACGAGGCGGATCGGTCGGAAAAGGGTTTAGGGATCTGGTTGTTGATGATCGTCCTGATGGTGATAGAGGCATCTGCCTTTGGCTATGCGTTGGCACCGTTTGCCCTTACCATGGCGACCCCCAACACAGCCATTGTTGGCGCTTTCTTCCTAGGTTTGGTTATCTCAATTATTGCCTTGGCTCTATCCGAGTTTGCTGGCCGTCAACTCTACCGCAATGGGGTCGTGAACAAGATCCTCTCCTACGAGTCGATCCGTGATGGCGCAGATATGACCAAGACTCTCAACGCCACCATCGACAATACCTATGACGACAATGGCGCTAAACCCTTCCAGCAATTGCTGAACCGGATCAATGTGCCAATCGATAAATACGGGCAGCCGCAGCGCCGATTCTCGATCATTGCCGGGTACGGGATCTTTATCATAGGGCTGGCAGTCGCCGCGTTCTGGGTTCGAACCGAAACCCTGAACCAGCAGGAAGCATTGCTGGTCGAGAATCCGACTGCTGTCATCCAGAATGCTGATGATTTCCCGGTTGCGTCTGGTGAGGGTGAAATTCCCCTGCCATCCGATATGGCAGAGTTGTCCGCCAGTTCCAGTCAGAAGTCCGCACAAGACCAGATTGATGCTATCCATCGAGCTTCGCTGGTGACCTTTGCTGTGTTATCTGGGTTGTTTGTCTTTATTCAGTTTACTTCGACTTTCCTTGCGTTTAGGCACAGCTTTGCTGGGACTTACTCTCGTGGGGCTTGGGAGATGACTCATAAGTACAACAGTGCCTCCGAGTTTGTAAGACACCATAAGATCAAAGCTGCCGCTATTGCCCAAGACGCTCAATCCTCCCTGGCGAAGTTGCAGTCGTTGCAGGACAAGGTGTTCAGAGTGAGCGGTAAGACAAAGGACGACCTGAGTCATAACAAAGACAGTCGCACTTTCTTGCGCTACGTGGAAGAGCAGGAGACCATCGATCATATCAAGAAAAACCGTGAGATCGGCAAGCAAAGTACCGATGTGGTCACCGACTACGTAGTCAAGACCATCAATGACTTGAAGGAGGCGATAGCCGCGAAAGACAACGAGAGAATTTGGTCGATCACTGATGTTGCTGGGCCCCGGTTTGCCGCGATCAACAATCCTGCGTTGATGGCTCAAAAGGCGACGTTCAATGAACTGGTGGCTGTCTTTGGTGCGAGACCGAACGTGGCACAGCCACAAGCTGTTGCCCAATCCTATCAACCGGTCACGCTTGCAGCCACATCAGTACCATCAGTCGAATCGGTAGCTCCAGTAGCACCAGTAGCTGAAATGGCAGAGGTGACCCAGACCATCGTAGCGCCACAGGTGTATTCCGAGGGTGAAAGTGTGGCAGGCTTCGATCCTCATGCTTGGGGCGATCTGACTCAGTTTGAAGCTGACGACATGGACTATGTTGCCAAGAAGAAGGGCGTATCTGTGGACGACCTTAAACGAGCACGTCGATTGCAAATGCTCGACAAAGTGGAGGCGTGATGAAACCACGAATCCTTTTGACACTGACGTTGATGCTTTCGGCGACAGTGATGGCAGCAGAGCGCAACGACCTGAGCAGTTGCTATCAACAGGCTAGGATTACCGAATTCAAGCCTGCGCCCTCGGGTCGTATGTTGTCGGTTGTGGTGGATCAGACCACGCCGCTCACACCGGATCTGCAGCGTACCGCCTGGGATCATATCAAGCGATTCCTGCAGCCGGGCGATCAGTTGCGTCTGTACTCCTTCTCCGCCTATTTGGAAGGTCACTACATGCAGCTGAAATATGTAGGGCTGCTAGATAAAGGGCTTGACCCATCGCAATTGGGTGATGTTCCGATGATGAACGCCAAAAAGCTCGATCAATGTCTAGCCTCCCAACCCAAAGCTATGTTGCAACAATTTGGTAAGCAGTTCGTGCAAACAATGGGCAAATCCTCGACAGATATCCCGCGTAGCGAGATCCTGTTTAGCCTCAAGGCGGTGGGTGACGATATCCGAGCGGCTGATGGCGTGAAGGAAAACATCATTTTGCTGATGTCTGACATGCTGGAATACAGCGACTTTGGTAGCTTCTATCAAGCCAAAGGGATCCGTGATATTTCCCCAGCCGTGGAGCTAGCCAAGGTCGAAAAGGCTAATCTGGTCGCTGACTTCAACGGTGCCAGGGTCTATGTGCATGGGGCGGCCTTTGTGCCAACCGATACAAAGAACGGCTATCGAAGTGGCAAGATGATCCAGAATCTAGAATCCTTCTGGAGTCAATATTTCCAACGTTCAAACGGCCAGCTCATCGCATTTGGGCATCCAGAGCTCACAGTCTCTGTGCAGTAACGCAGCGCTAAGCTGGTTGGGGTAAGAACACCATCATAGTTAATGCCAGTCAGTTAAATCTGACTGGCATTATTTTTACTTACTTCTTTTCACTGTGCTGAATTAACTCGCGGCCATGAGCCAAACAAAAAAACCGGCATCAGGGATGCCGGTTTTTTGTTTGAGGATGAGAAGTGCGGCTTAGCGCAGGATCATCTCGTCACGGCCCGGGCCGACGGAAACCATCGGAACCGGTACGCCGAGCAGCGCTTCGATGCGCAGCACGTACTGCTGGGCGGCGCGCGGCAGCTCTTCGAATGTACGGCAGCCGGTGATGTCTTCGCTCCAGCTTTCCATCTGCTCGTAAACCGGCTTCAGGGCAGCGGTTTGCGGCCAAATCGGGTTCTCGGTGTGGGCACCTTCGTAAGCCACGCAGATCTTCAGATCCGGCAGACCGGTCAGGCAGTCCAGCTTGGTCAGTGCCACTTCGGTGGCGGCTTGCAGCTCGACACCGTTCTTGGTGGCGACGGCGTCGAAGTAACCGACATCACGGGGACGACCGGTGGTGGCACCGAACTCGTTGGTGATCTTGCGGAACTCGTCCTGGTTCTCCATGGCGGTCAGCAGGGTGCCGGTACCGACAGAGGAGCTGAATGCCTTGGCCACAGCGATGACGCGCTCCGGGCGCAGACCCGGCAGACCGCCACCGATACCGGCGTAGGCGCCGGATACGTGGGAGGAGGTCACCCAAGGGTATTCGCCGTAGATCAGGTCACGGCCAGCGCCCAGCTGCGCTTCGAACAGCAGGGTCTTGCCTTCGGCCTGCAGCGCTTTGAGCGGCATGCTGACGTTGCACACGGCGTCGATCCAGGGTGCAGAGACTTCCAGCAGCCAGTCAGCCATCTCCTGGGCAGTCTGGGTGAATTCGAAGGAGGGGTAGATAGCCTTCATCTGCGGCAGTTTCCAGTCCAACATGAACTGGATGCGCTCGACCAGTACGTCCGGCTGTTTCAGCCAGCCGACCAGGATCGCTTTCTTCATTACGCGATCGCCGTAGGCAGGGGCGATGCCCTGACGGGTGGAGCCATAGGCGCCGTCACCCAGACGTTGCTCTTCCAGGGTATCTTCCAGCGCGTGCAGCGGCAGGCAGAGGGTTGCGCGGTCAGAGATGGCCAGCTTCGGAGTCACGCCGGAGGCTTTGACTTCCTCGAGCTCGACGGTCAGTTTCTCGGGGCTGATCACCATGCCCGGGCCGAGGACAACCAGGCAATCCGGGTTGAATACGCCACTCGGAACCTGGTGCAGCTTGAAGGTGCCAAGGTCGTTGACCACGGTGTGGCCAGCGTTGTTGCCGCCCTGGAAGCGAATGCTGGCGCCAGCTTGACCTGCCAGATAATCAACGATGCGGCCTTTGCCTTCATCACCCCAGTTAGCACCTACGACTACGATAGACGACATGACTCTTTCTCCTAAGACGTTAGGCGTCCATCCTAGGAGCCTGATGCGGATTAGAAAAATTAATTATCTTTATGATTCCGATAAGAGAACCATATAATTGTGGCCAATTAAGCGGCAAACCGCCCAAATTTGCCGGGCAAGCCCCGCACATCGCGGGTTGAGGGACTCTTATGCTGGACATTCACTGGCTGCAAACTTTTGTCACCCTGGCCAGATTGCAACATTTTGGCCAGACCGCCACCGAGCTGCACATGACCCAGCCCAATGTTAGCCTGCATATCAAGCGGCTGGAACAGGCGACCCGGGTGCGGTTGATTGAGCGCAGTCCGTTTCGCCTGACTCAGGCGGGGGAGCGGCTGCTGCAAAGCGCCGAGCGCACCATCGCCGAATTGCAGCTCTGCCAGTCCGATCTCAATGCCCTCAACCAGCTGAGTCAGGGGACGCTGGCCATCGCCGCCAGCGACATCATCTCCCGCCTGCTGCTGATCCAGCCGTTCCAGCGCTTCAAGCGGGAGTTCCCCGGCATCGACCTCACCCTGTTCAACACCACCTCGGATCAGGCCGCCGAGCTGGTCAAGGCGGGCAAGGCGGATCTGGGCTTCGTGATGGCGCAAAAGCGCAGCGAGCCGCTGTTCTATACCGAGCTGCAACAGGTGACCTGGTGCGCGCTGGGTCATGGCCTCGCCCGTTGGCAGGCGCGGGCGGTGGCGGGAGAGAGCGATCCCCTCGACGAGCCGACCCTGATCCTGCTCGGTCACGATACCCGCACCCGGGCGCTGATCGACCCATCCCTGCCGCTGCTGGCCTTGCCCCCCTGCCGCATCATGGAGGTGGGCAGCGTCGATGCCCAGCTCGATTGGGCCGAGGCGGGCTTTGGTGTCGCCATCGTGCCGGACTTTTCCCTGCATCCGCGCCTCAACCTCACCGCGCCGGTCACCAGCCTCGGCGACTTTCCCGGGACCAGTCTGGGTTATGTGGTGCGTCAGAATCAGGTGTTATCAAGGGCCATCAAGCAGTTGCTACACTGGGTGGAGGAGGAGATCCAGAAGCCCAATCCCTATCTGACCCGGGTGATAGAGCCGTAGCGGGGCGGCAAGGTGAGCAGGCCTATCGGGGTGACTGTGCCGCTCTCAATTGCGTCACTATCGAACGCGCGTAAACAATCAGGGCAGCCGAAGCTGCCCTGATGCATTTGTTGGCGCTGACCACTCAGTGCTGCAGCTGTGTGGCTGCGCTGGTGGCAGGGGAGGGTAGTGTATCGGTTTTATCCTGCGGTGGGGTTTCGTCAGCAACCGCGCTGCTGGCAGGCTGGGTTGCCTGCTCTTGCGGCGAAGTTGCCGCAGAGGCGCTTTGTGGCCACTGAGTCGAAACGGCAGCCGATGGTGATGGAACCGTTGACGCTGCGGCAGAGGGAGCCATGCTCTCACCCTCGGTGGTTGGCGTAGCAGTGAGCTCGGGGGTGACCTCGAGCGCCTCTTCGGGTAAGGGATTAACCTCTGTGGCTTCTGTCGCCACGGCGGCACTGCTGGTGGCGGTCGCGTCGGAGGGTGCCTCAATGGGCGTTGTCGTCCCGTCGGCGGCACTCACCTGCTCTGCTGTTGGTGCCGCCTCCGAGGTTGATGGTTTAGGTGCTAACTGCTCCGGTGCCAACTGTTCCGCTGTTAACTGCTCGGGGGTCAGTGGCAAGGGGGCTGGCGGTTGATCCGACATCCCCGCATGGAGGGGCAGCTCGGTTTGCGCCTGCAACTGCTCGGGCGTCACCTTGCTCAGGGCGGGATGCAGCCGACTGAACTGCTTGACCCGGGCCAGCAGGGTATCGCGCACGGTTCGGACGATGGGGTCCGGCAGGCTGGCCAGCGCCACCAGTTCGGCACTCATCCCGATATTGTTGATGGCGGTGAGTTGACCCGGATAGAGGTTGGCTGCGATGCGGCTGCGCTGATAGTAGGGGTGTTGCTTGAGCAGCGTGTCGACCTGCTCCCCTTCGATGGGGATAAGGCGCACTTTGCAGCGGCTGATCAGATCGCCGACTGCCAGACTGGGGTGACCGGCTACCACAAAAGCGGCATCCAGCGAGCCATCGCAGAGCCCTTCCAGCGGTTCGCTCTCCGACTTGAGCTGATAGGCAGCAAACTGCCCGGGTTGCCATCCCATAGCTGCCATCAGGGCCTGGCTGGTGATCTGCTCACCGGCGCCATTGTTGCCCGGGTAGACCCGTTTCCCTTCGATATCTGCCAGGGTGGTGATGCCGCTGTCGGGGGCGGCCAGCAGGGTCAGCGACTCCTGATAGAGGCGAAACAGGCTGCGCAGCTCATTGTTGGCCCCCTGCCCGCTGAAGGGGCCGGTGCCGTGCAGGGCGTGGTGCAGCACATCGGACTGCACCAGCGCCAGCTGTACGTCCCCCTTGTCGAGTGCCTTGAGGTTGGCCATCGAGCCACGGGTGCTCTGCACGGTGCAGCTGTCCCCATGCAGGGCATGGCCGGCATTGAGCACCCGGCAGATGGCGCCACCGGTCGGGTAGTAGACCCCATTGAGCGGGCCCGTTCCGATAGTCAGCGCCTGGCTGCCAAAGGGGAGCAGCGCAGAGAGTGCACAGAGGGGGAGCAGAAGGTGATGCAAGATCCGTAGAGACATAATTGACCGTTGACTGAGTTGACCGCTGGCTGATGACACAGGGAAAAAGGGATGGGGCTTGCCCATCCCGTTGCTGGCTGATCAGGGCTTGTTGTTGAGGATTGCCCGCTCCATCCGCGCCAGCGCGTCGGTCAGTCGTGCCCTGGTACAGCCGAAGTTGAGCCGCACGAACTGACCGTCGCCAAACTGGGCGCCGGGGGAGAGACCAACGCCGGCCTGCTCGAAGAAGGCGATGGGATCGGCAAGGCCAAGGGCGCTCACATCAATCCAGGCCAGATACGTCGCTTGATGGTTGGCCAGCTTGACGCCGGGCCAGCGGGCCACCGCCTGCTGGATCAGGGCCAGATTGGCCGCCAGATAGTCGAGCTGTTCGGTCAGCCACTGTTCGCCACCCTCATAGGCCGCTTCGGCGGCGACAAAGCCCAGCAGGTTGACGTCCGCGCTGATACCGCGCATCGCCTGCTGCAGCCTAAAGCGCAGACGGGCGTTGGGGATGATGGCGAAGGAGCAGCAGAGACCGGCGATATTGAAGGTCTTGCTCGGGGCCATCATCACCGCGCAGCGCTCGGCCGCCTCCGGACTGAGGGCGCCGTAGGGAATGTGGCGGGCGTTTTTATCCAGCAGCAGATCGCAGTGGATTTCATCGGAGCAGATCACCAGATTGTGGCGCGCGGCGATGGCATCGATGGCCAGCAGCTCGTCACGGGTAAAGATGGTGCCGCCCGGGTTGTGGGGGTTGCAGAGCAGCAGCAGATCCGCGGCGGGGGCCTGACGCTCCAGCTCTGCCAGATCCAGCACCCAGCGACCGGCTTCTTCAATCATCGGGACGGTGAGCAGGGGACGATCATTGAAGCCCGGCGCCTGCAGGAAGGGGTAGTAGACCGGCTTGGGAGTGATGATGCCGCGGCCATGCTGGCTCCACGCCTTGCAGGCGAGGTTGAGCCCCGGCACCACGCCGGGCAGGAATACTAGCCATTCGGGCTCGATAGCCCAGCCATAGCGGGTAGCCATCCGTTCGATAATGAGTTCGATCAGGCGTTGCGAGGGGCGTGAATAGCCGAAAATGCCGTGGGCGACCCGTTTGGTCAACGCCTCAATCACGGACGGGGGGGAGACAAAGTCGGTATCGGCAACCCACATGGGCAGCACATCCTGACCCTTGTACTTGTCCCATTTCAGGCTCATGGTGCCACTGCGGTCTACTTCCTGATCAAAATCAAACATGCGAACTCCTTGTGCTGGCAGGATGGGCTTTCACTCTACGGGGTCGCGGCTTCCCTCGCAAGGCGCACACCCGCTTATGCCATCCTTGAGCCCGCTCTTGATAATGACATAAGATAAGCGCCGAATTTTCATACGGATGCTGCCCGTTAGCCCGTATCGTCCTTCCAATCAGTGGTAACCCTATGAGCTTGTCGATAGCGGCGGTCAAACGCCCGGACCCCGTCTCTCTTTCGTTTCTTGCCGTGACCTTTATGACCGGCGTCGCGGTGGCATTGCAGGTGCCTACCTTAAGTCTGTTTCTGGCTGAGGAGGTGCAGGTACGCCCCTTTCTGGTCGGGCTCTTCTATACCATCAACGCCGTGGTGGGCATTCTGGTCAGTCAGTGGTTGGGCCATCGCTCCGATAACAAGGGGGATCGCAAGCGACTGATCCTGCGCTGCTGTTTTGCCGGGGTGGCGCTCTCCCTGCTGTTTGCCTGGAATCGCAACTACTGGCTGCTGGCGAGTCTGGGGGTCATGCTGGCGGCGCTGGCGGCCACTGCCAGCCCCCAGCTGTTTGCGCTGGCGCGGGAGTATTCCGACAGCCGCAACCAGCGGGCGGACATGTTCAGCTCGGTGATGCGGGCCCAATTTTCGCTGGCCTGGGTCATAGGCCCGCCCATCGCCTTCGCGCTGGCCATCGGCTACGGCTTCGAGCTGATGTACCTGGCCTCGGCACTGGCCTACCTGCTCTGCGCCCTGGTGGTGTGGCGCTGGCTGCCCTCTCTGCCGCTGCCCAAGATGGATGAAGATATCGAACGGGTCAGCAGTTGGCGGGATCCGGCAGTGCGGGCGCTCTTTATCGCCTCCACCCTGATATGGACCTGCAACAGCATGTACCTCATCAATATGCCGCTCTACATCACCCGCGAGCTGGGGTTGGAGGAGAAACTGGCGGGTATCTTGATGGGCACGGCCGCGGCGCTGGAGATCCCCTTTATGCTGCTGGCGGGTTACTACACGGCCCGCTTTGGCAAGCGCCCCATGATGTTGCTGGCGGTGCTGGCTGGCGCTGCTTTTTACACCGGTCTGGTGACCCTCACCGACCAATACGCCCTGATTGCCTTGCAGCTGTTCAACGCCATCTTCATCGGTATCGTGGCGGGGATTGGCATGTCCTACTTTCAGGATCTGATGCCGGGACGGGCCGGGGTGGCGACCACCCTGTTTGCCAACAGTATCCGCACCGGCTCCATCATGGCGGGGGCCATCGCCGGTGTGGTGGCGGAGGTGTGGAGTTTCCACGGGGTCTTTATGGTGGCGCTGGGATTGGCACTGGCGGCGCTGGCCGCCTGCTGGCGGGTGCCCAACGTCTGACGGGGTGATCTGACTGTTATTTGCCGTGCTGGGGCTGGGTGTGCGGAAGCGGCGATGATTCGCCCTGATACTCGTTGCGCAGGCAGCGTAGCAGCAGCTCGGTCGCGGGGCCGAGGGCCTCGGGGGAGAGGGTCAGCAGGTAGGTGTAGAGGTGGCGCTCGTTGCCGCTATCCAGATCCAGCTGTATGAGTGAGCCTTCCGCCAGCTCCCGCTCCACCAGATGGCGCGGCAGCCACGCATAGCCGAGACCGAGGCGCAGCATGGCGAGCACTTCGTGGTAGTGGGTGGCCTTCCAGCCGGTGTCATCCGCATCGTTCCAGTCCACCGAGCGGTGAATGGGGGGATGGAGGCTGATCTGGTTGTAGCCGATCAGCACATCGCTGCGAATGGGCCCCTCCTCCTGTGCCAGCGGATGGCTGGCGGCGCAGAGGGGCAGCAGGCACACCTCGTCCAGCAACAGGCCGGTGCGATCGCCGGGCAGGTGCTCGGAGAGCATCAGATCTCCCGGTTGCAGGGCGTTGAAGTGGCAGTGAATGCGCTCGTGCAGGTTGACCCGGCAACCCCGGCTGCGGGGATAGAAGCTGGCCAGCGCCCGATAGAGGCGATCCCTTGGCTGCAACGCCGAGACATAGAGGTTGATCTGCGGCTCCCATTGCCGCTCCAGGTTGTTGGCCAGATTCTCCAGCTCCTCCACCTGCTGGCTCAACTGACGGGCCCGCTTGAGGAAGATTTCGCCCGCCGGGGTCAGCACCGCCTTGCGGCCGCGCACCTCCAGCAAGGGAACCCCCAGACTCTGCTGTAACTTCGCAACCGCATGATTGAGGGAGGACTGGCTCTTGTTCAGCGCCTCGGCCGCCTGGGCGTAGCCGCCGCAGTCGACTACCGCCTGAAAGATCCGCCATTGCTCAAACGTGCTCTTGGGACGAAACATAGTTCAACCTGATTGGAGATAGGATGGTCAGGGGCTTCTACAGGGAGCCTGTGCTCCCTATTCAATTTAACCCCTGCCGCACAACACTCTGGGTATTTTATTGATTTATTTGGGCTGGGCCACAAAGGTTTGGCCGGTTTTGCCGCGGCTGTCCGACCCCATCAGGTAGAGGTAGAGGGGCATCAGATCGGCCGGGGTCTTGAGGTTCATGGGATCTTCCGCCGGGAAGGCGCTGGCGCGCATCTTGGTGCGGGTGCCGCCCGGGTTGAGGGTATTGACCCGCACACCGGTGTTCTCCAGCTCGTCGGCCAGCACTTCCATCATCCCCTCGATGGCGAATTTGGAGATGGCATAGGTGCCCCAGTAGGCGCGCCCTTTGCGTCCCACGCTGGAGGAGGTGTAGACGATGGAGGCTTCGCCCTGCGCCTTGGCGGTCTGGCGCAGCAGCGGCAGCAGTGCCTGGGTCAGCAGGAATTCCGATTTGACGTTGACCTGCATCACCTCGTCCCACTCCTTCTCCTGAATGTGTTCAAACGGAGAGAGGGTGCCGAGCAGACCGGCGTTGAACAGCACGCCGTCGAGGCGGCCAAACTGCTGGGCGAAGGTTTCGGCCATGCCGCGGTAGTGGGCGGCGGTGGCCCCTTTAAGATCTACCGGCACGATGGCGGGCAGCGGATAACCGGCGGCTTCAATCTGGTCATACACGGCTTCGAGTTTGGCGCTGGTGCGGCCGAGCAGGATCACGGTGGCACCGTGGGCGGCGTAGGTGAGGGCGGCTTCGCGGCCGATCCCGTCGCCGGCACCTGTGACCAGAATGACTTTATCCTTGAGCAGATCGCGGGGTGCCTGATAATCGAGCATGACAACTCCTGTTAACAAATTCCGGCCATAAGTGCATGGCAATCGGCGCCAAGTGTACTGATCCGCGCGCCCGTTTGACCAGCCAGCGGCAAGAAAAATGTGAAGAAAATAGAGAGGTTGTGATGCTCGGGTTGGTTTTTCCAGGCTCTGGCTGCGATTTTTTGCGCGCCTCCGTCAAACTCCCTAGAATGTGACGAAAACCGATCCATTGTGGAGTCCATCGTGACATTTCTGACCGAATATGGCCTGTTTCTGGCCAAGACAGTGACCTTCCTGCTGGCCATCGGCGCCATCATCCTGATGATCGTCAGCACTCGCCAGCCGAAAGCGCGCAAGGGGGAACTGGTGGTGACCGATCTCTCGAGCGAGCTGGAGCAGGGGCAGTTTGCGCTCAAGAGCGCGCTGGCCAGCAAGGCCGAGCGCAAGGTGCTGGAAAAGCAGCAGAAAGAGGAGCAGAAAAAGCGCGCCAAGGCGGGTGATGAGCGCAGTCGCCTGTTCGTGCTCGATTTCAACGGCAGCATGGATGCCAAAGAGGTGGCCTCCCTGCGCGAGGAGGTGAGCGCGGTGATCGGCGTGGCCCAGCCCGGCGACGAGGTGCTGCTGCGGCTCGAATCCGGTGGCGGCGTGGTGCATGGCTATGGCTTGGCGGCCTCCCAGCTGCAGCGGCTGCGCGATCGTGACATCAAGCTCACCGTGGCTATCGATAAGGTGGCGGCGAGCGGCGGCTACATGATGGCCTGCGTGGCGGACAAGATCCTGGCCGCCCCCTTTGCCATCGTCGGCTCCATCGGGGTGATCGCCCAGTTGCCGAACTTCAACAAGTTGCTGAAAAAGCACGATATCGAGTTCGAGATGCACACCGCCGGTCAGTACAAGCGCACCATCACCATGTTCGGCGAGAACGACGATCTGGGGCGCGAGAAGTTTCGTGAGGAGCTGGCGGCGATCCACGAGCGCTTCAAGGCTTTTGTGGCCGAGCACCGCCCGCAACTCGATATCGATCGGGTCACGACTGGTGAGCACTGGCTGGCGAGTCAGGCCAAGGGGCTGGGGCTGGTGGATACCCTCTGTACCAGCGATGACTACCTGTTGGCGCAGGCCAGCCACCACAAGGTGGTCGGCATCAGCTATCGCAAGCCAAAAAGTCTGACCCAGAAGCTGGGACAGCAGGGCGCTCAGGCGCTGGAAGCCGGGCTGGGGCGGCTGTGGCAGCAGAGCCCCTGGCGCTGAGTCCGGCTCCCCGGCCTTAGCCTGAGGGGAATTGCGTGATAAAAAGGCCAGCCGGTGCCCACCGACTGGCCTTTTTGCATCCGGTTGCACCTTGATGGTGAGCGATCGTTGTTTCTATTGAAGCCCTCTGTTACAACAGAAGGCTTCCCCTTAGTTATTGTTGGCCCCATCGGGCCCCGGAGCTGGCCGATGCCGTGGCGCACCTTGAGGCAATTTACCCCGCTGGTCTGGATCGTCATTCTGGGCACCTTCATGGTGCGCACCAGCTACTACATGGTGTGGCCCTTCCTCTCCATTTTGCTCTATCGGGAGTATGACCTCTCGGCCACCTTTATCGGCCTGTTGTTGGGGGGGTCGATGGCCCTTTCTACTTTGGTGAGTTTTTACGGCGGCTGGCTCTCTGATCGCTTCGGGCGGCGCAGCATACTGCTGGCCGGTTGTCTGGTGGCGATGCTCTGTTTCGGTCTGCTCGGTTTTTCGCACGAGGTGTTCTGGCTCGGGATCGGGGTGATGGGCAGCGGCCTCTCGTCGGGGCTCATCGATGCGCCCGGCAAGGCGCTGATGGCCGACAGTCTGGCCTCGGCCAAGGCGCGGGAGCTGGCACTGCACCTGCGCTATTTTCTGCTCAACCTGGGGGCCGCGTTGGGGCCGCTGCTCGGGGTGACCCTCGGGATCAACGCCCAGCAGGAGACCTTCCTGTTTCTGGTGGTGAGCTATCTGCTGCTGGCACTGGCCTTTGGTTGGGGATTTCGCCGGGCTGGCAGCACAGGCAAGTCGGGGGCGACTGGCCCCGGGCTGCGAGATGCCATCAAGGTGTTGCTGGCGGATCGCGCCTTCCTGCTGCTGGTGATGGCCAATCTGCTGATGGTGCTGGTCTACTCCCAGTTTCACTCGCCGCTGGTGCAATACCTGACCCGGGCCGGTATGCCGCAGGTGGCCGAGCTGGTGGCCCTGCTGGTGGCGACCAACGCCCTGACCGTGGTGCTGCTGCAATTTCCGCTGCTGCGGTTGTTGTCACGCTGGCCGGTGCGGGTACGGCTTCATATCGGCATGGCGCTCTTTCTGGCGGCCCAGCTGCTCTTCGCACTGGGAGACCCGACGGTACGCAGCCACTGGTTTGGCGCCGTGCTGCTGCTCAGTATCGGCGAGACCATCCTGTTCCCCTTGCTCAACGTGCTGATCGATCAGATGGCCCCGGCTCATCTCAAGGGGAGCTACTTTGGCGCCAGCGCACTGGCCGGGTTGGGAGGGGCCGCCGGCGCCCTGCTGGGCGGCTGGATCCTCGAGCAGTGGAGCGGCCAGCTGCTCTATGTGCTGATGGCGCTGCTCTGCGTGGCGATTTTTGTGCTCTATGAGTGGGGGGCCAGGGTCTCCCGTCCCGCTTCGCTCCCCGCAGCAACGAAGCGAGGCTGACAGCCAGCCCCGGGGATCAGTGGGTGCTGCCCGGGGTAATCTCCTTGAGCGCCTTCTTGGCCGCGTACATTCTCTCGTCGGCCAGCCGGATCAGGTTGAGCCCGTCATCGTAGTGATCCGGTCCGGTCTGGGCGATACCAATACTGAGGGTGAGATCTTCCAGCTGACCCTTGATGGCTTGGGTCAGTCGTTTGAGATAGATATCCCTGGCCTGACTCTCGTTGCAGTTGGGCAGGATCAGACAGAACTCATCCCCGCCATAGCGAAAGCAGCTGTCTTCGGCACGAAAGACCTGACGGATGCAGTGGCCGACGATCCGCAGGATCTCGTCGCCGCGTTGATGTCCTTCGGTGTCATTGATCTGTTTGAAGTTATCGATATCGAGATAGGCGATGGCCATGGGTTCGGCACGGCGCTGGCAGGTGCGCAGGGTTAGCAACAGCAGCTCGTTGAGGTGGCGAACGTTGAGCAATCCGGTCAGGGCATCGGTGCGGTTCAGCTCCTCCAGCTGTCTGGTTCGTTCGCGCACCTTCTGCTCCAGACTCTTGGCATAGCTCTCAGATTTCTCTCTGGAGGACTCTATTTCCGACACCAGACTGCGAATATAGGTCTCGAACACCAGGGTGATGTCGAACAGAAAGAGTTTGTCCAGCGCGGCCAGCATGGCGAGGCGCTCCGGTTCATCGCGGATCTGCTCGAAAATATCCTCGATCAGCAGGGCTTTGAGGGTGTTGATGGCGGCCAGATAGAGTTTGGGCTCGACCCCGATCCGCTTGTGCACCAGCCCGATCCGTAGCCGGTTGTTAACGTACTCCAGATCGTAATGACCGCTGAAGAGATCGAGCACATAACGCCGTTGTGCGGTGCGCAATCGAGTGAGGGTATCGGCATCGCCGATCAGCAGGGCGATTTCGGTGATGGCCGTCTGCTGCTGATAGAAGCGATCGACCAGAGCATCGATCCGTGGCTCTATTTTGCCGCAATAGCTCGCCAGCAGCGCCACATCCTGCTCGCTGAGCAGCAGTAATTCCTTGCGATGGGCAATCTCGAATTCGGTGATGCGCATCTGCTCAAGCAGGGTCTGTTCGGTCGGATTCATCGTCGTCCTCTGTCCATGACTGGGCCATTACTCTGTCCGTGAAGCGGTGCAGGGCAAGCAGAATGGGCAACTGACATTGTAGTCATTGAGGAGAGAGGGAGCGAAATGACCCCCACTTTGCCTGACGTGAGGTACTCAGTGGCACAAGTGGGGGGGGGCAGGGCAAGCAGAGACGATCAGAAGGTCAGTACCTTGTCGGCGGCCAGGGTCCACTGGGCCAGCATCGGCAGGGTGCCGACCTCAATGCCCTCGATCAGTGGCAGGGCGGTGATGCCACGGGCATCGGTGCAGGTCTTGCACAGGCGAATGGTGACGCCCTGAGCCAGCAGGATCTCCAGCATCTGACGCAGGTTGTACCCTTCGGCCGGTGCCTGACCGGCCAGCGCCGCGCTCACCGCATCAGACATCAGGAACAGCTTCAGGCTGGCACCACCCTGCTCGTTGAGGGCGATAGCGAGGCGCAGTGCGTTGAACAGGGATTCGCTGCCGTAGGGGGCGCCGTTGGCAATCACCACAATTTGTTGATTCATAAGAGACTCCTGATCCTAAAAGGCGTCATTGTAGAACCAATAGGGTGATGATTGCGTGATGTCGCACAACTTCTGTCGCACCTTTTTCCCGCTTGCTTGACCCTGCTGCCGATCGAGGTTCTTATGGTCAGTTCGCAAACATGACCGGGTAAATCGAGATGTGGAAAAGTGTAGGAATAGGGTTGCTGCTGTTGGCGGGTCAGGCCTATGGCAGTGAAGCGGTCTGTTGCAAGGCGCGTCTGCAGGCCGTCAACGACCAGCTGGTGTTTGCCAAAGCACACAATAATGCCGGGCAGATTGCCGGGCTGGAGCAGGCCGTGCGCAATATCAAGGCCAACTGCACCGATGAGGGGCTGCTCAAGGAACAGAAAGAGCGGGTTCACAAGCTGCGTGGCGAGGTGGACGAGCGTCTGCTCGAGTTGCAGGAGGCGAGAGTGAGTGGCAAGCCGGAGAAAATTGCCAAGCAGCAGGCCAAGCTGGAGGAGTCCCAGACCAGGATGCTGGAGGCCCAGCGCGAGCTGGACCAGCTGAGCCGGCTGGTCGGCAAGTGATGGTCAGCCGCTGAACGCAGGATCAAAAAAGGCCGATTGCTCGGCCTTTTTTCGTTTTACTGCCTGTGCATCCGCACAAATTTTTCCATCAGCTGATCTTCGGTCTCCACATGCGCGGGATCCCAGATGATGCAGTCGATAGGGCAGACGCTGATACAGGTCGGCTTCTCATAGTGACCGACGCACTCGGTGCAGCGACTGGGGTCGATCTCGTAGATCTCATCCCCCAGGCTGATGGCCTGGTTGGGGCACTCGGGATCGCACATGTCACAGTTGATGCACTTGTCGGTGATGAGCAGTGCCATCTCAGGCCGCCGAGTGGGGCTGACGGGTATCCTGACGCTCGCCCAGATTGCGCAGCAGGATGCCGTAGTTGATGTCCACTTCCTTCGGTACTGGCACATAGACCACGTGGCCGTTGCCCGGTGCAGTGTCGATCAGCTCGCCCTTGCGGTTCTGCATCTGCTCCAGGTTGAAGCTGAGGTTGCCCTGCGGGGTCATCAGCTCCAGGCTGTTGCCCACCAGGAACTTGTTCTTCACCTCGACTTCCACCATGTCACCGTTGCGGCCGGTGATCTCGCCGACAAACTGCTGGGTGTCGGAGACGGAGTAGCCGTAGTCGTAGTTCTGGTATTCGCTGTGGTTGTGACGGCGCAGGAAGCCCTCGGTGTAGCCGCGGTGGGCCAGATTCTCGAGGGTGCCCATCAGGCTGCGATCGAACGGACGACCCGCCACCGCATCGTCGATGGCCTTGCGATAGACCTGAGCGGTGCGCGCGCAGTAGTAGAAGGACTTGGTGCGACCTTCGATTTTCAGCGAGTGAACGCCCATCTTGGTCAATCGCTCGACGTGCTCGACGGCCCGCAGATCCTTGGAGTTCATGATGTAGGTGCCGTGCTCGTCTTCAAACGCGCTCATGTACTCGCCCGGGCGGTTGGACTCTTCCAGCAGCACCAGCGCATCGGTCGGCTTGCCAAGGCCCAGGGTGTTGTCGGGGCGCACGGCGATGGGCTCCTGACGATGGACGATCTGGCCCACGTCATCTTCTTTACCCTCGTGCACCTTGTACTCCCAGCGGCAGGAGTTGGTGCAGGTGCCCTGGTTGGGGTCACGCTTGTTGATGTAACCGGAGAGCAGGCAGCGGCCGGAGTAAGCCATGCACAGGGCGCCGTGGACGAACACTTCCAGCTCCATCTCCGGCACCTGCATGCGGATCTCTTCGATCTCGTCCAGCGACAGCTCGCGGGAGAGGATGGCACGGGTCAGCCCCATCTGATGCCAGAATTTCACCGTGGCCCAGTTGACAGCGTTGGCCTGCACCGACAGGTGAATGGGCATATCCGGAAAGGCTTCGCGCATCATCATGATGAGACCGGGGTCGGACATGATCAGCGCATCCGGCTTCATCTCCACCACGGGGCGCATGTCGCGGATGAAGGTCTTGAGCTTGGAGTTGTGGGGCTGGATGTTGGCCACCACATAGAACTGCTTGCCCAGCGCATGGGCTTCATTGATGCCCAGCTGCAGGTTTTCGTGATCGAATTCGTTGTTGCGCACCCGCAGGCTGTAGCGGGGCTGGCCGGCATAGACGGCATCGGCGCCATAGGCATAGGCGTAACGCATGTTCTTGAGGGAACCTGCGGGGGAGAGCAATTCTGGTTTAAACATGGCGGACTCTTTATATCTGATTGCAAATCAGGAAGACACTACCTAATAGTGCCGAATAATCAATGACTTACATTGATTTTTTTGGTGTGTATAGTCGTGTATAGTTGGGATCTCCCAACACCCTAATATTTTACCACCAAACCCAGCTGCCAGCCACGCACACAGCTTGGCTGAGTTGATTTCGGATGCATCCGTGCTAGCAGAGCGGTAGGTCGCAACATATGACTTGTGTCGAACTCATCCGGAGCTTGCTAGAAGGGAACTAGCTGATGCGAGATCAACAGACACTATTGGCCTCATGGGCTGGGTCATTTTTGTTTTTTGCGGACTATGAGTTGAACGGAAATGTGGTAACGACAGGTAGTTATGGACAACAATAGAGATACACTAATGTCATTTTCTTGGATGTGGCCCTATGCAGCGTAAGCTGCAATCATCAAAGCCGTCGCGTATACGAAATGGCCAAGCCACTTTCGATATCACTCCCTCTTTAGATGATATCTGGCACTCCTTCCCCGCCCGACGCCCAGCGTCAGACAGCCATGAACGAAATCGTTAAAGTAATTTATGGGTACACAGGAGATATTCAGCGGAGATGTATATGTCACGAAAAATGGAGTTTCGAAGCTGTTCATCATGACTGCGGAGTATCACGCACATGAGCGGGCACTACATCAGCATGCTAGGGAAGGTGCGAACA
>NZ_CDBR01000097.1 GCF_000819685.1 Aeromonas allosaccharophila | reverse complement strand
TGCCAGGCACCCAATTAAACGGTGATGTGAGAAATCATATAACCGGCTGCGAGGATGACACCTCTGATAAGCGGCAAAAGATTTAGCGAAAAGCTAGCCAAATAGCGGAGCGGTAGTTCAGTTGGTTAGAATACCGGCCTGTCACGCCGGGGGTCGCGGGTTCGAGTCCCGTCCGCTCCGCCACTAATTTGAAAGGCCTTCCTGATTGGGAAGGCCTTTTTGCTATACGCAATTTATAAGTCTTGTTTTTATCATCTTGGGCCAAAAAGCCCTCACTCCTTGCTGTTTTTTCTACAAATCCCGCCCTTTTCTGGTCGTTCCTCAACCATTTGCCGCTCTGCTATCGGTCAAGACCGGCATCTGTCGGGGGCAGGGTGCTGGTGTGCTTCATACTTTCCCCTCCTTCATCTGGACATCGCCCCGCTGTATTAATGCGTGTACCACAAACAAAGAGGCCTTCCCGTTGGGAAGGCCTCTTTTCTTTATCTATCAGTGATTGCCATCAATCGGCCGATTTATCAGGGCTTCTCTTTGTTGCCAATGCTCAGGCCAAGTTTGATGGAGAGGGCTGCCAGTAGCAGCAGCATCATGATCAGGGAGAAGAAGTTGCTGCCAAGTTCCGGGTATTGCACCTTGAGCAGCGCGGAGTGGCCGAAGGCACCGATAAAGAAGCAGAGCAGGGTACAGATGGGGGTATTACCCACCATAGGTTCATGGCGATAGTGTTGGAACAGCTGGTAGGCCGCCAGCCAGAGGGCAATCAGCGGGAAGAAGGAGAAAGGCACCACCGGGTTGGTCAGCACGGCCAGAGAGGCATCGCCACAGATACCAATCAGCATGGCCATGGCGAGCGGTTTTTTCGGGATCATAAGCTGTTCAGGCATGTCGTTCTCCATCCTGTGGTCATGGGTGAGGTGCATGGCGCTTCTGGTTTTGTACCTCGGCGCCCATGGCGATCATCCGCAGTTGGCTAATGGTACGGTCGGAGAGTGCCCGGCACTCTTCGCTGGTCATGTCGAGCGCATCGGCACCGGCACTGAATACGATGGTGACCATGGCTTCTGCCTGGATGTAGGCATCTTCCCGTGGCGCTTCGGTGGTGGCTTCCAGATAATCGGTCAGCTCGGCGATGAAGTGCTGGATCTCGCGCGCCACCGCCTGACGAAAGGCGGCCGAGGTGCCGGAGCGTTCCCGCAGCAGTAGCCTGAAGATGTTGGGGTTGTTCTCGACGAACTCCATAAAGGTCTGCACCGATGTGCTGATGACACTGCCACCACCGGCAATGCGCTGGCGTGCCTGGCGCATCAGTTGGCGCAGGGTGAGGCCTCCTTCGTCAACCAGGGTCAGGCCCAGCTCCTCCATATCTCGAAAGTGGCGATAGAAAGAGGTGGGGGCAATACCCGCTTCACGAGCGACTTCCCGCAGGCTGAGATTGGAGAAACTCCGGTTGGCACACAGTTGGCTGAATGCAGCATCGATCAATGTACGCCGGGTTTTTTCTTTTTGTTGAGCGCGAATACCCACAGAATCAGTCACCTTCAGCTTATCGAGGCCAAATGATAACCCGAAGGCGCCTCAGGATCAGGTTTGTATCCTACTTTTTTACCATTGACCCTGAGGAAATCGCCATGGAAAATGGTGAACAGCTGTTCGCTGAAAGGATGCAATGAGATGGCCAGACCCCCGATTATTTTGACCAATACCCTGCTGTTCTCCCTCTCCGGGATAGTGGCGCTGATTGTCGTGCCTTGGTACGGCATGAGCCACGGTTACGATCTCTGGCAGTGGGCCAGTTTCCTGTTGTTGTTCTGCCTGAGTGGTCTCTCCATCACCGCAGGCTATCACCGACTCTGGTCGCACAAGGCCTATAAGGCACACCCCGCTTTGCAGTGGTTGTTTGCCATCGGCGGCGCGTTGGCGCTGCAGAATTCGGCCCTGCACTGGTCGGCCGATCATCGCCGTCATCATCGCCATGTGGATGACAATGAAAAAGACCCCTATAGCGCGGGGCGCGGTTTCTGGTACTCCCACATCGGCTGGATGTTGCGGGAGCATCAGGGAGATCGCTATGGCGATTACAGCAATGTGCGGGATCTGCAGAACAACACTGTGGTCGCGTTTCAGCACCGTCACTACCTGATGCTGGTGCTGGCGACCAATCTGGGTCTGCCGCTGCTGCTTGGCCTGTGGCACGGGGATCTGCTCGGCATGCTGCTGCTGGCGGGCGTGCTGCGGATGGTGATGACTCACCACACCACCTTCTTCATCAACTCGTTGGCCCATATCTGGGGCAGTCAGCCCTATACCGACCGCAATACCGCTCGCGATAATGGCATCCTGGCCTTTTTCACCTTTGGCGAGGGGTACCACAACTTTCACCACCTGTTCGAGAATGACTACCGCAACGGCATTCACTGGTGGCAGTTCGATCCGACCAAGTGGGTGATCCGGCTTGCCTCCTGGTGTGGGCTGGCGGGGGATCTCAGATCCTCGCCGGAGGAGCGTATTGAGCAGGCCCGGCTGCAGATGCAGCTGAAGCGGGCACAAGCAAAGTTGCGCAAGCAGGAAGATCGCGAACTGTGGCAGGCACTGCTGCAGGAGGAGTACGACAAGCTGAGCCAGCAGCTGCAACACTACTATGCCACTCGCAAACGGCTGCTGGAGCTGCGCAAGCGCAAGGCGCTGGCGCGCTATGACCGCCTCAAGCTGCAACTGGAGTACCGCGCTCTGAGAGATGGCTTCATCGCAGCTAAACGTAACTGGAGTCGCCTGCTTGCAGGCATTGCATGATGTCTTGCCTGGGTATCACACAGACTAAAAGAGAAGACCGCCAGCTGGCGGTCTTCTCTTTTATGATTCAACTCAAGCTAGTTGGCTTGGCTCTGTTGTTGCTGCAACTGATCCAGTGCCTGTTGCTCCTGCTGGCTGAGACCCAGTTGTTCGCAGGCCTGCTCAAAGCTGATCCCCGGATGGCACATCATGATATCCAATAACGGGAGGGCTAGTTGGCTTGGCTCTGCTGTTGTTGCAATTGATTCAGTGCCTGTTGCTCCTGCTGGCTGAGACCCAGTTGTTCGCAGGCCTGCTCAAAGCTGATCCCCAGATGGCACATCATAATATCGATGGCGGGCAGATAGTTTTTCATAGCTTCTTCCATGGTGATCCTCCAGACCCGTCTCTTATGCCCTGAACCACTCGGGGCGGCAATTAGACTTTAGGCTTAGTCTGTCCATTTGATAAGCACCCCTGCCACTGGGGGAGGGAATTTGTTACCCTGCACCATGATAAAAACGGTTGCCGTATGACTGCGAGCAACAGGTGAGGAGCAGGGCATGTTATTGAGTTTCTTGATCATCGCTTCAGGTTGGTGGCATATCCGTGCTGCCTATGGTTCAGACAGCCGCCAGTTCTATATCAGCAAGCCGCTGACCATGCTGCTTATCATCGCGTTGGCGTTCGGCTACCAGAGTTATGACCACGACGGTTCCCACGCCTGGATCCTGCTCGGCCTCTGCCTCTCGCTGGCGGGCGATGTGCTGTTGATGCTGCCAAGCGATCGCTTCATTCAGGGATTGGCGGCGTTTTTTGTCGCACATCTCTGCTATATCGTCGGCTTTGCCCAGGGGCCGCTGGTGCTCAATCTGTTGGATGGTTTGCTGCTGTTGCTGATCGCCGGCATGGTCTTTGGCCTGCTGTGGGGCAAGCTGGGGGAGATGCGGATCCCGGTCTTCTGCTACATGTTGGTGATCATCGGCATGGCCTGGGTGGCCGCCGGTGCCTGGCATGCCTCTCTCACCGCCGGTTCTGCCGCCGCTCTGGTTGGGGCGCTGATGTTCCTCTTCTCCGACAGCATGCTGGCGCTCGATCGCTTCCGCCGCCCCTTTCCCCACGCCCGCGCCTGGGTCATGAGCAGCTACTTCGCCGCGCAATTCCTGATTGCAGGATCGTTGGCGGGATAACGCCATCTGGTTGAGTGCAGATAACAGATAGCGAAAAACGGGCATTGGCCCGTTTTTCGTTTTGTGCCCTAGCGGTTTTTCACGCCTCTAGCGGTTCGGCATCCGCTGCCCGTGGGGCGGGGGATTTGAGCAACAGCATCAGGGCGCTGGCGATCAGCAGGAAGATCCCCATGATGTAGAACACCTGGTTGTAGGCCATGATGGCCGCCTCCCGGTTGATGGTATTGGCCAGCATGGCCCGCGCTTGCTGCTGGGCAATCTCGGGGCCTGAGCCCTGCGCCATCATGCTCTGGGCCAGCTGCAGCAGATAGCTCTGCCCCTCGATACTGCTGGCAGCCAGAGTGCTGCCAATCTGCAGCACATGGGTGCGGGTATCATTGTCGAGCAGGGTCGCGATGATGGCGATACCGAACGCGCCGCCGAGGTTGCGCAGCACGTTGAGCAGGGTCGAGGAGGAGGGGATCTCGTCGTGGCTCAGGCTGGCGGTCGCTACCAGCGACAGCGGCACCATAATGAAGGGCTGCCCCAGCGCCCGCACGATGAGCGACTGGATCAGCTGCGGCCCGGCGTAGTCGGCACTCATGTTGACGTTCATAAAGCAGCTGACGGCGAAGATCAGGAAGCCGAAGCTCACCAGATAGCGCGGGTCTATCTTGTGGGTCAGTTTGGGCACCAGCGGCAGCACCAGCAGTTGCGGCAGTCCCATCCACATCAGTACCTCGCCGATTTCCAGCGCGTTGTAGTTGTGGATCTGGGTCATGTAGAGCGGCAACACATAGATAGATCCCATCAGCGCCATGCCGAGGATCAGATAGGCGAAGCAGGCGAGTGCGAAGCGCGGGTTGTGCAGCAGCCGCAGATTGACCAGCGGGTGACGGCGGATCAGCTGGCTGATGACAAAGAACACCAGCGCCACCGCCGAGATGACCGCCAGTCGCACGATGAAGCTTGAGCCGAACCAGTCCTCCCGGTTGCCCTCTTCCAGTACCACCTCCAGCAAGCCGAGGCCGAGCGCCATGGTGACGATGCCGATGAGGTCTACCCGCTTGATCACGGCCCAGTCCACCGGTTTTTTATCCAGCCCGTGGGCCAGCATGGCCATCACCAGCAATCCTGGCGGCACGTTGAGATAGAAGATGTAGTGCCACGACATCTGCTCGGTGAGCCAGCCACCGAGGGTCGGGCCGATGGCGGGGGCGAAGGTGGCGCAGAGGCCAAAAAGCGCCATGCCGGTGGCCCGCTTCTGTAACGGCAACAGGGTGACGATGAGGGAAAAGGCCATCGGGATCAGCGCCCCGCCAGTGAAGCCTTGCAGCGCCCGGAAGACGATCATGCTGGTGAGGTTCCAGCTGAACGAGCAGAGCACGGAGGCAGCGATAAAGGCGCCGGTGGTCCAGAGCAGGTAGCGGCGCACACTCAGCCCCCGGCTCAACCAGCCGCTCAGGGGGATGGCGATCATCTCCGCCACCAGATAGGAGGTGGAGATCCAGGAGCTCTCGCTCAGGGTGGCCGACAGGGCCCCCTGAATATCCTTCAGAGAGGCATTGGTGATCTGGATATCGAGGATGGCCATGAAGGCGCCGATAAGGCCCCCCATGACCGCGATCCAGTTGCGACGTGGAATGGGTTCCATCAGTTGGCAGCCACCACGGGATCTGGAGTGCGGGTATCCACGATCACTTCGGTCGAGAGACCAGGCAGCAGCTTGCCTGCCAGCGGGCCTGGCTCGGGGATACGGATCTTCACCGGTACCCGCTGCACGATTTTGGTGAAGTTGCCAGTGGCATTCTCCGGTGGCAGCAGGGCGAATTTGGCGCCGGTGGCCGGGGCCAGGCTGTCGATGATCCCCTCGACCGGTTGATCCGGGTAGGCATCGAGTACCACTTCGACCTTCTGGCCCGGCTGCATATGGGCGAGCTGGGTCTCCTTGAAGTTGGCCTCGACCCACACCTGTTGCAGCGGCACCAAACTGGCGACCTGCATGCCGGACTGGACGTAGAGCCCTTCCCGCAGGCTGCGCTTGCCGATGATGCCATCGGCCGGTGCCCGCAGTTCGGTGTAGCCGAGCTCCAGCTTGGCCTGCTCCAGTTGCGCTTCGCTCAATGCCAGCTTGGCCAGATTCTGTTTGCGCTCGGCATCCAGTACCAGCAGTCGCTCACGGGCCGCTTGCAGGGCGGCTTGGGCCTCCCGGGCTTGCGCCTGATTGACCTGCAGGCCGGCACGCACCTCGTCCAGACTGTCTTGCGAGCTGTAGTGGCGCTGGTTGAGCTGACTGATCCGGTTGACCTGCTGGCTGGCGCGCAGCTGTTCGGCATTGGCGGAGGCGACCTTGGCCTCGGCCTGCTGGATCAGGCTCAGTTGTTGGGTGCGGGTGGCGGCCAGATTTTCGGCCGTCGCCTGATTGAGGCGCAGGTCGGCTTCGGCCTCCGCGACCCTGGTTTTGTATTCGCGATCATCGAGACGGGCTATCAGTTGGCCCGCTTTGACCGGCTGGTTGTCGGTGACCAGCACTTCGCGGATATAGCCGGGCAGCTTGGAGCTGATCCCGGTCACTTCACTTTGCAGATAGGCGTTGTCGGTGCTTTCAAAATAGCGGCCGTGAAGATACCAGTAACCGGCGAACAGCAGACCGAGCAGCGCCAATATCATGGCTGCCAGCAGGGGAATTTTTTTGTGTTGACTCATTTTTGTGATTCCTGAACTTAAGGGGCGCAGGCTAACACTGGTCAACTGTTTCGATTAGTATTGGTTCACGAGATATACAGTTTCACTGGTGCAACAATGGATCTCAATGCCGCGTTAATTCTGGTGCGTATCGTCGACAAAGGCTCGTTTACGGGAGCCGCCCGCGAGCTGGGAATGACCAAGGCGATGGTCAGCCGCCGTATCGCCGAGCTGGAACAGCGGCTCGGGGTGCGCCTGCTCTATCGCTCCACCCGTCAGCTCACGTTGACCGAGGAGGGGGAGAAGTACTACCTGCACTGCAGCAAGGCGGTCGATGCCCTGACCGAAGCCGAGCTGATGCTGAGCGCCAGCCAGCAGGAGGTGACCGGCATCCTCAAACTGGCGGTGCCCATCGAGACGGGGCAACTGGTGGTCGGGCGGCTGGTTGCCAAGTTTTTGCAGGCCTATCCTGCCCTGCAGGTGGAGCTGGAGCTGACCAACCGGGTGGTGGATCCCATCAGCGAAGGGCTGGATGCGGTGGTGCGAATTGGCGACATGAGCGACTCCAATCTGGCGGCGCGCCGGCTCTGGAGCACCGGACGGCTGCTCTGTGCCAGCCCGGACTATCTGGCGCGCAGTCCGGTCATCGCGCGGCCGGAGGATCTGGTCAATCACGAGCGGGTGACGGTGAGCAGCGGGTTTCTCGCCTCTCACTGGTGCTTCGAGCTGGATGGCAGAGAGGTGCTGGTTGACCCCCCATCCCGTTTTCGGGTCAATAATATTACCTGTGCCCGGGAGGCGGCGAAGGCGGGGCTGGGGTTGGCCTCGTTACCCGCTATGCTCTGTCAGGATGAGCTGGCGAGCGGCGAGCTGGTGATCCTGCTGCCAGAGTGGCAGCAACCCAGGGTGCCCATCTACCTGCTGTTTCCGGAGCGGCGGTTGATGCCGCGCAAGTTGCGGGCATTCATCGATTTCATGATTGAGAACGGCGCCGAGTTTGGCATCGACAAGCTGTTGTAAGGGGGAGCTATGGATAACTGGATCAATCTCTATCGCGCCTCTCATACCCTGGAGGCGCACGCCCTGAAAGGGGCGCTGGAGGCGGAAGGGGTGTTGGTGCGGCTCAATGGCGAGGGGCTGTCCGGCGCCCTTGGCGAACTGCCGGTCGACATGCTGCAGGTGACCCTGATGGTGCGGGCCGAGGATCGCAGCAGGGCGGGGCGGGTCATCGAGCGTTACCAGCAGCGTCAGGGTAACGGCTGGCTGTGCGGTCAGTGCGGGGAGGAGAACGGCGCCAACTTTGACGTCTGTTGGCGCTGTCATCACGATCCCCACGACAGCTGATCTTTCTCCGCTAGCGCGGCGGGAACTCGATATCTTCCCCTGCGCTGGCATCGTGATAGATCGCCAGATCCAGCTCGCTTTCGCTGCGGGCGATCAGCACCGACACCAGAATATCCCCCGATACATTGACCGTGGTGCGCGCCATGTCGAGGATCCGGTCAATACCCGCAATCAGTGCCACCCCTTCTAGCGGCAAGCCCACCGCCGTCAGCGTCAGGGTCAGCAGCATCAACCCGGTGCCCGGGGTGCCTGCAGTGCCGATACTGGCCAGGGTGGCGATACTGATGATGGTCAGGTAATCGACCATGTGCAGGTCCACCCCGAATGCCTGAGCCACGAACAGCGCGGTGACTCCCTGATAGAGGGCGGTGCCATCCATGTTGATGGTGGCGCCGATGGGCAGCACCTTGGCGGTGATGGCGGGAGAGACTCCCAGCCGTTTCTCGGCGCAGGCCAGACTGATGGGCAGGGTGGAGTTGCTGGAGCTGCTGGTGAAGGCCACCGCCTGGGCGTCAACGATGCTCTTGAAGTAGTGCAGCGGATTGAGCCGTGCCAGCAGGAGCAGCAGGGTGCTGTAGACCCCGAGTACGTGCAGCAGGCAACCGAGGTAGACGGCGCCGATCACCTTGAGCAGCGGCAGCAGCAGGTCGAGACCGTACTTGCCGGTCATCCAGGCCATCAGGGCGCAGACACCGTAAGGGGCGAGCGCCATCACCATCTGGGTCAGCTTGAACATCCCTTCGGCCAGCGAGGTGAAGAAGAGGATGGCGGGGCGGCCACGGCGACCGCTGGCGTTGAGGGCGACCGCCAGCGCCACCGCAAAGACGATCACTTGCAGGATCTTGCCATCCACCATCGCCTGTACCGGGTTACTCGGCACCAGATGGCTCAGCACGCTGGCCAGGGTGGGTGGTTCCGACATGCCGATCCGCTCATAGGGGCCCATGTCGGCGCCCATGCCGGGCTCCAGCAGCCAGCCCATCATCAGGCCGATGCAGATGGCGATGGCGGTCGAGCAGAAGTAGAGGCAGATCGCCTTGCTGCCGATGCGATCGAGGGCCTTGCCCTTGAGCAGCGAGGTGAGGCCGGCGATGACCGAGCAGAAGATAAGGGGCACCATCAGCATCTGGATGGTGTTGACGAACAGGACGCCGAGGGGCTTGAGCAGCAGGGCTTGCTCTTCAAAGCCGACGCCCAGACCCACCCCTGTCAGCATGCCGATCAGGGTCTTGAGCCAGAGTGGTCGGCGGGTCCAGATCTGCCAGGGCTTGAGAGCCTCTCCATGGAACAGCATGACGCCAATATCCTTATACATTGTCTGCGATGGCCAAAAAGGGGCGCCAGTGTAGCGATCCCTGACGCGGGTTGCCACATTATCGACAAAGCGGTGGCGGTGACCACTCCCCTGACCAGGAAATGCGCAATTTATTGGCCTATATCAAGATCCCCCCGGGCGGGGAGATATTTAATTGGCATTAAATATGTTCATTATTGAGGTGAGAGATGTCGCAATCGGTTCATGGTCACGAAGTGATGGAGATGATGTTGGCACAAGGGGGGCAATTTACCCGTGCCAGCCTGAAACAGGCGATGGCCGAGCGGTTCGGTGCCGAGGCCCGTTTTCATACCTGCAGCGCCAGCGAGATGGATGCGGAGGCGCTGATCGACTTCCTGGCCGCTCGCGGCAAATTTATCGACTCGGCAGAGGGCTTCCAGACTCATGCCGACAAGATCTGCAACCACGGTTAATCCCGCTGCGAGCGCATCATGGCGCTCGCTCAATTCTTCGCCCTTTGCTATATTTCGCCCCCTCTCTTTTCCCTATTCAGGGCGTAGCCCGGGCGTTGTATGGATACTTTCTCTGCCGCAGTCATGCTGTTTCTGATCATGGACCCGCTGGGCAACCTGCCGGTCTTCCTCTCTATCCTGCGTCATATCGATCCCAAGCGACGTCGCAAGGTGATGGTGCGCGAGCTGCTCTTCTCGCTGGCCATCATGATGCTGTTTCTGTTCGTCGGTCAGCAGATCCTCGGCTTCCTCAACCTGCGGCAGGAGGCGGTCAGCATTGCGGGGGGCATTATCCTGTTCCTGATCGCCATCAAGATGATCTTCCCGAGTGAAGGGGGGGTGACCGGGCTGGCGGCGGGCGAGGAGCCCTTCCTGGTGCCGATGGCGATCCCGATGATCGCCGGTCCGTCGATCCTCGCTTCTTTGATGCTGCTGGCCAATCAGGAGCCGACTCGGATGGTGGACTGGTCGCTGGCACTCTTTCTGGCCTGGGCTGCCAGTGCGGTGATCCTGATGTTCTACGAGGTATTCAACAAGCTGCTGGGTGAGCGGGGACTCACTGCGGTGGAACGGCTGATGGGCATGCTGCTGGTGATGATCTCGGTCCAGATGTTGCTGGACGGGGTACATCACTATCTGGCGGTGACCGGTCAGGGCTGAGCGGTTTACATCTTGAAGTGAATGAAACGGGGCTACGCAGAGCCCCGTTTTTTGTGCCGCCGAGAAGGGGGGGCGGTCACCCGTGAGTGGTCGCAGCGGGTTCCAGTTTGCTCATGATGAGGGAGAGCAGCAATTCCCGCAGCCAGCGGTGGCCCGGATCCTCGCTGTGACGCTGATGCCAGATGAGCAGGTGGGAGATGCTGTCCAACCCGATGGGCAGCGGCAGCTGCAACAGCGGATAGACCTGGGTGGCGTGGCGGGCGTAGAGCTTGGAGAGCGTCACTATCATGTCGGAGTGCATCCCCATCCGCAGCGCCGCCTCGAAGGAGGGCACGGTCGCCTCGATACGTCGGTAGAGATCCTGCTCCGCCAGCTTGTGATCCAGCATCCAGCGGTCCCGCCCCTCGCAATAGGTCTGCACATGGGGGTAGCTGAGATAGTGATCCAGATTCCAGTTGGGCTCCCGCAGCGCGGGGTGGTGCTGCTGCACCAGACAGGTGAGATCATCGACCGCCAGCACCCGCTGGCAGATGCTGTCGGGCAGGGTGTCGAGCCGGTAATCGGAGCTGATGCAGTTCTCCCGCACCGCGAAGGCGATGTCCACCTGGCCCTGACTCATTTCGGTCAGACTGTTTTCGGTCCACTCCTCATAGCGCAAGCGGATCCGTGGTGCCTGTCGTTTCAGCTCGCTCAGGTAGAGCGGGGCAAACAGGGTAAAGGCGCTGTCCATGCTGGCGATGACGAACTCCCGCTCGGAGCTGGCGGGGTCAAACTCGGGCGGCTGGATCAGGTTATCCAGCGACAGCAGGATGGGTTGCAACTGCTGTTGCAGCGCAAGGGCGCGGCCGGTGGGCTCCAGCCCGTAGGCGGAGCGGATGAAGAGGGGATCGTTGAAGGTATCGCGCAGACGGCCGAGGGCCTTGCTGACGGCGGACTGGCTCAGATGAAGGCGGCGTGCCGCCTTGCTGCCGTTGCGCTCTTCCAGCAGTACTTGCAGGATAATCAGCAAATTGAGGTCGATGCGACCCAGTTGTTCCAGCAGCATGATATGAATCCTCTTCAATTCTAAGATGAATTTATACCATTTGTTTTCATATCTTGGCGATCTTATCCTCGAATGGTCTCAGGTTCGCATGAACCACTGGTACAGGATGTAGCGGTTGAGGGGACATGTAGCACAATCAATATGGCGACCTCAGGGTCGCCCTATTTTTTGGCTATGATTTATTTGCTCACTTGCACCTGCCTTGATTTTGCCCAACAATCCCTGCGCTCTATTTTGATACAAGTAACAGATATCTCTTTGTGAGGGAGTATCCCTATGGGACTCGGTGGAATTCATATCTGGCATATGCTGATCCTCTTGCTGGTCGTTGTGCTGGTCTTCGGCAGCAAGCGTCTTGCCGGTGCAGGTGAGGATCTGGGTACCGCCATCAAAGATTTTCGCAAGGCGATGCGTGACGACGCAAATCATCCGAAATAAGCAGTAGGAGTAGAAAATGTCTGTAGACGAGAAAGTTGAACTGAACGAAACCTGTGACAGCTGCGGCTGTTTTGCCGAGATCGGCACCATCATCGGCGAAGGCGACGATGTGATGGATCTGGTTATTGAAGCCGCGGCCGAGGCTGATGCCCGCGCCAAGCTGGCTGCCTATGAAGCACTGGCCAAGCAGGTCACTGCCGAAGCTCAAGTGAGCAGCGAACTGACCCAGGGCGCCAATGGCGTGATCCTGAAAGCCCGCTTGCAATTCACCTGCACCGCCGAAAAACTGATTTTCGAAATGCGGGCTCGCTCTATCTGAGTGGTCTGATAACGCGGCAGGTTTGCCTGCCGTGTTGACCCTTCTGCTGTGGGTCGGCGTTCTATAGTTACTCTATCCCACAGACGTTTTTGCCCGGCGCGAGTCGGCCAACAGAAGGCGCAAACATCATGACGCAGCGATGGATCTCTGCCCCCAATCCCACCTTCTATCGTGATCCGTGCTGCCAACCCGCAGCAGGCGTGACCTCAGTGCAGGGGCAGCCATCGTGATGCGACGCTGGATCTGGGTTCTGCTGGCCCTCTGCTGTTTTCCCCTGCTGGCGGCTGAACTCAAGCCACTGCGTCTGCCCCAACCCGGGGACCTCGAAAGCATTCTGCAAAAACGCGAACTCAGGGCTCTGGTGGTCTATGAGCGCGGCTTCTATTTTCTCGATCGCGGCTCCCAATACGGCATTCTGGTCAACCAGCTGCAAGGCTTCGAGCGCTGGCTGAACAAGACCTATCTCGCTAAAGAGAAGGTCAAACTCAAGGTGGTCTACATCCCGGTGCGCCAGGACAAGCTGCTGGACTATCTGGCCGAGGGACGCGGCGATCTGGTGGCTGCGACCATGACGGTGACCCCGACCCGGCGTGAACAGGTGGCCTTCTCCCGGCCGCTCATTTCATCCATAGAGGAGTGGGTGGTGAGCCAGCAGAGCCTGCCCGCCTTCAGCCGCATTACCCAGCTCTCCGGCAGGCGGGTCTGGGTGCGCGCCAGCTCCAGCTACTACGAGAGTTTGCGCCAGCTCAACTGGTTGTTTCGCGAGTTGGGGTTGCCCCCCGTCTATATCGAAACGGTGCCCGAATACCTGCAGGATGGCGATCTGCTGGAGATGGTGGCCGCCGGCATTATTCCCCTGACGGTGACCGACAGCTACAAGGGGCGGATCTGGCTGGGTGGGATGATCTCCGGCCTCAAGGCTCACAAGTTGATCCCCCTGCGCAGCAACGGCACCAGTGCCTGGGCGCTGCGCAAGAACAGCCCCGAGCTGCTCAAGGCGGTCAATGGCTATCTGGCGAGTGTCAGCCGCAACAGCCTTTACAGTGACATGACCCTGCGCCGGTTGCTGGTTCGCAGCGATCAGATGAGCAATATCCTGGCGCCGGATCCTATGGGGCGCCTCGCGACCATTCGCAAAGTGCTGGAGAAGTACGCCAATCAATACGATCTCGACTGGCTGATGCTGGCAGCGCTTGGCTACAAGGAGTCCGGCCTCAATCCCAAGGCGCGCTCGCCCAAGGGGGCCGTGGGCCTCATGCAGCTGCTGCCCAGTACGGGGCGGGAAGTCGGCATCAACGGTGCCAGACTCACCACGCTGGAGGGCAATGTGGAGGCCGCCTGTCGCTACATGCGGTTGATCCTCGATACCTACTTCAATGATCCCAAGCTGGATCGGCTCAACCGCCACCTGTTTGCCCTCGCCGCTTACAACGCCGGGCCGAACCGGGTGCAGGCGCTGCGAGGCAAGGCGGAGAAGCTGGGGCTCGATCCCAACGTCTGGTTCGGCAACGTGGATCAGCTGGTGGCCAACGAAGTCGGGCAGGGGCCGATCAACTATGTCGGCACCATCTACAAGTACTACGTAGCCTATCGTTTCAGCCTGCCCCAGATCGAGGGCAAGGCTGCCGCTATCGAAGCGGCTCAGCCCTGAGCCGGTTGACCGGCAGGGTCGCCTGCACGGTCGGCAATTGCCAGCCACCGTCCCTGTGTTGCAAAAACCAGTGGGCGGGGCCGGTGGCCGGGATGAGATCTGGCTGGCTGAGCTGGCCCAGATAGCGCAACATCGGGGTATCATGCAGTTCCATCAGCAACTCCTTTTGAGTATGTGAGAGGCTCGCCAGCGTTATGACACCCGGCCATGACAGCAGGATGACACCATGATCCCCGGATCCTTTGCCCTGATCGATGATCCCCTGCTGGCGCTCAAGGTGCGTTGCCACTGGATCCGCCATGCCCGAGAGCGGATCCAGGCGCAGTACTACAGCTGGGAGGAGGACAGCAGCGGCAAGCTGCTGCTGAGCGAGCTGCTTCACGCCGCCCGGCGTGGCGTCAAGGTGCAGCTGCTGGTGGATGATCTCTATGCCGGTGACAACCGCTTTCTGGAGATGGTGGCTCACTACCCGGGGATCGAGGTGCGGCTGTTCAACCCCTTCTGGCTGCGGGGCTGGCGCCCGCTGGCACTGCTGCTGGAGGGGCTGCTCAGCTTTCGCCGCATCAACCACCGGATGCATAACAAACTGCTGCTGGTGGATGGCAAGCTGGCGCTGATCGGCGGTCGCAACATTGGCGATCGCTACTTCGGTCTGGATCCGCAAGCCCCCTTCGTGGATCTCGATCTCGCCTGTCAGGGGGGACTGTGCCAGCAGATGGTGCAGGGGTTCGAGCAGTTCTGGCACAGCCGCTGGAGTCACCCCATCCGCCATCTGCTGCGCCGCGAGCTGCTGCCCGCCGAAATAGAGGTGGTCAACGACTTCCTGTTCACCATGACGGATCCGGCGGTGGCGACGGTCTACGATCTGCCTGTGGCGCTGTTTGACGAGCGCGATGTGCCGCTGCAATGGCATGAGGGGCGGGCCGAGGTGTGGTTCGACCGTCCCGGCAAGGGGCTTATCTCCCGTCCCACCACTGCCCGTCAGCTCTGGCGCCAGCTGGCTGACAATCCTGGCTCGCTGGGGTTGGTGACCCCTTACCTCATCCTTACTCGCGGGTTTCGGCACCGTCTGGCGCGGCTGCGCCAGCAGGGGGTCGCCATCGACATTCTCACCAACTCGCTAGCCAGCACCGATGTGCCACTGGTCTATGGCGCCTATCAGCGTTATCTCGGCTGGTTGCTGCGGCGCGGCATCCGTGTTGCCGAGTTTGACCACGGCCACGGCCACGGCAGCCTGCACGCCAAGCTGATCCTGCTGGGGGAGGAGCGGGCGCTGTTTGGCAGCCTAAACCTCGATCCCCGCTCGCTGTTTCTCAATACCGAGCTGATGCTGCATCTGCACTGCCCGCCGATCTGCGAGGCGCTGCGAATGTGGCTGGCTCGCTGGCAGGAGCAGGCGGGTGGATTGCCGCGCAAACCCGAAGGGTGGTCAAGGCGACTGATAGCCCGCCTGAGCGACTGGTTGCCACTGCGCCGTTGGCTGTGAGGCGGCCATTTTTTGTGCGAGATCTCGCAAAGGCGTGTAGGCCTTTGCCGATGCACATCGCGGGTGAATAGCCATGATAGAGTCTATCTAACTGTTTTATAACCAGTTAATGGTGGTGATAAGGCTGTTTTTTGTACTCCAATGTGAATGGAATTGGCATAAAAACGTTTTTTATTTTGTTTTTATGCGTAATATTTCAGTTGCAAGGACAAACACGGCGGCTTGTCTGCCGTGTGGACGAAGGTTGTAACGGGTAGCTGGCCAGTTGCATCGCTGCAATTGGCGCGCACTTCAGATGGGTCGCGAACTATCGGAAAGTGAAACAGAGACCCGGCGCGGCCGGACTCCAATATGGAACATGCTATTTGCGAGGGGGTGACATGGACATGTCACCCCACTTTTTTGGCCGCTCGCCACCGTTTACCTTTTCCATGACTGTTGCTCATCGCAAGAGCTGCAGAGGGCAAGGCAATAAAGAGAGGGCCGCAATAGCGGCCCTCGGTCTCATCTGCCTGGCGGATTAACCAGCCTTGACGCTGCGGCGACGCTGCAGCCAGACGATCGCCCCGAACAGCAGGAAGCCCGGGATCCACATCCACTCCTTGGTCCATCGCTCGGTCGGCGCCTTGACGGTGAGGATCTCCTGATCGAACTCCAGCCCCATGGTGGCGGCCGGGCTGCCAAAGGCGACGTTGTCGATCAGCGTCTTGCCATCCTGCTCATAGAGGCTCAGCCCCAGATTGGCCAGCCGCTCTTCGCCATTTGCCCCATCCGGTACGGCGACCAGCAGGGTAAACTTGCGTGGCTTGCCTACGGCATCTTCACCGAGGATCCGCAGCCGCAGGGTGCTCTCCGCCTCCACTTCACCCATGGTTTGGGCCAGCTGGGCAGGCGGGGTCTCGCGATAGGGGTCGTGCACCATGTCCATCCAGAAACCCGGGCGGAACAGGGTAAAGGCGACCAGCAACAGCAGCACGCTCTCGTACCAGCGGCTCTTCACCAGGAACCAGCCCTGAGTGGCGGCGGCGAAGATCAGCATGGCGATGGTCGCCACAATGAAGATCAGCACTCCGTGGGCGAAGTCCACGTCGATCAGCAGCAGATCGGTGTTGAAGATAAACAGGAACGGCAGCGCCGCGGTACGCAGGCTGTAGTAGAAGGCGGTGATCCCGGTCTTGATGGGATCGCCCTTGGAGACAGCCGCAGCCGCGAACGAAGCCAGTCCCACCGGTGGCGTCACATCCGCCATGATGCCGAAGTAGAAGACGAACAGGTGCACTGCGATAAGCGGCACGATCAGCCCGTTTTGCTGCCCCAGCGTCACTACCACCGGTGCCAGCAGGCTGGAGACGACGATGTAGTTGGCAGTGGTGGGCAGCCCCATGCCAAGGATCAGGCTCAGCAGTGCGGTAAGCAGCAGCATCAGCAGCAGGTTGCCCATGGAGAGGAACTCCACCAGATCCGCCAGCACCAGACCAACCCCGGTCTGGGATACAGCACCCACGATAATCCCCGCGGTGGCGGTGGCAATGCCGATACCGATCATGTTGCGGGCACCGGCAACCAGTCCTTCCCGCAGATCCACCACGCCGTCAGCGACGGTGCCGTAGTCGTGCTTGCCGTCCTTGCGCAGCCAGTTGAGCAGCGGGCGCTGGGTCAGCAGGATGATCACCAGCATCACGGTACCCCAGAAGGCCGACAGCCCCGGCGAGAGGCGTTCCACCATCAGGCACCATACCAGTACTACCACCGGCAGCAGGAAGTGCAGGCCGGAGAGCAGCACGGCGCGGGTGTTGGGCAACTCGGTGAGCGGCTTGTCGGGATCTTCGGCAGGCAGCGGTTCATTGCTGGCGGCGATCTTCAACAGGGCCACATAGGTGGCAGCCAGCAGTACCGAGATCCCCGGCAGGGCGTAGTCACCCAGAGCAGGTTTGAGCCAGCCGAGGCCATAGTAGACCGCCAGTGACAGGCCGCTGATGAGGGCCGCGCCAAAGGCAAAGCCGGTCAGGCGACGCAGCCAGGGTTTGGGTTGATGGTTGCCGATGGGCTGCATGCCCAGTTTCAGCGCCTCCAGATGGACGATGTAGAGCAGCGCTATGTAGGAGATGGCGGCAGGCAGGAAGGCGTGCTTGATGATCTCTACGTAGGGGATGCCCACGTATTCGACCATCAGGAACGCCGCAGCCCCCATCACCGGCGGCATGATCTGGCCGTTGACCGAGGAGGCCACTTCCACCGCCCCCGCTTTCTCTGAACTGAAGCCCACCTTCTTCATCATCGGGATGGTGAAGGTGCCGGTGGTCACCACGTTGGCAATCGACGAGCCGGAGATCAGGCCGGTCAGGCCGGAGGCGACCACTGCCGCCTTGGCCGGGCCGCCGCGCAGGTGACCGAGCAGGCTGAAGGCGAGCTGGATAAAGTAGTGACCTGCGCCGGCCCGTTCCAGCAGGGCGCCGAACAGCACGAACAGGAACACGAAGCTGGTGGAGACGCCAAGGGCGATGCCGAACACCCCTTCGGTGGTGATCCACTGGTGGTTGGCCAGCGCGGTGAAGCCTACTCCACGGTGTGCCAGCAGTCCCGGCATCCAGGGGCCCGCCAGACTGTAGATCAGAAAGACGATGGCGATGACTGCAAGTGCCGGCCCCAGAGCGCGGCGCGCCGCCTCCAGCAGCAGCGGAATGCCGATGCAGGCGGTCACCAGATCGGCGGTGGTGAGGGTGCCGGGACGCAGCGCCAGTGCTTCATACATCACGAACAGGTAAGACGCGGCGCCAGCAGCGATCAGGCCGAGGGCGATATCGCCGAGGGGAACCCGATCCCGCGGCGAGGAGCGAAATGCCGGGAACACCAGAAAAGCGAGCAACAGGGCAAAGGTGAGGTGAATGGAGCGGGTTTCGGTGTCATTGAGTACACCAAACCCCACCATGAAGGGGAGTGGCGAGGCGATCCAGAGCTGGAACAGGGACCAGGCCAGCGCCAGAGCTGTGATGAGCCAGCCCATGATGCCCAGCGGCAGGCGAGCGCCCACATCCTGGGCGATCAGTTCCTCGGTAGAGAGTTGTTTATCTTGCATAGGGTTAACTTGTGCCAACGAGTACAACAAGAGCGACACCCGCCCCCGCAATCAGGCGGCAGACGGGTGTCGAAGAGAGTGACAAAGGCCCAGTGGCCTTCAATCAGAGCCAGCCGCGCTCTTTGTAGTAGCGGGCAGCCCCTTCATGCAGCGGTGCAGAGAGACCCACCTTGATCATGTCGGCCTCTTTCAGGTCGGCAAAGGCAGGGTGCAGGCGCTTGAAGCGATCCAGGTTGTCGAACACCGACTTGACCAACTGATAGACCACTTCCGGATCGGTTTTGGCGCTGGTGGAGAGCACCGCTTTGCCACCGATGGAGGGGGTCGGCTTGTCGCTGCCCTTGTAGATGCCGCCCGGGATTTCGGCCTTGCTGTAGTAGCTCTTCTCGGCCAGCAGCTTGTCGATGTCGGCGCCGGTCACAGGTACCAGTACTGCATCTGTGGTGGTGGAGGCTTCCTGAATGGCACCGTTCGGGTGACCCACGAAGTAGCTCATGGCGTCGATGTTGTTGTCACCGAGGGCGGAGGCTTGTTCGGCCGGTTTCAGCTCGGAGACCAGACCGAAGTCACCCTTCTTCCAGCCTTTGACCGCCATGATCTCTTCCATGGTGTCACGCTGGCCGGAGCCCGGGTTGCCGATGTTGACGCGCTTGCCTTTCAGATCGTCGAAGCTGGCGATCTTGGCATCGCGGCGAGCCAGGATGGTGAACACCTCGCTCTGCAGGGAGAAGACGGCGCGCATATCGTCCATAGCCCCTTCGGCCTGGAACGGTGGCAGCCCCTTCATCGCCTTGAACTGGTGGTCGGATTGCATGATGCCGAAGTTGAATTCACCGCTACGGATGCCGTTGACGTTGGCAACACCACCGCCACTGGCCGGGGCGTTGCACTTGATCTGGTGATCGGCTGCGCCGCGATTGAGGAAGCGGCAGATGGACTGGCCAGCGACATAGTAAACGCCGGTCTGACCGCCGGTGCCGATGGTCACGAAGCGCTCCTGCGCTTGTACCGGACCACCGAATGAGACACCGACCAGAGCCGCCGACAGGGCGCACGCCAAAGTTAATCCTTTCATTTTTTCTCCCTTTTCTTTGATTTTGTTTATCCGTTCCCCGGATAAATTGATGGCAACCCCGTTCTGCGCCGGGCTTGCCCACTCTTCTCGTTGCACGAAAGTGGGGGAGTTGATCACCCCTTTCCGGCAGTCACCCCCATCCTGTGGTGAGGCTACCGACCTCCTGTCGGTCGAAGATAAATTGGCCCCTCAGGGGCCAAATAAAAAGTTGCAAGCACTCCGATTAAGCACATTCACCCAACATAAATCAAACGAAATGGCAAAATCACGGAGTTAAATCTTGAGAAACATGACCTCGATCATTCATTTTCTAGCCGCAGATTAATTTGATATGGAGGGAAATGGAAGAGGGAAAAACTACGAGAGGATTCTTATGCGGCCCTTGAATGACAAGGGCCGGAGTCATGGGAGATCAGTTGGTCGTGGTGGCCAGATCCAGGATAAAGGCGTATTCCAGCGCGATATCCTCGTAGGCTTTGAAGCGGCCCGACTTGCCGCCGTGGCCGGCGTCCATGTCGGTGTTCAGTAACAACTTGTTATCATCCGTCTTCAGTTCGCGCAGCTTGGCGACCCACTTGGCGGGCTCCCAATACTGCACTTGCGAGTCGTGCAGTCCGGTGGTGACCAGCAGGTTGGGATAGGCTTGCGCCTTGACCTGATCGTAGGGGCTGTAGCTCTTCATGTAGTCGTAGTAGCGCTTCTGGTTCGGGTTGCCCCACTCGTCATACTCCCCGGTGGTGAGGGGGATCGACTCGTCCAGCATGGTGGTGACCACATCGACGAACGGCACCTGCGCTACCACGCCGCGATAGAGTTCGGGCGCCTGATTGATGACCGCCCCCATCAGCAGACCACCGGCGCTGCCGCCCATGGCGTAGACCTGATCTTTGGCACCGTAGCCTTGCTCAACCAGCGCCTTGGTGACATCGATAAAGTCATTGAAGGTGTTCTGCTTTTTCAGCAACTTGCCATCTTCGTACCAGTGACGGCCCAGCTCTTCACCACCCCGGATATGGGCGATGGCGTAGACGAAGCCGCGATCGAGCAGGCTCAGGCGCGAGCTGCTGAAGTCGGGATCCATGCTGGCGCCGTAGGATCCATAGCCATAGACCAGCAGCGGATTCTTGGGCGCATCAGCCTGCTCTTTTTTGAACTTGTCCTTGCGATAGACCAGCGACACCGGCACCGATACACCGTCGCGGGCGGTCACCCAGAGTCGCTCGCTGGCGTACTGGTCGGCCTTGAAGCCGGCCACCGGCTGCTGCTTGAGCAGGGTGCGCTTGCCACTCGCCATGTCCAGCTCATAGGTAGAGGCGGGGGTGGTCATTGAGGAGTAGCCATAGCGCAGGGCGCTGGTATCCGGCTCCGGGTTGTAGGCGAGCCAGGTGACATAGGCGGGATCGTCGAAGGCGATCTCCTTCTCGTCACCGCTCTGCCAGTTGATCTGGCGCAGTCGGGTCAGCCCCTTGTTGCGCTCTTCCAGTACCAGCCAATCCTTGAACAGGGCGTAGCTCTCCAGCAGCACGTCCGGATTGGGGGCAATCACCGCCTTCCAGCGATCGACCGGGCTCTCTTTGGTCTCGTAGAGGCCGAAGTTCTTGCCGTCCTTGTTGGAACGCACATAGAAGCGGCCGCGGTAGTGATCCAGGCTGTATTCGTGATCCACCTGACGGGGCAGGAACAGGCGGGGTGCGTGTTCCGGCTGGTTGGCATCGATCAGCCGCGCTTCGCCGGTGGTGGTGCTGGAGAGGGCGATGACGATGAAATCTTCCGAAGTGGTAGCGTAGAGGCTGACGTAGAAGGAGTCATCCTTCTCCTCGTAGACCAGTTTGTCCGTGGCCGGATCCGTCCCGAGCGTGTGGCGATAGACCTGATAGGGCAGCAGGGTCTGCGGGTGCTTGCGCACATAGAAGACGGTCTTGTTGTCGTTGGCCCACACCAGATTGCCGGAGGTATTTTCCAGTTTGTCGGTGGCCCACTGGCCGCTCTCCAGATCGAGGAACTGGATCTGGTACTGACGGCGGGAGAGGAAATCTTCCGCCACCGCCAGCCAGCGGTTGTTGCGGCTCACCTCAAGGGCGCCGAGGGCATAGAACTCGTGCCCTTCAGCCCGCTGGTTGCTGTCGAGCAGCAGGCTCGCCTGCTCTTCGCCGAGCTTGGTGCGCGAATAGATCCCGTACTCCTTGCCCGGCTCATAGCGGGTCTGGTAGCGGTAGCCATTCTTCACATAGGGCACCGACTCATCCTGTTGGGGGATGCGGGCCACCATCTCTTTGTAGAGCTGTTCGCGCAGGGGCTGGGTCGGCTTGAGCATGGCCTCGGTGTAGGCGTTCTCGGCCTCGAGGTATTGCAACACTTCCGGCGCCTGACGCTGGTCGTCGCGCAGCCAGTAGTAGTTGTCGATGCGGGTATCCCCGTGTTTTTTCAGTGTGCGGGGATGTTTGGCGGCCACGGGCGGCTGGATTGGATGTTCGCTTGTCAGCATGGCGGGCTCTTCATTGGCATAAGTGGGGGGGAGAACTGTCAGAAAGGCTAGCAGCAGAACTCCTCGGGAAAAGGTAAACATGTCGCATCCTTGGCGCTGGAAAGGGTTGGTAGACCTGAGCATCGGCTCCATGAATTGGCATTAAATCTGCCCCTTGTTGCCGGTGGTTGCAAGCAATCCCTTGTTATTGCAGGAAATGTAATCAAAAAAAGCCGCTATCTCGCGATAGCGGCCCTCTTTCTGGCCATGAGCGGCAAGAGTCCGCTCAGGTGTGCCTCACATGATATGGGAGTGCCCTCTCATGACCAGTGTTCGTCAGCCGGGGTAGCTCGACCAGCGGGTGGTCACGCCCTCGTTGCTGATACTCAGTACCTCATAGGGATGGCCCGGAATATCCATGCCCGGCGCACTCTGGGGCATACCCGGAATGGTCAGGCCACGGATCGCCGGTTTTTCCCTGAGCAGCTTCTGCACATCGGCGGCCGGTACATGCCCCTCGATCACATAGCCATTTACGATACCGGTATGGCAAGAGGCCAGCTCCGGCGCGATACCGTATTGCTGCTTCACTGCGCCGAGCTGCTCGGTTTCGATGACTTCGAGTTCGAAGCCATTCTGCTCCATGTGCTCGTTCCAGCTTTGGCAGCAGCCACAATATCTGGATTTGTAGACGGTCATCTTCTCGGCCGCGAGGGCCGAAAAGCTGACGGTACCGGCCAGCATGGCCAGTAACAGGGGTTTGTACATCACTCACCTCAGATTGAAAGAAAAGATGCCCGATACGGGATGCGTTTCAGATCCGGGTGCGTGGGGGACGTTCGAGCCGCTCGCACGGAGCGTCCGGCATAAAGAGAGAGGGAGAGGCGAAGTCGGGGGTATCCTGTTCCAGCACGGCGACCGTCAGGCTGTCGCTGCCTACCAGCGTCATCGAGAGGGCGGTGGTAAAGCTGCCGCAGGGCATCGCTTTTTCCAGGGTGCGCTCGCTCTGGCTGCAGTGGGTAGTCAGGGTACAGAGGTCGGTTGCGGCCCTGCTGCCAAACGACATCAACACCAGCACCAGACTCCACAAGGGGAGCCAGCGACGGGCGTGAGCGAGTTGGCGACGGGTGAGAACCATGGAATGACTCGGAAGAAACAAGGGGCACATGGTAACCCTGTGCCCCGGGGGAGGGTCAAGCCCTCCCCATGATGTCAGTCAGCCCGGATTCAAGGTTGCTGACGGGTCGCCGCCAGCACGATCTCGCGCACGCAGACGTTGGCAGGCTGGTTCCAGGCGTAGAGCACTGCATCGGCGATCACTTCCGGCGAAATGACGCCGCCCATCTGATCTTTCCAGTCGTGGTAACCGGCCTTGATGTTCTCGTCAGTGGTGTGGCTGAGCAGCTCGGTCTCGACCGCACCCGGGGCAATGGTCACCATCCGCACGCCCACATCGGCCACCTCTTCCCGGATGTTCTCGGTCAGGGCGTGCACGGCGAACTTGGTGGCGCAGTAGGCGGCATGGTTCGGGAAGGTCTTGCGACCGGCGATGGAGCTGATGTTGATGATGGTACCGCTGCGGCGCTCTTTCATGCCTGCCAGCACTGCGTGGACGCCGTTCAGCACGCCCATCACGTTGATGTTGAGCATCTGCTGCCACTCGGCGGGATCCTGCACATCGGCCTGACCCAGCAGCATGACACCGGCGTTGTTGACCATGCAGCCCACCGGGCCAAATTTGGCTTCTGCCTGCTGGACGGCGGCTTTCATGGCGGCGGTGTCGGTCACATCGACCCCGATGCAGAGGGTATCGGGCAGATTCAGTGCCTGCATCGGCTCGACCCGGCGGGCCAGCAGCAACAGCGGATGACCTGTGGCAGAGAAGGCTCGGGCGATGGCGGCACCGATCCCGGCGGAGGCGCCGGTGATCACGACGAGAGATTTGGACATGGGTCTTTCCTTCTGATTCAAGAGTCGGTTTGAGCAAACGGGTGGCTGGCCAGCACGGAACCCAATCACTATAGTCACTGCATCTATAAGTGATAAATATTGTTTTCCGCTGGTTATCATCTGAAAAAACTATGGTTGGGCGTATGCTGGACTTGAGATTGCTGCGTTTCTTCATCGCCATCTATGAAGAGAAGAACATCACGGCGGCGGCCGAGCGCTGCCACGTCAGCCAGCCCTCCCTCTCGGCGGGACTGCGCCAGCTGGAAGAGGCGCTCGGTGACAGCCTGTTTGTCCGGGGCAAGAAGGGGGTGGTGGCGAAAGATCCGGCCCACTATCTCTATCCTCACGCGGTCAAGCTGGTGGAGGAGGCGCGTCGTCTGCCGGAGCTGTTTCGCCAGAAAGCGACGCGTGCGAGGCTCAATATCGCCATCATGCCGGACTTGAGTCGCCGCCGTGTGGCCGGGCTGCTGCAGCAAGTACAGCGCGTGTTGCCGCAGCTGGATCTCACCCTCTCCGACTACGCTACGCCCGCCGACTGCCGCTTGACGCTGGATGCCCTGCGCCGGGAGGACGAGATCTTCCTGCCGCTGTGGGAGGAGGATTACGTGCTCTGCGTGCCAGTCGACCATCCTCTGGCCAGTCGTGAAAGGATCGAGCTGGCCGAGCTGCAACATTATGATTTTATTGAGTGCCCGCCCTGCGAGGCCCACCAGCAGACCATCGGCCTGCTGGCCTGTGACCGGCTTACCCTCAATCTGGTGGCCAAGGCCGAGAGCAAGGGGCTGGTGATGGCGCTGGTGCTGGCGGGGGTTGGCATCAGTTTTCTGCCGGATGGGCTGGTGGAAGATGAGGCAGGGCTCTGTACCTTGCCGGTGAGCGGACCGAGGATGTTTCGCCGGATCGGGCTCTGCTACCCCGCCCACCAGACCCTCAATCCGGCGCTGCGGGAGCTGATCCCCGAGTTGGCAGGCTATGGCGCTTCCTGATAAGGTCGCTCTCCTGTGCATCTTTACGATGCGTCTGTCACACCCCTTTTCTCTTTTATCGCGCCAGCTCTGGCGCTTTTTCGGGTGATGTTGTCATGAAACGCATTCTGGTTATTTTTTCCCATCCCGCTCTGCAGAGCTCGCGGGCCAACAAGCAGCTGTTGCAGGCGATTGAGGGGCTGGAAGGGGTCACGGTTCACGACCTTTACCAGCACTATCCCGACATGTTCATCGATGTGAAGCGGGAGCAGGCGCTGCTCTCCGAACACGACATCATCGTCTTTCAGCACCCGTTTTACTGGTATTCCTGCCCGGCCATCATGAAGGAGTGGATGGATCTGGTGCTGGAGTATGGCTACGCCTACGGCCCCGAAGCCCACGCCCTCAAGGGCAAGCAGTGGCTAAGCGCCATCACCACCGGCGGGGCGCCGGAGTCCTATTGTAGCGAGGGTTACAACAGCCGACCGCTGCTCGATTTTCTGCTGCCCTTTCAACAGGCTGCCACCTTGTGCGGCATGAACTGGTTGCCCCCCTTCGTGCTGCACTCCTTTCACAAGATCAAGGATCCCGCCGCCCTGCGCCGCTGTGGGCAGGATTACCGCCAGCTGCTTTGCGCCTTGCGTGATGATCACTTGACCCCGGCGCAGCTGGCCGGGCGCCCCTATCTGCGCGACTTGCTGGAGGTGCTCTGATGAAAAACGGGCAGCTTTTGGGCCGAGCTTATAAGCCGGACCAGACGTTCAAGCGGAGGGCTGACTGATGGGCCACGGGATCCTGTTTGATGCCTTTATCTACCTCTCTGCCGCCGTTATCGCAGTGCCGCTCGCCAAGCGCTGGGGGCTGGGCTCGGTGCTTGGCTATCTGCTGGCGGGGATCATCATCGGCCCCTTCCTGCTGGGGTTGGTGGGCGAACAGAAGGATGTGATGCACTTCGCCGAGTTTGGCGTGGTGCTGATGCTGTTTCTGGTCGGGCTGGAATTGCGTCCGGCCCTCTTGTGGCAGCTGAAGGGGCCGATCCTCGGCACCGGCGGCCTGCAGGTGCTGCTCACCACGGCGGCATTGACCGGTGTGGCGCATATTATCGGTCTGCCGCTGCAACAGGGGCTGGCTATCGGTCTGATCCTGGCGCTATCCTCCACCGCCATCGTTCTGCAGAGCCTGCAGGAGCGCAAACTGATGCAGAGCGAGAGCGGCCGCTCCGCCTTTGCCGTGCTGCTGTTTCAGGATATTGCGGTCATTCCGATCCTGGCGCTGTTGCCGCTGCTGGCCATCGCGCCGGTCGCCAGCAATGGCGGCTCCGAGCTGGCGGGTTGGCAGCATGGTCTGCTGGTGGTCGCGGCGATCTCCGGCATAGTGCTGGGTGGCCATTACCTGATGCGGCCGGTGTTTCGTGCCATCGCCCAGTCCCACATGCGGGAGATCTTCGTCGCCGCCGCCCTGCTGCTGGTGATCGCCATCGCGGTGCTGATGGAGTCGGTGGGCCTCTCGCCTGCTCTTGGCTCCTTCCTCGCCGGGGTGGTGCTGGCCGACAGTGAATATCGCCACGAGCTGGAGGCGGACATTGAGCCGTTCAAGGGCTTGCTGCTCGGTTTGTTCTTTATGTCGGTGGGGGCGGGGATCGACTTCGGGCTGTTTGCCGAGCACCCCTTCCTCATCCCGACGCTGGTGGTTGGTCTGATGGCGCTCAAATGGCTGGTGCTGATGGCGCTCGGCTTTGCCATCCGTATCTCGCCGAGTCAGCGCTGGACCTTCGCACTGGCGTTGGCGCAGGGGGGCGAGTTTGCCTTCGTGCTCTTCTCGTTTGCCGCCCAGAACCGGGTGCTGCCCGGTGAGACCATCTCGCTGCTGACGCTGGTGGTGGCGCTCTCCATGGCGCTGACCCCGCTGCTGCTGATCCTCAATGATCGGGTGATCCAGCCCTGGTTCGATTACCGTAACCAGAGCGACGCACCGCAGCATGAGCAACCTGAGCTGGTGGAGCATCCGGTGATCATCGCGGGCTTCGGCCGCTTTGGTCAGATCGTGGGGCGTCTGCTGCACGGCCACGGCATCGGAACCACCATCCTCGAGCAGGATGCCAGCCAGATAGAGACCCTGCGCAAGTATGGTTATCAGGTCTTCTATGGCGATGCCAGCCGGATCGACCTGCTCCATGCCGCAGGGGCGCACAAGGCGAAGCTGCTGGTGCTCTCCATCAACGATCCCGCCACCTCGCTGGCGGTGATTGAGATGGTGCAGAAGCACTTCCCGCACCTGAAGATCCTGGCGCGAGCGCTGGATCGACCCCATGCCCACGAGATCCTGCGCCACGGGGTCGAGAGCGTGCACCGGGAAACCCTAGGTTCGGCGGTCGATCTGGGGGTGGAAGCCCTGACCCAGCTCGGGTTTAGGGCCAACCAGGCCTGGCGGGCGGGGCAGACCTTCAAGCAGCACGATAACTGGCTGTTGCGCGAGCAGGTCAACTATCTCGACGACGAACACACTTATATCAACAAGAGCCTGCAATACCGGGAGATCCTCTCCGATCTGTTGCAAGACGACGAGGAGGGGCAGGAGCGTATCCATGCCCACAACTGGAACAGCGGGCTACCCGACGACGACAAGGAAGCAAAATGATTGCCTATTACCCCATGTTCAAACACCTGCATATGACGCTGGCGCTGGTCAGTCTGCTGCTCTTTATCTATCGCTGGGGTCTGGCGCTGGCCGGCAGCGATCGGTTGCAGCAGAAGTGGCTGAAGATCCTGCCCCATATCAACGACACCTTCCTGCTGCTGTTTGGCGTGCTGCTGGCGGTGACCTTGCAACTGAGCCCCGGCCAACAACCCTGGCTGATGACCAAGCTGATGGCACTGGTGCTCTATATCGGTCTGGGTGTCATGGCGCTCAAGCGCCCGGCCCGCGCTCAGAAGCTGGTGGCCGGTGTGGCGGCGCTGGCGGTGTTTGGATACATGGTCGGTGCGGCCGTCACCAAGTCAGCCTGGTCGTGGCTGCTGTAAATGAGTCGGGGGAGGTACGCCTCCCCCTATCGAGATATTATTCTGTTTAATTATTTTATTTTGGATTGTTTACCTGTCGTAAGTTCATCCCCTAGAACTTTAATTTGATGCTTTTGTTGCTGATTTTATCCCTCTTCACCCCTGCTTTTTTCATCTTTTTTCTTGTATATCAACATCATGGTTGTGTTTGTATGAAAATGGCGACAGTTGTCGCAGCAAAACTTGCGACATAGACTGTCGCAAGTCACGACTAGCATACAGTCAACGCTAAACCAGTGAAGGCAAGCACCATGAGCAAGAAGCTGTTACGACAACTGACCTTGGCGCGTTGCATCCCGCACCGCCCTTACAAGCTGACCGCCAGCCAACTCCAGGTAAAACTGGAAGAGGAAGGCATCCACGTCAGTCTGCGTACCGTGCAACGGGACCTGGAGGAGATGTCCGGCATGGGACTGTTCGACCTCACCTCGGACGAGCGCAGCAAACCCCATGGCTGGTGCTTCGAGCGCCACGGCCTCAACGACTTTGCCAATATCATGCCGCTCTCGCTGGCGGTGGCCCTGAAAACCTGGAGTGATCAGGCGAGCCAACTGTTGCCGGCGAGTGTACTGACCGAATTGAACCCGCTGGTCGACAAGGCGAGCCAGGTGATCCGCGACAGCCAGAGTGAACTGGCCGAGCGCTGGCTGGAGAGTGTCCACCAGTCGCCGCGTCCGTTTGCCGGCAATCCGGAGATCCGCCGCAGCACCCTGATCCGCGATGCGCTCTGGCGTGGTCGCAAGTTCAGTGCCGAGATCCAGCGCGTGATCAAAGAGCGCACCGTGTGGCTCTGCTACGACCGTATCAACCCGCTCGGCATTCTCAATCAGCCGGACGGTCCGATCCTGCTCTGCACCCTGTCCGAGCTGGATCCCAAGGTCTACGGCATCCCGTTTGACCATATCAAGAACGTGGAGCTGACCAACTTCAGCGCCACCCAGCCGAAGGATTTCAATATCCAGAAGCTGATCCGCGATCAGGGCTATCAGGATGTGAGCGGCCCGATCCGCTTCGTCGGCCGGATCGATGCCAACAGCCAGTCGCTGGTGGATAACCAGATCCCCGGCAACAATCCGCGCATGACCCGCTATGACAAGCGCAGCGTGGTGGTGGAGACCGAAGTACAGGACACCCCGGAGTTTCGCAGCTGGTTGAACAACATCAGCGGTGAACTGGAGGTGCTGGCACCGGAATCGCTGCGCAAGGCCTATCTCAATCCGGCCAACCGCTTGAGCTGATTAAGAAATTGCATGTTGAAGAGTCGAGCCTGGTCTCGGCTCTTTTTTTTGCTGTTTTTTTAAGCATATTTATTCAACTAATTTTTAAGTCTTAACGACAGGATTGAACCGTTTTCCTGCCCCGTTTTTGGGGGCGAAACCCGTGTAAGAGATCTGCCATAGCCACTGTAAGAGGCTGGCGCTTTGAACCGTACGCGAAGCCATGCCAGAATGATCGAGCTTTCCTGTGAAACTAATTAACTGGCTGATATTAAAGGGTTAGTTTTTAAGTTTGTTTTTTGAAATGGGAGCGACATCAGATCTTTATCATCGGATGGCCCTTGTTCGGGGTGCGCATTTCCTTACTATGGGTCTCACAAGGACGGAGCTGGTCCGGCAGGATGCAGGGCAGCGCATAAAGATGGAATAGTCCGCAGGATGTGGACAAGGGACACCTCAGGATGAGCTCGATAATCAGGATGATTATCGTCACGGATGAATAAAGGAACACCGCAGGATGCGGCAGGACACTCTCGGGATGAGAGCAGAACGAACGGAACCTCGTTCTTCAGGATGAACAGGACCTCGCCGGATGCGAGAGGAATACTTCAGGATGAAGTGAGATAACCCGGATGGTTATCGGTCAGGAAGACGCAAGGACCCCCACAGGACGTGGTAATGGACACCTCCAGGATGGAGACAGTGAAGCAGTTCAGGATGAATTGCCAGGCCAGGAACGCCGCAGGACACGCCAACGGATTGGAAAGGGGATATTCCAAAGGATTAGGATAACGTCAGGGATTGCAGGGAGCATTGCAGTTCTACGGACAGGACGACACGACTCTAGGGGACGGCTACCGCCGTCCCCTTTTCTTTTATGGTTTGCCCGAGATATTGCCGCGCTGGGCGGCGTTGACGATCTCTTGCAGGCGTTGGCGAATGTCGACCATGCCAAACACGCCAAATATCAATACAGTGACAAACTCGGTCTTGGTGACCGCGAAGTAGCGTTTGCAAGCCGCTTTGATCATGCTGGCCTGCAGCCAGTGCAGCAGCGCGACAATCACGCCGCAGACCGGCAGAAAGCCGTTGAGTTTGCCGGGCAGCGGGGCAATCAGGCTCACCAGCACGCCAAACCAGAAGAACAGTACCAGCCCCATCGCTAGCAGATTAAAGACTCGCTTCATTGTTTACCTCCCTTAGATAGAGTTGGTAGCAGACCTGGCCTGCTTGTTTGTCCTTGAGCAACTTCCAGCTGGCAGGCAGCGCCAGATCGGCCATCTCTTTTTCCCGCTCCAGATAGATCAGGGCATCCGCTGCCAGCCAGCCGCGCTGCTCCAGCAGTTCGCAAACTTGCGGCAGCAGCTCGCGGCGAAACGGCGGATCGAGGAACACCAGATCGAAAGGGGTTGCAGGGCCTTGCAGCCAGCTCACCGCATCAGACTGGATCACCTGACCCTGACTGCTGCCGAGGGCGGCCAGGTTCTTCTTGATCTGGTCGGCGGCCCCCTTGTCCATTTCGATCAGGGTCACCTGCTCGGCATAGCGCGACAGCGCCTCCAGTCCCAGGCCGCCGCTGCCGGCAAACAGGTCGAGGCAGCGGGTGCCGCGGATGTGGGGTGCCAGCCAGTTGAAGATGGTCTCCTTGACGCGATCCGTGGTGGGTCTGAGCCCTTCCACATCCTTGACCGGCAATTTGCGGCCTCGCCACTGGCCGCTGATGATTCTTACAAAGCCCGATTTTCCTTGCGGGGCGGGACTCTTGCTCGGGTTGCTACGGCTGGATTTCACTCTGGGCATCGCGTTTCATCGTCAGAAAATAAAGTGGTAGTATAAGGCGGTTCATTTTTATGCCGACCCGCCAAGGGACGGCTATCTTAGCAGTCAGCCTTTGATGTGAGTATTTTTAGATGGCAAAAGGTTTGTTTTCCTGGCTGGGTTTCGGCCGCAAGAAAGAAGAGGCTGAGGCTGTCCAACCACAGACACCCCAAGCCACCCCCGTTACCGTTGAGCCCGAGGTCACTGCTACCCCCGCTCCTGTTTCCGATACAACTGTTTCCGATAGTACGCCGGCCGTTGCCCCCGAAGTGCCTGCCAGCGCACACAATACCGTTTTGCAAGATGATTGCTGCCTGCCGACCGAGCTGGACGACCGCGGTCCGCTGGTGGTGGAGGAGTGCGCCTCCGATCTGGAGCCGGTGATCGTCAACGAAGCGCTGCTCGCCGAAGAGGAGCGTGCTGCCGCAGAGGCGCACGCTGCCGAAGCGGCTCGTATCGCAGCAGAAGCGCAAGCGGCCGAAGCTGCTCGTATCGCGGCAGAAGCGCAAGCTGCCGAAGCTGCTCGTATTGCCGCAGAAGCGCAAGCTGCCGAAGCTGCTCGTATCGCAGCAGAAGCGCAAGCTGCCGAAGTTGCCCGCATTGCCGCCGAAGCTCAGGCTGCGGAAGAGGTTCGTATTGCCGCCGAAGCTCGCGTCGCAGAAGAGGCTCGTATTGCTGCCGAAGCCCGTGTTGTGGAAGAGGCCCGTATTGCTGCCGAAGCCCGCGCCGCGGAAGAGGCCCGTATTGCAGCCGAAGCCCGCGCTGCGGAAGAGGCTCGCATTGCTGCCGAAGCCCGCGCTGCGGAAGAGGCTCGCATTGCTGCCGAAGCCCGCGCCGCAGAAGAGGCGCGTATCGCTGCCGAAGCTCGTGCTGCGGAAGAGGCCCGTATTGCTGCCGAAGCCCGTGCTGCGCAAGAGGCTCGCATTGCCGCTGAAGCCCAAGCTGCTGAAGAGGCACGTATCGCCAAAGAGGCCCAGCGAGCGGAAGATCTGCGCCTGGTCGCCGCGATGGAGGCTGAGGCCGCCGCGTTGGCTGCCCTGCCATTGGCTGCCAAGGTAGACGATGACACCCAGGACAAACCGCAGCGGGAGGGCTTCTTTGCCCGTCTCAAGCGCAGTCTGGTGCGCACCAAGGAGAATATTGGCTCCGGCTTCTTCGGTCTGTTCCGTGGCAAGAAGATTGACGATGAGCTGTTCGAAGAGCTGGAGACCCAGCTGCTGACCGCCGATCTCGGCGTGGATACCACCACTCGCATCATCGAAGGCCTGGTGCAGCATGCGGATCGCAAGCAACTCAAGGATGCCGAGGCGCTCTATGGCCTGCTCAAACAGGACATGGGCGAGATGCTGGCCAAGGTCGAACAGCCGCTGGTGATCGACACCAGCAAGAAGCCTTACGTGATCCTGATGGTCGGCGTGAACGGCGTCGGCAAGACCACCACCATCGGCAAGATGGCCAAGCAGTTCCAGGCCGAAGGCAAGAGTGTGATGCTGGCGGCGGGTGACACCTTCCGTGCCGCTGCGGTCGAGCAGTTGCAGGTTTGGGGTCAGCGCAACAATATTCCGGTGATCGCCCAGCATACCGGTGCCGACTCCGCTTCCGTGATTTATGACGCCATCGAGGCTGCCCGCTCCCGCGGTGCCGATGTGTTGATCGCCGACACCGCCGGTCGCCTGCAGAACAAGAGCAACCTGATGGAAGAGCTCAAGAAAGTGGTGCGGGTGATGAAGAAGCTGGACGAAGAGGCCCCTCACGAGGTCATGCTGACCCTGGATGCTGGCACTGGGCAAAATGCGTTGAGCCAGGCCAAGCTGTTCAGCGAGGCGGTGGGCCTGACCGGTATCACCCTGACCAAGCTGGATGGCACGGCCAAGGGCGGCGTCATCTTCGCGGTGGCCGACAAGTTCCAGATCCCGATCCGCTACATCGGGGTGGGCGAGGGGATCGACGATCTACGTCCCTTCGTTGCCAACGACTTCATCGAGGCGCTGTTCAGCCGCGATGAATAAGTCCGGCCGCGATGAGTCAGCTCAGCCGTGATGAGTAAGTGTTCCATACCCCGACTCCGGTCGGGGTTTGTCAATTTCAGGGAACCGTTATGATTCGTTTTGACAAGGTCAGCAAGGTATACAGCGGCGGCCATCAGGCGCTGCAAAAGGTCAGCTTTCACCTGCGCAAGGGGGAGATGGCCTTTCTGACCGGGCACTCGGGGGCGGGCAAGAGTACCCTCCTCAAACTGATCAGCGTGATGGAGCGCCCGACCGATGGTCGCGTCTTCTTTCATGGCGACGATGTCAGCCATATCCAGCGCAGCCAGATCCCCTATGTCCGCCGCCAGATCGGGATGATCTTTCAGGATCACCGGCTGTTGATGGACCGCACCGTGTTCGACAACGTGGCATTGCCGCTGGTGATCGATGGCTACAGCCACGCCGATATCAACAAGCGGGTCGCGGCGGCGCTGGACAAGGTGGGGTTGCTCGGCAAGGAGCGTTACCAGCCGCGCCAGCTCTCCGGTGGTGAGCAGCAGCGGGTCGGCATCGCCCGTGCCATCGTCAACAAGCCGCCGCTGCTGCTGGCGGATGAACCGACCGGTAACCTGGATCCCCAGCTCTCCATGGACATCATGCGGCTATTTCAGGAGTTCAACAATTTTGGGGTCTCGGTGTTGATTGCCACTCACGATCTGGGGCTGATCGCCCGCATGCGCTATCGCACCCTGACCCTCAAGGCGGGCCGCATGTACTCGGCCGGGGAGGAGCTCTGATGGCTATCGTTCGTCATAAACAGCCGCCGCTGCGCCGTCTGATGATGTACGGGGTTGACCATGTGCGGCAGGCGTTTGCCAGTCTCGGGGAGCTGTGGCGCAATCCGCTCGCCTCCCTGATGACACTGGCGGTGCTCGGGGTCAGTCTGGCGCTGCCCTCCTGCTTCCACGTGCTGCTGAAAAACGCCGAGGTAGTGGAGGGGAGCTGGCAGACCAGCTCCCAGATCTCCCTTTACCTGCGCAAGGATCTGCCGGAGCAGAGCATTCTCGATCTGCAGCACCGGATCCTGCTCTATCCCGAGGTGGATTCGGTCACCTACCTGAGCCGTGACGATGCCCTGCGGGAGTTTCGCGAGATCTCCGGCTTCGGCGATGCCCTCGATTATCTGGACAGCAACCCGCTGCCGCCGGTGTTGAGCGTCATTCCGGATCCGCGCTGGCAGAACCCGGAAGGGGCCGCCGAGCTGCTCGGCAAGCTCAACAACGAGGATGGGGTCGAGCAGGGCAAGCTGGATCTGCAGTGGCTGACCCGATTGCAGGGGATCATGAACCTGCTGCGCCACACCATCACCGGTATCGCGGTGTTGCTGCTCTCTGCCGTGCTGCTGATCGTCGGCAATACCCTGCGTCTGAACATCCTCAACCAGCGTTCCGAGATCGAAGTGCTCAAGCTGGTGGGGGCGACCGACTCCTTTATTCATCGTCCATTCCTCTATACCGGCATCTGGTTCGGGGTGATCGGCGGCATGCTGGCCTGGTGGCTGACCGAAGTGATGGTGATCTGGAGCGAAGGGGTGGTGAAGGAGCTGGCGGGCTTGTATAACAGTAACTTCCGGCTGGTCGGCATGGGGGCGGTAGACGGGATCAATCTGATCTTGCTGGGTGCCCTGCTGGGGCTGATCGCCTCCTGGTTCTCGGTGCATCGCCACATTCGCGATATCGAACCATCCTGATTACTTTATCATCAGGGTAAATCGCTGGATTTTGCGAGGTGGATCAAGTAAAAAAGGGGCCGTTTCTGGCTTGGCCCCCATAGTCAGAGTATTCTGAATAACAATGATCTTCCGGATCTATGCTGGATCCGTGGAACCTTCTGATTTATAAGCAGTCTATTAAGCTGAAGCATTTATACGAGTGTGGCCCCTCTGCCTTGCTCGTCAGACTTGGCAAGCATGTGAAGGTTGCGAGCTCCGCAACAATGGACTTAGCATGCTACTTTTCGGGGGTCCTTCATTGTGACCCCCTTTTTTTGACTGTTCATTCATGATTCATCCTGCAGGCTTAAGATAAGCCGGTCTAAAACTGGGCATGTTCTTTGATACACGCCGCAGAATGGCATCCGGTCAGTAGACAGACCCTCTCAGGGTGTTAGACTGATTCGATTGAAAAGTAAGAGGTAACAGATGGGAACTTCATTGCAGCGCACTATGGCTCTGATTCCGCAAGGTAGTCTGGAAGGCTATATCCAGGCAGTAAACTCTATTCCGGTGCTGAGCGCAGAGGAAGAGCGTGAACTGGCTGAGCGTTTGCAGCAGGATGGCGATCTCGAGGCTGCCCGTCAGCTCGTTATGTCGCACCTGCGCTTTGTCGTTCATGTCGCCAAGAGTTATGCCGGTTACGGCCTGCCTCAGGCCGATCTGGTACAGGAAGGCAATATCGGCCTGATGAAGGCGGTCAAGCGCTTCGACCCGACGGTCGGCGTGCGTCTGGTCTCCTTTGCCGTGCACTGGATCAAGGCCGAAATCCACGAATATGTATTGCGCAACTGGCGCATGGTCAAGGTGGCCACCACCAAGGCCCAGCGCAAGCTCTTCTTCAATCTGCGCAAATCCAAAAAGCGTCTGGGCTGGCTGAACCACGAAGAGGTTCAGGCCGTGGCTGCCGATCTCGGCGTCTCCGCAAGCGATGTGACCGAGATGGAAGCGCGGATGGCCAACTACGATCAGGCGTTCGATCTGGTTGGTGACGATGAGGAAGAGGGCGGTTTCGCTCCGGTTCACTATCTGGAGGACAAATCCTCCGATCTGGCCGCTACCATCGAGAACGATAACTGGGACGATCACGCGACCCGTCGCCTGAGCTCGGCCCTCGCTACGCTGGATGAGCGTAGCCAGCACATCATCCGTGCCCGTTGGCTCGATGATGACAGCAAGACCACTCTGCAGGAGCTGGCCGATACCTACGGTGTCTCTGCCGAGCGTGTGCGTCAGCTTGAGAAAAACGCACTCAAGAAGCTGAAAGATGCCATGGAAGCCTGATGCTTTCTCTCATAAAAACAGGGCCTGATGGCCCTGTTTTTGTTTCGCAAGGATCTGGTCGGCCTTGCTTTGGTTACCCTTGAGTGTGTTATGTTGCCGCCACTGCCACATTAGGGAGAGCAGAAGTGAAACTGTTGAACGACCTGTTTACCAACAACCGTGAGTGGGCCGAACGGATCAAGGCCGAAGATCCCGAGTTCTTTGCCACTCTTTCTGCCCAGCAGGCCCCCGAATACCTCTGGATCGGTTGTTCCGACAGCCGGGTCCCCGCCAACCAGCTGATGGGCTTGCTGCCGGGGGATGTCTTCGTCCACCGCAACGTCGCCAATCTGGTGGTGCATACCGATTTCAACTGCCTCTCCGTGCTGCAATACGCGGTAGAAGTGCTCAAGGTGAAGCACATCATCGTCTGCGGTCACTACGGTTGCGGTGGCGTCAAGGCCGCGATGCAGAACCAGGAGCTGGGTCTCATCGACAACTGGCTGCGCAACATCAAGGATGTCTACTTCAAATACGGTGAAGAGCTCGAGGCCATCGAGGATGAGCATGAGCGCTTCGACTACCTGTGCGAGCTGAACGTGGCCGAGCAGGTCGCCAACGTCTGCCACACCACCATCATCCAGAACGCCTGGCGCAAGGGGCAGGAGCTGGCGGTGCATGGCTGGATCTACGGGATCAAGGATGGCTTGCTGCACGATCTCGATCTCTGCATCAGCGGGCCGGATCAGATCCCCGATGTCTATCGCGCCTGGCCGGACATGCGTCCGCCCCATCGTCGGCGCTAGGGAGCTTCATGGTGGCGCCAGCCCTCTATCTGCAGATCAAGCAGCACATTCTGGACGGGATCCGCGAACGCCACTATCAGGCGGGGGACAGGATCCCGACCGAAGCGGCCCTGTGCGAGCTGTTCACCGTGAGTCGGATGACGGTTAACCGGGCGCTGCGCGAACTGGTGGCCGAGGGGTGGCTGGTGCGTACCGCCGGTTCCGGCAGCTTCGTGGCGGACCGGCGCACCGAGTCGCCGCTGCTGGCCATTCGCAACATTGCCGACGAGATTGCCGAGCGCGGCGGCGAATACAGTGCCCGGGTGATCCGGCTACAGCGACTGGCCGCTGACGAGAAGGTGGCGGTGCAGCTGGGCCTGCGGGTTGGCGCCCCCATCTTTCACAGCCTGATCGTCCATCAGGCCGATGGCGAGCCGTTGCAGTTGGAGGAGCGTTTCGTCGATGCCGGGCGCCTGCCGGGCTATGGCGAGCAGGATTTCACGCAGCAAACTCCCAACCGCTATCTGATGGATGTCTGCCCCCTCTCCGAGATGGAGCACGTGGTGGAAGCCGTGTTGCCGAGTGCCGGTGAGGCGGGATTGTTGCAGATCCGCGTAGATTCCCCCTGCCTATTGTTGCACCGGCGTACCTGGTCGGAGGGGCATCTGGTCTCCTATGCCCGTTTGCTCTCCCCCGGTTCCCGCTACAAGCTCAGCTCCAAGACTCAGTTAGAGTAAATGTCTATACAGATCTGTTTTTCAAAGCCCACCTCCTGGTGGGCTTTTTTTGTGCTTAAACTCTAAGTTTGATGCTGTTATCAGGATGTGAACTTCGCTCTTTCTTTCATCATAGAGATCGACTATAAGGATATGTATATACATTTGAGGTCGCTATGAACAAGGAACTGTTGAACTGCGAGCGGGTCTGGCTCAACGTGACGCCCGCCACCCTGAATGACGAACTGGCCGACTACGGCCTGTTGCCGCTCCACGCTATCGGCGTGAAGGAAGGCAAGATCCACGCGCTGGTGCCGATGGCCGAGTTGAAGGGTCCCCATTCCATCCACTGGTTGGATATGCAGGGCAAGCTGGTCACCCCCGGCCTTATCGATTGTCACACCCATCTCATCTTCGCCGGCAGCCGTGCCGAGGAGTTTGAGCAGCGTCAGCAGGGGGTGCCCTATGCCGAGATCGCCCGCCGGGGCGGTGGCATCATCAGCACGGTGCGCGCTACCCGCGCCGCCAGTGAGGATCTGTTGTTCGAGCTGGCGTTGCCGAGGGTGAAATCCCTGATCCGCGAAGGGGTCACCACGGTGGAGATCAAGTCTGGCTATGGCCTGACGCTGTCGGACGAGCTCAAGATGCTGCGGGTCGCCCGACGACTGGGTGAGGCGTTGCCGATCCGGGTCAAGACCACTCTGCTGGCAGCCCATGCGGTGCCGCCGGAGTATCGCGACGATCCCGACAGCTGGGTCGAGACCATCTGTCAGGAGATCATCCCGGCCGCCGCCGAGGCGGGTCTGGCCGATGCGGTGGACGTTTTCTGCGAGCATATCGGCTTCTCGCTGGCCCAGACCGAGCAGGTCTATCTGGCGGCGGATCAGTACGGCCTGCCGGTGAAGGGGCACATGGATCAGCTCTCCAATCTGGGGGGCAGCACGCTCGCTGCCAACTTTGGCGCCCTCTCGGTGGATCATCTGGAGTACCTGGATCCGGAAGGGATCCTGGCGCTGGCCCACCGTGGGGTGGTCGCCACCCTGTTGCCCACCGCCTTTTACTTCCTCAAAGAGACCAAGCTGCCGCCGGTCGCAGCCCTGCGCAAGGCGGGTGTGCCGATGGCGGTCTCCTCCGACATCAACCCGGGCACCGCCCCCATCGTCTCGCTGCGGATGGCGATGAACATGGCCTGCACCCTGTTTGGCCTGACGCCGGTGGAGGCGATGGTCGGGGTGACCCGCTACGCCGCCAAAGCACTCGGCGAGCAGGATCATCTTGGCCAGCTCAGGGTGGGGATGGCGGCCGATTTCCTGATCTGGCACTGCGCCCATCCGGCCGAGCTGAGCTACATGGTCGGCGTCGATCAGCTGGCGGGCCGCATCTTCAACGGCAAGGAGACCCTACATGGATAAGTTCAACCCGAGCGACATGTCGCTCTGGCAGGGGCGCCTGGATCCGGAAGATGGTGAACTGGCACTGCGCTGGCACGACAAAGTTCTGCCTTGGCAAGAGGTGCAGCCCTGGGCCGCCGGGGCAAAAGAGGTAGCTGGTGTAGTGCTGCTTGGTTTTGCCTGCGATGAAGGGGTACGCCGCAACAAGGGGCGCATTGGTGCTGCCGGTGCGCCGCAAGCGGTGCGCAAGCTGCTGGCCAACACCGCCTGGCACCTGAATCGCCCCGTCTACGATGGCGGGGACGTGAGTTGCCCCGATGGCGATCTCGACGCTGCCCACGGCCGACTGGCCGAACGGGTCGCCGCCGCGCTCGATCTGGGCCACTTCCCGCTGGTGCTGGGGGGCGGTCACGAGGTGGCGTTCGGCAGCTGGAGTGGCCTTAACCGCCATTTGGGCGGCAGTGGCAAGGTCGGCATTATCAATTTCGACGCCCACTTCGATCTGCGGATGAAGCAGGAGCAGGCCAGCTCCGGCACCCCCTTCTTCCAGATCGCCGAGCAGTGTGCCGCCGAGGGCACGCCGTTTCACTACGCCTGCCTCGGAGTGGCCGAGACCGCCAATACCCAAGCCCTGTTTGCCCGTGCCGAGGCGCTGGGCGTGTGGCATGTGCTGGACGAGGCGATGACTCAGACCGAGTTGCCAGCCTTGCTAAGCGGGCTGGATGCCTTTATCGCCGATTGTGATCACCTCTATCTGACCATCGATCTCGATGTGCTGCCGGCCACCGTGATGCCGGGAGTGAGCGCTCCAGCCGCTCGCGGCGTGGAGCTGGCGGTGATCGAACCGCTGATCGCCCATATCCGGGCCAGCGGCAAGCTCAGGCTCGCCGATCTGGCCGAATACAACCCGACGCTGGATCAGGACAACCGCAGTGCCCGCGTGGCCGCGCGGCTGGTTCATCTGTTGACCCGTTAACCCGTTAACCCTTTGGCCGCACGTCGCCGAAGGCCCCCTATTGATACAACAAGGAGTGTGTATGTCTGTGCAACAGCAGGAGCCCCGCGCTGATTCCAGAACTGACCCTAACCGCGTGATCCGTGCCCCGCGCGGCACCGAACTGACCGCCAAGAGCTGGCTCACCGAGGCGCCGTTGCGGATGCTGATGAACAACCTGGATCCGGAAGTCGCCGAGCATCCCCAATCCCTGGTGGTCTATGGCGGCATCGGCCGTGCCGCCCGCAACTGGGCCTGCTATGACAAGATTGTCGAGGTGCTGACCCGGCTCGAGGAAGACGAAACCCTGCTGGTGCAATCCGGCAAGCCGGTCGGGGTGTTCCAGACCCACAAGGATGCACCGCGGGTGCTGATCGCCAACTCCAATCTGGTGCCGCACTGGGCCAACTGGGAACACTTCAACGAGCTCGATAAGAAGGGCCTGATGATGTACGGCCAGATGACCGCGGGTTCCTGGATCTATATCGGTACTCAGGGGATCGTTCAGGGCACCTACGAGACCTTCTTCGCGGTGGCCAACCAGCACTTCAACGGCTCGCCTGCGGGGCGCTGGATCCTCACCGGTGGTCTCGGTGGCATGGGCGGTGCCCAGCCGCTGGCCGCCACCATGGCCGGTTTCTCGATGATCGCCGTGGAGTGCGACGAGACCCGCATCGATTTTCGCCTCAAGACCCGCTACGTGGACAAGAAGGCCCACAGCCTGGATGAGGCGCTGGCCATGGTCGAGGAGGCCAAGCAGAGCGGCAGCGCCGTCTCGGTCGGCCTGCTCGGCAACGCCGCCGATGTCTTTGCCGAGCTGGTGGCCCGCGGCATCACGCCAGACGTTGTGACCGACCAGACCTCTGCCCACGACCCGATCCACGGCTACCTGCCGCAGGGTTGGAGCGTTGCCAAGTGGCGCGAGCTGCAACAAAGCGCCCCGCAGGAGGTGAATCTGGCTGCCCGCCGCTCCATGGCCCGTCAGGTAGAGGCGATGCTGACCCTGCAAGCCCGTGGCGCCGCCACGCTGGATTACGGCAACAACATCCGCCAGATGGCGCTGGAGGAGGGGGTTGCGAACGCTTTCGACTTCCCCGGCTTCGTCCCGGCCTATATTCGCCCGCTGTTCTGCGAGGGGATCGGCCCGTTCCGTTGGGTGGCCCTCTCCGGCGATCCGGAAGATATCTACAAGACCGATCAGAAGGTGAAAGAGCTGATCCCCGACGATCCTCACCTGCACAACTGGCTCGACATGGCCCGCGAGCGCATCGCGTTTCAGGGACTGCCGGCGCGGATCTGCTGGGTCGGGGTCAAGGATCGGGTGCGGCTCGGTCTGGCCTTCAACGAGATGGTGAAAAATGGCGAGCTGAAAGCCCCCATCGTGATTGGCCGTGATCATCTGGATTCCGGCTCGGTGGCGAGCCCGAACCGCGAGACCGAGTCGATGATGGATGGCTCCGATGCCGTCTCCGACTGGCCGCTGCTCAACGCCCTGCTCAACACCGCTGGCGGCGCGACCTGGGTCTCCCTGCACCACGGCGGCGGGGTCGGCATGGGCTTCTCCCAGCACTCCGGCGTGGTGATCGTCTGTGACGGCACCGACGATGCGGCCCGCCGCGTGGGTCGGGTGTTGCGCAACGATCCGGCCACCGGGGTGATGCGCCACGCGGATGCCGGCTACGAGATTGCCATCAACTGTGCCCACGAGGCGAAACTGGATCTGCCGATGATTGACGGCGCCCACGGTGTCAAAGGAAAGGTGTAACACCATGTTTGAATTGACTATTACTCCGGGCGAGCTGGATCTCGCCACTCTGCGCCGCGTCAGCCGCGAGCCGGTACATGTTTCACTGGATCCGGCCGCCCTGCCGGGGATCCACGCCTCCGCTGCGGTGGTCACCAAGGTGATCGAGCAGAACCGGGTGGTGTATGGCATCAACACCGGCTTTGGCCTGTTGGCTAACACCCGCATTCCGGTGGAGCAGCTTGACGAGTTGCAGCGTTCCATCGTGCTCTCCCACGCTGCGGGCATCGGCACCTATATGGATGACGCTACCGTGCGGCTGATGATGGTGCTCAAGCTCAACTCGCTGGCACGCGGCTTCTCCGGCATCCGCTTAACTGTGCTTGAGGCGCTGATGCGCCTCATCAACGCCGAAGTCTATCCGCTGGTGCCAAAGAAGGGCTCCGTCGGTGCCTCCGGCGATCTGGCGCCACTGGCCCATATGAGCTGCCTGCTGATCGGTGAAGGCAAGGCGCGCCACAACGGCGAGCTGATCGATGCCGCCACGGCGCTGAAAATTGCCGGGCTCGAGCCCATCGCGCTGGCACCGAAAGAGGGGCTGGCGCTGCTCAACGGCACTCAGGCGAGCACCGCCTTCGCGCTGGAGGGGCTGTTCCACGCCGAGGATCTGTTCGCCGGTGCCATCACCATTGGTGCCATGAGTGTGGAGGCCGCCCTTGGCAGCCGCCGTCCGTTCGATGCCCGTATCCACGCGGTGCGCGGTCAGCGTGGCCAGATCGACGCGGCCGCCTGCTATCGCCACCTGCTGGTGGATGGCAGCGAGATCGGCATGTCCCATCACAACTGCGAGAAGGTGCAGGATCCCTACTCATTGCGCTGCCAGCCGCAGGTGATGGGGGCTTGTCTGACCCAGATCCGCCACGCCGCCGAGGTGCTGGTGTGCGAGGCCAACGCTGTCTCCGACAACCCGCTGGTGTTTGCCGAGGATGAGGAGATTCTCTCCGGCGGCAACTTCCACGCCGAGCCCGTGGCCTTCGCCGCCGACAACCTGGCGCTGGCCATCGCCGAGATCGGCTCCCTCTCCGAGCGGCGCATGGCGCTGCTGATCGACTCGCGCATGTCCGGCCTGCCGGCCTTCCTGGTCAACAACGGCGGGGTCAACTCCGGCTTTATGATCGCTCAGGTCACCTCGGCGGCGCTCGCCTCCGAGAACAAGACGCTGGCCCACCCAGCCTCGGTGGACAGCCTGCCCACCTCCGCCAACCAGGAGGATCACGTCTCCATGGCGACCTTCGCCGGTCGTCGGCTGGCGGACATGGCCGAGAACACCCGCGGCATTTTGGCGGTCGAGTTGCTGGCGGCGGCACAGGGCCTGGATTTCCGTGCGCCACTGCGTTCCACCGAGCTGGTGGAGCTGGCCAAGGGCCGGCTGCGGGAGCAGGTCAGCTTCTACGACAAGGACAGGTACTTTGCGCCGGACATCGAGGCGGCCGCCGCCCTGCTGGGCCGTGCCAGCTACAACGACCTGATCCCGGCCGGGGTGCTGCCGAGCCTCTAAGCGGCCATCCAGCCCATGACAAAAGACCGCCCATCGGGCGGTCTTTTCGTTGCTGTGGTTGATGATTCTGTGGTTATTCGTGCTCGAACATCAGGAACAGATAGACCACGAACAACACCAGATGGGTAGCGCCGTGCAGCACATTGGTGCGGCCGCTGCTGAAGGTCACTTTACAGACCATGAGAGTGGTGACCAGCAGTACCATGTCGGCGGCGGAGAGGCCGAGGCGCACCTCCTGACCCAGCATGGCGCCGATAAACAGCACGGCGGGCACGGTGAGGGCGATGGTGGCCAGCACCGAGCCGAAGTAGAGGTTCATCGCCCGCTGCAACTGGTTGTTGAAGGCGGCCTTGATGGCCCCGACCGCTTCGGGCGCCAGCACGATGCAGGCCACGATAAAGCCCCCCAGCGCAGGAGGCGCCTCCATGATCTTCACGCCGAAGTTGATCGGCACGGCCAGGGTCTTGGCCAGCAGGATCACCACCATCAGGTAGGCGAGCAGCAGGATGGTGTGGTAGATGTTGCTCTGCAGCGGGCCGTGGTGCTCCTCGTAATCCTCGTGATCGCTGTCGACGAAGAAGTGGCTGTGGCTGCGGGTCTGGATCAGCAGAAAGACCCCGTAGAGCAGGATCGAGATGATGATCAGCATCCAGGACATGGCGCTCGACATGCTGCCGACCGTGCCGCCCCGGGTGAAGTTGGGCAGCACCAGACAGAGCAGCGCCAGCGGGATGATGGCCACCAGATAGGATTTGACCCCGTCCAGATTGAAGCTCTGGGTGTGGTAGCGCCAGCCGCCAAACAGTAGGGTGAAGCCCACCAGCCCGGTGCTCACCAGCATCACCACCGCAAACATGGTATCGCGGGCCATGGTGGGGTTGGGCTCGCCGGTCAGCATCACCGAGGAGATCATCACCACCTCCAGCGAAATGACCGAGAGGGTGAGGATCAGGGTGCCGAAGGGCTCGCCCAGCTTGATGGCGAGGGCATCGGAGTGGCGTACCACCGAGAAGATGGCCCAGGTGACGATGGCCAGTAGTGCCGCCGATACCGGAAGATAGATCCCGAGCGGAGTTGTCTCTGTCAGCAGGTCACTGCCCAGGGTCTTGAAAAAGAGCAGGGTCAGCAGGCCAACGGGCAGGGCAATCTCTTGCCGGATAACTGTCTTCATAGGCAATGGTTCTCTATTGGGGGTCTTGACGACCGGGCGACATAAACAGGTTGCGCAGTTATCGATTGCGCGATAACCGGCGCCTTATGATAAAGGCTGTTATCCCCGTCAGGGCAGATCATTTTGTTGCTGAATGTAAATAAGGGGTGGAAGGGAGGGGGCCTTTATCGGGCTGCACGCCAACCCGAGCAGCAAGATCATCACGGTGGAACCGGGGCGAGGTCAGCAGGGGCGCTTTACCCGGCTGATGGCCGGGCTGGGTTACCGGCACAGCCAGCACCAGCCTGATGATGTCGAGCAACTTGCCCAGCCGTTTCGCGGTCAGATCCTGCAATATCTGCGCTAGCTGGCCTCGCGGGATTGCAGCTGCCACTCCTGTTGCCAGCGCGGCAACATCTTTAGCGGCATGGGCTTGCCGAAGACGTAACCCTGGATCAGATAGACGCCGTGCTGCCTCAGATAGTCGACCTGCTGTTGGGTTTCCACCCCTTCGGCGATCATCTCCATAGCTGATTCGCGGCCAAAGGCGATGATGGCATCCAGCACGCTGCGCTTGAGGTCGTTGGTGCCTATGGTATCGACGAACATCTTGTCGATTTTTATCTGGCGGATCCCCAGGCTTTGCAGATAGGCAAAGCCGCCGTAACCGGTACCGAAATCATCCAGCTTGAAGTGATAACCCATCTGCTGCAGCAATGAGATCTCCTCGGTGGCCGCCTTGATGTCGAGGATCGGCTTGCGCTCGGTCAGCTCGAAGGTGAGTTGGGCGGGTGAGGGGTTGTGGTTGTGATGGAGCAGGTTACGCAGCAAGGGGGGCTCGATATGGGCTGCTACCAGATTGACACTGACCCACTGCTCCGGCGCCAGCAGTGGCAGGTCGCTGATCACTTGCTCCAGTAACTGCTCGGTCATCGGCAGGATCAGCCCCTGCTCCTCTGCATATTCGATAAAGGTGCCCGGAGGGATCAGCTCGTTTCCCCGCTGCCAGCGCAGCAGCGCCTCGAATCCCACCACTTGGTGGGTACGGGCATCCACTATCGGCTGGTAGAGGGGAATAAATTCCTTGCGGATCAACCCTGTTTGCAGCAGTCCCTTGAGGGAGCGCCGATAGCTGCGCAGCAGCCAGTATGTGACGCTTAAAAGGGCACCGAGCGCGATACCGAACCAGAGACCGTAGTGATTGAGTTGGTCATGGGCATATTGCTCCAGCGCTTTACCCGCCCAGACCGTCTGTTTGGTGAGTTCATTGGGATCGAAGAAACTCAGGCTGATATTGCTCTCTTCCTGTTTGATCTCCTTGTCGCCACGGGGAAAGTGGACTGTGCTTGCATCGTTATCCTGTCGGCTGAACTCCAGATAGAAGCAGTGGCTGCAGGGGTGTTGCAGCAGGTCGTGGCTCCAGCTGTTATCCAGCACCCAGTAGGCGAGGTTGTCGCCGGATCGGTAAAAGGCCATCAGCTCCTGCTCGGTATTGTATTTGGCCACGGTGGCGGTGATCCCCAACTTGCCAAACTTCTGCCCGCTGTTCTGGAGCTCTTTGATCAGCGGGATCTCCACCCCCAGGCTGGAGCAGCTGTTGCCGGAAGCGAGCTCCAACCCTTGCAGGCGGATATGAGCGCTGTAGAAGCGCGGATCGCGCAGCAGCTCCATGTCTTTGGCGCCGCAGTTGAACTCAAATTGTGCCAGTTGTTTGTTGATGGCGGCATCCAGCTCCCGGTGGCGTACTGCCATGGCTCCCTTGAGCTCGGCAACCTTCTCTTCCAGCAGATGAAAGGCCATCGGCTTGGCAAACCACAGGCCGAGAAACTGGCTGCCCACAACAGGCAGGACGAACAGCAACAGAGCGATCCAGACGGGTGATTTACGCAAAGGAAGTACCTGCCAGTTTCATGAGACACAAATGGACTTAGCCATCATAGAGCATTAGTGCAATCAATTTGAGTCCGAGTTGTCACACTTGTTGATTGATTTTTTAACTACATGATTTTAAATGTGTTTATTATTAACTTTGGCTAGATTCAATCGCTGACCTGTCATAAATGACAATTGCCCAGCTTATCCGAACTGCATTAGAGTAGCCCTGCGGTTTGACTCACCGTGTGTTCAATACTCCTGTATCTGTTTTTTGTCAGTAGCACAGAGTGTTAGTTTTGATATGAGTGTTCCTTTTGGTCCCCGTTGAGGGACCATTTTTCTGCCCGTCATTTCGTCCTCTCCTGCTTTCGCAGCCCGTCATCCTTGGTATTCTCCCTCTGCTTTGGGGTATGCTTGCCCGCTTAAATTGCAGAAGCGCGATCCCCGTCCATAGTGATGGTGACTCCGCCGCTGCTACCATGAGCTCCAATGGATGATGCCGGGCATACGGAAAGGCGCATGAAACTCACAACACAGCTTGTCTCATTTATCACCCTGTGCGTGATCGCGGCCATGGCGACCGTGCTGATTGGCGGGGTGTTCAGCTTTCGCGAGCTGGGCATGGAGTTGCAGCAAAAGAAGGTCGATGCGCTGGTCGAAGTGATCGACAAGCAGCTCGATGTCGCTCACGACATGGAGGATATGAGTCGCTGGTTGCCCACCCTGTTGCGGGCGGCTCATGTGGTGGAGCTGGAGGTGCGCCAGAACGACCAGCGGGTCTACTGGTTCCGCGATGTGCGCAATCCGGTCGACGAACAGCTGCTGCAACCATACAGCCACCCGCTGCCGCATCAGACCGGCATGCAGGCCAACTTCAAGCTGGAGCGTCCCTTCAAGGAGGCGGAATACTCCATCAGGGCGATGTCCGGTATCTCGTTCGGCGTCTTTATCGTGGTGTTCGGCCTCTGGTACTCCATTCGCTGGCTGCGTCAGCAGTTGCGCGGTGCCGAACTGCTGGGTATTCGCGCCCAGCTGATCCTCGATGACAAACTCTCCAAGCTGAGCCACGACCCCGCCGAAGAGTGGCCGGTGGCCGCCAGTCAGGCCCTCGACCATCTGCTGGCCGAGCTGGCCGATGCCCGCAAGGAGCGCAGCCGCTTCGACAACTTCATTCGCAGCAACGCCTTCGTCGACAAGATGACCGGCATCGGCAACCGGCTGTTTTTCGACAACCGGCTGGAGAGCGCCATCATGGAGGCGAGCGTGATGAGCGGCGGCGTGCTGCTGATCGATCTCGCCTGTCTGGAGGATCTGGAGGCCGAACAGTTCGAGCTGCTGGGGCACGACCTGCTGCTGGAGGCGAGCGCCACCATCGGCGCCTTCGTGCGCAAGCATAACGGCGCCCTGCAGGCCCGCTACGCCGGTCAGGTCTTTGCGGTGCTGCTGCCCAATATGTCCGAGAGCGAGATGGTGGATAGTGCCAGCCAGCTGCTCAAGAGCCTGCAACGACTGCACTGGCCGCAAGAGATCAATCCCGACACGGCGGTCTATCTCGGCGCCGTCTGCTATCAGGCCGAAGACAGCCTGCTCAAGGTGCAGGAGGAGGCGGAGCTGGCCCTCAAGAGCGCCCGTCTGCAGGGGCACAACGGCTGGTTCCTCTACGAGAAGCAGCTGGATGAGGAGCAGAGCAGCAAGGGCACGGTGCGCTGGCGTACCCTGATCAGCCGCCGCCTCGAAGAGCACGGCATCGAATTTTACACCCAGCCGATCCAGCAGGATCGGGGACAGGTGGTGTTGCAGCTGGAGCTGCTCACCTACCTGCACGACGAACAGGGGCGAGCCCTGCAGGCGGGGATCTTCATGCCGATGGCGGAGAAGGTCGGGCTGTTGTTGCAACTGGATCGGCTGGTGGCGGAACAGACCCTCGCCCTGTTGCGCCAGCGCTCCGAGCAGAGCTGCCCCATCAGCCTGACCCTGAGTGCCCAGAGCCTGCTCAACCGCGAGTTCCAGCGCTGGCTCTTTTTCGCCCTGTTCCAGCTGCCGCGCAGCACCAACGAGCGGCTGATCCTGCAACTCTCCGAATCCCAGGTGACCCGTCACTTCGAGGCGCTCAAGCGGCCGCTGCGTTCCCTGCGGATGCTCGGCTGTCAGCTGGCCATCGATCATGCCGGTCAGGATGTGGTGAGCACCCAGTACATCAAGGAGTTCGAGATCAACTTCCTCAAGCTGCACCCCAGTCTGGTGCGGGAGATCCACGCCCGTCAGGTCAACCAGATGGCGGTGCGCAGTCTGGTGGGGGGCTGCGCCAATACCCGCACCCGGGTGCTGGCGGTGGGGGTGGAGAGTGGCGACGAGTGGAAGATGTTGCGCCACCTCGGGGTGCATGCCGGGCAGGGACCCTGGTTTGCCGAACCCCAGCGGCTGGTGCCGGAACCGGCTGGCGCGTGAGATAAACGAGAGAGGGTCGCCTTGGGGCGACCCTCTCTCGTTTGCGGTTGCCGTCAGGCGGGGCTCACAGCCGCCCCTGCTCCCGCAGCCCGGCCAGCCCCTGCATGCCGCCGGTGTGGATAAAGACGATCTTGCTGCCGGGGGCGATGCGGCCTGCCGCCAGCTCGCGAAACAGCCCCCACATCGCCTTGCCGCTGTAGATGGGCTCCAGCGGCAGGTCGGTGTCGGCGCTGAAATTCTGTACCCACTGCCAGAGGGCCGGGCTGAATTTGGCGTAGCCACCGTCGTGATGATCGAGCGCGATGCGCCAACCGGGGATGCTGGCGGCCGCAGGATGGAGGCGGTACACCTCGTCGGTGATAAAGTCGCCCCCCTTCAGCACCGCAATGGCGAGGATCTGCTCCCGATCCCGCTTGCCGGCGATCAGGCCCGCCAGAGTGCCGCCGCTGGCACAGGGCAGTACCCAGAGATCTGGCGAGAAGGGCACTTCGCCGACCAGCTCGGCCACCCCGGGGATAGCCAGCGGGCTGCTACCCCCTTCCGGCACGATCAGGGTATCGGGTGCATCGAATTGGGCCAGCCAGTCGGGATCCTGCCGCCGCCGATAACTCTGGCGATCGACGAAAACGAGATCCATGCCCCAGCGTCTGGCATCCCTCAGGGTGGTGTTGCTGACGGCATCGGCTTCGCCCCGTATGATACCGGTAGTGCGAAGACCGGTCTGATATCCGGCGGCAGCCAGGGCGTGGATATGGTTGGAGTAGGCACCGCCGAACGAGAGCAGGTGCTGTTTGCCGTGCTCTCTGGCATGCAGCAGGTGGTACTTGAGCTTGCGCCACTTGTTGCCGGAGATGGCCGGATGGATCAGGTCATCCCGCTTGCACCAGAGCTCGACGCCATAGCGGGTCAGCAACGGGTGGTGGAGGCGTTGCAGGGGGGAGGGCAGGGTGGCATGGCCATCCGGCGCGCTTGAAAGGCTGGCTTGCAATGGTGAGTCCGTCTTTTATCTGGAGGCTAATCTGCTGTTTATGTTAATATTTCAATCATTTAACCAATTATGATGGGCGGGCTTACATGAAACAACTGTTCAGACGGTCGATGCCAAGCCGCCAGGTCGGGCTCTTGCTGGCCAATGACAGGATCATGCTGGCCGCGGTGGGCAATCCCCCCGTCTTCGCAACGCGCACCATCAACGGCCCGCAGGAGTGGGCGGTGGCCATCAACGAGCTGTTCAGCCGCCATGGTCTGGCCAAGTCCAGAGTGCGGGTGGCCCTCGCCGCCAGCCTTTATCAGCAGATCCAGATCGACAAGCCTGCCGTGCCTGACGCCGAGATGGCGGGGGCACTCCCCTGGGCGGTCAAGGATTATGTCAGCGAACCCGTGCTGCAACTGGCGATGGATTATGTGGATTTGCCCACCCCGCCGGCCGGTCGCCCGCGCATCAATGTGGTCTGCCTGCCCAAGAGCCGGGTGCAACAGCTGGCCGATGCTATCAACGGCATCGCTACCCTGCAATCCATCATCAGCGACGAGCTGGCGCTCACCTCTCTCTATGAGTCTGATGATGTGGTGCGCATGCTGCTGTGGCAGCCCAAGGGGCTGGATCTGCAACTGCTGGTCTTTCATCAGGGGGGGCTCTGTTTTTCTCGCCAGCTGCGCGGTTTTTCCAGCCTGACCGGTGAGCATGAGCCGGACAGCATGCAACTCGATTCACTGGCGCTGGAGATCCAGCGCTCCCTCGACTATCTGGCGGGCCAGCTGAAATTGCCCGAGCTGGGGCAGATGCAGTTTGCCGTCGCCTCGCCCTTTATCGGTACTCTGGTGCGCCACATGGAGCAGACCTTTGGTTTTGCCGTCTCCGCCATGGCTAACAAAGCGGTGCTGGCCGGTGTCGAATACCTCTCGGCCTATGCCGCCGCCATCGGGGAGGATGCGTGATGAAACGTCAGATAAACCTCTATGGTGCCGAGTTTCGCCCCAAACGGCAGTGGGCCAGCCTCAACCAGATGGCGCTGGTATGGGGCTTTGCGCTGCTGCTGATGCTGTTGGTGGGAGTCGGTTACGGCTGGCAACAGCAACAGGTCAGCCGGTCACTGGCACAGCGTCATGCCGAGCTGGAGCTCAAGCGCAGCGAGGCGCAACGGCTCGATGCCGAGCTGGCGCGCCATCAGGCAGATCCCCGATTGCAACAGCAACTGGTTAACAAGCAGGATGAACTGACGGCCAAGCAGGGACTGATGCGCCAGCTGGGCAGTCTGACCCTGCAAAAATCCCAGGGCTACGCCAGCGTGATGGCGGATCTCTCCCGCATTCGCAACAGCAACCTCTCGTTGCAGCGCATCGAGATCAACGAAGGGCGGATCAACCTCTCCGGCTTTGCTGGCCGCAGTCAGGATGTGCCGGCCTGGGTCAACCGCTTCAAGCAGACCCCGAGTCTGGTGGGCAAGGAGTTTGGTGAACTGATCCTGAGCCGTGACAAGGAGGGTCGCCTGACCTTCCAGTTGAGCGGCATTGCGCGGGAGAAACCCTGATGAACCTGAAAGCACAATGGCAGGCATGGGGCCAGCGTATCGCCGTGTTGAGCCAGCGGGAGCGGGTGTTGATCCTGCTGACCGGTCTGGTGCTGCTGGGTGCGGCCGGACTCTACGGCTGGATCGATGGTGCCGATACCCGTCTGCAACAGGATCGCATGGCCCTGAGCGCCGCCGAGCGCGACCTCGAGATCATGGAGCTGGAAAACCTCGGCAAACAGGCTCGGCTCAAGCGGGATCCCAATCAGGGAGTGCGTGACCAGTTGGCGCAGGTCGAGGTGGATCTGGCCCGGATCGACGATGAGCTGAAGGCCCAGACCGTCGATCTGATCCCGGCGCACGAGATGCCGCTGGTGCTGGAGGCGCTGCTCTCCCGCTCCGCCAACCTTCATATGCTGGCGCTCAGTTCGCTGGAGCCGACCCCGCTGATGGCGGGAGAACAGAAGGTCAATCTCTACAAGCACGGTATCCGGCTTCAGCTTGAAGGCGGCTATTTCGATGTGTATCAATATCTTAAAGCGCTGGAAGCCTTGCCGCGCCACTTCTACTGGAAGCAGTTCGACTATCAGGTCAAAGCCTATCCCGGCGCGGTGGTGGAGATGGAGATCTACACCCTGAGTACCAGCAAGGAGTTTATCCGTGGCTAGAGTGTTTGCGTTGTGCTGTTGCCTGTTCAGCGTGCTGGTACAGGCGGAGCAGGCCGAAGTATTGCAGGATCCCACCGCGCCGCTGGCGGATGTGGCGGTTGGCGCCCGTGCGACCGGCGAGAGCAGCGCCGGTTTGCCGAAGCTGCAGAGCGTGGTGTTGGGCAATGGCCCGGCACTGGCGGTGCTCAATGGCAAGAGTTATCAGGTCGGACAACAGGTGGACGGCTATACGCTGGTGACCATCAATGCCGATGCCGTGGTGCTGGAAAAGGCGGGAAAACGCCATGCGGTAACACTGTTTGCCAGCAAGATCCGGGTTTGAGTCGCAGCTGCCCGTTGGCAGGTGAGCCGGCTTTATCGAGTTTAATTGCAAGTCAGGGTGCCCTAATTACATGAAAAAACACCGTCTCTGTCTGATCACCGTGGCCATGATGGCCGCAGGCTGTACCACGTATCAGCACCCCGAGCCGACCCAGGCCAAGGATGCGCTCAAACAGGCCATGAACGAACAGCAGAAACAGGCTGCCCCTCTGACCGCTTTGCCTAAATCGGTGCAAAGTGAATTGCTGCAGCTGAACCGGCCGCAGATGCCGGTTGGCATGCCGGAGAAGCGGCTGCGGATCGCGGCTCACGATGTGGAGGCGGTGGAGTTTTTCGGTTCCCTGTTCAAGGGGTCCCGCTACAGCGTGGCGGTGCACCCCGGGGTGGCCGGGCTGGTCTCCGTCGAGCTCAAGGATGTGACCCTGCCGGAAGTGCTGGCGGTGGTGGGCGACATGTACGGCTTTGACGTGCAGCGCAAGGGCAATGTCTTCCACATCTATCCGGCGGGTCTGCGCACCGAAACCATTCCTGTCAATTACTTGATGATGTCCCGTCGTGGCCTCTCCCGTACCTCGGTCAGTACCGGCGGGGTGACTTCTAGTGAGAACAACTCAAACAACAGCGGGTTGAATTCCAACAGCAATACCGAAATATCATCTAGCCAGAATGGCACAGGTATTTCGAGTAATTCCAATACTCAAACCACATCGAATGGTACCCAGATTGAAACTGATACCAACAGTGATTATTGGACCGACCTACGTGACACTTTGCAAACACTGATTGGAAATGGTGATGGTCGGGCTGTCATCACCAGCCCACAGGCAGGCTTGGTCACTATTCGCGCCTATCCGAAAGAGCTAAAAGCAGTCCGTGAATTCCTGACTCAATCCGAAAGCCATTTAAAACGTCAGGTCGTACTCGAAGCGCGAATTATGGAAGTAGCTCTTAGTGAAGGTTATGAGCAGGGGGTAGATTGGAGCGGTTTGACAGCTAGTTGGGATGGAAATAAAGGTATTCCCAAGGTTGCTCAACCTAAGCTGGTGGCTCCCGGGGCTACTCCAGAGTACAACTTGCTGAATGGAGGAGGATCCCTTGGCGAGAGTCTGGTTGGTGCAGTAAATCCGATTTTTAACGCAATTGGTGGGGGGGCTGGTTTCACTATTACTGACGGCAACTTTAACGTGGCGGTCAACTTGCTCAAGACTCAGGGGGATGTGAATACCCTCTCCAGCCCCCGTGTCACTGCGACCAACAATCAGAAGGCGGTTATCAAGGTGGGGACGGACGAGTACTTCGTCACCAACGCGACGACGACGATTACCTCAACCACCACAGGGACTGAGCGGACGCCAAATGTTGAGTTGACCCCCTTCTTCTCCGGGATCGCGCTTGATGTGACTCCCCAGATTGATGAAGAGGGCAAGGTGCTGCTTCATATCCATCCGTCAGTGATTGATACCGAAGAACAAAACAAGACCATCGATCTGGGCACCACGGGGGGCAAGATGACGCTGCCGCTCGCCAAGAGCTCGATCCGCGAGTCCGATACCGTGGTGCAGGCCAATAACGGCGACATCATCGTCATCGGCGGTCTGATGAAGACCGACAAGCAGGAGATTGTCAGCAAGGTGCCCTTGCTCGGTGATATCCCCTGGGTGGGCGAAGCCTTTACCAACCGCCGCGAGAGCACCAAGAAGGTGGAGCTGGTGATCATGCTCAAACCGACCGTGGTGGAGAAAGACACCTGGCAAAACGAGCTGAAACGCTCCTCCGAGCTGCTCGACAAGTGGTATCCGGCCAAGGGCTGACCCATGACACCAGATACGGTCACCCTTATCCCGAACGGCCTGTGCGGCCTTGCCAGCACAGGCCGCGTGCTCGCCGTGGCAGGTGAGGTCTCATGTACCTGACCCACTTCGGCCTGCAGGAGGCGCCGTTTGGCCTCACCCCCAATACCGGCTTCTACTACGGTCTGCCGCCTCACGAAGAGGCGCTGCAGGTGCTGAACTGGGCGCTGGCGCAGGGGGAGGGCTTTATCAAGGTGACCGGCGAGGTGGGCACCGGCAAGACCCTGCTTTGCCGCAAGTTGCTCAGCGAGCTGGGTTCGGAAGCGCGCCCGGTGCGCCTGGCCTGGTTGCCCAATCCCCACCTCACGCCAGCCGAGCTGCGCATCGCGCTGGCACTGGAGCTGGGGTTGGCGGTGCGGGATCAGAGCGAGCTGGATCTCACCGATCGCATCCATCGTCACCTGATCAGCCTGCACCAGCAGGGCAGTCGGGTGGTGGTGCTGATCGACGAGGCGCAGGCGCTGCCGGACGAGACGCTGGAGGCGATCCGCCTGTTCGGCAATCTCGAGACCGAATCGAGCAAGCTGCTGCAGATCGTGCTGTTCGGTCAGCCCGAGCTGGATGCCAGACTGGCCAAGCCACATCTGCGCCAACTGCGCCAGCGGATTGGCTTCTCCTATTGCCTGCGGCCGCTGCGCTTTGACGAGACCCGTGCCTATCTGGAGCACAGATTGCTTGTCTCCGGGTATCGCGGGGCACCGCTGTTTGCAGGTCGAGCCATGCGCCTGTTGTGGCGGGCATCGCGAGGGATCCCGAGACTTATCAATATATTGGCGCAGAAGTGCCTGATGCTGGCCTATGGTCAGGGTTTGCGCCAGATCGATAGCCGTCTGGTGCGGCTCGCCATTCGCGATACCGACGATGCCAGCCGCTTTGCGCCACGGCGCTGGTGGCCCCTGTTACTGTTGCTGGGGTGCGCCCTGGCTTATGGAGTCTGGCCATGAGCGTTATCAACCAGATGCTGAAAGATCTGGATCAGCGCCAACAAGGATCCGATGGCGCTGCCCTCTATATTGCCCCTGCACGCCAGCAGGGATGGTGGATGTTGCTGCTGACCCTGATCTGCGGGCTGGCTCTGGGGATCCTCGGTTGGCGAACCTGGATCTACTGGCAGCAAACTCACCCTGTAGTCGCCGCCAGTGAAGTGGTCACTCCTGATGCGGTGACTCCCGATGTAGTGACAAGGGCCGCCGCGCCCGTCAGTCAGTCCGAGCCGGTTGAGGTGACCGCTGCGCTGCCGCTGCCAAGTCAGGATGAGGTAGATGACGAGGCAGGGGAGAGTGAATTTGGCGACACGGCCGACGGTGCGCCCTTTGATGCCTCCAGCGATGTTGACGAGTCGGAACCGACCGATGAAGAGCTGCAGCCCGAGCTTTACGCCGAACTGGCGGCAGAGCAGCAGGCGGTCGCTAGCGCGCCGCGTAAACCGGGCGTATTGAAGATCGAGACGGTGGAGCTGTCGGCCAAGGAGCTGGCGGCACTGGCGGAGCGCAAGGCGACCACCGCCATGGCCAAGGGAAGCCTGCGGGATGCGCAGGACAACTATTACGACGTGCTGGCCCACGATCCCTACAACCAGGGAGCGCGCGAGCAGCTGGCCGGTTTGCTCTACGGTGAGGGCCGCCTGACCGAGGCGCGTCAGCTGCTGGAGGAGGGGATCCGGCTCGATCCCCAGCAGGCCGATTTTCGTCTGCTGCTGGCTCGCCTTGCCATCAGCGAGGGTCAGCAGCAGCAGGCGCTTGGCTGGTTGTCCGGTTATCAGCCGGATCTCGCCAGCAACATGGACTACTACGCCACCTGGGCCGGGCTGACCCAGGAGCTGGGTCAGAATGCCGATGCGGCGGTGCTCTATGTGAAGCTGTTGCGCCAGCAGCCGGATCAGGGCCGCTGGTGGCTTGGCCTCGGCGTGGCCGAGGATGGTCAGGGCCATAGCCAGCGAGCGCTTGATGCCTATCGCAACGCCCTGCTGCACGGCAACCTCGGCGAGGCGTCGACCAACTGGCTGGAACAACGAATTGGCCAACTAACCCCTTGATAAACCGCAATTTCGGTTAGCGAAGCCTAATCGAATGCGGCAACGGGTGTGAAGTAACAGATATCGGAGCAAACATGGCACAACCCAGACTGAAAATGCGCCTCGGCGACCTGCTGGTACAAGAGCAGATCATCTCTGATGATCAGCTGCAGCTTGCCCTGCAGCAGCAGCGTCAGACCGGCCGCAAGCTGGGCACCACCCTCATCGATCTCGGCTTTATCAGCGAGGTACAGCTGTTGCAGTTCCTCGCCCGCCAGCTGGATGTGCCCTTCTTCGATCTCAACAACCTCACCATCGACGCCGCCGCGGTGCCGCTGCTACCTGAAGTGCAGGCGCGCCGTTATCGGGCGCTGGCTGTCAATCTCACCGACAACAAGGTGACGGTGGCGATGTCGGATCCTGCGGATCTGAGCGCACTGGATGCCATCGCCGCTCTGCTCAGCCCGCGCATCATGGTGCTGGCAGTGGCGCGGGAAGGGCAGCTGCTGGAGTATTTCGACCGCCTCTATCGCCGCACCCGCGAGATCGAGAGCTTCGCCGAACAGCTGCAGGAGGAGTATCAGGACTCCGGTTTCGAGCTGGGCTCCAGCAATCTGGGGGCCAATGACGAGGGGGAGGCGACAGTGGCCAAGCTGCTGCGCTCCCTGTTCGAAGATGCGGTGCAGGTGGGGGCGTCGGATATCCACATCGAACCGGACGAAAAGGTGCTGCGCATTCGCCAGCGGATCGACGGCATCCTCCACGAAAATATCCTGAACGAGGTGCGCATCGCCCAGGCGCTGGTGCTGCGTCTCAAGCTGGTGGCGGGGCTCGATATCTCCGAGAAGCGCTTGCCGCAGGATGGTCGTTTCAATATGAAGGTGCGCGGTCGCGATGTGGATGTGCGGATGTCCACCATGCCGGTGCAATATGGCGAGTCGGTGGTGATGCGTCTGCTGGATCAATCCTCCGGCATCCTGTCGCTGACCGAGACCGGAATGCCGCCGGAGATCCTGACCCGTTTCCGCCGCCAGCTCAAACGCCCGCATGGGATGATCCTGGTGACCGGCCCGACCGGTAGCGGCAAGACCACCACCCTCTATGGCGCTCTCTCCGAGCTCAATCAGTCCAGCCACAAGATCATCACGGTAGAAGATCCGGTGGAGTATCGCTTGCCCCGCGTCAATCAGGTACAGGTCAACCCCAAGATTGGCCTCACATTTTCTCATGTGCTGCGTTCCACCCTGCGTCAGGATCCGGACATCCTGCTGGTGGGTGAGATGCGGGACAACGAGACGGTAGAGATCGGCCTGCGTGGCGCCATCACCGGTCACCTGGTGCTGACCACCCTGCACACCAACGATGCGGTGACCAGTGCCCTGCGTCTGATCGACATGGGGGCGCCCGGCTATCTGGTGGCGAGCGCCCTGCGAGCGGTGGTCGCCCAGCGGCTGGTGCGGCGGGTGTGCGAGCACTGCGTCGAGGAGAAGGCGCCTGACGAAGGGCAGGCCACTTGGCTCACCGTGCTCTCCGGCGAGGCGCCCGGCCAGCACACCTATCACAAGGGACGGGGTTGCCAGAGTTGCAACTTCACCGGTTATTCGGGCCGGATCGGGGTTTACGAGCTGCTGGAGCTGGATCAGCCGATGATGGATGCCCTGCGCCGCAACGATGCGGAAGGGTTCGCCAAGGCGGCCCGTCAACACGAACACTACCGGCCGCTGGCCCTCACTGCCCTCGACTATGCCCGACAGGGGATCACATCGGTGGACGAGGTGCTGAGACTGGCCGAGGATTTGGGGTAAGCGATGGCTAACTTTGCCTACAAGGGGCGTGACAGCCAGGGCAACGCCACCAGTGGCGTGGTCGAAGCGGCCAACGAGATGGCTGCCGCCGAGCAGCTGATGCGCCGCGGCGTGATGCCGACCGAGCTCAAACCGGGCAAGGCCAAATCCGCCGCCATCGACTGGTCGCTGTTGCTGGAAGGGGGCGTCAAGCTGGACGAGCTGGTGATCTTCAGCCGCCAGATGTATGCCCTGACCCGGGCCGGGATCCCGATCCTGCGCGCCATCTCCGGGCTGGAGGAGAGCACCCACAGCAAGCCGCTCAAGCGGGCGCTTCACTCGCTGGGGGAAGATCTCGGCAACGGTCGGCCGCTCTCCAGCTCGATGCAGGCGCACCCCAAGGTATTCAGCAGCCTGTTTGTCGCCATCATCCATGTGGGTGAGAACACCGGTCAGCTGGAAGAGGCCTTTTTGCAGCTCGCCACCTATTTCGAGCTGGAGCTGGAGACCCGCAAGCGGATCAAGACCGCGATGCGCTACCCCAGCTTCGTGATGATCGCCATTGGTATCGCCATGGTGATCCTCAATATCATGGTGATCCCGGTGTTTGCCGGCATGTTCGCCAAATTCGGGGTGGAGTTGCCGCTGGCGACCCGCATTCTGCTCGCCACTTCCCACTTTTTTGTCCACTACTGGTGGCTGCTGCTCGCCATTCTGGCGGGGATGGTGTTTGGCTGGCGTCGCTGGGTCGCTACACCCAAGGGCAAGCTGACCTGGCATCGTTGGCAACTCAAGTTGCCGATCGTCGGCACCATCATAGAGCGCTCTTTGTTGGCCCGTTTTGCTCGCAGTTTCTCCATGATGCTCAAAGCCGGGGTGCCGCTCAACACGGCGCTGACCCTGGTGGCTGATGCGGTGGATAACGCTTATATGGCGGGGCGAGTGCGGGATATGCGCGCCGGTATCGAGCGGGGCGAGAGCCTGCTGCGCACCGCTGGCAGCAGCGGCCTGTTTACCCCGCTGGTGATGCAGATGATCGCCGTGGGGGAGGAGACCGGTCAGGTCGATGACCTGCTCCATGAAGCGGCCGAGTATTACGAGCGGGAGGTGGATTATGACCTCAAGAGCCTTACCGCCCGCATCGAGCCGATCCTGATCGGGATCGTGGCGGTGATGGTGTTGATCCTGGCGCTCGGTATCTTCACGCCGATGTGGGACATGATGCGAGCCGTAAGAGGCAAGTAATCTTGCTGGAACTGGATATCTTCACGTCTGAATGGTGGGACGTGATGGGAGCCGTAAGAGGCAAGTAACCGCCTGATTGGCGGGGCACTATGAGCATCGTAAGAGGCAAGAGCACGGTGGAGTCGAGGACGGGATGAGCAGACAGACGCAGCAGGATGATCGCTGGCTGACCGGATATCGGCGGATCGCCGTGGTGATCCTGCTGATGGTGATCGTCGCCACCCTGGTGCGCAGCTATCAGGTCCATCGGGAAGAGGCGCAGCAACTGGCGCTCACTCTGCTGGGAGAGCAATTTGCCGAGCGGGCACAGCGTTTGCACGGCCTCTGGCTCGACGAGCGACGTCCCGACACCTTGCATAGTGCGGGTCAGGGTTGGCAATTTGATGCGCGTGGTTGGCCACTCGGGCTGGTGCCGCTGCAATCCCCTTCGGAAAATTGCCGCCAGTTGTGGTTGGCACTGGTGGGTGAGACGGAGGGTGGCATGCCTCCCCTGCAAGTTCTGGCCCGCCCCGATGGCAGTGGTTGTGAGATGGGGTGGGATGGTTATTGGCTGATTTATCAGTTTTCTGACGGGCGGGTGATGAAAAAGCCTTGAATGAAGCTAATCATATGACCCAACTACATGATTTTTTTGGGCCTGCATGAAATAATGCGGGGCACTACGGAGGGAGCATGACAATGAAACCAATGGCACCAACAATGCCGGAAAACGGGATGATGAGACGGGCCGCTGGCTTCTCCCTCATTGAGCTGGTGATCGTTATCGTGATCCTGGGGATCTTGGCGGTGACTGCGCTGCCACGCTTTCTCGATGTGACTGACGAAGCGAAAAAGGCCAGCGTGGAAGGGGTCTCAGGCGGTTTTGCTACCGGCGTTTCGCTGGTGCGGGCTCAATGGGAGGCGGAAGGTCGCGCCAAACAGGACAGTCTCAATACCGTGCTCTATGACGGCAGCCGCTTCTATCTGACTACTCCGACTGACAGCCAGATCAGCAACGGCGAGCTGTCGCCCGGCTATCCGATGGATACCGCTGCCAGCGGCAATCCTAATGTGGATCCGGCCAGTCTGACAGCCGAACGTTGTCTCAATATTTGGGAGGGGCTGCTGCAAAACCCGCCCAAGGCTACGGCCACCTTCAATGAAGTGCGTGGTAGCGGGAATGACCTGAAATACTATGCCACCGTGAGTGGTAGCGGGCTTGATTCGGTCTGCCGCTACTATCTGGTCAATAGTTTGAGTAAGGGCAGTGATGGCAAGTATCAGGATCCGCAAGGCAAGACTGATGCATTTATGAGTTTCAGTTACCGTCCGGCATCCGGTCAGGTGACCACCAATATTAATTAACAGAGGAAAGTGAAATGAAAAAACAGGCGGGTTTTACCCTGATCGAACTGGTTATCGTGATCATCATTCTGGGTATTCTGGCGGTCACCGCTGCACCCAAGTTCCTGAATCTGCAGGATGATGCTAAGAAAGCTGCTGCAGATGGTGTCCTGGCAGCAGTACAGAGCTCAGCCCAATTGGTCTATAGCAAGTCTGCGCTGGAGGGTGAGGAGCGTTCTGATGATGCCGCGGTGTCTAGCTCTGACGGTACTACAATCGAGACTGCCTACGGTTATCCGAAAGCCTCAGATGAGGGCATTAAGCTGGCTGTAACTATTGATGGTTCTTGGAATGGCACTGAGGTCGCAAGTTCTAATCCTGCCAAATATCAATTCAAAGCAAACAATGATCTGAAAAAAGATGCGAAGTGTGTGTTGTATACCGAAGCGACCAGCACTGCTACTGCAACATCTAAAATTGGAAAACTCTCTGCCAATAACGGCGATTGTCAGTAACCGTTTAAACTAGCGAGGCTTCGGCCTCGCTTTCTCTTTTCCCTGATGAGAACCTCCATGCCTGCAACCAAGGGCTTTACCCTGATTGAACTGGTACTGGTGATCCTGTTACTCGGGATTCTGGCCGCCTTTGCCGTGCCCAAATGGCTGGGCAAAGGCGGCTTTGAAACTCAAACCGTGCGTGATGAGCTGCTGACCCGGCTGCGGTTGGTACAGACCGTCAATATGCATGAGCCTGCCGACCGCTGTACCCAGTTGGTGGTGGCCTCTCCCCGTTTTGCCCACCGTACTTATGCGGCGTGTCCCGCCAGTGATGACCTGGATACCAGTAGTGGCTGGACTCCCCAGTTGGAGACCCGTGGTCGACTGGTTACGCCCTCTGTCGGTATCTCCATCTCCCTTGATAACAACAACCGCTTCGTGCTGCGCTTCGATCAGATGGGGCGACCGCTGGGCACTTGCGCTGCCGGTTGTACCTTGCTGGTGAGTGATGGTCGCGAAACCAGCCGCATCAAGATTGAATCCGAGGGGTTTATCCATGAGAGCCCCTGAGCGCGGTTTTACCCTGATTGAGCTGATTGTCGGCATCGTGCTGCTGGCGGTGGCCTTGACCGGCATTTTAGGGCTGCTGATTAATCAGGCGCCACAGGCGGTGGATCCGGTGCAGCAGGTGCGTGCCGCCCAGCTGGCCCAGCGGCTGGCTGGCGAGATCTTGCAAAAGTCGTTTGATGAAAACTCCGATCATAACGGTGGCCGTTATCGCTGTGGCGAGCAGGTGGCGGGGGTGACCATCTCCCCTTGTTCCAGCAGCTATGGTCCTGATGGCACCGGCGAGTCAGAGCCCTACACCTATAACGATGTGGATGATTTTGATACCGCGGGCAGTTGGCAGCAGGCCAGCCGGTTTACGCAAACCAGCTGGGTTACGAATAATGATGATGAATATCGCAACTATCAGGTCAGGATTGCAGTAAGTGCCGCAGATTTTAGCGATGGCAGCTTCAAGAGTTGTGTAGCGACCTGCTCTGTGGGCAAACGCATCGATCTGCAGATCAAGCTGCCAGATGAGAGCGTGCTCGACTTCTCCTTCTACCGGGGTAACTACTGATGGAGCGCTCTGCTGTCGGGTGTTGCCTGCCTGTCCGAATGTCCGCGCCTGTAACTACTTCCAGCGTCCGATTATGCCTACCGGCTAATCGAACCTACGGCCAGCCTCGGGGTAACAGTGGCTTTACCCTGGTCGAGTTGGTGATGGTGATCCTGTTGCTCGGGATCATGGCGACCTTTACCAGCCAGTTTATCGGTATCGGCAGCCAGATCTATGGCGATGCCAGCAGTCGTGAGCAGCTGATGAGCGATGCCCGCTTCGCCATGGAGCGGCTTAACCGCGAACTGCGCGATGCCGTGCCAGGATCGGAGCGGATCGAGACGACTGGCGGGACATGGGTCGACTCGGGCGCCTGTTTGCGGTTCTGGCCCATCAGCACCTCCAGCCGCTATCTGGCGCTTAACCGCGCCATGTCGGGGAGCACGGCCACCCTTGAGCTGGTGATGGCGACCCCGGCTTCTGCTGCCAATCCGCTGGATGTGGATGCCACCGCCGTCAAAAAAGATGACCAGCTGATCGTCTTCCCCGTGCCGGACAAAAATGCTGGTTCGCTCACGGCAGGCTGCGATTATGGCCGCTGCGTGGCCAGGGTTACCGATGTGCTGACGCCCGTCTCCGGGGCGCAAACCATCCGCTATACCAGCACCGAGAGTCTGGCGGGCCTCTCTCCCGGCAGCCGGGTCTACTTTGCCAACCAGCAGGTTCGCTACTGTGTGGAAGGAAACACGCTGACCCGTGCCACCGCGGCCATTGGTGCACCTTTACCCGCGCAAGGCGTGTTGATGGCGGATTCCCTTCGTATTGGCACCTTCTATCGGGAAACCTCGGCGTTTAACGCCGAAGGGGAGTTTGGCATGCGCTTTGTCTTCGAGCGCAAGGGGGAGTCGGTCACCTTCAACCACAAGATAGAGGTGTTCAATGTGCCCTGATCCACAGGCTTTCGGTCGGATGCGAGGCAGCGCCTTGATGATCGCCCTGTTTGTTATTGTGGTAATGGCGCTGCTGGCGGCTGCCATGGGCCGTTTTCTGGTCGATAGCGGCGAGAAAAATACGGTGGAGGTGCGCAGCGTGCGGGCCCTGCTGGCTGCCCAGAGTGGACTGGAAGTAGCGTTGTACCAGCTTTTTCCCAACCGACCGACCCAGACAGCCCCTCAGGATCGCTGTGACTGGGTGCGCTCACCGCCCTCGTTTGCCGGAGTTGCCGGTTTGGCGCAGTGTCGGGTGGTCGTTCAGTGTTCTCAGATACCCGTGACCTACAATGGTGGCCAAGCCAATGGCTATCGTCTCGAGAGTGTCGGCACCTGTGGCCACTCGGACCTCAACAGTGCCAACCCTGATTTTGCCGTGAGCAGAACCCTGATTGTGGAGGCCTTTGATGGCGCAGCCCCGTGAGACCTCGTGTAACGAACCAGTACCCATGAAGACCCGCAAGTCTATCTGGGGCTTCATAATGTTGACCATTATGCTGGGTTCCGCCTCGGCACAAGGGGGCGATCAATGCACAGCCGTCTTCCCATTCCCCGTTCAAAGTCATATGACGCCTGGTTTGCTTGGCATGAACAACGAGAGCAAGATCACCAGCTTGAGTGTGGGAACTAACTATCCCTTTCTCGGCAAGAGTATCCAGCCAAATGCCAATTGTAACAACGGTGGTTACTGGAACGGGGGAACATGGGTCTCCAACTGTAGCATTAGCGGAACCTTGGCAAGTCCCCTCAAAAATGTGGATTTTATCAATGATCCTGATAATTTCCCCACTAATTCGGAGAGTTTTCCCGCTTATGGCAGCCAGAACGATTTGCTCTGTGATGGCGCTATATTCCCTGTTGCTGGGGATTATAGAAATGCCTCATGGGGAGGCAACAATTGCGTTGCGACCCTCACCTCGGGGCAAACATATCGTTTCGACACCTTGTCCCTCGTCGAGGGGGCTGTGCTTAACCTCAATGGCGCGACCGTCTATGCCAAAAAGTTAACCATCAAGAATGATTACAACAGCGGGTTCACCGGGCCGGGGAACCTCCATGTAAACGAGCTTACCGTCACGGGCAACGGCAAGCTTGATGATGCTAGGGTCACCGTTTACAGCTCTCTTGAGGTCTCGGGCAATGGCAATACAGGGGGGGCCCTTTTCCAGCCGCGTTACATCGAAAACGTCATCATGGATGTTGCGCCCAGCGACCAGCGGGTGCTCATGGCTGCTGGGAATTGGTCCATCAGAAACCTGGGGATGAAGAGTAACAGTAACATGACCTTCCTAGGCCAGAGTACGCTCAGCGTCTATGGACTCAGGATGGAGGGGCAGGGCAGGATCACAGCGGCGGGCAGTCGTAGCGATCTGACCCTCCAGCTTCACCAGACGCTGGAAATGATCGGCAATGCCACCATCAACGGTTATCTGCAGGCGCGCTATCTCAATACCTTCAAGCGCCAGAGTACATCCAACATCAATCTCTATTTCAGTGGCGGTAGCCACTGGATAGACAAGCTGGAACTCGGTCATAACGACAAGCTGTTCTTTGACAGTGGCAGTGCCACCCAGTTTTACATCAAAAACGGTTTGGTTCTGAGCGACCAAATGGAGGTCAATGCCAAGGGTAAGGCCAACAACCTGATGCTATACAATTTCGGTAATGTCGCCATGAGCGGCAATACCAAGCTAAATGCCATTCTTTATGTAAAAGGCGGCAACCTGACCATGGACAGCCAAGCCGAGCTGACTGGCGCCGTATCGGCGGTTAACGTCACTATGACGGGCAATAGCAAGGTCATCCATGAACCCTTCGGGGGCGATTGGCCTGACATATGCCCTTTCTTTAACTGCAAGGATATCTTTACCGACCCGCCAACAGGGGGGGCTACTATGACTCCTCCACCTGGTGTGCTGCAGCCGCCGCTTGGGGATCTGGTATGCAACATTGATGGGACTGTTACCCGATGTGCTGGTCACGGGAGTAATAGTTTCACGCCCGGGGATCATGACTTCAACAACGGTAGTATCGGCAACCAAGCGGAGATTATCGCTACCGGTGTGACGGCAAGGCTCTACTTCAACAATCTCGATCTGAACAATGCCAGACTCAACATCCGTAATCGACCGGAGAATCTCTTCATCTACGTAAAGGGAGATCTCTCTATCACCGGACAGAATGAGATTAATGCCATCCTCTATGTAGCAGGCAATATCCAGATGGCCGGTAACGCCAAGCTCACAGGGGCGTTGGCGGCAGGAGGAAACATTGATATCAGCGGGAACCGCAACTATTTCTTCGATCAGAATGCTGTTGAGAAGGTTGATCTCGGAGGAACTAGCTGTGGGGGGGAATCAGGTGGAATTAAGGTTGATCACTTCGAGCTAAGCCACTCCGGTCAGCCGCTGACCTGCAATCCCGAGACGGTGACGGTCAAGGCGTGCGCCAATGCTGCGTGTACCACGCTAATCACGGATCCTGTCACAGCGACCCTGAGTCTGACCCCAACTTCTGCCAGCAATGGTTGGATCGGCGGCAATTCGGTGTCGTTCAGTGGCGGCTCGACCACAGTGCAGCTGCGCAATAACACGACGACACCAGTTACCATCGGTGTGTCAAGTTCAACGCCGACCACCAAGCCAGGCAGCTCCACCTTGTGCAAGGTTGGCAATGGAACCCCCAGCGTTGCGGCTTGCACCCTCTACTTTGCCGACAGCGGCTTGATTTTCGATGTGCTGGATACCTATTCCAACCAACCTCAGGATGTGACGATCAGTGCGGTTAAAAAAGACGACATTACCAAACAATGTGTGCCCGGATTCACCGGGGTGAGGTCGGTCGGTTTTTGGGGAACGTACAACAATCCAAATACCAATAACTTTGGTAGCAAGATCTCCATCGATGGCAATGCCATTGCGACTTATGCCGCCAGTGTTGCTTCGCCAACGCCAACCACCCTCAACCTGACTTTCGATAATCAGGGTAATGCGACCTTGAAAAAAGTGGCCTACCCGGATGCGGGTCAGATGCAGCTTTCAGCCAGTCATAATGGCAGTAGTGAGACGGCGGGCTTGGTGATGACGGGGTCCGACACGTTTATGGCGCGCCCTGTCGGCTTGTGTATTACCCCTCCGCAAGGGGTCTGTGCGGCAGGTGATAGCAGCTGCCCGGTATTCAAAAAAGCGGGGGAGACGTTCCAGGTAGATATCAAGGCGATGGCCTGGGAGTCGGCCAATGATGGGGATATCTGCGCCGGGAATCTGATCACGCCCAACTTTGTGCTGAGTAATATTGTTCTGGGCAGTACGCTGGTCGCGCCAAACCCAGGCACCAATGCAACGCTGGGTATTACCACCTATAACCACGTGGCAGCGACCAACAGTGTCAATACCATTAGCCAGACGGTCAGCGAGGTGGGGGTCTTCAGAATGACGGCGACTCCGCCTGTTAACGGCTACTTCAATTACACTATTCCATCAGCCCAGAGCCAGCCGGTGGGCCGTTTTATCCCTGCTGATTTTAATCTGGTGAGCGGCGAGATCGTGCCTGCCTGCAATGCGTTCTCTTATATGGGTCAGCCCTTCGGCGTTACGCTGGATGTACAGGCCCGTAACACCACAGGGATGCAAACCCAGAACTATACGGGGCCTTTTGCCAAGGGGACTCCCTATATCACCGTTGCCAATAACAAAGATGGTCACTCTTTGGCTACGCGACTCACCAGCATCACTTCGCTGCCATGGGTTAACGGGAAAGCTGATTTTAAAGGCACCACCTCTTTTTCCCGCCTTTCGGGTAACCAGCCGGATGGTCCGTACAAGTCGCTGCTGTTTGGCCTCTATATGCGGGATGAGGATGGTGAGCGCAGCCTGATCGCCAATCCCGACTTTAATGATGCCGTGGTCGGCAATTGTAGTGGTGCCAGTTGCAATGCCCGTCAGATCGACAGTGTACCGATGAAAGTTTATTTCGGACGCTTGCTGGCCGGGACTGAAGCCGGGGTTGCCTCGGCGCCGCTCGCTATTCCGCTGAAGATGCAATATTACGAAGCGGGCAACTGGCAGCCGAACAAGGAAGATCAATGTACCCGGCTCTCTCTCGCCGCTGACGGCATCCGCTTCCTCAACCCGGGCCACTCGTTTGATGCAGCCACTCGCGACCTGAATCTGGGGGCGGGCCGCAAGATCAAGCTGGGGTTGGGCAGCTCGGCACCGGGTGGCGATGCTGCACAGGCGAAAGATGGGGAGATCCTGTTCCACTTTGCCAGGCCGGATATCTCGGTGCGCATTCCCTACAAGGTCGATTTGGCAAAACAGCCATTATCGCCGCTCTGGCTCTCTGACCCGGCGAGTGCCAATGATGGCAACCTGCAAGGTGAGGCCATTTTCGGCTCCAGCCGGGGTAATGACAGAATTATTTATCGGCGCGAAGTATTGCACTAAATGATGTGTAAGGGGGGATGGCGCAACGGCATCCCCCTAAATCCTTGTTTATTAGCGTTTACAAGCGTGTGCGAGTGAGTGATGACTCGCATTTTTGTCGCGCCTGATTGATTGGCGACAGTTTGAGCGCTTGCCCATTAGGGTGGGCATTGGTAAAGTTAGCCGGTTTTCTGCACCTCCAAATTCTTAGGATTTCCCGTAGCCATGTTCAAAAAGCTCAGAGGCGTCTTTTCCAACGATCTGTCGATCGATTTGGGAACTGCCAACACCCTGATCTATGTAAAAGATCAAGGGATCGTCCTTAACGAACCCTCAGTTGTCGCCATTCGCCAAGAGCGCGGGAACGCCAAATCGGTCGCTGCTGTCGGTCATGCCGCCAAGCAGATGCTGGGCCGTACCCCGGGCAACATCTCCGCGATCCGCCCGATGAAAGACGGCGTGATCGCCGATTTCTACGTGACCGAGAAGATGCTGCAGCACTTCATCAAGCAGGTTCACGACAACAACTATTTCCGCCCCAGCCCGCGTGTGCTGGTGTGTGTACCGTGCGGCTCCACCCAGGTTGAGCGTCGCGCCATCAAGGAGTCCGCACTGGGCGCCGGTGCCCGTGAGGTCTACCTGATCGACGAGCCAATGGCTGCTGCCATCGGTGCCGGCCTGCCGGTCTCCGAAGCGACCGGTTCCATGGTGGTCGATATCGGTGGTGGTACCACTGAAGTGGCCATCATCTCCCTGAACGGTGTGGTCTACTCCCAGTCTGTCCGTATCGGTGGCGACAAGTTTGACGAAGCGATCATCAGCTACGTCCGTCGCAACTACGGCAGCCTGATCGGTGAAGCCACTGCCGAGCGCATCAAGCACGAGATCGGCTCCGCCTATCCGGGCGAAGAGGTGCGCGAGATTGAAGTGCGTGGCCGTAATCTGGCTGAAGGTGTACCGCGCAGCTTCACCCTCAACTCCAACGAGATCCTGGAAGCGCTGCAAGAGCCGCTGTCCGGTATCGTCGCTGCGGTCATGGTTGCACTGGAGCAGTCTCCGCCGGAACTGGCTTCCGACATCTCCGAGCGCGGCATGGTGCTGACCGGTGGTGGCGCACTGCTGAAAGATATCGACCGTCTGCTGATGGAAGAGACCGGCATTCCTGTCGTCGTGGCCGAAGATCCCCTCACCTGTGTGGCCCGTGGCGGCGGCAAGGCGCTGGAGCTGATCGATATGCACGGTGGCGATCTGTTCCACTACGAATAAGACCCAAAGCCGGCCAGCGTGCCGGCTCTTTTTTGACGACCCATGAAACCCATTTTTGGTAGAGGCCCTTCGCTTCAGTTACGGTTGTTTCTCGCCGTCATCATCTCCATCGCTGCCATCGTCGCGGATTCCCGCTTCGGTGTGTTTACCCATGTCCGCGTCTACCTCAGTTCGTTAGTCAGTCCCCTGCAATACATGGCCAATGCGCCCGGTACCCTGCTTGACACCATGTCGACCCAGGTGCAGACCCGTGCCGATCTTATCGAGCAGACCAAGCAGCAGGAGCAACAGCTGTTTACCCTGCGCTCTCGCCTGCTCAAGATGGATCATCTGGAGCACGAGAACCAGCGTCTGCGCGAGCTGCTGGGCTCGCCGGTGCACAAGGAGTCCCGCAAGATGGTGGCCGAGCTGCTGTCGGTGGATTCCGACCCCTTCAGCCATCAGGTGCTGATCAACAAGGGGGCGCTGGATGGCGTCTACAACGGTCAGGCGGTGATCAACGATCAGGGGGTGATTGGTCAGGTGCTCCACGTGGGCTCCACCACCAGTCGCGTGCTGCTGATCACCGACTCCAGCCATGGCATTCCGGTGCGGGTGCTGCGCAACGACTTGCGTGCCATCGCCTCCGGCAGTGGTGAACTCGACAAGCTTGAGCTGCGCAACCTGCCGCGCAACACCGATATTCAGGTGGGTGATCTGCTGGTCACCTCCGGTCTGGGTGGCCGCTTCCCGGAAGGTTATCCGGTGGCGACCGTGACTCGCTCCGAGTATGTGGAGGGCAAGCCCTTCGCCCAGGTCGAGGCCAAGCCGCTGGTGGAGCTGGATCGACTGCGCTACCTGCTGCTGCTGTGGACCGACAAGAAACCTGAAGTACATGATGAGGATGGCGAACAGGCAGCGCCCGCTGCGTCCGCCGCAGGAGCCACTCGCTGATGCTGCAACCCGCCAGCGGCAGGATCTGGATCTGGATCTCGATCCTGCTGGCCTTGAGCCTGTCGATCCTGCCGCTTCCTTTCGAATTTGACCCCTTCCGTCCGGACTGGCTGGCCATGGTGCTGATCTACTGGGCACTGGCCTTGCCGCACCGGACCAACGTCGGCACCGCCTGGGTGGCGGGTCTGCTGCTGGATGTGCTGCTCGGCAGCACCCTCGGCGTGCGGGCGATGGCGATGGCCATCACCACCTATCTGGCAGCCTTCCAGTTCCAGAAGATCCGCAACTTCTCCCTCTGGCAGCAGGCACTGATCATCGGTGGTCTCTCGCTGGTGGGCAAGATGACGGTATTCTGGGCCGAGCACCTGTTCAGCCAGGCCAGCCTCAACTTCGCCTATTTTTGGTCGACGTTGACGACGATGTTAATATGGCCCTGGGTGTTTCTGGTGCTGCGCAAGGTGCGGCGCCGCTTCAACATTAGGTAAATATGAGCAAAAACAACGAACCACAACTCTATCTCGCCTCGGCTTCTCCCCGTCGCCGTGAACTGCTGACCCAGCTTGGCTACCGCTTCGAGGTGCTGAAACTGGATGTGCCCGAGCAGCGGGAAGAGGGTGAAAAGGCGCAGGATTACGTCTGCCGTCTCGCCCGTGACAAGGCGATGGCTGGCGTGGCGTGTGCGCCGACAGCGTTGCCGGTGCTGGGTGCCGACACCATAGTGGTGCTGGGCGACCGGGTACTGGAGAAACCGTCCGATCTGCTGGATGCCAAAGATATGCTGGAGGCGCTCTCCGGCAAGGTGCATCAGGTGATGACGGCGGTGGCGCTGGCCAGCAAGGATCGTTGTGACGTGCGTCTGGTCACCACCAACGTGGCGTTTCGCAAGCTGGATGAGGCCGAAATCGAGGCCTACTGGCAGACCGGTGAGCCCTGTGACAAGGCCGGGGCTTACGGCATTCAGGGCATTGCAGGCAAGTTTGTCAGCCGCATCGAGGGGAGCTACAGCGCCGTGGTCGGCCTGCCCCTGCTGGAGACAGACCTGCTGATCAAGCATCATCTGGAACAGATTAGATAATTTCTCGTCAGCTGTGCTCTGCTGCGTTCTCCCTTGCGCGCGTTGTACCGGATTGGCTCTATAGAATTCAAAACTGGAACAGGCAAGGTTACTTATGTCGGTAGAACTGCTGGTTAACGTTACCCCCTCCGAAACCCGGGTCGCCCTGGTCGAAAACGGTCTGCTGCAGGAAGTGCACGTAGAGCGTCAGGCCAAGCGTGGCATCGTGGGCAATATCTACAAAGGCAAGATCAGTCGGGTGCTGCCCGGCATGCAGGCGGCATTCGTCGATATCGGTATGGACAAGGCGGCGTTTCTCCATGCCTCCGACATCGTGCCCCACACCGAGTGCGTGGCGGTGAAGGAGAAGGAGCAGTTTCAGGTCGGCAACATCGCCGAGCTGGTGCGCCAGGGGCAGGACATCATGGTGCAGGTGGTGAAAGATCCGCTGGGTACCAAGGGGGCCCGTCTCACCACCGACATCACTCTGCCGTCCCGCTATCTGGTCTTTATGCCGGGCAGCGCCCACGTCGGCGTTTCCCAGCGCATCGAGTCCGAAGCGGAGCGGGAGCGTCTCAAGCGCACCGTGGCCGGTTATGTGGACGAGCTGGGTGGCTACATCATCCGTACCGCCGCCGAAGGGGTGGGGGAGCTGGAGCTGGAGCAGGATGCCGCCTTCCTGAAACGCCTGTGGCGCAAGATCCTCGAGCGCAAGCAGAAGTACCCGCCCTGCAAGATCCTCTACGAGGATCCCAGTCTTGCCTTCCGGGTGGTGCGCGATTTCGTCGGTGCCGAGCTCGACAAGATCCGCGTTGACTCCCGTCAGAGCTTCGATCAGCTCAAGCGTTTCACCGGTGAGTATGTGCCGGAGCTGGCCAACAAGCTGGAGTACTACCCCGGCGAGTCGCCGATCTTCGATCTCTACGACGTGGAGAACGAGATCCAGCGCGCGCTGGAGCGCAAGGTGGAGCTGAAATCCGGCGGCTACCTCATCATCGACCAGACCGAAGCCATGACCACGGTGGATATCAACACCGGTGCCTTCGTCGGCCATCGCAATCTGGAAGAGACCATCTTCAACACCAACGTCGAGGCGACGGCGGCCATCGCACGCCATCTGCGCCTGCGCAACCTCGGCGGCATCATCATCATCGACTTCATCGACATGCAGTCGGAAGATCACCGCCGTCGGGTGCTGCACAGCCTGGAGCAGGCGCTCTCCAAGGATCGCGCCAAGACCAACGTCAACGGTTTCTCCCAACTAGGCTTGGTCGAGATGACCCGCAAGCGCACCCGCGAGAGCCTGGAGCATGTGCTCTGCTCCGAGTGCCCCGAGTGCAAGGGGCGCGGTCGGGTCAAGACAGTGGAGTCGGTCTGCTTCGAGATCCTGCGGGAGATCATCCGGGTCAATCGCGCCTACGATGCGGATCAGTTTACCGTTTACGCCGCTCCGGCCGTGGCCGATTACCTCCATGGCGAGGAGTCCCACAGTCTGGCGGAACTGGAAGTGTTTATCGGCAAACAGGTGCGGGTTGTGAGCGAACCCCTCTGTGGTCAGGAGCAATTCGACGTGGTGATGATGTAATTGGTCTACCGCTGGCTGAGTCGGGGCTGGTTGGCCCTGGGGGTCCTGTTCGTACTGATGGCCATGCTGGTCACGCTGGTACGGGTTGGGGGCCCTTTGCTGAATCAATACCGGGAGAGTCTGATCAACACTCTGCTGGGGGATTCACAACTCAAGGTCAGCGTGGAGCAAGTGGGGCTGGACTGGACACAATCAGGGCCCGCCCTCGAATTGCAGCAACTCGCCATCGCCCCGGATTCGGGGCGTTTTACCGTACAGCTCGGCAAAGCCTGGGTGCATCTCGACTTCTGGCGCACCCTCAACGAGCTCAAGCCGGTGTTTGGCGAGCTGACCCTCAGCGATGGCGACATCACCCTCGATTTCAGCCAGCCCGCCAACAGCCGCGAGCCGCAAGGGGACCCCCAACAGGGGGCCCTGCTGCGCTTTCTGCTGACCCAGCTCTCCACCTTCGATGTGCATAACACCCGCCTCAGCGTCACCACCTCCCTCGGTGATCTGCGGGCGCTCGACATTGCCCAACTGCGCTGGCAGAACCGCGGCAAGCGCCATCAGGGGGTCGGCAAGGCTTACCTCATCAACGGGGTGGGCGAGAGCACCATCGATCTGATTCTGGATATCGATGCCCCGACGGCGCGCCTCGACCGCCTCAAGGGGCAGCTCTATCTGGGTGCCCGCCAGCTCGATATCAGTCCCATTCTCGCCAAGATCCATGCGGGTGAGCCCAGCGTCGCCGGTCAGCTCGACTTCCAGCTCTGGAGCGAGTTTGACAGCGGCAAGCTGGGCAACACCCTGCTGGCCTTTGGCAACAACTACCTGATCTGGAAGGATCCCAAGGATCAGCGGCTCCATCGTCTCGGTCTCGATGGCGGCAAGGTTCAACTGCGCCGGGATGGTCAGGACTGGCAACTGGCCAGCCACGATGTGATCTTCAAACTTGACGAAAAACCCTGGCTGCACAGCCGGTTGCAGCTGGAGCGGATCGGCGAGCGGGTGCAGGGCTATGTGCCGCAGATCGATCTCGATCAGCTTGCCCAGCTGAGCCAGCTGGTCTCGGCGATGTATCCCGCCCAGAGCGAGTTGCTCAAGCAGACCAAGCCCAAGGGCAAGCTGACCGATTTGACCCTGCTGGCGGATGCCGGGTGGCAGGATATCTCCTTCAGCGGCGAGATCGCCAATGTGAGCCTCAATGCCTGGCACGACGTGCCCGGTTGGCGGGATCTCAACGGCGAGTTCTGGCTCACCCCCAAGGGGGGCAGTGCCAGATTGGCGCTGGCGAACGACAAGGTGGATCCCGCCCGTCACTTCAAGGTGCCGATCCCGGTCGACAGCTTCTCGGCCCGCCTCGACTGGTGGCGCGAGGCACAAGGCTGGGTGCTCTACGGGCAGGATATCGCGCTGGATAACCCTGACCTGACTCTGGCCAGCCGTTTCCGTCTCGATCTGTTCGAGCACCCCTTCCTGGCCCTGACCGGCCGCATCGATGTGAAGAACGCGGGCCATGCCGATCGCTACTTCCCGCTGCAGGCGATGGACAAGGGACTGGTGGATTACCTGAGCGGCGCCATCAAGGGGGGCAAGGCCAAGGGGGCCGATCTGCTCTGGTACGGCGAGTTCCGTGATTTCCCCTATGAGCAGGGCGATGGCATTTTCCAGGTGGCGGTGCCGCTGGAGCAGGCCACCTACGAATTCTTCCCCGGTTGGCAACCGCTCACCGACCTGCAGATCGACCTGTTGTTCCAGAATGCCGGCCTCGATATGCGCAGCCGCGCCACCCGACTTGGCAAGGCGAGCTCCGACTCGGTGCATGCCTGGATCCCGGATCTCTCCCCTGGCGCCCACCTCTATGTGGATGCCAAGGTGCAGGGCGAGGGCAAGGCCATCAGCGACTACCTGCAGGACTCCCCGCTGGGCAGTTCGGTGGGACAGGCGCTGCGAGAGATCGAGATCCGCGGCCCGATGGCCGGTTCGGTCAAGCTCGATATTCCCCTCGATGGCGAGAGCGAGGTGAAGGCGAGCGGCGATGCCACCTTCAGCAACAACAAGGTGCGGGTCGCCAGTCTGGATCTGCCGCTGGAGAAGGTGCAGGGGCGCCTCGAATATGACAACGAGCAGACCCGCTTCAGCAACCTCAAGGCGAGTCTGTGGAACCAGCCGTTGACCCTTGACTATCAGGGGCGCCAACATCCGGATCACTATCAGGTTGACCTCGATTTCAAGGGGCAGTGGGATAGCCGACGCCAGCCTGCGGCCATCGCCTCGTACGGTATCCTCAACGGCCGCAGCAACTGGGGTGGCAAGCTTGGGCTGACCCTGCCCGAGAGCAAACCGTTCAGCTTCCAGCTGGCGCTCGACTCCAACCTGCAGGGGATGGGGCTGGATCTGCCGCTGCCGCTGGCCAAGAGCAGCGCCAGCCGGCTGCCGCTCAAGGTGATCGCCCGTGGCCGGGATGGTAGCGCCGACATTCGCGCCGTGCTGGGGGCTGATGTGGATATGCAGACCCGGCTGGTCTACGGAGAAGGGGGGCCCTATCTCAGTCGGGTGCGGGTCGATGTGGGCCAACCGGGTGCCCGGGTGCTGCGCGATGCCCCCATGCTGCTTGCCATCAACCAGCAGGAGGCCGACGTCGGCGGCTGGCTGGCGCGGCTCAAGCAGTGGCTGCCAGCGCAGAACCAGACTGGCAATGCGGTGGTCGGCCCCGCCTTCCTGCCGCAGGAGTGGTGGGTGGATGGTCAGCTGGCCCGCGCCTATATCGGCAGTGCCACCCTCAAGGCGGCGCGCTTCACCGTGGGGCCGACCAGTCAGGCGACCGAGGTGATGATCGACAGCCCCGACGTGATGGGGGTGATCCGGCTGCCCGCAGTGGCCAATCGCCCGGTGGATGCCAAGTTTGCCCGCATCTACTGGTCCGGCAAGAGTTCGGATCTCAGCCCGGATCCTGATGCGCAGCAGGATAACGCCATCATGGCCTCCATTCCCTGGCTGACATTCAGTTGTGTCGACTGTCGCTTTGGCGAGCTGCCGCTCGGCGAAGTGAAAGGGGAGCTGGTGCCCGGTGCCAACAAGGTGACCCTCAAGGGGCTGGATGTGCGGCTGGCCGGCAGTCAGCTCACCGGCAACATGGACTGGCTGGCCGATGGCAACCGGATGCAGACCCGCGCCCGTGGCAAGCTGACCAGCGGCAACAGCGAGCTGCTGCTCAAGCGGCTCGGTTACACCTCGCCCATCGGCGATGCGCCCGGCTCCCTCGCCTTTGATCTGAACTGGCAGGATGTGCCCTACCGGCCGAGTCTGCCGACCCTGGGGGGAAGTGCCAACTATCAGCTGGAGGGCGGCACCCTGCGGGAGGTCAACGACAAGGGGGCGCGACTGCTCTCCCTGCTCAGTCTCGACTCCCTGCTGCGCAAGCTGCGCCTCGATTTTCGCGATGTGTTCGACAAGGGCTTCTACTTCGAATCCATGTCTGCCTCCGCCACCATCAAGCAGGGGCAGCTCAAAAATGACGACTTCTATATGAAAGGGGCGGCTGGCAACCTGCGCGGTGAAGGGATCGCCGATCTGGTGCGCTGGCGGCTCGACTTCGATCTGAGCTTCTCCCCGAACCTGGGTGGCACCTTGCCGGTGGTGGCGGCCTTCTCCATCACGCCGGTGACCGGGCTCTATGTGCTGGCCCTCTCCAAATTGCTGGAACCGGTGGTGGATGTGGTGACCCGCATCGATTTCCGGGTCTCCGGCCCGCTCGATGATCCCAAGCTGATCGAGGCGGGACGCAATCGGGCTCGGATCAAGCTTAACCAGCAGCAGAAAGAGGCGGTCGATGCGGTGGTGCCCACCCTGCCAGCGGCCACCCCTTTCCTGCTCAATCCACAACCAGGCAGTCCGCGTCAGCCTTGATGCTGGCGCCAACCCTTGCTTCGACCTGCTCACGCTCAAGGAGAGAGCCATGATCCGACATATTCTGCTGATCACCTTCAAGCCCGACGCACTCCCCGCCGATATTGCCGCCGTCAGGGCCGCCTTCCTCGCCATACCGGCCAAGGTCAGCGGTGTGACCGCTGTGGAGTGGGGGGAGAATGACAGCCCCGAGGGGAGGAATGACGGCTTTACCCACAGCGTGCTGATGACCTTCGCCGACGAAGCGGCCCGCCAGCGCTATCTGCCCCATCCTGATCACGATGCCCTCAAGGCCATCTTCCGTCCGGTGCTGGCACGTATCATAGTGCTGGATTACACCCTGCAGGCAGGGGATGCTGTCACCGTCTGATGGTCCAATCTACAAGGCAAGCGACAAGGAGTGCGTCATGTGGTTAGCCGCAATACAGCTGGTATCAGGCCGCAACTGGCAGGATAACCGGGAGCAGATTGCCGCCGAACTGGCGGCCTTGCCAAAAGAGCGGCCGCTGCTGGTGCTGCTGCCGGAGAACTTTGCCCTGTTTGGCGAACGGCAGGGCTATCTGGATGGTGCCGAGGCGATTGGCCCCGATCTGAGCGGCGCCGCCCCCATCCAGCAGCAACTGGCCGAGTGGGCCCGCGATTGCGGCATCTGGCTGGTGGCCGGTGCTATGCCGACAAGAATGCCGACCACCATCGCAGGTTCCGACCACATCCACACCAGCTCGCTGGTGTTTGACTCAAGCGGTGAACTCAGGGGCCACTACCACAAGATCCACCTGTTCGATGTGGACGTGACGGACAATCACGGTCGTTACCGGGAGTCGGAAACGTTCAGCCCGGGGGATGTGCCTGTGCTGGTGGACACCCCCTTTGGTCCCCTTGGCCTCTCGATCTGTTATGATCTGCGCTTTCCCGAGCTCTACCGCCAGTTGGCCCGTGCCGGTGCCCGCGTGCTGCTGGTGCCTGCTGCATTTACCGCCGTGACCGGCGAGGCGCACTGGGAGCCGCTGCTGCGGGCCCGCGCCATCGAAAACCAGTGCTACGTAGTGGCTGCCAATCAGGGCGGCACTCACGAGACGGGGCGCCAGACCTGGGGCCACAGCATGGTGATCGACCCCTGGGGTCGGGTGCTGGCGAGCAAAGAGTCCGGACGCGGCACAGTATTGGCGCAGATGGAGCTTGGGCTTATCGACGAATTGCATCGCACCATGCCAGTGCTGACCCATGCCCGTTTGTTGTGATGGAGTGGCTTGTTGCCAACCCGTCGGCAAGACGATTTAAAACATCTCGTTACGAGAGTGGAGAAGAAGATTGAGTCTATTGAGCCAGGTTAGTGCCTCCCTGTTGGCCCCGAACGACCTCGACGAAGGGCGCCTGCAGCAACTGCTCGGCAGCCTGATGAGCCATCAGGTTGAGTTCGGCGATCTCTATTTCCAGCGCAGCTGGCACGAGTCCTGGATGCTGGAAGATGGCATCGTCAAGGATGGCAGCTACAACATCGATCAGGGGGTCGGGGTGCGCGCCGTCAGCGGCGAGAAGACCGGCTTCGCCTACTCGGACGAGCTGAGCCTGCTGGCGCTGCAACAGTCGGTGACCGCCGCCCGTGGTATCGCCGCTGCCGGTGCGCAGGGCAAGGTGAAGGCGTGGGCTCGCACCGAAGCGAACCTGCTCTATCCGGCCATGGATCCGCTGCAAACCCTCGACAAGCAGCAGAAAATTGCCCTGCTGGAGCAGATGGACAAGTTCGCCAGAAGTCTGGACCCCGTCATCAATCAGGTGATGGCCTCCATCAGCGGTGTCTACGAAGAGGTGCTGGTCGCCGCTACCGATGGCACCCTGGCTGCCGATATTCGTCCACTGGTGCGTTTGTCGGTGACCGTGATCGCCGAGAAGGGCGATCGCCGCGAGCGTGGCAGTGCCGGTGGCGGTGGTCGCTTCGGCTACGACTGGTTCCTCGAACTGGACGGGCTGGAGAGCCGCGCCTTTGGCTATGTGCGCGAAGCGGTGCGTCAGGCGCTGGTCAACCTCGAAGCGATTGACGCGCCAGCCGGCACCATGCCGGTGGTGCTGGGCTCCGGTTGGCCCGGCGTGCTGCTGCACGAGGCGGTGGGCCACGGTCTGGAGGGGGACTTCAACCGCAAGGGCTCTTCCGCGTTTGCCGGTCGCATCGGCGAGCAGGTGGCCTCCAAGCACTGCACCATCGTCGATGATGGCACCCTGCCGGGTCGGCGCGGTTCCGTCAGCATAGATGACGAGGGGACACCGGGCGGTTACAACGTGCTGATCGAGAACGGCATCCTCAAGGGGTACCTGCAGGACAAGCAGAACGCCCGCCTGATGGGCGTGCCGCTCACTGGCAACGGCCGCCGCGAATCCTATGCCGCCATGCCGATGCCGCGCATGACCAACACCTACATGCTGGCGGGTCAGTACGATCCGGCCGAAATCATCGCCTCGGTGAAGAAGGGCATTTATGCCCCCAACTTCGGTGGCGGTCAGGTGGACATCACCTCCGGCAAGTTTGTCTTCTCCGCCTCCGAGGCTTACCTCATCGAGGATGGCAAGATCACCGCCCCCATCAAGGGCGCGACCCTGATCGGCAACGGCCCCGAGGCGATGAGCCAGGTCTCCATGGTGGGCAGCGATCTTGCGCTGGATCGCGGGGTCGGCATCTGTGGCAAGGAGGGGCAGAGCGTGCCGGTCGGTGTCGGCCAGCCCACCCTCAAGCTGGACCAGCTCACCGTGGGTGGCACCTCGTAGGTTGGGTGAGCCGCGCAGCGGCGTAACCCGACGCAATCAAACCCCGGCTCTTGCCGGGGTTTTGCTATTTAGCTGATGGCAGATAACAAAAAGCCCCGGTCGGTGGGCCGGGGCTGGCGAATTATTCGGTATCAGTTGACCGAGATGGCGCGGGCGTCGATGAAGTAACGGGCCTTGCCCTGTTTATCGATCTGGATCTTGGCGATCAGCCTCTCTTGCTGCTTGTGTTCCCACAGCTGCTCTACGTTGGCAAGGGCTGGATTGACAATGCCGAGCACATTCAAGTACTCGTGAAACAGGCTATGACTACCAATTTCGGTCAGCATCTTGGTCATCTGGATACTCTTCTGGAACAAGGGGGGCGGATACAAGATAGCCATGTCGAGCTGAATGATTGCTGTACAAAAAACAAACAGTAAATAGCTTGTCGTCATAGCAGAGATGAGGCCGGTCGTTGAGTACGGGATTGCGGACAACAAAAAGCCCCGGTCGGTGAACCGGGGCTGGCGGATTATTCGGTATCAGTTGACGGATATGGCGCGGGCGTCGATGAAGTAGCGGGCGTTACCCTGTTTGTCGATCTGGATCTTGGCGACCAGCTGCTCTTGCTCTTTATATTCCCAGCGCTGTTCGATCTTGGCGAGGGATGGGCTCGCAATCCCAACCACGTTCAGGTACTCGTGAAACAGGCTATGGCTCCCTATTTCGGTCAGCATCTTGTCCATCTGCATACTCTCCTGAAATTGAGTGGGTATTCATCAACAAACCTATCAGCATCCGTCTGAACAAAGTCTGTATGAAAAACAAACTAACTCATTTGTGTGTCAATAACATGATCAGGAACAAGATCAGTGCAGATCGTCAGGGACTTTTTGATACCGTTTTCAATCAGAGCTGGTGGGCTTTTGCGGCAAGTGATCAAAAGTGCCGGAAACCTGCGGTAGCGCCGGTGTGCTCTGTACGGCTCCCCCACCGTGGAATACCGGATCCTGTGCCACTTCCTTGATGCCATTGATGCAAAATTGCATACCCATGCAAACCAGCAGGAAGCCCATGATCCGGGTCATGGCGTCGATGCCGGTGTCGCCGAGGATCTTGCAGACCGGATCCGCCAGCTTCAATACTCCCCAGCTGATCAGGCTCATCAGGGCAAACGCCGTCACCATGCCGCCGTAGATAGTGAGCCGATTGTACTCGCTAGGCAGCTCGGCGATCTGGGCGGCACCGCTGATCACCAGTGCCATGGTGCCCGGCCCGCACATGCTGGGCATGGTAAGCGGCACGAAGGCGATGCTCTGGTTGATGTCTACCCCGCTTGCCTGACTGGGGGCGGGAAACAGCATGCGAAAACCGATAAAGCCGATAATGAGGCCACCGGCCAGTCGCAAGCCCGGAATGGAGATCCCGAACAGATCAAGAACCGAGGATCCGATAAAGAAGGTGATGCAGAGGGTGCAGAACAGATAGATGGCGGCCAGGTTGACCTGGCGGCGCACGTGTTCGCGCGACATCCCCTTGCTCAGCCCCAGCAGCAGGGTGGCCGTGGTGGGCGGGTTGACCATGGGCAGCAGCGCCAGCAAGGCGATAAAGACGACCTGAAAGAACATATTGGGCCTCTGATAACGGGAGTGAATAGGAACGCCATGAGGCAGGTTGTCACCTGACTCAAGAGGGAGGCTATCTTATGCTGGCCAAACTGAACACAAGCAGTACAAAAAAGCCCCGAATCAGATTCGGGGCTCGGGGTCAGGCGGGTTGGGGTTGCTGCTGCCGAATGGCGCGCTGCTGGAACCAGAGCCAGAGGCCGATGGCAAAGCCGAGCACCGACAGACTCACCACATAGTGGGAGGGGGCCAGCATGTCGCTCTTCATCCAGAGGGTCACCGCCATCGGGGTGAGGCCGCCGAAGATGGCGTAGGCCACGTTGTAGGAGAACGACAGGCCGGAGAAGCGCACCACCGGCGGGAAGGCGTTGACCATCACGTAAGGCACGGCGCCGACAATCCCGACCGCAAAGCCCGCCAGCATGTAGAGCGGCACCAGTTGGCTCGTACCGGCCGCCAGACCGTGATAGAAGGCGTAACTGGAACCTGCCAGCAGCAGGGAGCCAAACATGAAGGTGATACCGCTGCCCAGCAGGTCTATCAGTCGACCATAGACGATGCAGCCGAGGGTCAGGGCCACGATGGCCAGCGAGTTGGCGGTCAGGGCGTCAGCCGGGCTGATGCCATAGACCTTCTGCAGATAGGTGGGGGTCATCAGGATCACCACCACGATACCGGCAGAGAGCAGCCAGGTGAGCAGCATGGAGACCACCACGCTGCTCTTGTGGCTGCGCAGTACCGTCTTGAGGGGCAACTCGTCGGCCAGCGCCTTGTTGGCCTGCATTTCGGCGAAGACCGGGGTCTCGTGCAACCAGCGGCGCAGGTACATGGCGACGATGCCGAAGATGCCGCCCAGCAGGAAGGGCACCCGCCAGCCCCACTCGCTCACTTCGGCCGGGGTGAGGCTCTTGTTGACCGCAGTGGCGATCAGGGAGCCGAGCAGGATGCCAGCCGTCAATCCCGCCGTGAGCGTGCCGCAGGCGACACCGACCCGACGGGCAGGGACGTGCTCGGCGACAAACACCCAGGCACCCGGCACTTCACCGCCGATGGCGGCGCCTTGCAGGATGCGCAGTCCCAGCAGTGCGATGGGGGCGCCGATGCCGAGTACCGCATAGGTGGGCAGCAGACCGATCAGCAGGGTCGGCAGCGCCATCATGAGAATGCTGAGGGTGAACATCCGCTTGCGGCCTATGAGGTCGCCGAAGTGGGCCATGATAATGCCGCCGAGCGGGCGGGCCAGGTAACCGGCGGCAAAGATACCGAAGGTCTGGAACTGGCGCAGCCACTCGGGAATATCGGTCGGGAAGAACAGTTCGCCGATGACGACGGCGAAGAAGACGAAGATGATGAAGTCGTAAAACTCCAGCGCACCGCCGAGGGCAGCCAGACTCAGGGTCTTGTAATCCTGTCGATTGAGGGGGCGGGCGTGATCGTGCTGTTGTGCGGTTGTGGTCATATCCGTATGTTTCCCATCGGTTTTTTTAGTTATTGTCGCCCCCGTAAAGGGGGCATATGCAGGAGATCGAGAGTATGCTGCCCGTCGCTTGTGTGTAAATCGCGCAATTCGCAACACTGTCTTGCATCTTTTTGGGGCAACCTTTCTGGGAAAACCAGCGCGTTTGGGAAACCAGAGCGCCCCGCTGGCGGAGGAATGATGGAAAAGAAACGGGTACTGCTCTCCTGGAGCAGCGGCAAGGATTGCGCATGGGCACTGCATCAGTTGCGGCAAGATCCCGCCATCGAGGTGGTGGGGCTGTTCACCACCCTTAATCAGGCATTCGAGCGGGTGGCAATGCACGGAGTGCGCAAGCAGCTGTTGACCGAGCAGGCCGCTTGCGTCGGGTTGCCCCTTATCACCATCGATCTGCCCTGGCCCTGCAGCAACGAGGATTACGCCCGCATCATGACCGGCTTTATCGCCGATGTGGTGGCGCAGGGGATCCGCCACATGGCGTTTGGTGATCTCTTCCTTGAGGATGTGCGTGCCTACCGTGAACAGCAGCTGGCAGGCACCGGTATCGAGCCACTGTTCCCGTTGTGGGGCAGCAATACCCGTGAACTGGCGCCACAGATGATGGCCGCAGGGTTGAAGGCGCGGATCAGTGCCCTCGACCCGAACAAGCTGGATGCCAGCCTGGGTGGCCACGATTTTGACCTGGCGCTGCTGGCGGCGCTGCCGGAGGGGGTTGACCCGTGCGGCGAGAACGGCGAGTTCCACACCCTGGCCTATGATGGCCCCATGTTCTCCCGCCCGCTCGGCATTCAAGTCGGGGAGACAGTGCTGCGCGACGGCTTTGTCTTTACCGATCTGCTGCCAATCGAAGATTAATTATCGGGCGTCAAATGCTCCCTTTTGCAGGAGCATTCACAGATTTGAAGGCGTGGATGGGGGCACTATTGGCCCCCTCTTTTGATTGACGATGACAACCTGCCTTATGAAACACCTCTCTCGTCCGGCGCTGCTTGCCTCCTTGCTGGCTGCCGCCCTCTCTCTGCCCGCCTTGGCGGGTGAAGCTGCGACCGTTCAGCCGATCCCTGCCGGTGTCACCACCGTCACCCTGGCCCAGCAGGCGCCGATCCACTGGGTCTCGGTGGAGCAGATTGCCAAGAGCCTGGATGGCCTGCCGCCAATGGCGGTCGGGTTTGATATCGACGATACCCTGCTCTTCTCCAGCCCCGGTTTTTATCGCGGCAAGCAGGAGTTCTCGCCCAACGACGAGAGCTATCTGAAGAACCCCGCCTTCTGGGAGAAGATGAACAACGGTTGGGATGCGTTCAGCATGCCGAAAGAGGTGGGCAAGGCGCTCATCGCCATGCACCTCAAGCGCGGTGACCATATCTATTTCGTCACCGGTCGCTCGGCCACCAAGACCGAAACCGTGAGCCAGACCCTGCAGCAGACCATGAGTATTCCGGCCGACCAGCTCAATCCGGTGATCTTCGCTGGCGATCAGCCTGGCCAGAACACCAAGGTGCAGTGGCTTAAGGAGAAGCAGATGAAAGTCTTCTACGGCGATGCCGACGGAGATATCAAGGCGGCACAGGAGATCGGCATTCGCGGCATTCGTCTGCTGCGGGCTGCCAACTCCAGCTACCGGCCACTGCCGCTGGCAGGGGCGCTGGGGGAAGAGGTGATCATCAATTCCCAGTTCTGATCCACAGAGGATCCATGCAACAAGGGCGGGGCCATCGGCACCCGCCCTTCTGTTTTTAAGGAGTCATGCAAAGGCGTGGCGCCTCAGTCAGCCCACGGCATCTCGGGCAGGCTGTCGAGGAACTCGCCGTAGCGGGTCAGATTGAAGGGGCCTTGATCGGCCTCCATCGCCATCAGCTCGGCCCCGAGGGCGCAGGCGATATATTGCAGCGCCTCTTCCCGCGGCGTGCCCTTCATCACCAGCCGCATCAGGGTCGCCTTCACATGGGGCGGGTGACCATCGTTGAGCTGGTTCTCCACCATCTCCAGCAGCGTCTCTTCGTCAAAAAATTCCTGAGTGTCGTTCATGGGATATCCGCAACAGTGAATGTGGCGGCCAGTATAGCCTGAATGGGGCTAACACCTTGAACGGTCAGCGAATAAACAATCCGATACGGAAGTCATTTGTTACCCATAATTAGAGAAGTTTGCCAAGGCAGACAGGTTGGAACACAGATAACATGGATGGACACGCCTATGCCCACGATAGATTCCCTGCTGGCCGAGCCCAAGCTGCTGCCACAGATCCCCGAAGTAATGCGCGACTTGATTCAGACCTTCAATGAAAAGGAGCCGGATCTGCTCAAGATCAGCAAGTTGATCAACAAGGATCCGGTCATCTCCGCCAAGTTGCTGCGGTTGGCCAACTCGGCCAAATTCGGCAGCAGTCGCCAGATCGGCACCGTCAATGAAGCCGCGGTGCGGCTGGGGTTGGCGATGGTGCGCAACATGGTGCTGGCCTGCGGGCTCACCGAATCGGTCAAGGCCGTCCCCGGCATTGATCTCAAACATTTCTGGGGCTGCGTCTTCAACGTGGCCGAACTGGCTCGCCGTCTGGCGGTGAAGAAAGGGATGAAGGGGGAGGAGGTCTTTACCTGCGCCCTGCTCTACGATCTCGGCCGCCTGGTGATGCACGTGGGCCTGCCGGAAAACACCGTCCATCACATCCATGATCTGGAGTTGCACAAGGGGCGGGCCAAGGCGGAAGAGCTGGTGGTCGGCTTCAACTATGCCCAGGTCGGGGCAGCCATGGCCCGCTACTGGAAGTTCCCCGAGACCATCAGCACTGCGGTGGAGTATCACTACAACCCCATGCTGGCCAAGGAGTTCTCCCCCGAGGCCGGATTGATCCACTTGGCCATCGTGCTGGCGGCCCAGTCCGATGTGGGGGAAGAGGCACCGCCCGAGTGGCCTCACAAGGTGGCAGATGCGCTGGGGCTGAGCTGGGCCGATTGCGCCGCCCAGTTCATCGCGCTGCGGGAACAGGGTAACGGTTATGCCGGGTTGCTGGCGGCCTGAGGCCTTATCTTCCATCTCATCAGGGGTCGCCGCGCGGCCCCTTTTTCATGGCTGATGGTGCCGCAGGCTTGCCAGCCAGGGAGTGACGGGGCACTCTTTGCCCTTCACTTTCCGTCTGAGAGCCCTTGCCATGATTGCCTCCTCCCGCCTGATCCTGCGCGAAATGATCGCCACCGATGCCCCCTTCATTCTTGAGCTGCTCAATGACGGCGACTTTTATCGCTACATCGGCGATCGGGGCATCCGCACTCTGGAGCAGGCGCAGGAGTATATCCAGCAGGGGCCGGCGGTCAGCTATGCCCGTTATGGTCACGGGCTCTATCTGGTGGAGCGCAAGGAGGACGGTGCCAGCCTCGGTATCTGCGGTCTGATCAAGCGCGATAGTCTGGAGCAGGTCGATATCGGCTACGCCTTCCTGCCGCAGTATCGCGGTAAGGGCTACGCCATTGAAGCGGCGCAGGCCGCCCTTGCCGATGGCAAAAGCCGGTTGGGGATCGGGCAAGTGGTCGCCATCGTCACCCCGGGGAATGAACGTTCCATCGGCCTGCTGGCCAAGCTGGGGCTGGTACGCAGCCGTCTGGTCAAGCTGAGCGAAGATGCTGATGAATGCCTGCTGCTGGAGCAGTGATCAAGGTCAGAGAGCTGGAAAGCGAATGGCGAGGTGGCTGGTCAGGCTGAGTGACAAGCAAGAGGCTGGGTTTGGCTAAAGGCGTGAGATAAGCAAAGAGGCCGCCGTGAGTTGCGGCCTGTCTGCATCGGGCGCTGCCGGAGGGCAGGCAGGATCAGTTGAGGTCTTCGATGGAGAACTCGCCAGCGATACCATCACAGGAGATGGCGAAACCGCCGCTGAAGCGGGTGCTGAACTGGATCAGGAACGCATCGGAATCCTGCTCTTGCGGGGGCAGGTTGATGGGTTTGCTACGACGCAGGGGCTTGTGTGTTTGTACGGCTTTCATCATGGTATTTCTCTATATAAATTAGGTGTTTGCTCCTTGTATTGGCAAATGTCAGGTTAATGGGCGCGGTCGATTGGGTGAACGACAAGCGCGCAGGAATACCCAGCCCTGTTAAGGGGCGTCTGCACTTTTCAAGGAATATGCTGATGCATAAATCAAATTGGGTGGGCAGATCGGGTCTGCACCGTGAGAGCCGGGCAACGCAGGCAGACAGCCTGACGGTTCTCAAGGCGAGTAAATCAGAGGAAGGTTATGTGGGTTCTGGCAGGATTCATCTAACGTTGAAGCATTGCGAACATAAACAGGGCTGATTAACTAGCCGGGGCGCATTCTCTCCTCGAAATGAATAAAAAGCAAACAATAATTTGCCGATGTCGAAGTAAGTACGCTTTTCCTCTGTGTTATCAAGGTGCTATCAGTCGCAAATATTAGCCATAAAAGGAGGGCTCCTTACGGAGCCCTCTTTCATTCTGCAATCAGTACCGTCGGTCGACTCAGTAGTCGCCACAGGCCTTCTTGGCGGCAGTGATCATCGGGGTGATGGTCATGCCCTGCACCACGATGGAGAACATCACCACCGAGTAGGTCATCACCAGGATGACCTGACGCAGGTCGACACCATGATCCGGGATCATCATGACGCCGGAGGGGAGTGCCAGTGCCATCGCCATGGCCAGACCGCCACGCAGACCGCCCCAGGTAAGGATCCGCACCGAGAAGGTGTTGTAGTTGCGGAATCTGCGGAAGGCCACATAGGGCAGCGATACGCTGATGAAGCGGGCAGCCAGACAGAGCGGTACCGCGATAACCAGCAGCACCCAGTCATGCCAGGAGAGTTCCAGCAGCACCAGTGCCAGACCGATCAGCAGGAACAGCAGGGCGTTGAGGAACTGATCCATCAACTCCCAGAAGTGATCCAGGTGATGACGGCTCTGTTCGGAGAAGCCGGATTGGCGGGTCCAGTTGCCGATCATGATGCCGGTGACCACCATGGCCAGCGCACCGGAGACGCCGATCATGTTGGCAAAGGCGAAACCGGCGGTCGGGATGCAGAGCGTCAGCAGCAGCTCCAGCGAGCCATCGTCGGTGGCGCTGATCATCACGTGGGCGATGAGGCCCAGCACGGCGCCGAACAGGATGCCGCCGAGGGCTTCGTGCAGGAACAGACCAGCCACGCTGCCGAAGGTCGGCTCAACCCCGCCAAAGGCGACGGCAAACACGGTGGCGAAGATGACGAGGCCGACGCCATCGTTGAACAGTGACTCCCCTTCGATCTGGATGGCGATCTGGGGTGGCGCTTTCATCTTCTTGACGATGGCGAGTACGGCAATCGGGTCAGTGGGGGAGATCAGCGCGCCGAACAGCATGCAGTAGACCAGCGGCAGTTCCCAGCCCAGCAGCTTGGCGATAAACCAGAAGCCGTAACCGATGATAAAGGTGGAGAGCAGGGTGGCAATGATGGCCAGAATGGTGATCTCCCACTTCTGGCTACGCAACGCCTTGAGGTTGATGCCAAGACCACCGGCGAACAGCAGGAAGCCCAGAATCCCCTTCAGCAGGAAGTTCTGGAAGTCGATGCTCTCCATGGTTTTGACGGCAAGAGGTTCCAGGTTGAACCAGCCCAGTTTGCCAAACAGCACCAGCAGTGCGGAGATCAGCATGGAGCCCGCAGTAATGGCGATGGTGGTCTGGATCTTCACAACATACTGGTTGGCAAAGGCGATAAAAATCGCCAACGCTGCCAGAAAACAGAGTGTGTAGTAGACGCTCATAGTTATTTTTTTCTCGTTGGTAGACAGCAAGCACGTATCCCTATGCAGGACGGGCATAGGTTACTCTCGGGCCCTATGTTACTCATTACCCATAAATGAGTATATGGCGTTCTGTTTGGACTGATAGACGGCTAGATTTCCATTTTATTTGTTTGCTGTTAGGATGCTGTTTACGCAGTTGCATGGATGTAAGAGGAACACGCGGTGTCGAACGAAATGTCGAGCAGAGAGCCGAGCACGCAGTCGGACGTAACAAAGAAGCTGGAAGCCTGCCTCAGGGAGCGGATCCTGATCATCGACGGGGCCATGGGCACCATGATTCAGGGTTACCGACTGGGCGAAGCGGATTATCGGGGTGAGCGGTTTGCCGACTGGCATACCGACATCAAGGGCAACAACGATCTGCTGGTGCTGACCCGCCCGGCGGTGATCCGCGAGATCCATGAGCAGTATTGCGCTGCCGGGGCCGACATTCTCGAGACCAACACCTTCAACGCCACGCGCATCGCCATGGCCGATTACGAGATGGAAGCATTTTCGGCCGAGATCAACCGCGAGGCGGCCCGGCTGGCTCGCGCCGTGGCAGACGAGTGGACGGCGAAAGATCCCGCCAAGCCGCGCTTCGTCGCCGGGGTGCTGGGCCCTACCAACCGCACCTGTTCCATCTCGCCGGATGTCAACGACCCCGGCAAGCGCAACGTCACCTATGACCAGCTGGTGGCCGCCTATACAGAATCGACCCATGCCCTGATCGAGGGCGGTGCCGACATCATCTTGATCGAGACCATTTTCGATACCCTCAACGCCAAGGCGGCCGCTTTTGCGGTGGAAGGGGTGTTCGAAGCGCTGGGTTACAGCCTGCCGGTGATGATCTCCGGCACCATTACCGACGCCTCCGGCCGTACTCTCTCGGGCCAGACCACTGAAGCCTTCTATCACTCGCTGCGCCACGTCAAACCGGTGTCGTTCGGTCTCAACTGTGCGCTCGGCCCTGACGAGCTGCGCCAGTACGTGGAGGAGCTGTCGCGCATCAACGAATCCTGCGTCAGCGCTCACCCCAACGCCGGTCTGCCCAATGCGTTCGGCGAGTACGATCTCGATGCCGTCGAGATGGCGGAGCATATCCGCGAGTGGGCCCAAAGCGGCTTTCTCAACATGGTCGGCGGTTGCTGCGGCACCACCCCGATCCATATTCGCGCCATGGCCGATGCGGTAGCAGGCATCAAGCCGCGCGTGCTGCCCGAACTGCCGGTGGCTTGCCGCCTGTCGGGCCTCGAGCCGCTGATCATTACCTCCGAATCCATGTTCGTGAACGTGGGGGAGCGCACCAACGTTACCGGTTCGGCCAAGTTCAAGCGGCTGATCAAGGAGGGGCTCTACGATGAGGCGCTGGATGTTGCCAAGCAGCAGGTAGAGAGCGGCGCCCAGATCATCGACATCAACATGGACGAGGGGATGCTGGATGCCGAGGCGGCCATGGTGCGCTTCCTCAACCTTATCGCCGGTGAGCCGGATATCGCCCGGGTGCCGGTGATGATCGACTCCTCCAAGTGGGAGGTGCTGGAAGCGGGTCTCAAGTGCGTGCAGGGCAAGCCGGTGGTCAACTCCATCTCCATGAAGGAGGGGGAGGAGAAGTTCATCCAGCAGGCCAGATTGTTGCGTCGCTACGGCGCCGCCGTGATTGTGATGGCGTTCGACGAGAAGGGGCAGGCCGATACCCGCGCCCGCAAGTTCGAGATCTGCCAGCGCGCCTACCGGATCCTGGTGGATCAGGTCGGTTTCCCGCCGGAAGACATCATCTTCGATCCCAACATCTTCGCGGTGGCGACCGGCATCGACGAACACAACAACTACGCGGTGGACTTCATCGAGGCGGTGAAGGACATCAAGACGAACCTGCCTCACGCCATGATCTCCGGCGGCGTCTCCAACGTCTCGTTTTCGTTTCGCGGCAACGAGCCGGTGCGCGAAGCCATCCACGCCGTCTTTCTCTACCACGCCATCCAGAACGGCATGGACATGGGGATCGTCAACGCCGGTCAGCTCGCCATCTATGAAGACATTCCAGCGGAGCTGAAAGAGAAGGTCGAGGCGGTGGTACTCAACCTCAATGACAACGCTACCGAGGAGCTGCTGGCCATCGCCGAGAAGTATCGCGGTGCCGGTGCTCAGGCGGAGGACCCGCGGGATCAGGAGTGGCGCAGCTGGCCGGTGGGCAAGCGGCTGGAGCACGCGCTGGTCAAGGGGATCACCGACTTTATCGAAGAGGATACCGAACAGGCGCGCGCCGGCGCCGAGAAGCCACTGCACGTCATCGAAGGGCCGCTGATGGATGGCATGAACGTGGTCGGCGACCTGTTCGGCGCGGGCAAGATGTTCCTGCCGCAAGTGGTGAAATCGGCGCGGGTGATGAAGCGGGCGGTGGCCTATCTGCAGCCCTATATCGAGGCGGAAAAATCGGGCGGCTCCAGCAACGGCAAGATAGTGCTGGCGACCGTCAAGGGAGACGTGCACGACATCGGCAAGAACATCGTCGGGGTGGTGCTGCAGTGCAACAACTTCGAGATTGTCGACCTCGGGGTCATGGTCTCCTGCGAGACCATCCTCAAGACGGCGCGGGAGGTCGGCGCCGATATCATCGGGCTGTCGGGCCTCATCACCCCGTCGCTGGACGAGATGGTACACGTGGCCAAGGAGATGGAGCGGCAGGGCTTCAAGCTGCCGCTGCTGATCGGCGGTGCCACCACCTCCAAGGCGCACACTGCGGTGAAGATCGAGCAGAACTACTCGGAGCCGGTGGTCTATGTCTCCAACGCCTCCCGTGCGGTGGGGGTGGCCCAGAGCCTATTGAGTGCGGATCTCAAGGAGGCGTTTGTCGCCCGCATCGACAAGGAGTACGAGATTGCCCGGGATCAGCATGCCCGCAAGCAGCCGCGCTCCCGTCCGGTCAGTCTGGCCCATGCCCGCGCCAACCGGCATCAGCTGGACTGGGTTGGCTACCAGCCACCCAAGCCCCGCGAGCCTGGGGTGCAGAAGTTCGAAGACGTGCCCGTTTCGGTGCTGCGCCCCTACATCGACTGGACGCCGTTTTTCCTCAGCTGGGAGCTGGCGGGCAAGTATCCGCGCATCCTCGAGGACGAGATCATTGGCGAGGAGGCAACCAAGCTGTTTGCCGACGCCAACGCCATGCTGGATCAGCTGGAACAGGATCAGAGCGTGCGCTGCGCCGGCATCATCGGTCTGTTCCCGGCCAATGCGGTGGGGGACAGCATCGAGGTCTACAGCGACGAGTCGCGCAGTGAAGTGAAAAAAGTGCTGCACCACCTGCGTCAGCAGAGCGAGAAGCAGGGCTTCCCCAACTACTGTCTGGCGGACTATGTGGCACCGAAAGAGAGCGGCAAGGCGGACTGGATCGGCGCCTTCGCGGTGACCGGCGGTATCGGTGAAGAGGCCATCGCCAAGGCCTACAAGGCACAGCACGATGACTACAATGCCATCCTTATTCAGGCGGTGTGCGACCGTCTGGCAGAGGCGTTTGCCGAGTACCTGCACGAGCAGGTGCGCAAAGTGCACTGGGGTTATGCCCCGGACGAGGCGCTCTCCAACGAGGAGCTGATCCGCGAGAACTATCAGGGTATCCGCCCGGCCCCCGGTTATCCGGCCTGCCCGGAGCACACCGAGAAGGGGAGCATCTGGGAGCTGCTGGATGTCGAGCAGGCTATCGGCATGCAGCTCACCGAATCCTACGCAATGTGGCCGGGGGCGGCTGTATCGGGCTGGTACTTCTCTCATCCCGAGAGCAAATACTTCGCGGTGGCGCAGATCCAGCACGATCAGGTGGAAGATTACGCCGCCCGCAAGGGGATGACACTGGCCGAAGCCGAGCGCTGGTTGGGGCCAAACCTGAACTGACTCCCGCGTGACTGCGGTTGATCTTTAACGAGAAACGGCGGCATCCTTGCACGGGTTGAACAACCTGCGCAGAGCCGCCGTTTAACCTGTTGGTCACAGTGACAGGGTAGCGTGCGGTCTGGCGTGGTTTGTCTTGTTGTCAGGAGAAACAATTGGCGTTGTCTTGGCGCTGTGGCACCTTATACTCTCCCGCCCCATCCTGCCCAGGCATAGCCTTCTAGCGGAATTGTCATGAAGATCGCCATTTTATCCCGTGAGCCGAAAAACTACTCCACCCGCCGTCTGGTCGAGGTGGCGCAGGCGCGCGGTCATCAGGTCGAGGTGCTCGACACCCTGCGCTGCTATATGAATATCGCTTCCCACAACCCCTCCATTCACTACGAGGGTGGGGAGTTGGGAAGTTATGACGCCGTGATCCCCCGGATCGGGGCCAGCATTACCGCCTACGGCACCGCCGTGCTGCGTCAGTTCGAGATGATGAACACCATGGCCCTCAACAGCTCGGTGGCCATCAGCCGCTCCCGCGACAAGCTGCGGGCGATGCAGCTGCTCTCCCGTCACGGCATCGGCCTGCCCATCACCGGCTATGCCCACAGCACCCACGATGTGCCCGACCTCATCACCATGGTGGGCGGGGCGCCGCTGGTGGTGAAACTGCTGGAGGGAACCCAGGGGATTGGCGTGGTGCTCTGCGAAACCCAGAAGGCCGCCGAGAGCGTGATCGAGGCCTTTATCCAGACCAACAACAACATTCTGGTGCAGGAGTATATCCGCGAGGCCAATGGCGCCGACATTCGCTGTCTGGTGGTCAATGGCAAGGTGGTTGCCGCCATGCGCCGTCAGGCCCAGCCGGGGGAGTTTCGCTCCAACCTGCACCGTGGTGGCACCGCCGAGGCGATCAAGATCACCCCGGAAGAGCGCGCTACCGCCGTGCAGGCCGCCAAGATCATGGGGCTGGATGTGGCGGGGGTGGATATCCTGCGCAGCGCCCGCGGCCCACTGGTGCTGGAGGTGAACTCCTCCCCCGGCCTGCAAGGGGTGGAAGCCGCCTCCGGCAAGGATGTGGCCGGCAAGATCATTGAGTTCCTCGAACTCAAGGCGAGCCGCAAGAACAAACCGGTGGAGTGAGCCTCGGGCTCGCATCCGTCAGATAGAAACAGGGCGCCCTCGGGCGCCTTGTTGCTATCTGGCTGGTGGGCAGCGGGCTTGCCGGGGAGTGCCTGTTGTCTCCCTTCTCCCTTGCGGGAGAAGGGCTGGGGATGAGGGGCTATGCCTTTGTGGGTTCGCTGGTGATCATCGCCAGCCTTGCGCTGAATACGCCATCCTCCAGCCGGGTATCGATCTGCCAGCCCAGCTTCTCGCAGATGCGCTGAATGATGGTGAGGCCACAGCCGTAGCCGAGGATCTGATCCGGCGCCGCCGCTGTCGGGTTGCTGATGGTGAGCACCGGACCGCACAGCTCGATCTCGATATGGCCCTCGGCGTAGCTCAGGGCATTTTTCAGCAGGTTGCCGAGGGCGATGGCGAGCAGGGAGAGGGGGGCGTTTACTTCGCTGCTCTCGTCCAGGTTGAGCCGGATATCGAGCGCTTCCCGCTGCAACAGCGGGGCGAGGCGGGCCAGCTCCTGGCGGATCAGCGGGGTGACCTGTTGCAGTGGCCGCTCCACCGCCTCCTTGCGGCCCAGCAGCAGGAAGGTCTCGGTGAGCAGCGCCATCTCGTCGGCGGCGGCGCGGATGCGGGTGGTGGCGCGTGCGGCCGGTGCGGGCAAGTCCGTCACCTTGCCGAGCAGGGCGGCCGAGCCCTGGATCACCATGTTGGGGGTGCGCAGCTCGTGGCTGGCGAAGCGGCTGAACTCCTGCTCGCGGGCGAACACTGCGCTCACCTCCTGCTTGCCAGCCAGCAGCGCCAGCTCGATATCCCGTAGCTCCTGCCAGGGGGCGTCGGGCTCGAAATCCGCCTGATCCGGGGTGAGGTGGGCGACCCTGTGTTGCAGCCGTTGCAGCGGCCCTGTGATGTGGCGTACCAGCCAGATACCGAAGCCCAGCGAGCTGAGCAGCAGCGCCAGTCCGATCAGCCGGGTCGCCAGATGCAGCTTGTCTTCGTAGGGGTCGAGGTAGTCATCGGCATCATCGTTGAACACCAGATAGAGCAGTCCCTCGCCGGAGGGGTGACGGGCCACCAGAAAGTGTTTGTCCTCCTTGCCCAGCTGGTGCTCGAAAAAACCGGGGGTCCGGTAGGGCTTCAACCATTTCGGCAGGCGGCCCGCCTCGGTCCAGTAGCTGGAGAACTGTCTGGGGCTCGGAGCCGCTGCCGCCGGGCCGAGCCGCAGCCAGTCATCGCTGTAGCGGGTCACTTCGGCTTCCAGCCAGTGGCGCAGGCTCAGCTCCTCCATCTTGTCTTCGGCCACCAGCATCAGGCCGGAGAGCAGGATCAGCAGCACCACACCGGCGCCGCCGAGCGCCATGATCAGGCGGCGACGCAGGCTGGGCAGGCTCATGCGCTCACCAGTCGGTAGCCCTGACCGTGCAGGGTCTCCAGCATGGGAGTGGGGAAGGGTTTGTCCAGCGCGTTGCGCAGGGCGTAGATGTGGCTGCGCAGGGCATCGGAGTCGGGCTCCTCATCCCCCCAGACGGTGTCGAGCACCTCCTGACGGCTGACGATGGCGGGGGCACGGCGGGCCAGTAGCGCGAGGATCTGGAACGGGATCTTGCCGAGCTTGAGTGGCTCACCGGCGCGGGTGGCGCGGCCGCTGGCGACATCGACCGTCAGATCGCCAAAGCTGATGGCCCCCACATCGCCACGCGGGCCGCGCAGACTGAGGGCTTGCAGTCGCACCTCCAGCTCCTCCATCGCGAACGGCTTGACCAGATAGTCATCGCCCCCCGCCTTGAAGCCCGCCAGCTTGTCCTCCAGGCTGTCGCGGGCGGTGAGAAACAGCACGGGGGTGGCAATCCCCTGCTCGCGCAGGCGCGCCACCGTGCTTAGCCCATCGAGGCGCGGCATCATCACATCCATGATGATGACGTCGAAACGCTGCTCTTCCAGCAGTTGCAGCGCCGCCTGGCCGTGATAGGCACAATCGAGGCGGTGACCGGCCAGCTCCAGATAATCCATGATGGTTTCCGCCACCTGAGGATTGTCTTCCACTACCAAAATCTTCATGCTTTGCTCTCCTGGTTGGCGAGCGTTTCACGCTCTTTTCACACCGGATACGGCATCCTGTTTGCCAGTGTAACCCCGAGGATCCCTGATGAAGAAGTCTCTCTGCGCCCTCCTGCTGCTGATCTTGTTGCCACTTGGCACCGCACAGGCGACCGAATTCAAACTGACCGGCCGCACAACCTGGCAGCTTGGCCAGTTGATGGTCAACGGCATGCCGTTCGTGATCGACGACCAGACCCGCTTCAAGGATTGGCTCAACGAAGATGATCTAGGCGGTACCTGGGTCGAGATGAAAGGGGTGGTGGAGAACGGCGTGCGCTATGTGCGCAAGGTCGAAGCCCTCGACGAAGATGACAAGGGCGAGATGGATCTGGAAGGGCCGGTCGAAGGGGGGCGGATCTGGGGCTACACCACCTCGGACAACAGTCTGGCGCCGTTCGAAGGGCGCTGGCTCGAGCTGGAGTGCAAGTTTGACGGCATGCGCCTGAGCCGTTGCCGCGAGGATGACTGATCCGATCTCTGCGTTCCGATTAGAAATGCTCCCGAATGAAGCCCATGCTTGTCCAGCATGGGCTTTTTGTTCAGGGACGAACGAAGATGGAACAATCGAGAAAGTGGTGTGCATGGATGCTGGGAGTGCCGCTCTGGGCGGCACAGGCGGGAGCCGATGAATTGTGGCTGGTGGAGCTGGAGCACAGCGACGGCATCCGCCTGCAATTTCAGGGGGCCGAGGTGGAGCAGGGCAGTGCCGCCGTCTGGCGGCAGGGGGAGATTTGGCCACAGCCACTCAAACCCGGCGACCAGCTCGCTCTGCTGGTGGCTGATGGCGTTGCCACCCGGATTGAGCTGCTGGCCGCCAGAGCCCCGTTGGCCAATCAGCCCTGGCAACGGGCGCAAGATCGCCTGCAATCCTTCGATAAACAGCAACTCACGCTGGCCACCCTGGGCACAGTGCCACTCAATCCACAGGTGCGCTGGGTCAACGGCTCGGCCGCCGATCTGCACGAAGGGAGCGAGCTGGTGCTGATCCGCGACGAACAGGGCCGCTTAAGCGAAATCCTTGTCGTCAATCCGGAGGAGTAGTTGACCCGTCTATGATAGGCGGGTTTATCCTCTGCCCGTTGGATGAAGGAACCCCTATGTTGACGATTACCCGGCTGGCCAGAGAACTGGGCCTGAGCCGCACCACCCTGCTCTATTACGAACGTCTCGGTCTGCTGCTGCCCGCCCTGCGCGGGGAGAACGGCTATCGCCGCTATGGCGAGGCCGAGCTGGAACGGGGGCGGCAGATCGCCAGCTTTCGTGCCATGGGGCTGCCGCTCGAAGAGATCGGTACCCTGCTGGCGGCAAGGCAAGAGAGCCACTCCTGCCTCGATGGTCACCTGCTGCGACTGGAGCAGGAGATCGCCGAGCTGAGGCGTCAACAGCGGGCCATCATCCTCTATCGCCAACAGACACACGAGGAGATCCCCATGGTAGACAAGGCACGCTGGGTTGCCATCATGCAGGCCGCAGGCATGACCGAAGAGATGATGCGCAACTGGCATATCCAGTTCGAGAAGATGGAGCCACAGGCCCATCAGGAATTCCTCGAATCCCTGCAGATCCCCGCCGCGGAGATCGCCGCGATCCGCACCTGGTCGCGCGGTGAGTAACCCCGTCTGACCACAGCACCGGCCGTTGACCCGGATTGTTAACGGCTTGTGCTTTAGATTTTCCCCCTTATACTGGCGCCATCTTGTCGGAGTGCTGACCGTCGAACGACGCGAAGCTGAGACCGTTAATTCGGGATCCGTGGAACCTGATCAGGTTAAAACCTGCGAAGGGAACAAGGGTAACTTGCGGGTTACCGCGCCGGAGGAGGGACAAGCCTCTTCCGCTCATCGAAGGGATCACCCTTGATGGGTCAGGGCGCACAGGAGGGAGTCTGTCCCGTCCGGTTGTCCAGCGCGTGGGGCGCCTTGCCCACAGCATGCAGAGAGCGGGAAGTGGCAGCACAGCAGCGCGGAGATCCATCCCGCGCGCACTCCCTCCTGAGATAAACACCCCGCCGCAAGTTCATCTTCTCCTCGAACTCCAGACAAGCAAACACCCATAACTTCAACCAGTTAATGTGAGTTTTGCTATGTCTACTTCTGTATCTGATACCGCCAAATCCAGCCGCCGCGAGCAGCGCTCCAGCGCCCAGGCTTTTATCGACAGCCTCAAGGGGATGGCTCACCCCAACTCCCGCCGCATCTTTATCGAAGGCTCCCGCGCCGATATCCGTGTTCCGCTGCGGGAGATCCAGCTGGCCGATACCTTCGTCGGCGGCCCTGTCAGTGGCGATAAGGAAAATCCCCAATTCGAGCCCAACGAGCCGATCCCGGTCTACGACACCTCTGGCCGTTACGGGGAGGAGGGGGTCACCATCGACGTGCGCCGTGGTCTGCCGCGCCTGCGGGAAAACTGGGTGCTGGAGCGCGATGACACCGACGAACTGCCGGGTCTCAGCTCCACCTTCACTCAGGAGCGTCTGGCCGATGAGGGGCTGGATCATCTGCGCTTCGAGCACTTGCACTCTTTGCAACATAAGCCGCGCCGCGCCAAGCCGGGCCGCCGGGTCACCCAGCTCCACTATGCCCGTGCCGGTATCGTTACCCCCGAGATGGAATTTATCGCCATTCGCGAGAACATGGGCCGCGAGCGGGTGCGCTCCGAGCTCCTGCGCACCCAGCATCCGGGCCGCGATTTCGGTGCCCGCCTGCCCCAGAACATCACCCCTGAATTTGTGCGTGATGAGGTGGCCGCCGGTCGCGCCATCATCCCCAGCAACATCAACCACCCGGAAGCGGAGCCGATGATCATCGGCCGCAATTTTCTGGTGAAGATCAACGCCAACATCGGCAACTCGGCGGTCACCTCCAGCATCGAAGAGGAGGTGGAGAAGCTGGTCTGGTCCACCCGCTGGGGCGCCGACACCGTGATGGATCTCTCCACCGGTCGCTACATCCACGAGACCCGCGAGTGGATCCTGCGCAACAGCCCGGTGCCCATCGGTACCGTGCCCATCTATCAGGCGCTGGAAAAGACCAACGGCATCGCTGAAGAGCTCACCTGGGAGCTGTTCCGCGATACCCTGCTGGAGCAGGCCGAGCAGGGGGTGGACTACTTCACCATCCATGCCGGTGTCTTGCTGCGCTTCGTGCCGATGACCGCCAAGCGCCTCACCGGCATCGTGTCGCGCGGCGGTAGCATCATGGCCAAGTGGTGCCTGTCCCACCACAAGGAGAACTTCCTCTACCAGCACTTCCGCGAAATCTGCGAGATCTGCGCGGCCTATGACGTGGCGCTGTCGCTGGGCGACGGTCTGCGTCCCGGCTCCGTCTATGACGCCAACGACGAGGCCCAGTTCGCCGAGCTGCGCACTCTGGGCGAGCTGACCAAAATCGCGTGGGAGTACGACGTGCAGGTGATGATCGAGGGGCCGGGCCATGTGCCGATGCACATGATCGAGCGCAACATGACCGAGCAGCTGGAGCACTGCCACGAGGCGCCTTTCTATACGCTGGGCCCGCTCACCACCGATATCGCGCCGGGTTACGATCACTTCACCTCCGGCATCGGTGCCGCGCTCATCGGCTGGTACGGCTGCGCCATGCTCTGCTACGTCACTCCCAAGGAGCATCTGGGCCTGCCCAACAAGGAGGACGTGAAGCAGGGGCTGATTACCTACAAGATCGCCGCTCACGCCGCCGACCTTGCCAAGGGTCACCCTGGGGCCCAGATCCGCGACAACGCCATGTCCAAGGCGCGTTTCGAGTTCCGCTGGGAGGATCAGTTCAACCTAGCGCTGGATCCCGACACTGCCCGCGCCTATCACGACGAGACCCTGCCGCAGGAGTCCGGCAAGGTGGCTCACTTCTGCTCCATGTGCGGGCCCAAGTTCTGCTCCATGAAGATCACTCAGGATGTGCGCGCCTACACCGCCGAACTGAATGCAGCCAAGCTGGAAGCGGTGGAGATCAAGCTGGTCGGCATGGGTGGCCAGCAGGAGCAGGTGGTGGCTCAGGTGGAGAGCGGCATGGCCCGCATGGCGGAGACCTTCAAGGAGACTGGCGGCGAGATCTACCATCAGGCGGCGGCACTGAAACAGGCCGCAGGGGAGGAGGCGTGAGCAGAGCAAGCGGGGCTGTCAGTCCCGCCGACCTGCCAACGGTGACGGAGGCGCGACCCTTGGGTAGTGATCTCAAAATGAGAGTCTGGACCATAGCCGGTTCCGACTCCGGCGGCGGCGCTGGCATTCAGGCCGACTTGCACACCATGCACGACCTTGGCGTGCACGGCTGTTCGGTTATCACCGCCATCACGGCCCAGAACTCGGTGGCGGTGAAGATGGTCGACCCTGTGCTAATGCAGACCTTCACCGCCCAGATCGACGCCCTCGGCGTCGATCTGCCGCCCGCCGCCATCAAGATCGGCCTGCTGCCAACCCGGCTCCATGTGGAGGTACTGGCCCGCCGACTGGCGGCCATTGAGGCTCCCTTCGTGGTCTACGACCCGGTGGCCATCGCCAGCACCGGCACCCCGATGGCGGAGCCCAATATGCTGGAAGCGGTGCGCGAGCAGCTGTTGCCGCGCCTCTCCTTGATCACCCCCAACGGTCCCGAGCTGGAGGCCCTGACCGGCATCCCGGCGACCAGCCCTGTGCTGGTGCGCCTCGCCGCCCGCCGCCTGCGCGAACTCGGCGCCCGCGCCGTGCTGGTCAAGGGGGGCCATCTGGAGTTGAGTGGCGATCTCTGCCTCGACTACTACCAGGATGAGACCCGCGAATTCTGGCTGGCGGCGCCGCGCCTGAATACCCGCCATGGCCACGGCACCGGTTGCTGTTACGCCAGCGCCATCGCCGCCGTGGTGGCGCAGGATTATCCGGTGGAGGACGCCATCACCCTCGCTCGCGCCTACTTGCAACAGGGGCTGGCGGCGGCGCAGGGAGTGGGCGCAGGCCCGGGACCCATCGCCCACCTTGGCTGGCCCGCCGATCTTGCCCACTTCCCCCGCGCCGTCTTGGCGGGCTCAATGCTCGATCGCCGCTTCGGATTGTATGAGACAAGCAGCGCCCGTCTGCCGGATGGCCCCTTTGCCGCAACCGAGCACAATCTCGGCCTCTATCCGGTGGTGGATTCGGTCAAGTGGCTGCGCCGCCTGCTGGGGGCTGGGGTCAAGACCATCCAGCTGCGGATCAAGAATCTACCCGCCGCTCAGGTGGCACCGGCCATTCGCGATGCGGTAGCGCTCGGTCGCCGTCATGGGGCGCGACTCTTTATCAACGACTACTGGCAGCAGGCCATCGAGGCGGGCGCCTGGGGCGTGCATCTGGGGCAGGAGGATATGGAAACCGCCGATCTCGCTGCCATTCAGGCGGCCGGGCTGCGCCTTGGCATCTCCACCCACGGCTACTTCGAGCTGATGCGGGCCCGCGAGCTGGCCCCCTCCTATATCGCGCTGGGGCATATCTTCCCGACCAACACCAAGGCGATGCCTTCGCGCCCGCAGGGGCTGGTGCGGCTGCATCGCTACCGCGCCCTGATGGCGGAGTGGCCGACGGTGGCCATCGGCGGCATCAGCGAGGAGCGGGTGGCGGCGGTCAAGACAAGCGGGGTCGGCAGTATCGCGCTGGTTTCGGCCATCACCGCCAGCGACGACTGGCAAGGGGCGACCGAGCGGCTGCTCGCTACCGTGGGGGCGGGGGATGAGCCACGCTCGGCGCAGCTCATGACCGACATGCCGGAGGATGTTCATGCTCTCTGATGCTGAGTATTTGCGCTACGGCCGTCAGCTGATGCTGGCGGAAGTGGGGGAGGCGGGTCAGGCACGGCTCAAGGATAAATCCGTGCTGATCGTGGGCTTGGGCGGGCTTGGCTCGCCGCTTGCACTCTATCTCGCCGGGGCCGGGGTGGGCACCTTGTGGCTGGCCGATGGCGATACGGTGGATTCCAGCAATCTGCCGCGCCAGATCCTGTTCGATAGCGAGGCAGTCAACCACTCCAAGGCGGAGCTGGCTCGTGAGCGCTTGGCCACCCACAACCCGCTGGTGGAGCTGATCGCCATCAATCAGCGGCTCGATGCTGCCAGCCTGCCGGAGTTTGTGGCCGAGGTAGATTTGGTGATCGACTGCTGCGACAACCTCGCCACCCGCCAGGCCATCAACGCCGCCTGCGTGGAGCAGGGCAAGCCCTGGATCTGTGCCGCCGCGGTGGGTTGGCAGGGGCAGCTGATGGCGCGCACAGGTACGGATCACGCCTGTTACGCCTGCCTCTATCCGCTGGATACCAAGGTGAGCCAGAGCTGCGAAACCAGCGGCGTCACCGGCCCATTGGTCGGAGTGATGGGATCTTTGCAGGCACTGGAGGCGCTGAAACTGCTGCTCGGGATGCCGAGCCCGGTGGCTGGCACCCTGCGCCGCTTCGATGCTTTGACCCATCAGTGGCAGACCCTCACTCTGGCCCCCGATCCCGATTGCCCAGTCTGCGGGCAGCGCCGATGCCCGACACACGATAAGGAGATCACCCCATGACCCTCACCATTCGACTCAACGATAAAGATCAGCCGCTGGCGGCAGGGCAGAGCGTGGCCGACCTGCTGGCGGCGCAAGAAGTTAATCCACAGGGAGTGGCGGTAGCCCTTAACGGCGCCGTGCTGCCCCGTGGCCGCTGGGCCGAGACCCGTCTCAATGACGGGGACGAACTTCACCTCTTCACCGCCATTGCGGGAGGCTAACCCATGATGCTCGCAGTCCCATCTTCGAGTGCTCTGCCTTGCGGCGGAGCCTCACCTCTTCTTATCGCAGTGGCCGGAGGCTGACATGCTGACAATTGCCGATCACACCTTCTCCTCACGCCTCTTTACCGGCACCGGCAAGTTTGCCCGCCCGGATCTGATGGCCGCCGCCATCGAGGCGAGCGGCTCCCAGCTGGTTACCATGGCCATCAAGCGGCTCGAACCGGGCAAGACCCATGACGATATTCTCACGCCCCTTCGGCAACTCGGGGTCAAGCTGCTGCCCAACACCTCCGGCGCCAAGACCGCCGCCGAGGCGGTATTTGCCGCCCACCTCGCCCGCGAGGCGCTGGGAACAAACTGGCTGAAGCTCGAGATCCACCCCGACCCGCGTTATCTGCTGCCCGATCCCATCGAGACGCTGAAAGCCGCCGAGCAGCTGGTGAAAGAGGGCTTTGTGGTGCTGCCCTACTGTGGCGCCGACCCTGTGCTCTGCAAGCGGCTGGAAGAGGTGGGTTGTGCCGCCGTGATGCCGCTGGGCGCGCCCATCGGTTCCAATCAGGGGCTGGTGACCCGGGAGTTTCTCGCCATCATCATCGAGCAGGCCAATGTGCCTGTGGTGGTGGATGCGGGGATCGGTGCGCCGAGCCATGCGGCGGCCGCCTTTGAATTGGGCGCCGACGCCGTGCTGGTCAACACCGCCATCGCCGTCAGCGGCGATCCGGTCGCCATGGGCCGCGCCTTTGCGCTGGCTTGCACCGCCGGTCGCAGCGCCTATGAAGCGGGCCTCGGCGCCCGCGCCCTGCAGGCCCAAGCCTCCAGCCCGCTCACCGATTTTCTGGGGGTGTTATGAATCAGGGTTTAGAGGGGATGGATGCCTCGGCTATGGGCTCGCTACCACAAGATCAGCTAGCTGTTCGCCCCCCTCTCCCTTTGGGAGAGGGGCTGGGGGTGAGGGCTCCGGGGGGACGGAATCCTGAGTCGCAGGACGCTACTCCCTCCTTTCTCGACCGCTGGCGCGAGCTGGAGTGGGACGATATCGGCATGCAGATCCGTGCCAAGACCGCCGCCGATGTGGCACGAGCCTTGAGTTCACCCCGGCGCACCCTGGCCGATTTTATGGCGCTGATCTCGCCAGCTGCCGAGGAGTATCTGCCGCAGATGGCGGCCGAGGCCGAGCGGCTGACCCGCCAGCGCTTTGGCAACACCATCGGCTTCTATGTGCCGCTCTATCTGTCGAACCTGTGCGCCAACGACTGCACCTACTGCGGTTTCTCCATGAGCAACCGCCTCAAGCGCAAGACCCTGAATGCAGAGGAGATAGAGCGCGAGTGCCTCGCCATCAAGGCGCGCGGTTTCGACAGCGTGCTGCTGGTGACCGGCGAGCACGAGCACAAGGTGGGGCTCGCCTATTTTCGCGAGGTGATGCCCATCATCCGCCGCCACTTCAGCACGGTGGGGATGGAGGTGCAGCCCCTCTCGCAGGCCGAATATGCCGAACTGAAAACCCTCGGCCTCGATGCCGTCATGGTCTATCAGGAGACCTACCACGCCCCCACCTACGCCCGCCACCACCTGCGTGGCAACAAGCGTGACATCGCGTGGCGCCTCGCCACGCCGGATCGGCTCGGCCGCGCCGGGATCGACAAAATCGGGTTGGGGGCGCTCATCGGTCTCTCCTCGGACTGGTGCGCCGACAGTTACTTTGTCGCCGAGCATCTGAGTTGGCTTGAGCGACACCACTGGCAGAGCCGCTACTCGCTCTCCTTCCCGCGCCTGCGCCCCTGCACCGGCGGGCTGGAGCCTGCCGTGGTCATGTCGGATCGCCAGCTGGCCCAGCTTATCTGCGCCTGGCGCCTCTTCTCGCCCACGCTGGACTTGTCCCTCTCCACCCGTGAGTCCGCCACCTTTCGCAACGGCGCGGTGCGCCTTGGCATCACCCAGATGTCGGCCGAGTCGCGCACCCAGCCGGGGGGCTACGCCGAGGGGGATGCAGAGGAGCTGGAGCAGTTCGCCATCCACGACGACCGTCCGGTGGGGGAAGTGGCCGCCGCCGTGCAGCAGGCGGGGTTGCAGCCGGTGTTCAAGGACTGGGAGGCGTTTTTGGGCCGATAGGGGCGGCCACGCCCCCTTTACCGGTGGCATCCGGGCGTCCAGCCAGACGCTGTGCCTGTGGCAAGCAGGCACGGCTGCGCCATGCAATCGTAGGGTTGATTAGCCGGTAGGCGTAATCGTCCGTTCCGAGGTATGGCGTTGGCGGCAGGGGCCGTTGTGTGTTGGCACGGCTTTGCCGTGCAGGACGCGAGGCCGCTGGCCTCGAAGGGGTTTCGCCCGCCCTTCGGGCTTGGGCGAGTAACTTTTCTTTGCGTGGTCAAAGAAAAGGCTACCTGATTACCCATGACCCTCAGCCTGCTTCAAGAGCCGATATGGTATCTGAGGGCTTGCCACTGAATCGCCTCCAGTCTCGCTATGTCTTGCTCAAGTTCAGGACTGTGATCCAACCCGATACAAATCAATTAAATACCTACCGCTTTATTTCAGTTATTCGCTACCCCTGCCGATAGTGACTATGTTCACTTTACCTTCCCCCAATGAGTGAGGATGTCTCCATGGGTTTATCTATCGTGCAGCGGATCATCGCCGGATTTGTGTTGATGCTGCTGTTGCTGATCCTGCTTGGCGTGATCAGTACCTTTAAAATCAAGGGTATAAATGACGGCCTCTCCGCCGTATCTGACCGGGCAACCCCGCTGGTGGTAGCTGTCGCAGGTCTCAAGGGGGCGCTGCAGGATAGCAACCGCTGGGTGCTGGTCTACCGCACCAGTGAAGATGCCGCCCAGTTGCCGCAGTTGGCCAATCAGTTCAAGGAGCAGCAGAATCGCTTCGCCCAGCTGAGTCAGGAGATGGGTAAATTCACCGGCGTGGCGGATGCCCGCGCCCGCTTCCAGCAGGTCGAGAGTGCCACCACCCAATTTTATGGCTTGGCGGATCAGATGCTGGCCCAGCATCGGCAGTGGGTCAGTGCATTGGATCAGCGCCACAAGCTGGAGATGGAATTTATCCGGCTTGAGGATACCTACCAGTGGGCGGCGGATCTGCTGCTGCAACAGACTGCCAGCAAGCGCTCCATGCGCAACAAGGCGGAACTCATTACCTCAGGTATCGCCCGCGATCTGAAGAATATCCGCCGTGCCGATGCCAAAACCGATTTGAACGAGCTGGAAAAGGTGTTGAGCAAGGATATCGAGATGGCGCGCAAGCGTCTGGATCGAGTGACGGTGCCCGATGATGTGAAAGCGCGCTTTGTCTCCAATCTCGACCGGATGCAGGAGTTGGCGCTTGGCGCTCAGGGCTTGCTGGCAACTATGCGTCAGGCTCAGCAACTGGAGCTGTCGCTGGCCACTCAGAATCAGCAGCTGGATGCCAGTCTGGTCAACAGCCTCAATTTGCTCGATGAGATGGGCAAGTCTGCCGGTGCCATCGCCAGCGATAGCCGGATCAATGCCGATGCGGCGGTCAGTAGCGCCAGCTTCTGGATCCTGGTGGTTGCCGCGATGTCGGCTGCTGCGGCGCTGGTGATCGGCTATACCACGGCGCGCAGTATTCAGCGTCCGTTGCAGATGATCAACAAGGAGCTCGATTACATGGCGGCCGGTGACATGACCCGCCGCATCAACTACCGTAGCAGCTGCGAGTTTGGCACGCTCTCCCGCTCCATTGACACCCTGGCAGGCAAGACTGGTGAGCTGCTCTCCCAAATCAATGCGGGCTCTCGTCATCTGGTGGATGAGGCGAGCCGTGCCGCCGAGATCAGCGAACGGGCCATGTCCCGGGTGCAGGAGCAGAAGAGCCAGACCGATCAGGTGGCCGCCGCCATTACCGAGCTGGAAGTGAGCGCCACCGAGGTGGCTCGCTCTACCGATGGCACCAAGCGGGAGGTGGATCTGGCCGATGAAGAGGCGCGCAGTGGTCGCCAGAAAGTGGCTACCACTCGCAGGCTTACCGAGCAGTTGGCTGGCGCCATGGAGGAGGCGGTCGGGATCACCTACAAGCTGGGGGAATTCAGTAACAACATCGGCAGCATTCTCGATGTGATCCGCAGTATTGCCGAGCAGACCAACCTGTTGGCTCTGAACGCCGCCATCGAAGCGGCCCGTGCTGGTGATGCCGGTCGCGGTTTTGCGGTGGTGGCCGATGAGGTGCGGGCACTGGCCAATCGCACCCAGACCTCGACCGAAGAGATCCAGGGGATGATTGAGAACCTGCAGAGCTCCAGCAAGCATGTGGTCGAAGTGATGGGGCGCAGCCAGGAGCAGACCCAGAGCTGTGTCGAGCAGACTCGCGAGATGGATGTGGCGCTGCAATCCATTGCCGATCGGATGGGGGCCATCAAGTCAATGGCCGATCAGGTGGCCCATGCCGCTCAGGAGCAGATCTCCGTCAGTCAGGGGGTTGCTCGTCATATTGCCGGTATTGCCGATGTGGCATACGAGACAGAGCGGGAGGCGCGCGAATCCGCCAGCAGCAGCGAAGTGCTGGCCGACCTGGTCGCCAAACAGCAGCAATTGATCGCTCATTTCAAGGTCTAGGAGGGCTTATGTCTAAAAAGTGGATTGGAGCCCTGAGTCTCCTGTTGTGTGGCCAGCTGATGGCCAGTGAGCTGGTGATTGAAAGCTGGCGAACCGATGACAAGGCGCTGTGGGAGCAGAAGATTATCCCGGCGTTTGAGGCGGCGCATCCCGGCATCAAGGTGAGTTTTCATCCGGTGCAGAACGTCAACTACATGCCCACTCTGTGGGAGAGTCTGAAAGGGGGCAAGGCGGGGGATCTGATCACCTGCCGTCCGTTTGATGACTCGCTCGCCCTGTTCAAGGCGGGCCATCTGGCCGAGCTGACCGAGATGGCGGGGATGGAGAACTTCCCGAGTTTTGCCCAGTCACCCTGGCAGACCGATTCCGGTGCCCAGACCTTCTGCGTGCCGATGGCCTCGGTAATCCATGGCTTCTTCTATAACAAGAAGATCTTCAGTGAGTTGGGGCTGACATTGCCGCAAACCCGCGATCAGTTCTTTGCGGTGCTGGACAAGATCAAGGCAGACGGGCGCTATGTGCCGCTGGCCATGAGCGGTTCCGAGAGCTGGGTTGCCTCCGAGCTGGGGTTCCAGAATATTGGCCCCAACTACTGGAAGGGGGAGGACGGCCGTCTGGCGCTGATCGGCGGGCAGGAGCGGTTGGATAACCCGCAATATGTGAAGGTGTTCGACGAACTGGCCCGCTGGCGATCCTACCTTGGTGAGGGGGGCGAGAGCCGCGATTATGCGACCAGCAACGAGTTGTTCACTTCGGGCAAGGCCGCCTTCTATGTGGCGGGCTCCTGGGAGATTGCGCCCTTCACCGGCAAGGTCGATTTTGGCGTTATGCGTCCGCCAGTGGCCAAACAGGGGGATGGCTGCTTCTTTACCGACCACACCGATATCGGTATGGGGATGAATCCGGCCAGCAAGAACAAAGAGGGGGCGATGGCCTTCTTGCAGTGGCTGACGACGCCGCAATTTGCCGAGCTCTATACCAACTCGCTGCCGGGATTCTTCTCCCTCTCCAACCACTTCTTTGATGTCACCAATCCGGCGGCCAAAGAGATGATGGAGTGGCGCGATCAGTGTGACTCGACCATTCGGGTGGCGACCCAGATCCTCTCTCGTGGTACGCCCAAGTTGGGGGATGAACTGGCCGAGGTGAGTCAGGCGGTGCTGCTTGGCAAGATGGAGCCCAAGGCGGCCGCGGATCGACTGGAGGGGGGCTTGAAGGGCTGGTATGCCCCTCATCAGGGCAGCAAGGCCAAGAGCGCGGATTGTCAGTGCGATGCCGTCACGCCTGCTCCGGTTTCAGCACCGGCTGCTGTGTCCGCTGCACCCGCGACCAGTGACACGCCGGCCGTGGTGACACCCGCTGTGACTCCCGCAGAACCTGCATCAGCTGCGACGGCGCCAGTCCCCGCTCCTGCGGCTGATGTGGAGCAGGCGCTCTCCAACGAGCTGGAAGCACCGCAGCAATAACTCATCAGCATAAATAACAAGCGGGAGGCATCAGCCTCCCGTTTTTATTGATGGCTCGCGGCCAGAGCGAATCGCTTCTTTATGGTGTGTCGTGGGGCCAACGGCAGAGGCTGCCGATGCGGGCTACCGGGGCGAACCCCAGAGAGCGGTAAATGCGCTGGGCATGGTAGTGCTCGTCGGCCACGATGATCAGCTGCTTGGCGCGGGACAATCCTGCGCGAGCTACTTGACTCAGCAGCTGGCGGCATAAACCCTTATTGCGCCACGCCTGGTGAGTGCGTACCAACTGGAAGCGGCCCAGCGGGCCGCAGAAGAAGAGACCACAACTGGCTACCAGCTGCCCCTCTTGCCAGATCCCCCACCACTCCCCGAGCCCATCGGCAATCATGGCCTGATAGAGTGCCCGGCGGGATTGCAGATAGGGGAGATAACTCTCTGCCGTGTGCCCCTCATCCCGCTCATGCAGTTCGAAGTCGAGCCACTCTTGCCAATCCGCAGTGGTGAAGGCGCGAACCTGGGGACCATTGATATCACCATGAGGCTGCCAGCTCTGCTTATCCAGCGCCAGCACCACGCACTCCATATACTGGTATCCCGTTGCGACAAAACCGGCGATCCGGCTGTTTTGCCCGGCCGCCAGTGGCCATTGAAAAGTGCGGTGGCGGACTCTGTGGTCGTGACCGATCAGTTGATCAAAGGCGGCTTCCAGCCAGCCTTTGTCACGGTCGCTGGGCGGGGTGGTGAGCAACAGGTAGTTGCCGAAGTAGTAGTCGGGAGCATCCGGTGTGCGAACCGCCCAGAACTGCTCATGCTGAGTGACCTCGCCCTGATAGCGATCAAACAGCAAGTCGGTGGCAAAGCCGGGGTGGGTATCCATGATGGTGCTCCTGCAAAGACTCATTCTGTTATCGGCAGGAGGGGGAAATAGATGAAAAGGGGCCGGAGAATCCTCCGGCCAAACAATCACACGCAGATTCAGAACGTCCAGGACGATCTGGCCCCATCATAACTCGACTGGGGCGATTTTGGGATGGGCACTTTTCGGTTACGTACCGTTAATTTTGTAAATATGACGTTCGTCAGATCGGATGTGAGGTAAATCCCTGTTGACTTTGTATCGTTTTACTCATAAATATAAAGACGTTTAGACGTCCAAACATCCGTTTTGACGTAAGAAGATGGATTGCAGGACAGGGAGAAGAGCAGATGGGATTTCACAGTGCACGTCAGGTTGAGGCGCTCAACCAGAGCTTGGCAGATTTGAATGGCGATATATCGGTCAGTTTCGAGTTTTTTCCGCCCAACAGTGAAGGGATGGAGAATACTCTCTGGCAGTCCATCGAGCGGCTGAAAGTGCTGGAACCCAAGTTCGTCTCCGTCACTTATGGCGCCAACTCCGGCACCCGTGATCGCACCCATAAGGTGATCAAGGACATCAAGGAGCGGACTGGCCTGATTGCGGCGCCGCACCTGACCTGTATCGATGCCAGCCGCGACGAGCTGCGCACCATCGCCCGCGACTACTGGAACAGCGGTATTCGTCATATCGTGGCTCTGCGCGGTGACTTGCCGCAGGGGTTGGACAAGCCGGATATGTATGCCACCGATCTGGTTGCCCTGCTCAAGTCTGAGGCTGACTTCGATATCTCGGTTGCCGCCTATCCGGAAGGCCACCCGGAGGCCAAGAGTGCGCAGTCCGACCTGCTCAACCTCAAACGCAAGATCGATGCCGGTGCCAACCGTGCCATCACCCAGTTCTTCTTCGATGTGGAAACTTACTTACGCTTTCGGGATCGCTGCGCCGCCATCGGTATCGATGCCGAAATCGTGCCGGGGATCCTGCCGGTTTCCAACTACCAGACGCTGGCCAAGTTTGCTGGTTTCACCAACGTGAAGATCCCGCGCTGGATGCATCAGCGTTTCGAGGGGCTGGATAACGATCAGATGACCCGCAATCTGGTGGGGGCGAGCATCGCCATCGATCAGGTGCGCGTGCTGAGTCAGGAGGGGGTGAAAGATTTCCACTTCTACACCTTGAACCGCTCCGAGCTGACCTATGCCATCTGTCATACCCTGGGGGTTCGTCCCAAGGGCTGACCTGTGGTCAGCGCGATAAAAGCAAAAAGCCAATGAGTTGCTCATTGGCTTTTTCGCTATGGTCGTGGTTTAAGGCCGGGTTACCGGGATCTCTTTCGGCTCGAGATCGATAACCGCATTACCGGCAGCCCCCGGATACTGGTGATAGACCTGATCCTGCTCCAGGGTGTAGAAGGTATCCAGATAGTCATCGTTGTTGGTCATCCAGGAGTCGGGCAGCGCCTTGACGATGCGACCACCAAGATCGAGGAAGGGCAGCGCTTCCGGCACCCCACCCGCAGTAAAGCCGAGCTTGAGGGCTTCAATCAGCAGAGCGCTCAGCTCCTTGTAGTTGACGTTGTCATCCTGCTCCATCATCACCACGTCGACGGCTCCCCAGCGATAGCGATCCCAGTAGACCAGGATCTGGTTGGGGGTGTAATCGGTGTTGTCATAGTCGAGGTAGGGCATGTCGACAATATCGACCACTGGCTCATCCCGGCTGGGATTGACCCCTGCGACCACCGCATACACTTCGGCCGCGCCGAGCAGCCAGGGCTCCTGATCATCCTTCAGTCTGATCTTTTTCAGGACACTGGTCTTGAGCGGCGCCGTGCTGGCCGCCGCTCGCGGTGCGCTTTGCAGATCCGCATCGGCCAGCGCCTTGCGTATCACCTTCAAGCCTGCGTTCTTGGCTTTGACGGGATCCGCCTCGACCACCAGAACCGGCCGAGCCGGTGCCTTGTCCACATCCAGATAGACGGGATTGCCAGCGCTGTCGAACGCCTCGATCGCGCTCCAGCTCTTCTCATCCCCGCTCGGAACATAAGCGACCAGCGGTTCGACGCCCTGTTGCAGTGCGGCGGCCTGCTCGGTGTTGGCCAGCCGCAACTGCATCAGTTGCTTGACCTCGCCATCCAGTCCTTGCCGACTGATGGCCGCCTGGTTGGCATCGGTCGCCTGCCGTTTAAGGCGCGGGCTGGCTTTTTGCAGCAGGTTGGGAAGCGGGCTCTGGTATTGCTGATTGCTCAGCAGGGGCAGCAGGTTTTTCTGCTGAAGTGCGAGCTGGCGAGCCAGCTCTCTGTCCGTGTCGGCTGCGTGTGCCGTGCTGACGCCCAGAAGCGCCAGCAACATGATGAAAGCCTGATGTTTCATTATTATTCTCCGTTGCATGAACCTGACAGAGCACCATGTCCGGGAAGAGTGGTGCCCTGACACCAATAGAGGGTAATTAGTTTCATCTGTGAACTAATTTTCCCGGATCTTGCGCAGGTCATCACGGTTTGAGGTCTCATTGATTTTCTTGTCGATATAAATGAAGCCAGTGCAAGGCAAGTCCGATGAGCAGCCCCCAGCAGGCTGCCGCGATGCCGAGCAGGCTGATCCCTGACGCGGTAATGATAAAGGTGAGCAGCGCAGCTTCTCGCGCTTCATCCTGTTGCAAGGCCGAGTGCAGGCTGCTGCCGATGGTGCCTAGCAGGGCCAATCCGGCGACGCAGGTGACAAGTGCTGCCGGAAAGGCGCTAAACAGGGCCGCGACGGTCGCGCCAAAACAGCCGGTCACAAGATAAAAGCAACCCGCCCAGACGGCAGCAGGCCAGCGGCGCTTGAGATCCGGGTCGACCTCTTTGCCCATGCAGATGGCGGCGGTGATGGCGGCCAGATTGAAGGCATAGCCGCCAAAAGGGGCGAGCAGCAGGCCGGTCAGGCCAGTCCAGCTGATCAGCGAGGAGGTGGCAGGCTGATAGCCATGTGCTCGCAAGATGGCGATCCCCGGCATGTTTTGCGATGTCATGGTGACAATGAACAGCGGCAGCGCGATGCCAAAAAAGGCATCAAGGGAGAAGGTTGGCCAGGTCCAGACCGGGCTGGCGAGCTGCCAGTGCAGGGCTGCCAGCTGCAATTCCCCCCGCACGCTGCAGATCAGCATCCCCACTCCCAGCACCAGTACCATGGTATAGCGGGGCCAGAGATGACGCCCCAGCAGGAAGGTCAGCAGCAGGGTGCCAAGCAGCAAGGGATCTTGCGGGGCGACCTTGAACAGATCCAGCCCGAATCTGAGCAGCACCCCAGCGAGCATGGCGGCGGCCAGCGGAGCCGGGATATGCCTCATCAAACGGTCGAACCAGCCGCTGATGCCGCACAGAGTAATCAGCAGGGACGAGATCACAAAGGCGCCGATGGCTTCCGCTAGAGTGAAGTTGCCCAGAGTAGTGATCAGCAGTGCCGCGCCCGGGGTGGACCAGGCGGTCAGTACGGGCATGCGGTAATAGAGAGAGAGGCCGATGCAGCTCACCCCCATACCGATCCCCAGCGTCCAGAGCCAGGAAGCAACTTGGGCAGTATCAGCACCCGCCGCCGTGGCGGCCTGGATGATCAGGATGACGGAGCTGGTGTAACCGACCATCACGGCGATAAAGCCTGCGACCAGATGGGGGAGGGCGAAGGGCATGGGGATTTCCTCTTGGCGTTGTGACGTGCTGTGCGTTATTACGTACAATCTGGTTTTGACTATATCGTCGTGCGCTATAGCGCACAAGGCGCATTGTGCAAGAGTAATAGAGTAATAAAGAGGCAGTTATGCAAGAGATGAGTCAGCATCTGGCTGCTCGACTGAAGGAGCTGCGCAGCGAGCGAGGCTGGAGTCTGGATGCCGCCGCGCGCGAAACGGGTGTCAGCAAGGCGATGCTGGGGCAGATTGAGCGGGGGGAGTCCAGCCCGACGGTGGCAACGCTATGGAAGATCGCCACCGGTTTTCGAGTCTCATTTTCCAGTTTCATCGAGCCCACACCAGCCGCGCAGGCAGAGGTGCTCTATCGCACCGCCGATGCCATTCGCCAGCAGCCAGCGGGAGAGGGCATGCAAGTAGCGCCGCTCTTCCCTTATGAAAACCGGTTTGGCTTCGAATTGCTTGAGCTGACCCTGTTGCCGGGTTACCAGCGTGAATCCGAGCCCCATGAGCCGGGAGTGACCGAGCATGTCATCGTCATCAGCGGCATGATGGAGGTGCTGGTGGAAGGGGAGTGGCGCTCACTGGCGCAAGGGGAGGCTGTGCGCTTTGCTGCCGACCGCCCCCACGGTTATCGCAATCTGGGCATTGCTCCGGCTATTTTCCACAACCTGATCCACTATCCGGTTGCCACACCCTGAACATGCCCTGCAGAGATCAACCCGGTCGGCCATCAGCTCTGGGGCTGGCCAGTATCGGGGTATAGACCCAGACAAACAGACCATAGGCAGCGATCCAGGCAAGCGCGCTGAGGTTCCAGCCGTGCAGGGTATAGGCAGGCCAGAGTAGCGGAATCACCACCCGGATTGTGGCGGCAGCGATAACCAGGGCAAATGCGCCAGTGATCCTGCGCCCCACCTGCAACGCCCGACCGCTATGACCGAGGGAGACTCGCGCAATCATGCCCAGGATCATGGTGCCCATACAGCCTGCGCTGAGCAGGTGGCTGGCCATTGACAGCGTGATGGGCAGACCCGCGCTATGTGCCGCAAGAGCGAGCAGGCCAAGAGGGATAAACAGATAGGCGAGATGGAGTGACCACAGCAGGGGATGCGCAATGGTCGATGGCAGATGCCAACGCAGTTGTCGCCACAGATGCAAACTCGCTGCCACTATATAGAGAGGCACTATATATATGCAGGTGACCCATTGGGTGGGGAGCAGCAGCCAGCACAGCAAGATAAGCCACAATGTCGCGAGCGCCGCCCGTTCCAGCCAGAGCCGAGGTGTGGCTTTCTCCTGACCGGTTGCTCGGGCGGTGAAGAACGGAATCACCCTTCCACCCATCACGGCGATCAGGGTGGTAAACAACAGCACAGTCGTGATCAGCAGATGCTCAACGGTATTCCACTCTGCATGCCATAACCAGCTGGCGCCATTGAGCAAGGTCAGTATCAGCAACAGGGGCACGAAGAACAGGTTTCGCCATTGCCGGGTGATCAAAATAGGCTTGGCAAGGAACCAGGTGCAAAGCGGTAGCCAGAGCAGGTCTGCCACCATCAGGAGCGTATTCTCCTCACCCAGCCAGGGTAACAATGTCCTTGGCAACATCCACAACCCCACCACCAGCGCCAATGGCCAGCTCCGAACACCTGGATGGGCCGTCCAGTTCTGCACCGCGGTGAGCAAGAAACCCGCGACGATGGCAGCCCCGAAACCAAACAGCATCTCATGACCATGCCACCAGATCGGGTTGGCAATCCCGGGCAAGGTAAGCCAACTGTTGAGCTGCCCCAGCCAGAGCAGCATGGCGACGGCAGCAAACAGAGCTCCGAACAAGAAGAAGGGTCGGAACCCCAAGCGGAACAGCGGGACGATTTGCTCTTCCTTATGGCTATCGAGGATTTGATGCATGAGGGCATTCCAATTGAACATTTGAGATGGCAATTATAAATTGGCTTTTCAAATGTTCAATTTAAATCCGGCAATAGTCTAGATTGATGCCATTTCGAACAAAAAAAGAGGTGATTGCTTGATATCTGAGCGAACGAACTTTTTTGCTGAAAAAGCCCTTGTCATCCCGGCGCGGCTCCCTATAATGCGCCCCTACCAGCACGGCGGAACACGCCGAGCTGATGAGCCAGCTTCTTAATGAAGTGGGCGCCGAAAGAAAAGCGAAAACAATCGCTTGACTTTCGAAGTGAGGAGCGTAATATGCGCCTCCTCAACGCGACAAGCGTGACGCTCTTTAACAATTTGAATCAAGCAATCTGTGTGGGCACTCACAGCATCGAACATCAAACAATTTTGTTGATTTTCAATGTCTGGTGAAGTGACCAAAACGACTTGTTAGCAATAACAAGCCGAACAGTTTATTTCAGCAATTCATTGAGCCGCTGAAGTTCATTGCCTCGGTAATGAATGAACGCAAACCAAACT
>NZ_CDBR01000096.1 GCF_000819685.1 Aeromonas allosaccharophila | reverse complement strand
GCAATCTCAACCTGACTCACTTTCATTGATTGAGGGCTTGGCAAACCGGGGCGACCATCTATGTGTCAGCAAGCGGGCACGCACGGTGACGGTGGCTTATCGACAGCCCCCAAAGGGGCGCATTACCGACTTGGTTATCGACTCAACCGGGCTGAAGGTGTTTGGTGAAGGCGAGTGGAAGGTCAGAAAACACGGCGCTGAGAAGCGGCGGGTCTGGCGCAAGTTACACCTGGCGGTAGACCCGGTGACCCACGATATCGTGGCGGCGGAAGTCTAGCTGGAAAATGTCCATGATGCCGAGGTGCTGCCGACCTTGTTCAACCCACTGCGGCGCAAGCTGGGACGTGTTTATGCGGATGGCGCCTATGATAGCAAAGCCAGCCATCAGCTTATCGCGCGCAAAGGGGCGACAGCCTGTATCCCGCCTCGCAAGAACGCAGGGTTATGGAAAAAGGGACACCCGCGAAATGAGGCTGTACTGGTAATACGAAAGGAAGGGCTGGCGCACTGGAAGAAGATATCGGGATATCATCGGCGCTCGCTGGCAGAGACGGCGATGTATCGGTTCAAGCAGTTGATGACGGGCAAAATCAGTTTGCGAACATACAACGGTCAGGTAGGGGAAGTGATGGCGTATGTTGGTGCAATCAACAGACTGAACACCCTTGGTCTGCCTGTCAGAAAGCCCCGAGTGTAACGGTCACTTGGGGCTGGGGAAGTTGTGACCTGATGGCTGATTTGGGAAACATAGATGGTCGCCCCGGTTTGCCAAGCCCTCAATCCATGAAAGTGAGTCAGGTGGAGATTGCAGCCATAGATCCGGATTTTGATCGAGGCTACTGCCT
>NZ_CDBR01000095.1 GCF_000819685.1 Aeromonas allosaccharophila | reverse complement strand
GGCTAGGAGGAAGATTGCTAAAGAATGAGAGCATCTGATCCCGCTTCAACTGTCGCTTGAGGACCGTCTTGCCATGTTGATCAACGCCATGTAATTGGAAGAGATGTTTTGCCAGATCAATGCCGATAGTCGTAGCCTTCATGGTGGTCGCCTCTCTCATCAGTGGGAACTTACATTCGCCACTTTGGCACTCAGATGCCGTCTTGGGGAGGGGCGACCATCCCATTAGCTAAGGTGCGGCCCTTTTGTTACAAAGGAGTTCCGATGTTACCCCTACCCGACATACTGATCTGGGGAGCGCTGGCGCTGGCCACCCTGCTCTGTCTGGCACGGCAATGGCGGCCCGGTTTCCTGCTGCTGGGGGTAGCCCTGCTGCTGGCGCTCTGGCTCACTCGCATCACCCCGACCGCCCTGCTGGTGACACTGGCTGCCCTGCTGCTGGCCTGGCGCCTGCCCTCACTGCCCGGCCATGCCCGTACCATCGCATGGGGCGCCTTGCTGATATGGGCGGTAGCGCTGACCCTGCATCTGATCCCCGGATTCAGCAATCTCAAGGTACTGGATCAGGCGCTGGCAGGGCCCGCCAGCGTGCCGTTCAATATGTATCTGAACCTCGACAAGCCGCTGCTCTTTTTTGGCTTGCTGCTGGCCTGCCCGACGTTGCTCGGCAAGGGAGGCAGCATCCTCTGGCGCCCGCTGGCCCTGTTGTTGCTGCCGTTGGCCGCCCTGCTGCTCATCGCCTGGCAGTTGGGGGCACTGAAACCGGAGGTGGGGCTGCCTCACTGGTGGTGGTTGTTCGCGTTGAACAACCTGCTGTTCACCTGTGTGGCGGAGGAGGCGCTGTTTCGGGGGGCGATCCAGCAAGGGCTGGCCGAACGCTACCGCCCCTGGATTGGCATAGTGGTGGCCGCCAGCCTGTTCGGGGCGGGTCATCTGGCGGGTGGCGCCCTATTGGCTCTCTTCGCCACGCTGGCGGGCATCTGCTACGGTCTGGCATTCCAGCTAAGCGGGCGACTCACCGTAGCAATCCTGATCCACTTCGCCTTCAACTTCGCCCATCTGGCGCTCTTTACCTACCCGCTGGCACGGGCCTGATCTCAGCTGCGTGGCGTCTTGCCTTTGAACGCCTTGACGCTGCGCTTGGCCTGCGTGCGACGATTGGCCTGCTTGTCGCGAGCCGGGCGCTTGCCCTCCCCGCTGGCGGGCTGGTCGGTGACCGGGAATCCCGCCAGATCGCCCAGCGGCAGCTCGCGGCAGGTCAGGGTACGAATGGCTTGCAGCATGTCACTCTCGCCATGACAGACCAGCGAGATGGCCAGCCCTTCACGGCCAGCCCGGGCGGTCCGGCCAATGCGGTGTACATAGACAGGGGCGCTGGCGGGCAAGTCCAGATTGATCACCACCGGCAGCGCCTCCACATGAATGCCGCGCGCCATCAGGTCGGTGGCGACCAGCACCCGCACCCGACCCTCCTTGAAATCATTGAGCGCCTGCTCGCGCACCGCCTGCTCCTTCTCGCCATGGAGGGCGGCCACCGCAATGCCCGCCTTGGCCAGCTTTCTGGCAACCCCGTCGGCATCATCCCGCGCACTGATAAAGACCAGCACCTGCGGCCACGCCTGATCCTTGAGCAAGCTGATGAGCGCCGGCACCTTACTGCTCTTGTTGACCAGATAGAGCCGCTCTTCGATCTCGTTCACCACGCTGTTGAGGGGGTTGGCCTCGATACGGGTTGGCTCACGCAACAGGCCGTTGGCCAGCGTCTCCAGCTCGGCAGGCAGGGTGGCAGAGAAGAGCAGGGTCTGGCGATCCGCCGGAATAAAACCGAGTAGCGCCTTGATGTCGGGAGCAAAACCCATCTCCAGCAGACGATCCGCCTCATCCAGCACCAGCTGTTGCAGACCATCCAGCCCCAGCAGTTGCTGGGTCAGCAGATCCCGCAGCCGCCCCGGCGTCGCCACCAGCAGCTGTGGCCCCTGCGCCAGTTCGGCCTGCTGCCGCTCTTGAGGCACACCACCACAGAGGGTAACGATGCGCAGCCCCAACGCCTCGGCGCCCTCTTTTAGCGCAGCAGTGACCTGAATCGCCAGCTCGCGGGTCGGCACCAGCACCAGCCCCTGCACCAGACTGGAAGCGGGATCCAGCCGCTGCAACAGCGGCAAGCCAAACGCCAGGGTCTTGCCGCTGCCGGTCTGGGCCAGCGCCAGCAGATCCTGCCCCGCCAGTACCGCCGGAATGGCCAACTGTTGGATGCGGGTCGGCGTCTGCAAGGTGGCGGGTAAAGAGGCCAACAGGGCGGGATGGAGGGCTAGTTCGCTAAAGGTCATGGCGCTACGTCAACAAAGAAGTGGGAGGCGAAGTCTAGTGAGCGGGGGGAAAGAAGTAAAACCCTATCCACCATGGACCGACCGCACGGTGCGGGCGGCAGGCTGACTACACTTCACCTGACACCTTGCCAAGAGAGACCCGCCATGACCAGACACCTCCCCCTCCTGCTGCTCGTGGCTACCCTGCTCGGCAGCGCGACGCTCGGCCTGTCGCAGACGACGGCGAGCGACAAGGGTACAGAGCAACCGAAACAGGTGCGCGTTCTCAATGCCCACCTTGGCGAGCTGCCGGGGCTGATCAATGCCGACAAGACTGGCCCCTTCGTCGATCTGGTGCACGCCATCGATGATCTCTACCCCGATGTGACCATCAAGATCACCATCTACCCCATCGCCCGCGCCATGGCTGGCGTGATTGCCGGCAAAGCGGATTTCAGTCTGCCCGCCATCCGCAATCTGCAGGATGCCGAGATGCTCCCCTATCGCTTCAGCACCCGCAGCTTTGGCAAAGTCACCCATATCATCTACAGCAACACGGCTTACCCCGTCACCACCGACATGGCCTACGGCATCGTGCCCACCAAGCGGGATCTGCTGATTGAAGCAACCCCGGGGTTTCTGCCTATCCCGCTCCAGCGATCCATGAGCATCGAGCAATCCCTGCGCAAGCTCTCTCGTGGTCGCATCGACGCCTTTATCTGGGCGCAGGAGGAGGCTGACCTGATGCTGCGCCAGCTGCAACTGACCAATATCCATCGGGAGCATTTCGGCGACTTCGAGGATGTCTTCATAATCGCCAAGGGAGCCGCTGGCGACGAGATGGACCGCTTCATTGGCGAGGCGATCGACAAGCTTGCCGCCTCGGGCAAGCTGACCGAGATCTACAGCAAGCTGCATCTCCCCTATGTGCAGTGGCAACCGCATTCAGAGCCACTACCACAGGCCGTCAAATCCCCCTGAATCGCGAATATCGCCCATAAAAAATCCCGCCGAAGCGGGATTTTTTATGGCTTGCAGCCTTACAGCACGGCCAGCGCGGCGGCGTAGTTCGGCTCGTCGGCCACTTCGGCGACCAGCTCGCTGTGCAGCACCTTGTTGTCACCATCCAGCACCACGATGGCGCGAGCGGCCAGCCCGACCAGCGGGCCGGAGGAGAAGGCAACACCGTAATCTTCCATGAAGGCCGCACCACGCAGGGTGGAGAGGGTCACCACCTTGTCCAGACCTTCGGCGCCGCAGAAGCGGGACTGGGCGAACGGCAGATCGGCGGAGATGCACAGCACAACGGTGTTATCCAGCGCGCTGGCCTGCTCGTTGAACTTGCGCACTGAGGTGGCGCAGGTCGGGGTATCGACGCTCGGGAAGATGTTCAGGATTTTGCGCTGACCGGCAAAGCTTGCCAGGGTCACATCGGAGAGATCCTTGGCCACCAGGGAGAAGGGCTTGGCTTGCTCACCGGCGACCGGGAAGTGACCCGCGACGGAAACCGGATTGCCTTGCAGAGTGACTGTGTTGCTCATGTGTTATGTCCTTTTTATTGGTGTAGTAAAAATCTGTGCTCCAGTATAAGCCTGTCACGTCCTCACAAACACCCGACAACATCAGGGGAATAAAAGGGGTTGACCTTGGACTTAACACCAAGGTTTAGACTCCCCCTCAGTAATCAGGGATCTCGCAGGGGCGGGATCCATCAAGAGGGACTCATCATGAGCAAATCCTGCTGCAATCATCAGCACGCCGCCCCCATCAAGGCCGTCAGCAAGGCGGCCTCCGGCCAGAGTGAACATCACCACAATAGCCACTGCTGCGACAACGCTACGCCCGTCAGTGGCTGCTCAGCCACGACGCCTCATGAGCACGCATCCCGTGATGGTAATGAATCCCCCGGGGATGATGAGCCTCCCCGAGGAGGTTGCCACGATAAAGCGTGCTGCAGTGCACCCTTATCGCCGGCTCACGATCATGAACATGATCACGAGCACGATATGCCACCTGCCGACCCGCTGGTTGCGCCGGTGCAAGGCAACAGCCGCCACAGCTGGCAAGTCATGGGGATGGATTGCCCCAGCTGCGCTCGCAAGATCGAGACCGCCGTCAGCCGGGTGAGCGGCGTGCAGCAAGCGCGCGTGTTGTTTGCCACCGAGAAGCTGGTAGTGGATCTGGCCCCCGGCCTCTCCCCCGATCCCGTCACCGCCGCCGTACTGGCCGCCGGTTTCCAGCTCAAGGGGGAAAGCGCTGGCAAGCAGGCCGCTGGCCGCGAGCAAGCTTCACAACCGACCCTGCTCGGCAATATGTTTGGCAAGGAGCTCGGCAACTTTTTGGGCAAATATTGGCAGCCCCTGTCACTGGCGGGTCTGATGCTGGTCGCCGCTCTGCTACCGAGCGAAATCGGTAAGCCGCTGTTTACCCTGGCGACCCTGTGGGGTCTGTGGCCTATCTCCCGCAAGGCGTGGGCGCTGACCAAAAGCGGCTCCCCCTTCGCCATCGAGACCCTGATGACGGTCGCCGCCCTGGGCGCCCTGTTCCTCGGTGAAACCGCCGAAGCGGCCATGGTGCTGCTGCTCTTTATGCTGGGGGAACATCTGGAGGCCTACGCCGCCGGACGCGCCCGGGCCGGGGTCACCGCCCTGATGGCGCTGGTGCCTGACAAGGCGCTGCGGATCCGCACCACTGCCGAGGGGGAGGTGCGGGAAGAGGTAGCCGCCGATCAGCTGCGTCCCGGCGATATCATCGAAATCGCCCCGGGTGCCCGCTTGGCCGCCGACGCCCGCCTGCTCGATGAGCTCGGTGCGTTTGACGAGAGCGCCCTGACTGGCGAATCCATTCCGGTGGAACGCCGTCAGGGTGACAAGGTGCCTGCTGGCAGTCTGGCCGCCGATCGGGTACTGCGTCTTGAAGTGGTGTCCGAACCGGGCAACAACGCCATCGACCGCATCCTGCATCTCATCGAGGAGGCCGAGAGTCAGCGCGCCCCCATCGAGCGCTTTATCGACCGCTTCAGCCGCTGGTACACCCCGGCCATGATGCTGATCGCCCTGCTGGTCGTCATTGTCCCACCGCTCGCCTTCGGCCAGAGCTGGGATGAGTGGATCTATCGCGGGCTGGCGCTGCTGCTGATCGGTTGCCCCTGCGCGCTGGTTATCTCCACCCCGGCAGCGGTCACCTCGGCACTGGCAGCAGCTACCCGTCAGGGGGCGCTGATCAAGGGCGGTGCTGCGCTGGAGCGACTGGCCCATATCGATACCGTGGCGTTTGACAAGACCGGCACCCTGACCCTGGGCAAGCCGCAGCTGACCGAGCTGATCAGCCTCAATGGCCAGCCGGAAGCCCAGCAGCTGGCACTGGCGGCATCCATCGAGCAGGGTTCCCACCACCCGCTGGCCCGCGCCGTGGTCGCCAGCGCGACCGAGCAGGGACTGACTCTGGCCGACGCCCACGACCTGCGTGCCCTGCCGGGCATGGGGGTTGAGGGACGCATCAAGGGCGAGCTGTGGCAACTGCTGGCACCGAGCCGGGTAGCGACCCTGAATGCGGAACAGCAGACCCGGATTGGTACGCTGGAGCAGCAGGGCAAAACTGTCGTGGTGCTCTGCCAGAGCAGCGGCGACCAGGCGCTGCCGGTCGCCCTGCTGGCGCTGCGGGATCAGATCCGACCGGAAGCGGCGGCCGCGCTGCAAGAGCTCAACCGGCTCGGGCTCAACAGCATCATGCTGACCGGTGACAACCCCAACGCCGCCGAGGCGATCGCCACCGAGCTGGGCATGGGCTGGCGCGCCGGTCTGCTGCCGGAGAACAAGGTGGAAGAGATCGCCAAGCTCGCCAGCTCGCAGAAAGTCGCGATGATCGGCGATGGCATCAACGATGCCCCCGCCATGAAGCGGGCCAGCATCGGCATCGCCATGGGCGGTGGCACCGACGTGGCGCTGGAGACCGCTGATGCGGCGCTGACCCACAACCAGCTCGGTGGCATCGCCGCGATGATCCGGTTGTCGCGGGCGGCACTGGCCAATATTCACCAGAATATCGCGCTGGCGCTGGGACTGAAGGCCATCTTCCTGGTCACCAGTCTGCTCGGCATCACCGGTCTGTGGATTGCAGTACTGGCCGATACCGGCGCCACCGCGCTGGTGACCGCCAACGCCCTGCGGCTGCTGCGCAAGCGTTAAGCCAGCCAATGGCATCACAGCCAAAAGCCGTCCCCCAACCGGGACGGCTTTTCTTTTTCCTCTCATTTCTCTCACGGCACCCCGTAAAAGAAAAAGCGCGCCTGCCGATCGGCAGTCGCGCTTTGCTTACTCTCTCGGAGTTATCCCACCCTTGGCAAGGTGGAATTCAACCCGGGGGCGCCGAGCCATCCCCCGGACTCAATGGTTTGCTTACTTGACGCTGCACTCCTGAATGACGGCAGTACCTGCCTTGACGCCAGCCGGGTCAACCTTCACCAGCACACTCCACAGCCCCTGCGGCAAGGTGATGCTGTTATTGGCACTGCCCCCCTTGGAGAAGGCGAACGAATAGCCGGTTTCAGCGTTCACCGCGCCGCCACCGTTGAGCAGGTACTCCTTGCTCCAGTCCTCGTTGGCGACCTTGAACTCGGTGCTGCCGGCGTAGTTGAACGCCGCCTGATAGATGGCGAGATCGCCGTCCATCCCCTTGTAGCTCAGCTGGTACTGAGGTTGGGCTCCCCAGCCGGAGAGCTCACCCTTGACGAACAGGTTGTAGCCGAGCGGATTGCCCGCCACCGTATCGAGCACCTTGCAGCTCTGCACCGGCTCGGTGAAGCTGACGCTCAGGGTCGGTTTGTCCTTGTTCATGGCGGTAAAGACAAACTTGTAGCTGCCAGCCTTGGCCAGATCGACACCGATATTGCCGGTTTCTCCCCCCTTGCAAAGAGTCAGCGGAGTGCCAACCACCAGCTTGTCACCGGCGTTGCAGCTGCCGTAGTTGACCGGCCCCCAGCTGGCGTCCGCGATCTTTACGTTGGTGGTACCCAGCTTGTCAGTGCTCACCTCGGTAGTGAACTCGTACATAAAGTTGCCGCTGAAGGTCATCTGGTTGGTGTTGCCCCACTCATCGAGGAACCCCTTCAGATAAACATCGGTGTTGCCAAACGGTGGCAGGGTGCTCAGGTCGGCCTTCTTGCTGACCGGCAGGCCCGCGCCCTGTGCACCAGACTGCGGCTTGACGAACACGGCGGCAGACCAGGCCCCCAGCGTCAGCTGGCCGTTATCATAGGCGGCGCCGCTGGCGATGCTGTCGACAGCGCGATGCTTGCTGCTTAGCACCATACCGCTCAGATCGATCGGCTGATCGTTGCCGTCACGGAAGTCGCCGATGCTCTGGCTCTGGTTGCTGGCGTTGATCATCACCACCAGACCTTCGATGGCCGGATCCAGATCCGCCCCTACGCTGGCACCATCATCCACCGTCATGACGATAAGGCCGGGCACCTGATCCGGGCCGGTATTGCGGAAGTCGACCCGCTTGATCACCTCGGCGCCACTGCCCAGACGCAGCAGACGGGAAGAGTTGCGCAGTTCCGCCAGCTCCTGATAGAAGCTCACCATCTGCGCCATCTCGGCCGAGCCCGGCTTGACATGCTGGCCCAGCACCTGCTCGATCAGCGGATAGTTGTCACCATCCTTGTCCTTGCGCGGCAACCCCTTGTCGAAGTTGTTGTCAGCAAGGGTGTAGTCAACCTTGTTGTACCAGTCGCCCGAGTCATAGCTGTCCCGTTCCATGGATTTGGATCGCAGCAGCTCGACACCGGCGTGGGTGAAGGGAATGCCCTGCCCCAGCATGGCCGTCGCCAGTGATACCCCTTGCATCCGCACCAGATCGGCTCCAGCAGGTGCCTTGTAGATCAGGTTGTCGAACAGGGTCTGGTTGTCGTGCTTGTCGACATAGTTCTGCACTTCCACCGGATCCTGGGCATAACCGGCAGGTTGACCGTTGTAGTCAATCTCGGCGCCTTTCTTCGGCATGCCATCCTTGTCAGTCAGCACGAACTCCTTGAGGTTACCCGCCATGCCGAGGCGCACCAGATCGGACTGGTGCAAGGCTGTTGCCAGCTCCACCTTGCTCATTTCGTTAGGATCGATGAAGGCGCCGTTGCCAAAGCCCTGGGTTTCACGAATGGCATCTTTACCATCAAACGGACTGCCGCCACGCACCGCATCGCGCAAGCGGTCGGAGAAAGAGCCGATGCCGGTGCCGCCCAGATGCCTCTGGGTCGCCTGCACGAAGCGCTTGTCATCCTGAACCTCGCCGAAGTTCCACCCCTCGCCGTAGAAGTACATCTCGGGATTGACCTTCTTCACCGCGGCCAGCGCCTGCACCATCTGATCTTTCGGGTGGTGGCCCATCAGGTCGAAGCGGAAGGCGTCGATCTTGTAGTCACGCGCCCAGGTCACCAGGGAGTCATCCATCAGCTTGGCGAACATGGCGTGTTCCGGCGCCGTGTTGGAGCAGCAGGTGGAGTTTTCGACCGAGCCGGTCTCAGGATTGAGGCGCTGATAGTACCAGGGCACGATCTTGTCGAGCACCGACTTGGGGCCGAGCCCGGATTCGTTGGTGTGGTTGTAGACCACGTCCATCACCACGTTCATACCGATGTTCTGCTTGATGGCCTTGACCATCTCGCGGAACTCCAGAATACGTTTGGTCCCCTCGGCGTTGGTGGCGTAGGAGCCTTCCGGCGTGGTGTAGTGGTAGGGATCATAACCCCAGTTGAAGGAGTCGACGCCGCGCAGATAGCCGGAGAGCTCCTGCACCTGCGGATTATCCTTGCCGTCATCTGACTTGAGAGCATCCAGCACCTGGCCGACAGTCTGGCCGCCACCGCAGTAGGTGCCAAATTGGGATGTTTTCACATCCGGATTGACCTGACAGAGCTTGCTGAAGTCATCGCCGATATTGGCCACCTTGGCCGGATCCTCGTTGACCGTGGCGATATCGAACACCGGCAGCAGGTGCAGGTGGCTGACGCCGCTTTTTGCCAGCGCTTTCAGATGGTTGACCGGTACAGAATCGGGTTGGGTGAGGCCGACAAATTTGCCGCGCTTCTCTTCATCGGTGGAGGCATCGTTACCGGTCAGGTCACGAACATGGGCCTCATAGATGGTAATATCGGCAGGGTTCTGCTGGCTGTGGGGCGCCTTGAGGCTATCCCACCCTTCCGGTTTCAAGGCAGGATCGTCGAGATCCACCACCTGACTGAACTCGGAGTTCATCGCCAGACTGAGCGAATAGGGATCGGTCACCTCATAGTGCTCGACCTTGCGGCTCAGCGGGTGGTAGACCTCCATGTCGTAGCGGTAGAACTGGCCGACCAGCTCGCTGCCCCCTTCGTAACTCCAGCTGCCGCTGGCGCTGTCGAAGGTCATCGCCACTTCACCACTCTTCTGGTGGCTGGCGTTGTAGAGGGCCAGCTTGACCGACTTGGCGGTCGGCGCCCAGAGTCGGAAGGTCACCCGGTTGCCCTCCACCACAGCGCCATAACTCAGCTTGGTCGCCTCGGGGGCATAGAGCGCATCGAGGGCTCCGGCGCTCTGTACCAGAGTTGCCCCCTGCAGGATACCGTCAGCATCGGTGCCGATAGCCACCAGTTCGCCCTTGAGCAGGGGCTTGAGATCTTTCCCGGCAGGCAGGGCAAAGGCGGCTGCCTCCTTGAGGTGCGGATATTTGGCCTGCTGCTCGGCAGTCAGACTGGTCGCGGTCAGAGTGACATAGGGGAAATCGAACACCCCATCGGCATTGGCCTTGATGGTGCCCGAGTCGGTGTAATAGAGGCGCACGTGGGGTTTGTCCTTGCCCCCTTGCCAGATCAGGGTATTGCCATCGATCAGATGGGCGCTGGCACCCGCCACCCCGAAGGCGGCGGTAAAAGCCTCGGCACGGCTGCCGAACAGATCTTTCTTGCCCGCAACGATGGCCACGGTGCGATCCGGGTGCTCACTGAAGATCACCTTCATGTCGCTACCAGTCAGGTTTGCCAGATCGCCGTTACGGGCAATGAAGTTGATGCACCCTTCCACCTTGTTGAGCGGCACCACCCAGGCCGGACCAAAGCTGTCGGCGGTGGCGGGCGTCTTGCTCTTGTCATCCCACCCGGTATTCAGGCCGCTGTCAGCCGTTGCCTTGCAGGCGTCGTTGTTCCAAAGGTGCAGGCTGTGGCTGTCAAACGGTGCCTTGGCCCCTTTGGCTGCCGACTGGGTATCCACCAGTGCAATGACCACCTCGTTGGGGCCTGCTTGCAGCAGCTCATTGGGGGGATCCATTTTAGGTAGACGAGCGACAGGCCCGTCAGAAGGTTCAGGTGTAGAAGTAGATGTGCTGTTGTCATTACAGCCAGACAAAAGCGCGAGCAGTGAGGCTGTTACCAGCGCCACTTTGGTCTTTTTCATATCCATATTTTTATAATTCCCGCTGTAGTTAGTCTCGATAGTCGAGCACCCGGTCGTTGCCAGGCGGTGCCATATTAATCAGCGGCAATCGATTCAAATGTGAGCGGAAGGGCAAAAAAACCATCCAGTTTCAACAAGATAACGTTTTCAGATTGAAACTTCGATCCGGCTCACAGACCTCGCGGCCATTTGGCCTCATATCTGGAAAACGGCAGTCACGGGGTCAGAAAAGCAATGTCTGATCAAGTGGATAGACAAGGAGTAAACAATGAAACGGATTGAAGAGCAGGCACAACGACTCGATCAGGAGTATCAGGCGATCGGGCAGCTGTTCGACCAGTTCTGCCAGCAGGCGGGCGCCCTGGCCGAGCAGTATCACTTCTTCAACTGGCCCGATTATGAAGACTCGCCCCCGCTGAGCCGCGCCTTCACCCTGCTGGGGGAACCCCGCGAACTGCGGCTGCGCTGTCAGCCCGGTGAGCGCTCAGCCCTTCATGGCCTGATCCAGGTGGTCTCGGAGGATGGCACCATCGATGCCAGCCTCGGGTTTCGCGCCGATGGCCAGCTGCTGCTGGAGTCGGGCAAGCTGCTGGACAACCCGCCCGGACTGCTGCTCAAGCTGCTGCTCGGTGCTGTGTGGCAACACAAGCCCCAGGAGGAGATCAGCGGGCAACCGCACTGACATCAGGGAGCCAACGGCACTGAAACCAAGGGGGCCAACGGCCCCCGCTATTTATCCTATGCGCTGGCGATCTCGATGGTCACATGCACCAGCTCTTCATGGATCGCCAGCCGCTCGCGGATCTGCTGCGCCGGCAGCGGATTGACCATCAGCAAAGAGAGCACACAGGCATACTGCTGCTGCCCTACCCGCCAGACGTGCAGATCACGGATATCGGTGCCCGGCAGTTCGGCGATGACCTCGCGGATCTCCGCCACCAGCGGGGTATCCATCTCGGCATCCAGCAGCACCCGACCGGAGTCGCGCAGCAGACCCCAGGCCCATACCGCCACCAGTCCGGCGCCGACTATGCCCATCAGCGGGTCGAGCCAGTCTGCCCCCCACAACATGCCCCCCACCAGCGCCAGGATCGCCAGCACCGAGGTGGCTGCATCCGCCAGTACGTGGATATAGGCGGCGCGCAGGTTGAGATCCTGATGACCGTGGTGATCATCATGGTCATGATGATGATCGTGGTCGTGATGATCATGATGGTGGTCATGCCCATGGCCGTGGTGGTGATGACCATGATCATCCTTGAGCAGCCAGGCACAGGCGAGGTTCACCAGCAGCCCAACCAGCGCGATGGCAATCGCCTGTTGATAGTGGATCGGGCTGGGATCGAGCAGCCGGAACACCGACTCGAACAGCATCAACCCGGCCACCCCCACCAGCAACAGGGCGCTGGTGAAGCCCCCCAGTACCTCGATCTTCCAGGTGCCGAAGCTGAATCTGTGGTCGCGAGCAAAGTGGCGGGCAGCGCGATAGGCCAGCACCGAGAGACCGAGCGCCAGCGCGTGGGAGCTCATGTGCCAGCCATCCGCCAGCAGTGCCATGGAGTTGTAGAACCAGCCGCCGCCGATCTCCGCCACCATCATGATGACGGTCAGCAATACGGCCCAGCGGGTCTTCTGTTCGGCCAGCGGATTGCCCTGGTGGATGACGGGTTGATGGCAGTGGGATTGAGCGAGGGATGACATGGATTTCTCCTGAGAGCGATGATGCAATATACTATACCCCAGTATAGTTTTATCGATCGAGAGGATCCGTCATGTCCCACACCATTCACGACAAAAAGAAGCTGCTGACACGGGTGCGCCGCATCAAGGGACAGACCGGTGCGCTGGAGAGCGCGCTGGAGCAGGAGAGCGACTGCGCCGCCATCTTGCAGCAGATCGCCGCCATCCGCGGCGCCGTCAACGGCTTGATGCTGGAGGTGCTGGAGGGACATATGCGCGAGCATCTCGGCGCCCCCGATGCCACCCCGACCGAGCGATTGGAGGATCTGGATCAGGTGGTCAGCGTCCTGCGATCCTATTTGAAGTGATCAAGGTGGCACTGCCTGCCAGTGGCACCATCCCTTCAGGCTCGACTAGCGTCGGGCTTGAGCCACCGCCAGCTTTACGCCATGATGTCCAGCCCGGCTGACAGCCGGTTTTACTGGACAGTCAATTTCAAGGATCCCCCATGTTTGAACACGTCGATGCCTATGCTGGCGACCCCATCCTGACGCTAGTCGAGACCTTCCACAAAGACACCCGCGAGCAGAAGGTGAACCTGGGGATCGGCCTCTATTACGACGAGCAGGGCCGCATTCCGCTGCTGCCGTCAGTGCAGCAGGCCGAAGCCCAGCGCGCTGCCACCCCGGCGCCGCGCCCCTACCAGCCGATGGAGGGTGCCGCCAACTACCGCACCGCGGTGCAGCACCTGCTGTTTGGTGCCGACCATGAAGCGGTCAAGGCGGGACGTATCGCCACCATCCAGACCATCGGCGGCTCCGGCGCCCTGAAGATCGGCGCCGATCTGCTCAAGCGCTACTTCCCGACCTCCGAGGTGTGGGTCAGCAATCCGACCTGGGACAACCACAAGGCGATGTTCGAGGGGGCCGGCATCAAGGTGCACGACTACCCCTACTACGATGCGGCCACCGGCGGCGTGCAGTTCGATGCCATGATCGACTGCCTGAGCACTCTGCCGGCCAAGAGCATCGTGCTGCTGCACCCCTGCTGCCACAACCCGACCGGGGTGGATCTCTCCCGCGCCCAGTGGGATCGGGTGATCACGCTGGTGGTCGAGAAGAACCTGATCCCCTTTATGGATATCGCCTATCAGGGCTTCGGTGACGGGCTGGAAGAGGATGCCTACGCCATCCGCGCCATGGTGGCCGCCGGTGTCAGCTTCTTCGTCAGCAACTCGTTTTCCAAGAACCTCTCCTTCTATGGCGAGCGCTGCGGCGGCCTGTCGGTGATCTGCAAAGATGCCGAAGAGGCGAGCCGGGTACTGGGCCAGATGAAGGCCACCGTGCGTCGCAACTACTCCAGCCCTCCTACTCACGGCGGCCAGATCACCGCGGCGGTGATGAGCCAGCCCGAGCTGCACGCCCTGTGGGTCGATGAAGTGACCGAGATGCGCACCCGCATCAAGGGGATGCGCCAGAAGCTGTTCGAGGTGCTGAGCACCAAGGTACCGGGCCGTGATTTCAGCTACTTCATCAACCAGCGCGGCATGTTCAGCTACACCGGCTTCACCCCGGAGCAGGTAGATCGCCTGCGCGAGGAGTTCGCCGTCTATCTGGTGCGCTCTGGCCGCATGTGCGTGGCAGGCCTCAATAGCCGCAACGTCGACTACGTGGCCGACGCCATGGCCGCGGTGCTCAAGGGCTAATCCGCTCCAGCCCCGCTCACGCGGGGCTTTTTTGTCTGTTGCGTTCGCAATCACCTCTTGATGGGTCTGCTCACCCTCCCCCGGCTGTGAGAGAATGCCAGCGGGTCATGCTAAATCTCCCTGATCCCGAGCCTGTTTATCTTCATCAATTTCAGGAGCCACCATGGATCTGATCGCTCTCTCTCGGCTGGGAGGTCGCCATCTGGTCACCCTGCATCTGCTGCTCGACAACCAGAGCGTCACCCGCACTGCCGAGCGGCTCTGCACCACTCCTTCCACCGTCAGCAAGACCCTCAACCAGCTGCGGGATCTGCTGGGGGATCAGCTGCTCTACCGCCAAGGCAACCAGCTGCTGCTCACCCCCATGGCCGAGCGACTGGCCCCGACCCTGCACCGGCTGCTGGGGGAGCTGAACGGCCTCACTCGCCAGAACGCCTTCAACCCGCAGCAGTGGCAGGGCACATTGCGGCTGGGATTGCGCGAGAGCGTGATGACCTGGCCGGTGGGCCCCATTCTGGGTCAGCTGATGAAAGAGGTACCAGGCATGGTGCCGGAGATCTGGAACAAGGATGAGCAGGGGCTGGAGGCACTGGCGGCGGGCAAACTCGACTTCGTGATTCTGCCTCATGACCAGAGCCAACCGTTGCCGCGCCAGCCGGGGCTGGTGTGGGAGACCCTGCGGGAAGAAAAACTGGTCTGCCTGCTGCGCAAAGATCACCCGGCGCTGGCCAAGCCCTGGGATCTCGATGCCTACCTGGGCTGGCGCCATATCGCCATCCGGGATCAGGAGCTGGCCAACCCCTTCTTCGAGCAGAGCCTGGCCCAGCAGCAGGTGCGTCGCCAGATTGGCGCCACCCTGCCCGATTTTGCCAGCGCGGCGGCCCTGCTGCCCCAGACCGACCTGATCCTCACCGCCATCGGTGGCTGGGCGGCCTGCATGGCCAATCAGCCGGATCTGGTGCTGCGCCCGGCACCGTTCGATTACGGCAAGGTGAGCCACAGTCTGGTCTGGTATGGCCCGGCCGGAGACGGTTCGGCCCGCCACTGGTTCCGCCAGCGGATCCTGCAACTGGGTCGCGAATTGATTGAGCCCTGAGCCGGGCGACAGCGAGAAGAAGTTGATGTTTCGCCGCAGCGAAACATCAACGGCAATGAGGGATCAGGGGCGTTTGGTATAGATGGGGCTGGGGAAGGAGGCGACGTTGCTGCCCAGCTCCGTGATGCGAGCCGCCCCCTGCTTTCTGACCTGATCGATGCGCAGCACCTGATGCATGGGGATCAGGGTGTGGCGCACATCGGCAAATTCGCTCTTTAGCTTCTCGTGGCCGGGATCGACGATAAGCGCCGTGTGGTTGTCCCAGACAAAGTCGGCAATCTCGATAAAACCGAACAGCGAGCCCTGATTGACTTCGCGCACATACACTTCGTAGCGCTCGCTGTGGCAAATAAACTGAACCCGATATAACGCCTTGCTTTCACTCATGATTATCTGTCATTGAGGGGGAAGAAGATGGCCATTATTCTAGCCGCCGTTCTCGCCCCCTCCAATAGACAGAAATCACAGTTACGGCCTTTCCATGCTGCTCCTCACGCCATAACGGTCACCGGATGACGCAGCCACTCAGCACATCAGGGCAGGCAGTGAGACCGGCCCCAATCCAGCTGCGCGCAAGCGGCTGGCCAGCAGTTCCAGCTCGGTTTGGCTAGCCTCTGACCATTGCGCCGCCTCCCCCCGCACCCCGTGGTGGCGAAAGCCGTTGAGGCGAATGGGCACAGGCCCAAGCTGCTGCAAAAACGCGGCGAGATCTGCGTCCAGCTCACCACTCGCATCCAGAAAATCGCTCTTGCCCGGCACGTGGAGCAACCGCAGTTCGGTCAGCTTGCCGTGGCGTGCCAACAGTTGCATCGATGCCAGAACCCGCTCGCGGCCATAGCCGGTCAGGGAGAGGTGCACCGAGTCGCGCCACCCCTTGAGATCGAGCATGGCGCCGTCGAGCACCGGCCGCAGCCGCTGCCAGCCGGTTTCGGCCAGCGAACCGTTGCTGTCGAGCAGACAGCCGAGATGGGCCAGATCCGGGGCGGCCTTGATGGCGGCAAACAGGGCAACCACAAAGGGGAGCTGGGTGGTCGCCTCGCCACCGGAGACGGTAATCCCGCTGAGCAAGGGGCCGTAGCGGCGCAGCAGGGCCAGCACCTCAGCCACCGTCATGGTGGTGGTCTTGGGATTGGCGCTGCGGGGGCAGGCATCCAGACAAGCATCACAATCGGTGCAGAGCGCCGCCTGCCAGCGCACGTTGCGTTTGCCAGGGGGGCCTTCATCCAGAGAGAGGGCGCCGCTCGGGCAGACCCCGAGGCAGTCACCGCAATCGTCGCACAGCCCTATGGTGTGCGGGTTGTGGCAGCCGGGGCAGCGAAAGTTGCAGCCCTGCAGAAACAGCACCAGCCGGTTGCCCGGCCCGTCGACACAGGAGAACGGCAGCACCCTGCTCACCAGGGCGCTGCGTGTTGGCAAAGCATCAGCCATCAGGACGAACTCAATACTCGCAGATGGTCGATTCGTGGGCGACCACTCGCGGTGCCCGCTGACGAATGGCGGTCACTTCACTCGCCTCGGCACCGAGACAGGTGGTCTGCAACCGCGACCCTTCTTCTGCAAAGCGTGCCACATCGCTCTTGCGGATCATGTAGCCGGTCACCCGTACCAGATCGCTGTCGGCCACGTTGGCGGTGAACTCGCGCATACCGATGGCGAGCGCACCCTTGCAGAGCTGCAACAGCGCCTGCGGGTTCTGGCGGATGGTGGGATCCAGCGTCAGGATCTCGCTGATCCCCGAGTGGTAATAAGTGTGGTGCGGCGCCAGCGCCAGCACATGGCTGGCCGGATCCGGCTCATGACCGTAGGGGATGCGCACCCCGGGGGTGACAGCCACATCGATGCTGAGACCACCCTGTGAGTGCAGCAGCGCATGACCACCCCAGGCGTGGGTCTGCGGGGTACTGGTCACATAGGCGGAAAGCTGGGCCGAAATGCGATAGCCAAGCTGGTTCGCCTCCTCGCCGTGGCCGTAGCGATCCGGCAGGTTCTCTTTATCCATCAGGATATTGACCGCTTCCGCCATGCCGTAGATGCCGAACATGGGGACGAAACGATCCTCATCCAGCAGCCCCTCTTTCACCAGGAAGCTGTCGAAGAAACCTGACTCATCATGGAGGAAAGCGGCGCGCGCTTCGATCAACTGGGAGGCTAGGCGGCAGTAGTGGGGCAACAGGCAACCGAGAAAATCATCGATCCCCTGACACTGCTCGGCGACCCGCTTGAGGGAGATGCGCACCAGGGTATTGGCACCACCGGCCTGCGGCAGGGCGTTGTAGCAGCTGACGATGCCAAAGCCACGGTTGTCGAAGGTATCGCGGTGGATCGGGTAGTTGGCGATGTGCGGCTTGCTGCACTCGGCGATGTTCTTCACCGCCTGCAACAGCAGACTGTCCGGGGTCTGCTCCGGATCGTGGAAGAAGGTGAGGTTCGGCGCCACCTGCTTGAGCTCGTTGTCGATGCGCAGGTTCAGGCGGCAGATACGGTTGTCATACGGCCCGATGTTGACGTGCATAAAGGCGTCCGGCAGCACCCGGTCCAGATAGACCCAGAATCCCTTCAGCTTGCGATAGAGGGCCTCGTCATCCAGCTCGCCGACAAACGGCAGCAGCAGATGGTCGAGCCGCCCCAGCCAGACCGGCATGCCGGTAACGGAGGGGACATGGTGATAGAGGATGCGCAGGGCGTTGAGCGCCTCGTCGAAATCCTGCGGCGCCGCCAGCTCCAGCCAGGCAGAGCCCTGAGTCAGAAATTTTTCATAGTCCGGCAGCACATAGCGCGGCTTGTAGGGGGCATGCCCTTCGAACATGTCGCAGATAAATCCCTGCTCCATCGCCTCGGCGACTGCGGCAGGCAGGTCGGGGTAGGGCAACGCATTCTCGGCGGCCAGCGCCAGCGCATGGCTCTTCTGGGCTGCGGAGAGATGGGGATCGCGCACGATGCGCTGACAGGTTTCGGTCAAAGACATGGGACACTCCTTCACGGACAGAGCCCATATCCTCACCGTTTGCAGGCTTTTTTTGAAGTGACATTCACAACAATACGAATGTCTCAAAAGGACATCCGCAAGAGACGATCACACCCCAAACACAACGGGGGCCTTGTCTGCCGACAATGCCCCCGTTGTGCGGATCAGGGCTCGATGATGATGGGCGTGCCCGGTTCGATGGCGCTCCACACCTCGTCCAGCTCGTGGTTGAGCATGGCGATGCAGCCGTTGGTCCAGTTGGAGGGCTGAACCCTGCGGTTGCCAATGCTGTTGCGCTGGCCGTGGATCATGATCATGCCACCCGGACGCACCCCCAGCTCATTGGCTCGCTTGATGTCATCCAGGTTCGGATAGTTGATATGGATGGCTTTGTAGTAGCCGGAATTGGTCTTCTTGTAGTCGAGGGTGTAGCGCCCTTCCGGCGTACGCTGATCCCCTTCCTGCTGCTTGTGCCCCTTGGGCGCCGGGCCCAGTGCAATCCAGTAGCGTTTCACCTCTTTGCCATCCTTCATCAGGGTCAGGCTATAGGTCGACTTCTTGACTATCACCATGTCGGCAGACAGGTTGGCAAAACTCAGTGCGGGCCAAAGCCCCAACAAACACAGTAATACGGCTCTCATTCCATCCCTCGACAAGCCTCTGGTGCGGGCTTTTCTTGTTACCAGATCATCTGAACTATGCCCGCCGAGCGGCGAGCGAGCGCCATGATATTGGATCGCCATCAATACTCAATATGCCCGGTAAAACATATCTTGCAACTGCGGCGACACCGGCCCTGAGCGCCGTCATCTGACATTGGTAATTAACAGTTAAAACAACAAGATACAAAACATTATCGCGCTGGCACCCGGGGCAATGATCGGCGAAGATAACACTCCACTCCCCGACAGGTTTATGCCATGCGCTCTTCGTGCCGCCTCGCCACCCTGCTGTTCTCTTCGCTACTGTGCTCGCCGCTGCTGCTCTGGCTGCCCGCCAGTGTTGCCGCCGATGCGCTCTGGCTGCGCGAGCCCGCCCTCTCCCCCGATGGCAAGCAGCTTGCCTTCACCTGGCAGGGGCGCATTTTTGTCGCCAGTGCCGAGGGCGGCCCCGCCACTGCGCTCACCGGCAGCGACTACCTGAGCCAGCGGCCAGTCTGGTCGCCGGATGGCAAACTGCTCGCCTTTGCCGCCAATCTCTACGGCAACGAGGATGTGTTCGTGGTACCCGCCAGCGGCGGCGAGATGGTGCGCCTCACCCGCGATTCGCGCACCGATCTGCCGCAAGCCTTCAGCGCCGATGGCAAACGGCTGCTGCTGAGCAGCCAGCGGCTGGGGTCCCCCGATGCCGACCATTTTGTCGCGGAAGGCTACCAATGGGGCGAGCTCTACTGGACTCCGATCAGCGGCGGCACCTTGCAGGCCGATCTGCCGCTGCCTGCGACCCTAGCTCGCCCGCACGGGGAGCGACTCGCCTACCAGATGCCCGCGGCGGATCAACCCTTTCGCAAGCATCAACACTCTTTTGCGGTGCCCCGCCTCTGGCTGTTTGATGGCAAGCAGCACAAGCAGCTGACCGAAGATCGGGTCGCCGCCACCGATCCGGTCTGGAGCGACCAGGGGGACACCCTCTTTTACCTGAGCGAGCGCAGCGGTGATTTCAACGTCTGGCGCCGGGATCTCGCCAGTGGCAAGGAGCAGCAGCTGACCCACTATCAGGGCCATCCGGTGCGGGGGCTCAGCGCCTCCCGCAATGGCGATCTGGTCTGGTCATGGCTGGGGGAGCTCTATCGCCTTGATGCCGGTAGCAGCGAGCCGCGCAAATTGACCCTCACCCCGCAAGTGGCCAGCGCGCCGGATGAGGCGAGCGAGGCCCTGACCCTGGCAGACGACGCACTGGTCAGCGAAGAGGCGGACGAGCTGATCCTGGTGAGCGAGGGCAACCTGTTTGCCGTCGACCCCGAGCGGGAGCGGGTGCGCCAGCTGACTCGTGACCCGAGCGAGCAATCCAGCCCTCTCTTTGCCGAGCAGGGGCGCGCCCTCATCTATCTGTCCGAGCAGCAGGGGCACGCCGCTCTCTATCGCCTGCGCAAGGGGGATCCGGATCTGCTGTTCAGCGATCCCGGCACTCTGACTGAGAGCCTGCTGCTGGCCATTCCCGGCAAGGGGATCAGCCGTCCGGTGCTCTCCCCCGACGGCAAGCAGCTCGCCTTCGTGGTGGATGGTCAGGCCATCCACCTGCTGGATCTGGCGAGCAATAAGCAGCGGGAGCTGGTGCCTGCCAGCTTCAACCCCTCACGCCACGAGGTGCGTCTCGCCTTTGCCCCCGACTCCCACCATCTGGCGCTCACCTTCCGCCCCGATGCGGCGGAGCAGGAGATCGCGGTGATCGATACGGCCAATCCCAAGGCCAAACCGGTCAATGTCAGCCTCAACGGCTATCAGGATGGGCAACCGGACTGGAGTCAGGATGGCGCCATCCTCTACTGGCAATCGACCCGGTTTGGCGCACTGGGGCCCGATGGCGAGCCCCTCGTCACCAACCTGCTCGGCATTTACAGCAGCCGAGCCGCCAGAGCCGATGCGATTGCCGAACTGGAGCCGCCGAAAGGGGGATACGGCTTTGAGAGCGATCGTCTCAACCATCGGGAAGCGCTGCTGCTGCAACCCACCGGTACCCTGCTCGCCAGCCGTATCATCGGCGACCAGCTGATCTATCTGGTGGAAGAGATGGGGGTCAACAGCGAGAGCGAGATCAAGGGCTACAGCCTGGATCTGCGCAAAGGCAAAACCAGCGAACTGTTTGGTGAACAACCTGGCCCCGCGCTGGCAAGCCTCAACCAGCAAGGCACCCTCGCCACCCTGGTGCGGGATGGGGAGATCACCCGCATCCACCTCGACTCCGGCGAAGCCACCAGCGCCCCCTTCGCCTTGCAGCCCACCGGCCGCTGGCAGGAACGCATGACCGCCGCCTTCGATCAGATCGCCCGGCTCACCCGGGATGAGTTCTATCTGGACAACATGAACGGGGTGAACTGGGACAGCTATGTCGCCGCTTACCGCCGCCTGCTGCCGGGCATCGGCAACCCGCGGGACTTTGGCAACCTGCTGGCGGAGCTGGCTGGTGAGCTCAATGTCTCCCACACCTGGGGCAACGGCCCCGCTCCCTTCCCGCGCATGGCGGACGAGACCGCCAGCCTCGGCGGATACTGGCAGGATGGCGAGCAAGGGGTGGAGCTCACCGCCCTGCTCTCTGGCGGCCCGCTGGATCAGGAGAGCGATATCGCCCCGGGCGCCCGCCTGCTCGCCATCAACGGCGTCCCGATTGCCAATCTGGCCGAGCTGGATCAGGCCCTCAACCATCAGGCTGGCGCCCGGCTTGCTCTCACCTTCCAGCAGGAGGGCAACAAGCAAACTGACGAGGTGGTGCTCACCGCCATCGACAAGCAGCAGGAGTACCAGCTGCAACAGGCTAGCTGGATTGAGAAACGGCGGGAGCAGGTGGCCAGGCTGAGCGGAGGACGGGTCGGCTACGTCTATCTGCCGGCGATGAATAGCGAGGTCTACGATGCGGTGGTGGCGGATGCCCTCGGCAGACAGCGCAATCGCGACGCGCTGATCGTCGATGTCCGCTTCAACAGCGGCGGCTATCTCGCCAATACCCTGGTGGAGTTTCTGACCGGCAACGGCAGCACCAAGGGGATGGGCAGCAGCTGGCCCCGTCAGGGCAAGGGTGAAACCGACGCCGCCACCCGACAGTGGACCAAGCCCTCGGTGGTGCTGGTGAACGCCGCCAGCTACTCGGAAGGCTCCGCCTTCCCCGAGTACTACCGCGCCCTCAAGGTCGGCCCCATCGTCGGCGATCCGGTGCCCGGCACCGGCACCATGGTATACAACCACGACTCCCGGCTGATCCCGGGGCTCGCCTACGGCATTCCGACCCTGGGGCTACGCAAACCGGACGGCACCTTCTACGAAAATCAGGAGCTGATCCCGGACGTTCAGGTGCCGCTCACCCCCGCCGACATGGTGGCCGGGCGTGACCCACAACTGGAGGCGGCGGTACAAGCCGCCCTCAAGCAGTTGCCAGCCAGCGCCAAATAACGGCCCCCGTCGAGCTCAACGAAAGCGAAACAGCTCGCGATGCAGATGCCCGTCCGGCAACAGCCGGGTCAGGGCATCTGCCATCCCCTCCGGCCCGCAAAACCATACCTGCTCGGGGGCATCCTGCGCGATACGGGTCAGATCCAGCCGCCCGGCAGCCTTGTCCAGATGCAGCTGATAGCGCACGCCGGTGCGATGACAGAGCTCGGCCAACCGCCGGTGGTAGACAGCTCCCGCCAGATCCGGCGCACACTGGATCAGGGTGATCCCCTCGCTGCGCTCGCCACGGGCAGCCAACCCCTCCAGCCAGGCCACAAATGGCGTGATACCGATCCCGGCCCCCAGCCAGAGGGCTCGCCCTCCTCTCTGCGGCGCGACAAAGGCGCCATAGGGCCCGGTCACCACCACCCCATCCCCGGCGCGCGCCTCTGCCACCAGCTGACGGGTATGATCCCCGAGCGCCCGTACCGCGATCACCAGCTGGCGCCGATCCGCTGACACCCGCACCAGGGTAAAGGGGTGCGGCCCCTCCTTGGCGTCAAACTCGAAGAAGGCAAACTGGCCCGGGCGATAATGGGCGAGCGGCCTCTCCAGCTGCATGGTCAGCTCGCAGGTCTGATCCGCCAGCGCCCGCACCGCAATGACCCGGCCCGGATGGCGATCCCGCGCCCCCACTTGCCCCAGCAGGGAGTAGAGGGCCCCGATAGCGCCGATCCCGCCAACCAGCCAGATTGATACCCCCACCGGGGTCATGGCCCCCACCTGAGGCAACAGGCAGAGCCCGTGACACCAGCCCGCCAGATAGATGAGCGGGGCCAATCGGTGGATCAGTCGAAAACGGCCATAACTCACCAGCGCCAGCAAACTCAGCACCACCAGCGCGATCAGCAGATAGAAACTCCATTCACCCAGGGTATTGCCAAGGGCATGGAGCGAGATGCCATTGCCTGCTCCGGCACTCACTTCGGCACCGCTGTCCCCACGCCGTGCGGGACGACTCAGCCAGCCTGCCGAGACCGCCCATTTGGGGGCCTCCACCAGCAGCCAATGCGCAGTGAGCGCCAATGCACCGCCGATGGCCGTCTGACGGTGCAATCGCAACATCCGATCCAGACCGCCACACCAGAGCTCCAGCTGCGGCAGGCGTAACGCCAGCAACAGCGAAATTGTCATATAGGTCATCCCCAGCAGGCCGGTCAGCAACAACATCTCATGGCGCCAGGGCCACACCCCGTTGGCATCCCCCGCATAACCGAGCCACCAGACCCCGACCGTCAGCAGTGGCAACAGCCACCAAACCCGTTTATCCGTCATAACATGCTCCCTGGTTCCATCGCTGCAGGGCCTCATCTCCCTGCTCATGGCGCCATTACACACCCGTCCGGTCACAAGACTTTGCCAGAGGGGGAAGGTTGTGTGGCAATGTGTGACAAACGGAAACAAAAGAGGGACCGACTGGTCCCTTATGATCACGCTTGCTGGCTCGCCTCTTTTCATAGGGGATGGCGCACAATCCACCTCCGCTGTGATTGACGACCTGCCAGAAAAAGGAATCAAATGGGGACATTACATATCTGCGGCGGAAAACCTGCAGCCCACTATTCCGGACAAGGAGCCCCCCTTGCTTTCATCCACCGAAAAACGCTTCTGCCCCCACTGTCAGAGCGAGACCAACCATGTCGTGGTGCTGGTCGACAAATCCTTTGGCAAACAGCCGACACCGGAGCAAAAGCGCAAAGCGTTTATCAAGGACTTCATTACCGGCTGGGCGGCGGGCCCCTTTCTGGCCAACATGGATCGCTTTGAACGCCACGCCATCTGTGAAAAATGCGGGAATAAAGTCATTGATGAATGACCAATCATGACCAAAAAAGACACGTTACCGTGTACTGCCCGCCTCGCAGTGAGTGACCGGTAATAAAACAGAAAGGGGCCAACCGGCCCCTTATGATGACTTTGTCGCGGTGGATCGCTTTCGCATCAAGCGATACAGCAGCTTGTTGTATTTCGCCCAGGAGTGGATCAGCAGGAAGATGCCGAACAGCAGGGCCAGAAAGAGTTGTCTCTTGCTTTCACTGAACAACACATCCGCAATCCACAGATGACAACATTACACGCCCGGAGATTCACAAATCTTTACCGGCAATCGCTCCCGGAGTGCTCGCTGAGCGCCACAAGGTAACGACATAAGAGGTAACGAGGGGAGACAATTGTCAGGCTTAATGTACCTGTCGCCTTCATGACCACAACCAAAAAGAAGGCGTTGTGACTCAGGATCACAACGCCATTATTTCAATCAAACAACACAGTCACCGGCAACCCTTCCACCTGCAGGTTCGGAGGTAATTTTTCATCCAGCGAGAGTGCGACCTTGAGAGTTGCCTTCTCGCCCTCGAACGGAGCGGCCAGCTGAGCAGGCAGCTTGTCTGCCAGCTCCACCGGTCTGGCTACTCTGGCCGCCAGACGCTCGCCACTGGGCAACTTGACGATGGCCTTATGACCCGGCTCCATCGAGGAGAGGTATTTTGGTAATACATAGGCAATGACCAGCGGGTCTTCCCGCTTGGCGATCAGTGCCAGAGGCGCGCCCGAGAAGACCCAGTCTCCCTCCTGCACCAGCACATCGGAGACCTTGCCGGTGGCCGGTGAGATAGGTTGTTGCTGTCTGGTGATGGCTTGCATCTCGGTCAGCTCCTGCTCCAGCTGGTGGCGAGCACTGGCCAGTGGTCCCGTGAGCTGATCCTCTTTGATCTGCAACTCTTGCTGCGTTTTTTCAGACCGTGCCTTCTGCAAATCGATACGGGACTGAGTCCAGCTCAACAAGGCGCTGGCATATTCGGCGCTGGAAACCAGCTTCTCCTTCCGGTACCCCGCGTACTCCTGATAGATCCCCTCCTGCTCACGAGTACCCCGCTCTGCAATGCTGATCTGCTCATCCAGGTTGCTCAATATCGCCTGTTCGGCAGCGCTCTTGTCCAGCTCGATCGCTTTCAGACGCGCTTTACGCCCCTCGATATTGGCCCGGAGCGTCGGCGACTCGAATCGCATCAGGGCATCTCCTTGCGAGACGGCTTGACCAGGAGACATATAGATGTTGCGAATGAAGCCATCGCCATTGGCCACCACCAGTTGAGGCTCAGTGGTGATGATGGCAGGCGCCTGGGTCAGCCACCACTCTCGTCCCAGATACCAGAGCAGTATGATGACGGGGCTGAATGCCAGCAGCAGGATCAGATACCAGCGAGCCCGAAATGCGATGCGCTTGGCGGGGGCATAGAGCACCCGGATCCCTTGATCAGAGGTAGCGTCCTGTTTCTTGGGGGGATTGAATGTGACTTTCATCAGAATTTGTTTCCTCGTTTTAATACCCACCAGGGAGCCATGCTGCTCTCCTCATGACCGCGACGGAAGATTTCGTTGAGCAGTGCCACGGCACACCATAGACGCATCAGCAGGGTATAGAGCGGATACAGCAACAACCATGGCAACATGAGCAGATCCGCTTTAGGCCGCTCGGAAATGGCTAGCAGAAACACCATAAAGTTGACCAGAGTAAGAAATAGATAGACCTGGTAGAGGCACAGCATCAGGGCCGTCACGAACGGACCTGGATAACTGAGCACCAGCCACCAGCTGTACCCCATGACCAAAAGCGGCAGCACCACGTTTTGTGCCACCCCGTAGATCAGAGTGAACAAAAAGGTCTTCCAGCCCAGGATGCGCGGAGTCAGCGATAGCTTGTGCTTGCGCAGGTAGAGAAACAGCAAATCCCCATCCCAGCGCAGACGCTGGTTTGCCAGGGTCACCAAATCAGCAGGGGCATCCGTGTGGCCTATTGCTCTGGGGGCAAAGCCGATCTTCAGATTGGGATGGCGTTTGAGGTAGTGCTTGATCCGCACCGTCAAATCCAGATCTTCTGCTGTGTGGGTATCCCACCCTCCAATCTGGCGCAGGAAATCGCGGCGAAAAGCCCCGAATGCCCCCGAAATATTGTTGATCAGGTTCCATTCGCTCAGACCCGTCTTGCCCCCCTGCATGGAGATCATGTACTCGATCCCCTGCATACGGGTCAGCACACCATCGCGCAAGTTGCGCACCCGCAACGCCCCACCAACGGCGGGCACGTTCGGATCATCGAAGCAGGCAACAATCTCGTCGATCATGTTGTTGTCGAAGGAAGTGTCCCCGTCGGCATTCATGACTATCTCGCCGGTGGCCGCCGACAAGCCGGCATTGAGGGTCGATACCCGCCCGCCACGCTGCCACTTGGGCAACAGTACCAAGGTGCGCCTCTCGCAACCCTGAAACTCGGCAACGCAGTTGAGGGCCGCCTGATAGGTATGGGCGTTGGCTTTGGCGCCATCTATCACCGCAATGATCTCCAGATGGCCGCGATAGAGCTGCTCCTTGAGGGTCAGAATTGTCGAACGAATCGCCTCTCCCTCGCCATAACAAGTGATGATGCAAGAAACTCTGGGACAACGGCGCGACAGGGGCAAATCAGATTTTTTTGGCAGCTGACGAGCAAACCACTTGAGGATCCCGGTCAGGGTCAGCGCCATCAGAGGCACCTCCATCAGCAGCAACATGGGCAGCAGCAGCAGGATCATCCTGGGCGAGAACTGCAGGCTGCCCAGGATCTCGGTCAGGATGTACTGAACCGTACTCATCCACTCAGGCATCCTGAAGGCTCCCGTCCAGCCAGCGGCTCAACCAGAGGCCGGTATCTTCACCCAGCGTGGTGGGGAGCGGCTCTACCTTCACATTCAGCGTCAAGGCATCCAGCCCCTCGACATTGTTGAGCGCCAGGATCCGCCCCTGCAAGATCTGCCAATCCTCCACATTGGTGTGCGGCAGCAACAACAGCAGTTGATCATCGGCATACTGGCAAACCACATCGGTATCCCGAAAGATCGCCCGCAGACGAGCCAGCAAGGCACCCAATCTCTGCTGAGTCTTCAACAGGCCCAATTCGGCGCGCAGCTCGGCGAGCTGCTCGATCTGGATAGCCAAAAGGGTATGGTTTCCGCCGTGGCGCTGCAGCAGCCGGTTGCTCCATTGCAGCAGCCAGGGGAAGTGATCCATCGCCATCGGCGCCCCCCAAGTCAGGGGCAGATGCAACTGCTGGGTACCCTCGCGAGCAATATGGCGCGCCAATTTGCCGATGCGGTACTCATAGATGGGAGACACCAGCAGATCATCGGGTTTGTGAGCCTGACCACACTCATGACATCTCGCCTGTACTGCCGCCTCCATGAAACGGGCATGACAGGAGAGACAGCGATACTTCTCCAGTGGCCGATCATAGTCGACCCCGATATGGCGCAGAGTCGTCACGCATTTGGGACAGCGCAGTACGCCCTGCTGCATGAAAGCATCCTGATCATCCACATGGCCGCAAGTGAAGCAGTGCACGGCAGGTTTGGCCTGAATGGCAATATGGGTACATTCAGGACACACATCAACGAAATTGAGATGAGCCGAGTTGCAACTGTTGCACAGGCGCACTCGATCGACCAGTTGTTCACTCTGCAACAGCCGTTCCGAGACCAATTGTGGCAAGGATGCAGCTGCATCGGCCCCCAGCAGACAATCCAGCAACGGGTAACTGTAGCCTTGGCGACAGCCCGCCTGCCAGCGGGGCAACAAACGAAAATGAGCCCTTGGCCAGCTGTACCAAGCCAGCTTCTCCATTTCGTCGGGGTGTTCACGCGGCGTCAGCAGTGACAGCCTCTCCAGCATGTCAGGCACTCGCTCATCCAACTGGGACAGAAGGCCATCGGACAACATTGGAGAGAGCGGACTCTGCGTCACGCAAAATACGGGATACAGGAAGCGAGAAGGATCGCGGCGGATCGCCAGCAAGATTCGATCCTGCTCTTCACTGGGCAAGTTAAGCAGCAATACCGGCAGCTCGGCTGGCTGCCACTGGGACAAGTCACTGAGAGACCGGGTGTTTCGCTCTACCGGCGCCCCCAGCAGGGAGACTAGGCCGAGTTGTTCAATTGTGCTCGTCATGGGGAGATCACCTCAATTCCACAGGCAAAAAATAGGGGATGGCCCGATGGGGCCGTTACCTCAGTATCAACCTGGATAGAAAAAGCGGAGAACAAGCTCCCCCAGTCAGGCAGATACCAGCGACACGGTCGATGCAAGTGACCGATGTTTGGGATATGGGAGGAGCAGGAGGAGAACCAACGATGACCAGCGCCATATTCCTATGTGCGGCCCAGCCATCTCCGGGCGGAGATCTGAGGCTTTCCGAACCCGATTCACATCGGGAGTGGCAAGACGGGCGATTCTGCCGTTGTGGACAATTTAGTCAATCCGGAAAAATGGGAATGGTTATCAAATGGATTGGTCTGCTTGATATTTATGCACAAAGATAGCGACAAAAAACACTATTGATAAATTAGGCAAAACCGTGTGGATTGTGGGCTCCATGACAGTGCCACCCACTATTCGTAGTCATGTTCATACGAATACATATCTGATGAAAAGATTGCGGGCCCAATCCACAAAGCGACAGGGCACGTCGCAACCTACCCGCAAAATGGCAACACCAGACGCTGTTGCGACAACAAATAGCCACTAAAAGCGGTGCTCCCGGCCTGATCGCCGGGAGCTCCGTGAATTACGCAGCTGACGCTCGTCGGTAATGGTTAACGATCCACGCTTCGAAATCGGCCAGCATGCGGGTTTCCGACTCGCTGTTGTCGGCGATAAGCTCGGCGCCGTGAACCACCCGGATATGGGCGTCGAGCGGGGAACCCTCACCGGCGGCGGGACGTTGCTGCGCGGCGGCCATGCAGGCTTGAGCCTGTTGCCACGCCTCGGCGGCGCTCAGGTTGCACGCATCCGCCAGCGGCACCGCGCTGAATCCTTCGCCGGTCAGGCTGCGCAGGGTCGCATCGTGGCTCATGCCGTTACCAGGCCCCCAGTAGTGGGCGGCCAGATCCGGTCCGATGCGCGGGTTGTCGGTGAGGTAACCATCACGCTTGAGGAAGTAGGCGCGGGTCTGCTCCACCGCCATCAGCGCCAGCAGGTAGCCGTGATAGGCGCAGGCCGACTCCTGATTAAGCAGGTGCGGGATGGCCAGCAGCGGGCGCGGGCTCTCCACTCCGACAATCTTGCGCTCCCACTGACGGGCCAGCGCCAGCACTGCCTCGGGGGTGCGTTTGGCCTCATCCATGGCGTAGAGATCCCGCTCGAAGTAGGCCACCAGCGCAATCTGGCGCTCGTTGAAGGCCCGAAATGGCTGGCGCGCGGCGATCATCTCCTTGATGAGGGCATCGGGAACTACCTCTCCCGCCGCATTTCTGGCGTAGCGTTTGAGCCAGTCGGCATCGTCCAGCAGGCTGTCGCAGAACATCGACTGGGTCTCGGCATAGGCCATGGAGGTGGGCGGAAACTCCTGTGAGAAGCAGGGGGCGTTGCCGGTGACATTGGCAAAATGCGCGGCATGCCCACCCTCGTGGAACAGGGTGTTGAGGCCGTTCCAGCCGCTGCCCACCTGCGCCGGATCGGCCAGGCTGGTGAAATTGACCACCGCCGGTACCCACTCACCCTGCTGGAAAAAGCTCGGCACCGGGCCGTGGCAGAAGCCGTTCTCGTATTTCCCCTCCCGGGTCAGCAGGTCCAGCGTCAGGGTCGCGCCGCGATACTGGATGCCGAGACGGCGGAAGCTCTCGACCCAATCCTGCAGCGCCCGCGAGAAGGGCACATAGGGGTCGAGCTGACGGGTCACATCGCCGCTGATGGCATAGCGCAGGTTGTGGGGCAGCAGTGCAGCCTCACCCTTGGTGGCCTTCAGCTCGGCGAGACTCTGCTGCAGCCGGGCGTCGGTGCGGGCAATGAAGTCGTCGAGGATGGTGAACAGCTGCGCCGGGCTCATCTGCTCGTTCTTGCGCACCTTGTAGTCGAAGTAGTCGCGATAGCCCATGGCGCGGGCAAAGCGGTTGCGGATTGCCACCACCTCGAGAAAACCGTTGCCGACCACCCACTGCTCCAGGGTGTGGAACATGGCGAGCGCGCTCTGGCGCACCGCCTCGTTCGGGCTGGCGGCGAGCGAAGTGCTGGCGGCGGGCAGACTGCCGGCGACCTGCTGACCCTGCTCATCCAGCAGGGTCAGTTTCAGCTCCTTGCGGCGGGCGAAGAGATCCGCCTCGGCCACCACCAGCTCATCCATCAGGGCGGCGGCGGCCGGATCCTCGATGACGTTGCACTCGAAGAAGGCGATCCAGCCTTGCAGGCCGTGCTTGAGATCATCCTGTTCGGCCCGGGCCAGCATCTCCCGCAGTTCGGGCAGTCGGGCCGGATTGGCGCAGAACGCCTTGTAGGCCTGCTCGGCCGCGGTGAAACCGGCCTGATCGTCGCTGGTGCCCATATAGGTGGACCAGAAGAGATCCTCCTTGCGTCTGTGTACCTGCAGGTAGTCGGCGTTGAGCTGGTTGAAGTAATTCCTGGCAATGGAACGCATAAATTCCCTCTTGTTATGGGGTCACCCGCAGTGGGGCCCACTCCTTTTTTTGATGAAATGCCAAACCATTCACACTCTTTGGCAAAAATTGCGCAGGGATGCGCATGAACACGCTACCAAAAAGTGGAGGCGGCTGTCTGCTGACTATACTGATTGTCAAAAAACTCAATTAGCCTTCACTCACCACAAGCCATTGAAAGTTAATCAAATGTTAATTTGAAAATAGTCAGGGCCATCGTCATGACTGGCCACAACAAGAGCCACAGGGAAATCAGGGAGACCTTATGTTCAAGCTTGGTGATATCACAGTGAACCGCAAATTGATGTTGCTGCTCTCGCTGGCGCTAGTCGGTTTTATCGCACTGCTGCTTATTTCGGCCAACGCGCTACAGCGCAATCTGATGAGTGAACGGGAGGCGCGGCTCAATGCGGTGCTGGGGCAGGCCATGAGCCAGATCCAGTTTCTGGCCAGCACCCTGCCGGCGGAGCAGGCCCAGCAGGAGGCCCGCAAACTGCTGACCAACATGCGCTTTGATGGCAACAACTACCTGTTTGTCATCGATGAGAACCGCACCATGCTGGTTCACCCCATCCGCCCCGAACTGGTCGGCCAGAAGATGGGGGAAGGTGGCGCCGCCACGGCAGGGCAGTTCTGGTTCCAGATGGTGGATATTGCCAAGGGGGGCAAACAGGGCACTCTGCAGTATGTCTGGGTCGGCTCGTCGGGCGAGACAGCTGACAAGCTCTCCATGGTCTCTGGCTATCAACCCTGGGGCTGGATCCTCGGCTCCGGCATGCTGCTGCAGGATATTCAGCAGACCATCTGGGCCCAATACATGAAGATGGGCACCGCCACCGCCATCGTGATCCTGCTGATGGGGTTGCTGGGCTGGCGCATCACCCACTCCATCGTCTCCCCCCTCAACCAGATCAACCAGGCCATGCAGCGGGTCGCCAAGGGGGATCTGGTGGTGAGTATCCCGGTACAGGGCAAGGATGAGTTGGGCGTGGTCGCGCGCTGCACCAATCAGGGTCTGGATGCCATCCGCCACGCCCTGCTGGAGGCCAGTCTGGGCGCCCGCAATGTGGCAGATGCCGCCCTGCGCATCGCCACCTCTGCCGAGCAGACCAATCAGGCGGTCACCAGCCAGCGAGATCAACTGGCTCAGCTCGCCACCGCCATGAACCAGATGAGCGCCACCATCTCCGATGTGGCGGGTCACGCCGACAATACCGCCCGCGATACTCAGGCAGCCACCGGTGAGGCCGGGCTCGGCAACCGGGACGTCCATGCCAGTGTCAATGGCATACAAGCGCTGGCCACCGAGGTAGAGCAGGCTACCCAGCAGGTCAATCAGCTCAAGGAGGGGGTGATGCAGATCGGCGAGGTGACCGCCGTCATCAGCGCCATCTCGGAGCAGACCAATCTGCTGGCCCTCAACGCCGCCATCGAGGCGGCCCGGGCCGGTGAGCAGGGTCGCGGCTTTGCCGTGGTGGCCGACGAGGTCCGCCAGCTGGCGAGCCGCACCCGCCAATCCACCGAGGAGATCCAGAGCACCATAGCCCAGCTGCAACAGCGGGCCGTCACCGCCGCCAGCGCCATGGATGCCAGCCGCAAACTGGCGGAGAGCAGCGTCAATCAGTCCCAGCAGGCGGGGCAGGATCTCACCCTGATCGTCAATCATATCCAGCATGTGAGCGACATGGCGACCCAGATTGCCACCGCCGCCGAGCAGCAGAGCATGGTGGCCGAGGATATGAACCGCAACGTCAGCGGCATCAACGACTCGGCGCTGGAGATGTCCCAGTCCGCCTCGCAGTTGGCACAGGAGAGCGAGCTGCTGGCCAGTCTCTCCCGCAGTCTGGATGAGCGGCTCGCGGTGTTCAAACTCGGCAGCCCCATCGATCAGCAGTTGGAACAGCGGCTGGCACCTCTGCATCAACAATCCCATCAGGCCGAACGCCCCCGCGCTCGCCACTGATCCGTCTTGCTCTGTCGCAGGTCACTCCCCCGTCAGCCCGGCTGACGGGGGAGTTTTTCATTGCAGAAAAGTGTCTATTTTTTGCATTTTTTTGACCTATTAGACGAGGAAACCTCAGTGGAAATGAGCAAATAGCCATTACAAAACAAATATTTAATTTTTTGCTCTACTCCGGCCAGGTCAAGCTGTAAAGATTGACACTTAACGATTTAATCAAAAATAGCCATGATTGAGTTGTCGCCAAACGCGACACCATGACCCTTCTTTGTTGTAGTCATTTGGCAAACTGGTTGAAAGGCCAGGACGCAAAGCCTCCGGTCTAAAGACACTGTGTCCAGGATAGCGGGGCTGCCACACTCAGGTGTGTATTGGGGGTACACCCCAGCCAATTTGACTGCCCACATCTGTCGAACAGAGGAATGTATGGCAGCAAAAATCCAACTCAATCACATCGCCGCGGTGCTGGCCCTGCTGGCCAGCGGCAGCGCCCTGGCGCATGGCTACATCAAGCAGCCCGAGAGCCGCAACTACCTGTGCAAGACCGGCGGTAATAGCCAGTGCGGCGCAGTGCAATGGGATGCCCAGAGCGTGGAAGGCCCTTCCGGCTTCCCGCAAGCAGGCCCGCCAGACGGCCACATCGCCTCGGCGGGCAACCCCAACTGGGGCGAGCTGAACGTCCAGACCAGCGACCGCTGGACCAAGCGCGACGTACAGGCTGGCCCCTTCGCCATTCACTGGACCTTCACCGCCAACCACGTCACCCGCAATTGGCGCTATTACCTCACCAAGCAGGATTGGAATCCGAACCAGCCCCTGAGCCGCGCCGCGTTCGATCTCACCCCCTTCTGCGTGGTGGATGGCAACATGGTGCAGCCGCCCAAGCAGGTCACCCACAACTGCACCCTGCCCCAGCGCACCGGCTATCAGTTGATCCTCGGCGTATGGGAGGTAGGCGACACCGCCAACAGCTTCTACAACATCATCGATGCCAAGTTCAAAGATGGCAGCCAGCCGCCGCTGGAGTGGAGCCAGGCAGGCACCATCTACCCCTCCCTCGATCTCGCCATCGGTGACAAGGCGATGACCCGGGTCTTCGATGCCAACGGCGAGCGCCCCGAGCTGCAGACCGTGCTGACCATCGCCAATGCCGAGCAGGGCCAGAAGAACAATTGGCCCCATGCCCTGGCCAGCAAGATCAATACAGAGCAGAACCAGCTACGCGCTGGCCAGCAGAGTGCCGATGGTCAGTTCAGCCCCGTCTACGGCCAGAACCCCATCTACCTCAAGACGGGCAGCGCTCTGGAACGGGTCGAGGTCCAGCTCGAACAGCTGCAACCACCGGTGGGCAATGACATCAGCGTGAGCGGTCTGGAGAGCGAATACCTGCTCGACAACGGCAAGGTGACCCTCCATTTCACCATCAACGCACAGGGGGATCTGACCGTCACCAACACCCTCTATGACCACGGCGGCGCAGCCAAGGGTCAGTCTGCCGCCGATATCAAGGACAGCAGCCAGAGCTTCACCATGCCGCTCGCCGGGCTCAGCGCCGGTCACCACCAGCTGGTGATCAAGGCCACGGCCAAAGCAGGGGGCGATACCCTGCAGCAGACCCTGGATCTGATGTTCAAGGAGGCGAACAGTGGCGGCGACTACCAGTTTGTCTTCCCGAGCGACATCAAGTCCTACACCGCCGGCACCAAGGTGCTGCAACCGAAAAACGGCAAGGTCTATCAGTGCAAGCCCTTCCCCTACAGCGGTTACTGCGTGCAGTGGAAGAGCAGTGCCACCCAGTATGAGCCGGGTATCGGCTCCCACTGGCAGAATGCCTGGACTGAGCTGAACTAAATCACACCACGAGAAACAACAAGGGGAGCTATTGGCTCCCCTTGTTGCATCCTTTCCGACTCAAATCTGGAAGTCGATGGCGGGCTCGCTGCCCATGGCACGGGCCTGAATCTCCGCCAGCGCAAGCTCGGGGTTGCAGAGCTGGATAAACTGCCAGGCAAAATTGTGATGGAACTGCCCCTGCTTGAGGCCGATCCAGGCGGTATGCGGCGCAAACAGATGGCTGCCATCGAGCTGCACCAGCCCCTGATCCCGTTGGGCATCGAACGCCATGTCGGCCAGAATGCCGACCCCCATCTCCAGCTCGACATAGGTCTTGATGACATCGGAGTCCTGCGCGGTCAGCAGGATCTGCGGCTCGATGCCCGCCTCGGCAAAGGCCTCATCCACCCGCACCCGCCCGGTCAGCCCCGCCTGATAGGTGATGATGGGCCAGTTGGCCAGCGCCGCCAGGGTCAGCTCCCGCTCGTCAGCCAGCGGATGCTGCTCGGGCACCACGATATTGTGGTGCCAGCGGTAGTAGGGAAATGCCACCACCCCTTCGCTCTTGTCGAGCTGCTCGCTGCTGATGCCGATATCCACCTCGCCGGTCTGCACCAGCCGCACTATCTCCTCTGGGCTGCCCTGACGCAGCTCCAGCTGCACCAGCGGGAACTGCTCGCGAAACGCCTTCACCACCCGCGGCAGCGCATAGCGCGCCTGGGTATGGGTGGTCGCCACCAGCAAGCGGCCAGAGTCGCGGTTGGCAAAGGTGCTGGCCAGTTTGCGGATGTTGTTGGCGTCATTGAGGATGCGCTCGACAATCACCAGCAGCTCCTTGCCGGGCTCGGTCATGCCGAGCAGCCGCTTGCCGTAGCGGATAAATAGCTCGACGCCAAGCTCCTCTTCCAGCTCGCGGATATGGCGGCTCACCCCGGATTGGGAAGTAAAGAGCGCGTTGGCCACCTCGGTCAGGTTGTAATCCCGCAGCGCCGCCTCCCGGATAATACGTAACTGCTGAAAGTTCACCTCATCGCCTCCTGCGAAGGGTGGCGACACTGCTTGGTCAACACCCTCATTTTTTGTTATATGGCAGGGATCATGCCCGGCTAACAGCCTGAACCGGGCGGCCACACCGCCCGCAACACAGCATCAAATCTGGTAGTCGGGATAGAACTGCGCCTGTCTGGCCACCAGCTTCACCCCCTGACCCGGCGCAAACAGCCTGGCCGCCTCCTTGGTCAGCTCCGCCTCATAGTGGGCCCCTTTGGTCTCGCCATCGCCACGCAGCTCCACCCGAATGCGCGGCCCCATGGGCAGCAGGCGGGTGATGGTGGCGCGGATCCCGCCGGGTGCATCGGCTGGCAGGATCTCCAGCTCATGAGGGCGGACATAGGCGATGGCGGCACTGCCGTTAGCAAGATGAGAGGCCGACGGCCCGCCGAGCAGCTGCTCGCCGATGCCGAATCCCTGCTCCGCCACCCGACCACGGAACTGGTTCACGCTGCCAAGGAAGCTGTGGACGAAAGAGCTGGCAGGCTGATCGTAAACCTCGGCTGGTGTGCCGATCTGCTCGACCCGGCCGGCATTCATCAGCACCACCCGATCCGCAACCTCCAGCGCCTCCTCCTGATCGTGGGTCACGAACAGGCTGGCGACATGCAGCTCGTCGTGCAGTTCGCGCAACCAGCGGCGCAGCTCCTTGCGCACCTGGGCATCGAGGGCGCCGAAGGGCTCGTCCAGCAGCAGCACCTTGGGCTGTACCGCCAGCGCGCGGGCCAACGCGACCCGCTGACGCTGACCGCCGGAGAGCTGGGTCGGGTAGCGCTCGGCCACATGGCTGAGCTGCACCAGATCCAGCAGCGCCTTGACCCGGGCGCGGATCGCCGCCTCGGCCGGGCGCTCACTGCGCGGTTTGACCCGCAGGCCAAAGGCTACGTTTTCGAACACCGTCATATGGCGAAACAGGGCGTAGTGCTGGAACACGAAGCCGACGTTGCGCTCGCGCACATGGAGATCCGAGGCGTCCTCACCCCGGGTGATGACGCTGCCACTGTCGGCCTGCTCCAGCCCGGCAATGATCCGCAGCAGCGTGGTCTTGCCGCAGCCAGAGGGGCCAAGCAGCGCCACCAGCTCACCGTCGTGAAAATCGAGGTTGATGTCTGCCAGCGCCGCGTACTGATTGAAATGCTTGTTGAGTTGTTGAACCTGAATGCTCATGGCTGCCTCTTTAAAACGGTGATTCAGTGAGATTTGGTGGGCTGGGCACGCAGCCGGGCCAACAGGGTTTCCCCCAGCAGGGTGAAGATCCCGAACAGGGCCAGCAGGCTGGCCACCGCGAAGGCGGCGCCGGTCTGGTACTCGTTGTAGAGGATCTCGATATGCAGCGGCAGGGTGTTGGTCTGGCCGCGAATATGGCCGGAGACCACCGACACGGCGCCAAACTCCCCCACCGCCCGAGCGGTACAGAGCAGCAGGCCATACATCAGGCTCCAGCGGATGCCGGGCAGGGTGACGCGCCAGAACATCTGCAAACCGCTCGCCCCCAGCATGATGGCGGCCTCCTCCTCTTCCGGGCCGCGCGCCTCCATCTGGGGCAGCAGCTCGCGCACCACGAACGGCACGGTAATGAAGATGGTGGCCAGAATGATCCCCGGCGTCGCGAAGATGATCTTGATATCGTGCTCGCTCAGCCAGTCGCCAAACCAGCCGCGGCTGCCAAACAGCAGCACCAGCATCAGACCGGCGATCACCGGCGACACCGAGAACGGCAGATCGATGAGGGTGATCAGCAGCTGACGACCGGGGAAGCGGAAACGGGCGATGGCCCATGCAGCGGCAATCCCGAACAGCAGGTTGAGGGGCACGGCAAACAGGGTCACCAGTGCGGTGAGGCCAAGGGCACTCAGGGCATCCGGTTCACTGATGGCGTGCCAGAAGAAGGCGAGCCCAGGGCTCAGCGCCTGAATAAAGACGGTGGCCAACGGCAGCAACAGCAGGGCGGCAAACCAACCGAGACCCACCGAGATCAGCAGCCATTTGACCCACTGGGGTTCACGGATCACGACCGGCGCCTTGCGAACGGAGGCGGCCGCCACCGGGGCCACCTCAATGGCGATAGCAGATGAACTCATATCCGGCTCCCTCCGATGCGAGACCAGCTCCAGGCCTGCAACTTGTTGATTAGCAGTAACAAAATGAACGAAATCAGCAGCATCACCACGGCGATGGCGGAGGCACCGGCGTAGTCGTACTCCTCCAGATGGCTCATGATCATCAGCGGGGCGATTTCGGAGACCATCGGCAAGTTGCCGGCGATAAAGATGACGGAGCCGTACTCCCCCACCCCGCGGGCGAATGCCAGCGCAAAGCCGGTGAGCAGGGCCGGGATCAGGGTCGGCCACAGCACCCGCAGGAAGGTCTGCCAGCGATCGGCGCCGAGGCTGGCTGCTGCCTCTTCCTGCTCGCTCTCGGCTTCGCGCAGTACCGGTTGCAGGGTACGCACCACAAAGGGCAGGCCGATAAAGGTGAGCGCAATCACTACGCCGATGGGGTTGTAGGCGAGCTGGATGCCGAACGGCGCCAGGAGCTGGCCGATCCAGCCGTTGGGAGCGAAGATGGCGCACAGGGCGATGCCGGAGACGGCGGTCGGCATGGCAAACGGCAGGTCGATCAGCGCATCCACCAACCGACGACCAGGGAAGGTATAGCGCACCAGGATCCAGGCCAGGATCAGGCCAAACAGGCTGTTGAGCAGTGCCGCGATAAAGGCCGCGCCGAAGCTCAGGCGAAAGGAGGCGAGCACCCGGGGTGAACCGATCACCTGCCAGAACTCGGCGGCGGTGAGGTTGTTGACCGCAAACAGCACCAGTGCCGAGAGCGGCAACAGCACCAGCAGGCCCAGATAGAGCAGGCTGAACCCCAACGTGGGGCCAAAACCGGGCAGGACAGAATAAGAACCAAATCGCATAACACATCCATCTGTTATGAAGAAGTTTCGATATGGTGATTCTGCGCACTCTTCCAATCAGCAACAAACATCGTTTGCGACTTTGCTAATCACTTTTTTGTCTAACAACGGTAGGACAAGGCTTTTAGAGCGATCCAAATAAAAAAAGGTCTTTTATATAAATAAAAGACCTAAGAAATGGAGCAATACGGAGCGGAGCATTCAAAGAACGGGAGGCGTGGAGCCGCCAACGAACAGCGTGTTCGCCAACCCTCCAACCACGTCACAGATAACTAGCGAAAACCGAGCTCGACCGGCCGGGGCGAAGCCACCTTGACCGGCGTCACCACCAGCTCGCCACGGCGATAGAGAGCACCCAGCAAATGCAGCCCCTGATGCCAATCCCCATGACCGGACTGGGCATTGATATGGCCCGCCTCACCGGCATCGAACAGCGGCACCTGCCACTGACGACTCCAGTATTCGGCCCGTTCATAGCTCATCCAGGGATCATTGCGGCTGGCCACCAGCTGGGCCGATACCTGCAGCGGCCCGGCCAATACCTCATCCGCAATGCCAAAACGGGCGGGATCGGCGGGCGCCACCAGAAAGATCGAGGCGACTTTCTCCGGCTGCAAGCGGGCCGCCGCGATGGCGGTCAGCGCACCGAAGGAGTGGGCCACCAGATGGACCCGGCTACGGCGACTCTTCAGCTTGCTCGCCAGTTTGGCACTCCAGACCCTGAGGTCCGGCTTGTCCCACGGCAGCCCGGTCATCCGCTGCCAGTGGGGAAAGTGATCGTGCCAGCGGCTCTGCCAGTGATCCGGCCCGCTGTTGTGCAGACCGGGAACCAGGAGGATCTTGTTCATCTTGGTGCTCCTATCGGCTGGCACAGGGGCCAGTGCTAAAGATGGGATAAGTGCTGGTCAGCCTCAGCCACCCGGTTGATAGATCAGGTCAAACAGACCGCCCTGGGCGAAGTGTTTCTTCTGGGCCTTCTCCCAATCCCCTTCCAGATCCTTGACGGTAAAGAGGGCAAGTTTCGGGAACTGCGCCGCCGTCTCCTTCAGGATCGCCGGGTTGCTGGGGCGATAGTGATGCTTGGCGACAATATGCTGCCCCTCGTCAGAGTAGAGATAATCGAGATAGGCCTTGGAGACCGCCTCGGTACCGTGCTTCCTGGCCACCTTGTCCACCACCGCAACCGGCGGCTCCGCCAGAATGGAGACCGAAGGCACCACCAGCTCGAACTTGTCGCTGGCACCCGCCTGACCGAGCACCAGCAGGGCTTCGTTCTCCCACGCCAGCAGCACGTCACCAAGACCGCGCTCGGTAAAACTGGTGGTGGCGCCGCGAGCGCCGGAGTCCAGCACTTTCACGTTCTTGAAGAGATCGCCAACAAACTGCTTGGCCCCCTCTTCACTGCCACTCTTCTTCAGGGCGTAACCCCAGGCGGCCAGATAGTTCCAGCGGGCACCGCCGGAGGTCTTGGGGTTGGGGGTGACGATGGCGACATCCTTGCGCACCAGATCGTCCCAATCCTTGATCTGCTTGGGATTACCCTTGCGCACCAGGAAGACGATGGTGGAGGTATAGGGCGCCGCATTGTTGTCAAGGCGGCTCTGCCAGTCGGCGGCGGTCAATCCCGCCTTAGCGACGGCATTGACGTCGTAGGCCAGCGCCAGCGACACCACGTCGGCCTCCAGTCCATCCACCACGGCGCGGGCCTGTTTGCCGGAGCCACCGTGAGACTGGCTCACCACCACGTCGTCGCCGGTCTTCGCCTTCCACTCCTTGGCAAAGGCGGCGTTGTACTCCTGAAACAGCTCGCGGGTCGGATCGTAAGAGACGTTGAGCAAACGGATCTCGGCGGCATTGGCCTGGCCAAATGCCAGCAGGGAGAGCAGGGTCAGTGCGGTCATTCGCAGTTTCATGGTGATTCTCCATATCTTGTTGGGTTGAGAACAGCATGCCGTGGAGTTGTTATGCCCAGAAGGAAGAAATAACTCTTTGCTTATCTCTTTTGCTCATATCTACCACTCACCCGCACCGGGAGCCGGACGCAGACTCTGTGAGCCATGCCCCTCTGCCTCCTTACGCCCTGTGCCATCATGGGATCAGGCAGCAACAACGCGAAAAGGAATCCGCCATGTGGATCAATGCCGAACCCGTCAACGGAGCCCTGGTCTCGCTGGCCATCGGTCTTATCATCGGGCTGGAGCGGGGCTGGCAGGTGCGCCAGCTGGGGGATAACCAGCGCATCGCCGGGATGCGGACCTACGGCCTCATCGGCCTGCTCGGCGGGGTATGCGGTTTGCTGTTGCCGACTCTGGGCCCCTGGCTGCCGCTGCTCGGCTTGCTGGCGGTGGTGACCGGCTGCGGCCTCTCGGTCTGGCTGGCCCAGCGCTGGCAAGGGGAGTTCGGCCTCACCAGCTCGGTGGCCATGCTGCTCACCTACCTGCTAGGCCTGATGTCAGTGCTGCTCAGCCCGAGCGAAGCGGTCGCCTGCGCCGTGCTGGCCGCCCTGTTGATGGGCTTGAAGGGGCAGATCCAGCAGGGGATGCTGTTTCTGAGCGAAACCGAGTTCCACGCTACTCTGCGTTTTCTGCTTATCTCGCTGGTGCTGCTGCCGGTGCTGCCCAACGAGGAGATGGGGCCCCTCGATGCCTTTAACCCCTTCAAGATCTGGCTGATGGTGGTGGTGATCGCCGGCATCTCGTTTTGTGGCCACTTCGCAGTGCGGCTGCTCGGCACCCGCTCCGGGCTGGTGCTCACCAGCATACTAGCCGGGCTGGCCTCCTCCACCGCCCTCACATTGCAGTTTGCCCGCCTCAACAAGGAGCAGGGCGGGCTGGAGCGGCTGCTGGCCACCGGCATCCTGCTGGCAGGGGCCACCATGTGGTTGCGGTTGCTGGTGCTGGTGCTGCTCATTCACAGCGAACTGGCTATGCGCCTCGTCGTCCCCCTGCTACTGCTGGCCACCACTGTCTACGGCTTTGCCTTCTGGTTCTGGCGTCAGCGCGAGGAGCTGACCGATGGCCCGGTGAAACCGGAAACCAGCAACCCGCTCGATCTCGCCACCGCCATCAAGTTCGGCCTGCTGCTGGCGCTGATCGGCTTTATGGCCACCCTGCTGCAAGACAAGGTGGGCAACTCCGGGGTCTATCTGCTGGCGCTGGTGTCGGGGATCACCGACGTGGACGCCATCACGCTGTCGCTCTCCCAGCTCTCCCACAAGGAGCTGGCGCTGGAGGTGGCGGCCCGCGGCATCCTGCTGGCCGGGCTGGTCAACTCGCTGGTGAAGGGGTTGCTGGCCCTCGGCATTGGCGGCCGTAGTCTCGGGCTGCGGGTGCTGCTGCCCTACTTCGTCTCGGCCCTGCTGATCCTGCCCCTTATCTGGCCCGCAGATTGACCGGGATCACCTGCCAGAAGTGACAGACTGACGCCTCTCGCGCTTGTCACGTATACTGCCCCCTCTTGCAGCATGAGGAGGTAGCAATGGCGAGCGACTGGGACAAGGTACTGGCTGGCGGGGCACTGGATAGCCAGAGCGAGGAGATAGCCAACGACCGGATCCGCGGTCAGGCGCTGCTGGCCCGGCTCAATGGTTCATCGGCGGGCGATGGCCCTCTGCGCCAGCAGATCTGCCGCGAGCTGTTCGGCCACTGCCCCGATTCCTGCTGGATCAGCACGCCCTTCACCTGCGAATTCGGCCGCAACATTCATATCGGCGAGAAGACCTTCTTCAACTTCAACGTCACCATTCTCGACGTGGGAGAAGTGCACATCGGCAGCCATGTGCTGCTGGCCCCCAACGTGCAGATCTACACCGCCACCCACACCATGAACTATCTGGAACGACGCAACTGGACTGCCTACAACAAGCCGGTACGGATCGGCGATGACTGCTGGATTGGCGGCGGCGCCATCATCTGCCCCGGCGTCACCATAGGGCCTCGCTCCATCATTGGCGCCGGCGCCGTGGTCACCCGCGACATCCCGGCCGACTCGGTGGCGGTGGGCAATCCGGCCAGGGTGATCCGCACCCTCAAGCAGGACGAGGAGCGCTGCTGGGAGCTGGCCCAGTGATGGCGCTGGCACTGCTGCCACTGGGCGCCGCCCTCTGGCTCGGCCTCGGCGAACAGCAGTGGTGGCCGCTGGCCGTGTTGCTCTTCATGAGTCTGCTCACGGTCGCCGCCTACGCCTGGGACAAGCGGCAGGCGGTACGGGGTGAGTGGCGCATTCCCGAATCGAGGCTCCATCTGCTGGAGCTGTGCGGCGGCTGGCCGGGGGCGCTGGTTGCCCGCCAGTGGCTGCGCCACAAGACCCAGAAGCGCAGCTACCGGCTGGTCTTCTGGTTTATCGTGCTGCTGCACCTCACCCTGTGGGCGCTCTGGCTTGGCCGCCCCCTCTGGCAACAATAGCCACCCGAGTAACAAAATTGTGGCTTGGCCGCCCCCTCTGGCAGCAATAGCCAACTGCATCACAAAGGCGAAACGGGCCCCATTGCGGCCAATTGGCGGCTGTGAGAAAACAGAACGGATCCCATCAGCGTTTTTGCCGTTTATAGACGACAAGGAGTCGTGACATGACCATGTGGACAGGCATAGTCCTGATCGTATTTATCAGCGTATTGTTCGGATATCTCGGCAAGCGGGCCCGCTATCAGATGGGGGATGCCCGCATCACCGACCGCCTCGGAAAGCAGGATCTGGTCATTCGGGAGCTGCAGGAGCGGGTCGCCAATCTGGAGGCGATCGTCATCGAAGAGGAGAAGCGGCGCCCGTTTCGGGAGCTGTGATTTTTTCACCGCCAGGTTTCAGATACTGAGAGGGCTGCACGATGCAGCCCTCTCTCGTTTCAGCAGACTCAGATTGCCAGCGGCAGCAACTCGGCATAGTCGCGGATCGCCGGAAAAGCGGTGATGCTCTGCTCCGGCTTGCAGCTATCCGGATTCTGGATCGCCAGCTGATAGCCGATACCATAGTCGGCGGCGGCCCGCAGGATCCGCTCGCTGTCATCCACAAATAGGGTGCGGGCCGGATCGAACGCCAGCCGCTCGGCCAGCGCCTGCCAGCAGTGCTGGCTCTCCTTCGACCAGCCCAGTTCGTGGGTACTCACCATCAGATCCAGATGCTCGGCAAGGCCAAGCTGCGCATCCTTCACCGACAGGCTGGCGGGGTGGGCGTTGGTGAAAAGCACCAGCTGCTTGCCCGCGGCACGCAACTCGGCCAGAAAAGGGATGGCATGGGGACGCCACTGGATCTTCGCCAGCAGCTCCTGCTTGAGAGCACGAATGTCGAGCCCCAGGGTCTCGCTCCAGTAATCCACGCAGTACCAGTTGAGGGTGCCGTTGACGGCGTGATAGTGGACGTCGATCTGCGCTTTGGCTTCATCCAGCGGCAGACCGAGCCGCTCGGCGTAACGCTCCGGCACCAGCTGCTGCCAGAGGTGGTTGTCAAAATGCAGATCGATCAGGGTGCCATCCATATCGAGCAAGACGGTATTTATCTGGTGCCAGGGCAAGGTGATGGAGCGGGAGTGTGGCATCGGGCCTCTTGATCGCGGATCTCGGAAAACGGGGCGGCAGTATAACGGATTTTTCCTCCCCCTTTGCCATCCCTGGCCCGTGGTGTTCGGTGTGAGAGTCGTTTACTCTTGAAGCACGATTTTTTAACGAGCAGCCAGCGTCCGATGAGCGACCCCCACAAGAGCAAACCCGAGCACATCTCAGCCGACCAACTGGATCACCCCAAGAGCAAACCGGAGATCCTCAAGGCCGATATCGTGGCCGAGAGCCGACTGTTCAAGGTGGAATCGCTACACCTCAAATTCTCTAACGGCGAAGAGCGGGTCTACGAGCGGATGCGCGGCGGCAACCGGGGCGCCGTCATGGTGGTGCCGCTGTTCGATGCCCACACCCTGCTGCTGGTGCGCGAATACGCGGCGGGCACCCACTCCTATGAGCTGGGCTTTCCCAAGGGGCTGATCGACCCGGGCGAGAATGCCTTCGAGGCGGGCAACCGGGAGCTGATGGAAGAAGCGGGCTTTGGCGCCAATAACCTGACCCTGCTCAAGCAGGTGTCGCTGGCGCCCGGTTACTTCTCCAGCCGGATGGATATCCTGCTGGCCCGGGATCTCTTCCCCGAGCAGCGGATCGGCGACGAGCCGGAGCCCCTCGAGGTGATCCCCTGGCCGCTGAACCGGATCGACGAATTGCTGGCACGGCCCGACTTCACCGAGTCGCGCAGCATCAGTGCCCTGCTCTTGGCCCAGAAGTGGCTGGCGGAGCAGGCAGAGTAGCCCGCAGACGGGCAGTTAACAGACAGAGGATAACGAGATGCAGGAGTTGTTGGCCTGGGTGCCGGGGGTCAAGGAGATTGCCCGCGAAGCCGGAAGGATCCTTCACGACATCTATCACGGCGGTCAGTTCGAGCGTCAGCTGAAGGAGGATGCGACCCCGGTCACCAGTGCCGATCTTGCTGCCGATGCCTACCTCAAGCAGGCGCTCTCGGCGCTCACCCCCCATGTGCCGGTGCTGACCGAAGAGGCGGCCGACATCCCCTTCAGCCAGCGCGCCAACTGGCGGCAGTACTGGCTGGTGGATCCCCTCGACGGCACTGGCGAATTTATCGCGGGCAGCGGCGACTTCGCCACCCTGATCGCCCTGGTGCGGGACAATGTGCCGGTGCTCGGGGTCATCTACGCCCCCGAGTCCAACGTGCTCTACTGGGCGGTGCGCGGCTACGGCGCCTTCAAGGAGGTAAATGGTGAGGTATTGCCCATCAGCGCCACGCACCACGAGCATGACCAACCCGACTCGCTGGTGGTGGCCATCAGCCGCCGCCAGAAGCTGGAGAACCTCACCCGCCGCCTCAACCCGGCCATCAACTACGAGCTGATCCCGCTGGGTTCCAGCTCCCTCAAATCCTGTCTGGTGGCGGAAGGGGCAGCCGATTGCTACGTGCGGCTCGGCCCCACCGGCGAGTGGGATACCGCCGCCGCCCAGTGCATCGTCGAGGCGGCCGGTGGCCGCATCCTCAGCCTGGCGTTGCAGCCGCTCAGTTACAACGAAACCGAGTCGCTGGAGAACCCGGACTTTATCGTGATGGGAGATCCGGATCTCGCCTGGGGCAGCATTCTGGCTCACTAGACGGATAGCGATGTCACCACACCAGACAAGCAGGCGGCCCGATGGCCGCCTGCTTTTTCAGAGTCGTTGTCCGGGGTGATGACTGGTGTGATCCGCTACCTGAGGCGCTTTTGAACAGCGTGATACGCTGGCAAAGCAGCAAAATGATAGTGAAACATCACAATCGGTCGGTGAGAAATGGTGCTATTTTTCATGTAATCCTGAAAACACCTAATTAGCCAAAATAAAAAAATGAGACCAGATCAAATTTTGGTTTTATATTTTGCAAAATAGATGAATTTCAGTTTTGTTGCATTCCGTGTTCCAGATTCCATTCCCAATCTCACTGGCTAAAGCCTGCAATGGCAGTGATATGTTTCAGTCTCGCTTTTTGAGAATTAAATCCCGATAAACCACAATGAACTCAGATTAAAACACTGACAAAAAGTGAATTAGTAATGAGTTTATCTGTAGAGGCGACCAAGGAGCTATCCGGTTCCTGCTCCACCACGGCCAGCACCACCCGCTGGCGCCGTCACGACACCCACTGGGTTATCAGTCTGTTTGGTACCGCCGTTGGCGCTGGCATCCTGTTCCTGCCCATCAATCTGGGTCTGGGCGGGATCTGGCCCCTCGTCATCGTCGCGGTACTGGCGGGCCCCATGACCTTCCTCGCCCACCGCGGGCTGGCGCGCTTCGTGCTCTCCTCTTCACGTCCCCACGCCGACTTCACCGAAGTGGCGGAGGAGCATTTCGGCAAGATGGCCGGTCGCCTCATCTCGGCGCTCTACTTCCTTTCCATCTTCCCGATCCTGCTCATCTACGGGGTCGGACTGACCAACACGGTGGAGAGCTTCATGGTCAACCAGCTCGGCATGGCGGCTCCGGATCGGGTGATGCTCTCCGGCGTGCTGGTGTTCGCCATGATCGCCGTGATGCTGGCGGGTGAGAAAGCGATGCTGCGCGCCTTCGCCTTTATGGTCTATCCGCTGGCGGCCATTCTGGCGGCGCTCTCCTGCTACCTCATTCCCCAGTGGCAGTGGCCGGAAGTGACCGCGTTTGAAGGGGTCAGCTTCCTCAATACCGTCTGGCTGGCGCTGCCGGTCACCGTGTTCGCCTTCAGCCACGCCGCCGCCATCTCCGGCTTTGCCAACGTGCAGCGCCGTGAATATGGCGAGCAGGCAGAAGCCAAGAGCGGCCTGATCCTGCGCAACACCACAGTGATGCTGGTGGGATTCGTGCTGTTCTTCGTCTTCTCCTGCGTGCTGAGCCTCTCGCCAGCCCAGCTGGCTGAAGCCAAGGCGCAGAACGTCTCGGTACTCTCCTATCTCGCCAACATCACCGACAACCCGGTGATCGTGACTCTGGGGCCGCTGATCGCCTTTATCGCCATCAGCTCCTCCTTCCTCGGCCACTTCCTCGGTGCCCGCGAAAGCCTGAAAAGCCTGATCGCCAAGCCCAACGGCCTGCCGCAGGCAAAGGCGGACAAGCTGGGCATCGCCCTGATGTTCTTCGCCATCTGGGGCGCCGCCGTGATCAACCCGGGGATCCTCGGCCTGATGGAGACCCTCTCCGGCCCGGTCATTGCCATGATCCTGTTCATCATGCCGGTCATTGCGATCTACAAGGTGGAGGCGCTGGCCCGCTTCCGTCATGGCTGGACCAACGGCTTTATCCTGCTGACCGGTTCGCTGGCGGTATCGGCGCTGATCTTCAGCCTGCTGAAATAACCACAGCCCCGTAAACGGGGCTGCTGAAACGACAAGAGGCGACCCCAGGGTCGCCTCTTGTGCATGGCAAATAGCTTACTCTTTGTCGAAATCTTCGATCTCTTTGCCCAGCGCTTCCATGATGGCGCGCGCTTCGGCGGGGACGCTGTCCGGATGATCCTTGCGCAAGTCTTCGTCGCAAGGGAGCGGCTGACCGGTGAAAGCGTGCAGGAAGGCTTCACAGAGCAGCTCGCTGTTGGTCGCATGACGCAGGTTGTTCACCTGACGGCGGGTGCGCTCATCGGTCAACACTTTCAACACCTTGAGCGGGATCGAGACGGTAATCTTCTTGACCTGTTCGCTCTTCTTACCGTGTTCCGCGTAGGGGCTGACGTAGTCGCCGTTCCACTCTGTTCCCATGACTCACCTGTTCTCATTTAGCCGTGAGCGCGGATTTTAACCCTTAAGGAAATTAATGGCAATCCAACAGCAAAGCCATTTAGACGTCTGGAAGTGTTGACGGCTTTTTTGTGCTGGCGTAAGGTGGTTCACCATAGGCCAGTAATGGCAGGATCGCCGTGGCGCAGGCAACGCAGCCATCGCCCAGAGACAGTTCAAGGAGAGAGTGATATGACCCACAAGGCCACCCTGGCGGTTCGCACCGGGATTGAGACAGACCAGCAGCACGGTGCCGTGGTGCCCCCCATCTACCTCTCCAGCAACTACACCTTTGCCGACTTTGGCGAGCCCCGTCAATACGATTATGCCCGCTCCGGCAATCCGACCCGCACCAATCTGGCGGATGCGCTGGCGGCACTGGAAGGGGGCGCAGGCGCCGTGGTCACCGGCACCGGCATGGGCGCCGTCCATCTGGTCACTACCGCCCTGCTCAAGGCGGGGGATCTGCTGATCGCCCCCCACGACTGCTACGGCGGCACCTGGCGTCTGTTCGAGTATCTGGCGGCCAAGGGACACTACCGGGTGCAGTTTGTCGATCAGGGGGATGAGGCCGCTCTGGCCGCCGCGCTGGCGCAAAAGCCTGCGCTGGTATGGGTGGAGACCCCCTCCAACCCGCTGCTGCGGGTGGTGGATATCAGCGCCATCGCCAACGCCGCCCACGAGGTAGGTGCGCAGGTGGTGGTGGACAACACCTTCCTCTCCCCCCTGCTGCAACAACCGCTGGCGCTGGGTGCCGATGTGGTGGTGCACTCCACCACCAAGTACATCAACGGTCACTCCGACGTGGTGGGCGGAGTGGCGATCGCCAAAGAGGCGGCACTGGCCGAGTCGCTGGTGTGGTGGGCCAACTGTCTTGGGCTCACCTCCGGGGCGTTCGACTCCTACCTCACCCTGCGCGGCCTGCGCACTCTGGCCCCCAGATTGCGCACCCATCAGGAGAACACCGATCGCATCCTCGCCTTCCTGCAACAGCAGCCGCTGGTGAAACGCATCTATCACCCCAGCCTGCCGAGCCATCCGGGCCACGATATTGCGCGCCGTCAACAGTCCGGCTTCGGCGCCATGCTAAGTTTTGAACTCGATTGCAGCGAGGCAGGCATTCGCGCCTTCCTTGCTGCCCTCGCCCTCTTCTCGGTGGCCGAGTCCCTCGGCGGGGTGGAGAGTCTGGTGGCCCATCCGGCCAGCATGACCCACAGGGCCATGACCCCGGCGGCGCAGCAGGCAGCAGGCATCAGCGCCCAGCTGCTGCGGTTGTCGGTCGGTATTGAACACGGTGAAGACCTGGTGGCCGATCTGGCTCAGGCTTTTGAACAGGCGCAGCAGGCAGAGCAGGTAGCAAAGTAATGGAACAGCAGCAACAAGGAGAGATCGCGGTGGCAGCAGAAGCAGGGTTGAAGCGACGTCACGTCCACAAATTTGGTGGCAGCAGTCTGGCGGATCCGGTCTGTTATCGCCGGGTCGCCAGCATCGTTGAACAACAGGTGGGCGGGGATGAACTGATCGTGGTCTCTGCCGCAGGCAAGACCACCAACCGGCTGATCCAGCTGGTGGAGCTGGCCGAAGCGGGGGACGAAGCCGCCGGTGAAGCCATCTCCGCCCTGCAGGCCTATCAGCAGAGCCTGATCGACGGCCTGCTGGAAGGGGAACTGCAGCTCGACCTGAGCAAACAGCTGGCCGACGACATGCAACTGATCGCCAAGACGCTGGAGGGGCAGTTTGACCGCTTCGCCCGCAACGGCCTGCTCGCCTTTGGCGAGGTGTGGTCGGCGCGCCTGCTGGCGGCTCTGCTCACCAGCCGCGGCGACAAGGCCATCTGGCTCGATGCCCGCAGCTTCCTGCGCGCCGAGGATGGCGCTCTGGTCAAGGTGGATACCGCCCTCTCCAGCGAGCTGCTCAAGGCGCGACTGGCGGAGCATGCCGGTCGCATCGTGGTGACCGGCTTTATCGCCGCCGACATGGAGGGCCGCTCCCTGCTGCTCGGTCGCAACGGCTCCGACTACAGCGCCAGTCTGCTGGCGCTACTGGCGGACGGCGAATCCACCACCATCTGGAGCGACGTGGCAGGTGTCTACAGCGCCGACCCGCGCCGGGTGAAGGAGGCACGTCTGCTGGAGCGCCTGAGCCTCGCCGAAGCGAACGAGCTGGCCCGTCTTGGCTCCTCGGTACTCCACTCGCGAACTCTGCAACCAGTAGCCGACAGCCGCCAGCGCCTCACCCTGCGCTGCAGCTACAACCCGGATGAGGGCTGCACTCATATTCTGCGCCGCGCGCCGCGCTCCGGTGGCGCCCGCATAGTCTCTTCGGTGGATCAGATCGCCCTGATCGAGCTGAAGGTGCTGCCGCAGACCAACTACGAGCAAACCATGGCCACCATCGAGGCTTATCTCGCCCGCCATCGCCTCAACCCGCTCACCCTGCAGCGCCAGCCGGATCGCCGGATCCTGCGCCTCGCCTACACCCTCGAGGTGGCACAGGGAGCGTTCGAGCTGCTGCGCGACTTCCAGCTGCAAGGGAGCTTCACCGGCCTCATCCAGAAAGAGGGGTACAGTCTGGTGGCGCTGGTGGGGGCCGGAGTCACCGACAACGCCGAGCAGTGTCACCGCTTCTATCAGCTGCTGGCAGATCAGCCGCTGGAGTTTGTACAGGTGGCTAGAGATGGCCTGAGTCTGGTGGCCGTGCTGCGTCAGGTGGTGCTGGAACCGCTGCTGATCGCCCTGCACAGTGCCCTGTTCAGCCGCCCGACCCGGGTCGGACTGGTGCTGTTCGGCAAGGGCAATATCGGCGGCCACTGGCTGAGCCTCTACGCCCGTGAAAAGTCACGGCTGGAACATGAACTCAATCTGGCGCTCACCCTCTACGGGGTGTTCAGCTCGGAAGGGGGCCTGCTGGATGAAGAGGGGCTTAACCCCCTCAAGGTGCAGGACAACTTCGCCCCCAAACCGCTGATCTGGCCGGAGCTGCTCTCCCAGCTTGAGCAGCACGGCTTCGATGCGCTGATTGCGCTGGACATGACCGCCAGCGAGACGGTGAGCCGCTACTACCCGGACTTTGCCCAGCTCGGCATTCACATCATCGCCGCCAACAAGTTTGCCGGTGCCGCCGACAGCGAGTTCTACCTGCGCATCAAGCAGACCTGCCGCGACCATCAGGTGCAGTGGCGCTACAACGCCACCGTGGGCGCCGGGCTGCCGATCCAGTCCAGCATCCAGATGCTGCGCCAGAGCGGCGACCGCATTCAGGGGGTCTCCGGCATCTTCTCCGGCACCCTCTCCTGGCTGTTCCAGCAGTATGACGGCACCCGCCCCTTCTCCGAGCTGGTGGATGAGGCGTGGCAACATGGCCTGACCGAGCCGGATCCCCGCGAAGATCTCTCCGGTCAGGATGTGCGCCGCAAGCTGCTCATTCTGGCGCGGGAGGCGGGCTTCGAGCTCGACTCCGCCGATATCGAGCTGGAGAATCTGGTGCCCGTCCCGCTGCGTAAGGTGAGCGCCGATCAGTTCATGGACCGGCTGAAAGAGCTGGATGGCCCGATCCAGACCGCCTTCGAAGGGGCCAAGCGGCTCGGCAAGGTGCTGCGCTACGTGGCCCGTTTTGAACATGACGGCAAGGCACGGGTCGGACTGGAGGCGCTGGAGCCGCACCACCCGTTCGCGAACCTCTTGCCCTGCGACAACATCTTCGCCATCGAGAGCGACAGCTACCGCACCAACCCGCTGGTGATCCAGGGGCCGGGGGCGGGTCGCGAAGTGACCGCCGCCGCTATCCAGTACGATCTCTGGCAGATCTGCGCCAGCCTCTAAGGCAGATAATGCAAAGGGAGCAGCTCAGCTTCCGCGCACAATAAAAAAGCCCGAGTCGATGACTCTGGCTTTTTGCTGAATGGCGCTTCGATTAGGAGAAGCAGGCCTGTAGCACGTAGAAGATGACGATGGCCAGAATGGCGCCGGCCGGCAGGGTGATGACCCAGGAGACCACGATGTTGCGCAGTACACCCAGATTCAGCGCCGCAATACCGCGCGCCAGACCAACACCCATGACCGCACCGACCAGGGTCTGGGTGGTGGAGATGGGCAGACCGGTGCCGGAGGCAATCACCACGGTCGCGGCAGTCGCCAGCTGAGCGGCGAAACCACGGCTCGGGGTCAGGTGAGTGATACCGGTACCGACCGTTGCCATCACCTTCTCGCCCATGGTCGCCAGACCGATCACGATACCGATACCGCCGAGCGGCAGGATCCACCAGGCGATGTGGGAGCTGCCGCCGATTTCGCCGCCGGAAGCCACGATAGAGGCCACCGCAGAGAGCGGGCCAATGGCGTTGGCCACGTCGTTGGAACCGTGGGCAAAGGCCATGGCACAGGCGGTGATCACCATCAGGATGCCGAACACCTTCTCCACGTTGGCGAAGTGCATCTTGCTGTCATCCTGCGGGTTGTACTTCTGACCGCGAATATAGATCCAGCCGGCAAAGGCTACTGCGATGGAGATGGCAACAGAGAGCAGAATGCCCTCGCCATCGGTCAGGTGCAGACCAACGTGGGTCAGCCCCTTCTTGATGGTCACCAGACAGATCACCAGCGCAGTCAGGAACATGTAAAACGGCACATAGCGCTTGGCATTGTTCAGCGGATCATCGGTGTTGAAGATAAGCTTCTGCACGCTGATGAACATGAAGTAGGCGATGACACCGGAGATGGCCGGGGTGATGACCCAGGAGCCCACGATGCCGCCAAACTTGCTCCACTGCACCGCTTCCGGGCCAATGCTCACCACCGCAAAACCGACGATGGCGCCGATGATGGAGTGAGTGGTCGAGACCGGCCAGCCGAAGTAGGAGGCCAGGATCAACCAGGCGCCCGCCGCCAGCAGGGAGGCGATCATACCGAGCACCAGCAGATCCGGGCTGTCGACAAACGCATTGCTGTCGATGATGCCGTTACGGATGGTGGCCGTCACTTCGCCACCGGCCAGATAGGCACCGGCAAACTCGAAGATCATTGCAATGATGATCGCCTGACGGATGGTCAGGGATTTGGTGCCGACCGATGTGCCCATGGCGTTGGCAACGTCATTCGCGCCAATACCCCAGGCCATCAAAAAGCCGAACAAGGCCGCCACGAGCACCAGAGTGGTGCCGTAATTCGCGATAATGTCCATTAATAGTGTTTACCCAGTCAGTCGATTACGAACGAGCCAGCATCAGTTCCAGACGGGCGCCTACACGCTCGGCCTGATCTGCCAGGTCACCTACCCATTCGAGGATCTTGTAAAGGAACATCACATCAATCGGATTGTACTTCTGCTCAACCGCTTGCAGCTGTTGGCGCAGACCGATCTGCATGGTGTCTGTATCGTCCTCGATCAGATCCAGCTGGTGGATCATCTCGGCAACCATTTCCACTTCCCGTCCTTTGAAGCCGGTCTCGAGCAGCTCGTCGAGCTCCCCGATCGCTTTCTCGGCCTGAGCGGTCGCATCAATACAACGTTTGAGGTAAGCCATGAAATCCGCCCGCATTTCTGAGGGGAATTCCATGCGACGGCCAAGCATGCGACCGGAGATATCCTTGGCACGGTTGGCAATCTTGTCTTGCTGGGTCAACAGCTCCAGCAGGTCGGTACGCGCAACCGGCAGAAACAGGCCGCGAGGCAGTTTCAGACGGATTTCACGCTTGAGGATGTCCGCCTCTTTTTCCAATTGGGCGATCTGCTGCCGGATCTGCTCGGCATCTTCCCAACGGTCTTCGGCAACGGCATCAAAGAAAGGGACCAACTGCTGGGAGCACTGGTGAACCTTGACGATATGCTTCTGCAGCGGCTTGATGGGGGACTTGGCAAAAAGCCCCAAAATAGTATTTACTGGCATGGCCAAACCTGTGTCGGTGAAAAAACACTCGATACGATTTTATGAGGCGCGCAGGATAACCGAACTGCGCACTCAATTAAACCGCGAATTAATCTGGTTGTATCGCGGGCATTATATCCCCGCGACCCGAATCCTGCCCCCCAAAGTTGCCTGCCAGCCCGGAATGACTATGCAAACTGAGATCGAGATAAAGTTTTTTGTCGCCAGCGACATTCAAACCGCGTTATCCAACCTGCTGAATTCTCTTGAAATTAAGGAATCGTCCCGACAGCAGCTCGGCAACGTCTATTTCGATACGCCGACCCTTGCCCTGCGCCAGCTGGAGATGGGGCTGCGGATCCGTCGCTGCGATGCCTTCGCCGAACAGACCATCAAATGCCGCGGTCAGGTGGTAGGCGGCCTGCACGCCAGACCCGAGTACAACGCCCCCGTCAGCGGCGATCTGCCGACCCTCTCGGCCTTTCCCGATGAGATTTGGCCGACCCTGACCGAGCGCGACCACATCCAGCAGCAGCTGGTCGCCCAGTTTCGCACCGACTTCCTGCGTCGCCACTGGTTGATCGCCTTCGAGAACGCCGAGATTGAGCTGGCCTGGGATCAGGGAGAGATAGTCGGCAGTCAGGGCAGCACCACCATCAACGAACTGGAACTGGAGCTCAAATCCGGCGACACCACAGCCCTGTTTGCACTGGCCCAACGCCTCGCCAGGATCAGCGGGCTGCGCCTCGGCGCCCAATCCAAGGCACAACGTGGCTATCGACTGGCCGGGCTCGGCAAACCGCTGGCACTGCAGGCGCAGGTCGAGCATAAAGGTATGGATGGCATAACGGGGGTAAGCGAGGGGCTGCGCCACTGGCAGCATCATGAACAGCTCTGGCTGGAGCATCTGCAGGATAAAGGCGTTCAACAGCAGGCGTTCGACGCCTTGCGTCAGGGAGTTGATCTGATTGTCCGCAGTGCGGCCACGCTGCCACAAGCCGCACCCTGGCAGCCCGCCCTGACCAGCCTGCACGCCCATCTGCAAGCCCAATCGGGCGAGCATGACCAGTGGCCTGCCGAGCTGGCCGATCTCTTCCTCTATCCGGCGTATGTCGAGTTGCAGCTGGCCATCGCCGCTTGGCTGCATCACGCCGCCTGAACGGGGCTATGTCGGAACCCAAGGTCGGAAATAAAGACTGGAAACAAAACGGGTGAGCCTTGGCTCACCCGTTTTGCATTACAGCAGGTTGAGCTGCTGCATGGCGCTGCGAATGCGCTCGCGGGTCGCGTCCGACAGCGGCATCACCGGCAGGCGGCACTCCTCGCTACAGAAGCCGAGCAGGGAGGCGGCATATTTGGCACCGGCCGGGCTCGGCTCGGCAAACATTGCCTGATGGAGCGGAATGAGCTGGTCTTGCAGTTCACGCGCGGCTTGCCACTTGCCCGCCAGCGTGAGGTTCTGCACCTCGGCCACCAGCTTGGGGGCCACGTTGGCGGTCACCGAGATACAGCCCTGACCACCGCCGATGTTGTAGGCCACGGCCGTGGCATCTTCACCGGAGAGCCAGGCGAAGGGCTTTTTGATCAGCTGGCGCTCGGTCCACGGGCGGGCCAGATCGCCAGTAGCATCTTTCACCCCGGCAATGCGCGGCAGTTCGGCCAGACGGGCCAGGGTCGCGGGTTGCACGTCAACGATGGCGCGCGGCGGAATGTTGTAGATGATGATCGGCTTGGCGGTAGCGTCGTGGACGGCCTTGAAGTGGTGGTAGAGCCCCTCCTGATTGGGACGGTTATAGTAACCGGCCACATGCAGGGTAGCGTCGGCGCCGACCCGCTCGGCATGGAGGGTGTACTCGATGGCCTCGACCGGGTTGTTGGAACCGGCCCCGGCGATGACCGGAACGCGCCCCGCCACCTGCTTGACCACCAGCTCCACCACCCGGCAGTGTTCGTCATGAGTCAGGGTCGGACTTTCACCCGTGGTGCCGACCGGCACAATGCCGTGGGTGCCCTGCTCGATATGCCACTCCACCAGACGCAGCAGCGCCTCTTCATCCAGCTTTCCCTGTCGAAACGGGGTGATCAACGCAACGATTGAACCTTGAAACATGGGATCTCCTTCTCCTAAATGACGCGCATATGGCAATAAAAAACCCCGGTACGATGTGCGCAACCGGGGTTTGAAGCTTCTCAGGGATGAGAGGTTACGCGCGAACGTCGGCAGGCCCGAATGTCAGGCTTTTTTTGTGCTTTCGTTTCAACCCGTTGAACCGCATTTCGTCATCTCTGGTCAAAAAATGGTGTCTGGGCATATTTCGGGAACACGGCATAAATGTCAAGGCGAAAGGGGCTATGTATAATGGCCGCCCAAAATTGCGTGGAGAGACCCGATGAGCAGCCCTATCAGTGCCGTCAGCCAGATGCTGGAACGAAACCAAGCCCTCTTTGTCGGCAAGCGGCTACTTGTCTGTGGCGCGCTGGAGGATGACTCCCCCCGCCAGCTGGCGACCCTGGCCCAGACTCTGACCGTCTTTACCACCGATTACTGCTACTACCGCAGCCAGCAGGCCGCCCTCGGTGAGGCTATCCTGTTCGACCACCAGCTCGGTGGCGCCCCCCGCTTCGATGCTCTGCTGCTGCTGATGCCCAAGGCCAAGGCCGAGGCGCAATATCTGCTGGCCATGATGACCCCCTTGCTGGAGGCTGGTGCCGACCTGTTCCTGGCCGGTGACAACCGCGGCGGCATCAATGGCGCCGACAAGCTGCTGGCCCCCTATGGCGAAAAGCCGATCAAGCGCGATTCGGCCCGCCGCTGCTCTCTCTATCACGGTGAGCTCTGCAAGCCGGTTGCCCCGTTCGAGCTGGATAACTGGTTTGGCCGCTACCAGTGCAAGGCCGGTGATACCGAGCTGACCGTGCTGGCACTGCCCGGCGTTTTCAGCGCCGCCGAGCTGGATCTCGGCACCCAGATGCTGCTGGCCGCGGTGCCACCGATGAAGGGCGAGCTGCTCGATTTCGGCTGCGGCGCCGGGGTGATTGGATCTGTGCTGGCCAAGCGCAATCCGGATCTCAAGGTCAACATGGTGGATATCAGTGCGCTGGCGCTGGAGTCGAGCCGCCGCACACTGGCGATCAATGGGTTAGAGGGCAAGGTGTACCCTTCCGATGTCTATTCCGATGTCGCCACCCGTTTCCAGCACATCGTCTCCAACCCGCCATTCCATGCGGGTCTCAAAACCTTCTATGCGGCGACCGAGCAGTTCCTGGCAAAGGCGCCGGAATTTTTGCTGCCAACTGGCTCGCTGACCATTGTTGCCAACGCCTTCTTGCGCTACCAGCCTATACTGGAGACACACTTCAAACGGACTGAAGTGATCAGCAGTGATGCCAAATTCAAGGTCTATCTGAGCAAAGTGTAAATAAGTGTAAGCCGCACAATAAAACAGCTAGAGAGCGCCATACGGGATCTGATAAGGTACTAAGAGCACTATAAAAACCACCCCTTAAGGGGTGTTTTTATACCGGATGTTGAAAACCTTTTCATGTGGTTCATTCAGGGAGAGAAATACGATGGCAGGCATTTTGACCATGATCCTGGCTGGTGGCGAAGGTACTCGCCTGCAGCCTCTGACCACCACCCGCAGCAAGCCTTCCGTCCCCTTCGGTGGCAGCTACCGGCTGATCGACTTTGTCCTCAACAACTTCGTCAACGCAGACTTTCTGCGCATCTATGTACTGACCCAATTCAAATCCCAATCCCTCTATCTGCACATGAAGAAGGGCTGGAATATCGTCGGCATCACCGACCGCTTCATCGACCCCATCCCGGCCCAGATGCGGATGGGCAAACGCTGGTATGACGGCACCGCCGACGCCATCTACCAGAACCTCGGCTTTATCGAGCGGGCCGAACCGGATCACGTCTGCATCTTCGGCTCCGACCACATCTACAAGATGGATGTGAGTCAGATGGTCACCTTCCATAAGCAGAAGAACGCCGCCATGACGGTCGCCGCCCTGCGCATGCCCATCGAAGAGGCGAGCGCCTTCGGGGTGATCGAGGTGGATACCGAAGGACGGATGATCGGTTTTCAGGAAAAGCCGAAGCAGCCCAAGCACATCCCCGGCGATCCGACCCAGGCGCTGGTCTCCATGGGCAACTACATCTTCGAGACCGATGCCCTCTGCCGTGAGCTGAAGCGGGATGCCGCCGAGGAGAACTCCAGCCACGACTTTGGCAAGGATGTGATCCCGAGCCTCTACCCGCGCGCCCCTGTCTATGTCTACGACTACAGCACCAACGTCATCCCCGGTGAAAGACCGAGCGTCTACTGGCGGGATGTGGGGACTCTGGACTCCTACTGGCAGGCACACATGGATTTGGTAGCCGACAATCCCCCCTTCTCCCTCTATAACCGCAAGTGGCCGCTGCACACCCACTATCCGGCGCTGCCGCCCGCCACCTTCATCGACAGCGACGAGTGCAAGGTGAAGATCGCCAACTCCCTGATCTCCGCCGGTTGCTTCATTCAGGGCAGCCAGATCCAGCGCTCCATTCTCGGTTTCCGCTGCAATATCGGCCCCTGCAGCCACATCAGTGAATCCGTGCTGCTGGGGGATGTGAAGATTGGTGAAGGGTGCTCCATCCGGCGCGCGATCATAGATAAAAACGTTGAAATTGCGCCCGGCACCGTTATCGGTGAAAATCTCGACCACGATAGAGAGCGATTTACCGTATCCGAAGGCGGTATCGTGGTGGTACCTAAGGGAGCAAGAGTTGGCTATTAACCCACTGAAAATCCTGTTTGTTGCCTCGGAAGTTGAGGGGCTGGTCAAGACCGGGGGCCTGGCAGACGTTGCCAGAGCCCTGCCGATGTACCTGGCCCAGAAGGGACATGATGTCAGGATCATGCTGCCCTTCTACAAGACGATAAAGCGACGGGATGAGGCCAAACTGGTCGCGTCCCGCTGGCTGCCCACCCATCCGGGACTGCCGGATATCGGTTATCGCATTTACCAGATGGAGCTGGATGGCGTCTGCGTCTATCTGCTCGACTGCCCGCAATATTTCGATCGTCCCCAGCTCTACGCCGAGAACAATCAGGCCTATCCGGATAACGGCGAGCGCTTTGCCTTCTTCTCGGCGGCAGCCCTCCATGCCTGCGAGCAGCTCGGCTTCGCCCCGGACATCGTCCACTGCAACGACTGGCACACCGGCCTGCTGCCGCTGCTGCTGAAAACCCGCCATGCTCAGAACCCCTTCTTCCAGCAGACCCGCAGCGTGATCAGTATTCACAACGCGGCGTTTCAGGGAGTGTTCGGCCGCGAGCAGTTCTGGGCCATGCCCGAGATCGCCGATTACGAACGCCGCATCAACTACGACTACGGCCACGTCAACCTGCTCAAATGCGGGGTGCTCTACGCCGACAAGATCAATGCGGTCAGCCCCAACTATGCCCAGGAGCTGCTGACTCACCTCGGCGCCCACGGCATGGCCAGCATCTTCCAGCAGCGGGCGGCCGATCTCTGCGGCATCCTCAACGGCTGCGACTACAAGGACTGGGATCCTGAGTTCGACGAGTTCCTGCCTGCGACCTACAGCATCGACAACATGGCTGGCAAACAGATCTGCAAGCAGAGCCTGCAGCAGGAAGCGGGACTGGCCGTGGCGGATCTGCCGATCTACGGCATGGTTTGCCGCCTGACCGAGCAGAAGGGTGTTCCCCTGCTGCTCCCTGCGCTGGAGAAATTCCTCCACCATCAGGTGCAAGTGGTGATCGTCGGCTCTGGCGATCCTGCGCTCGCCACACAACTGCAAACCATGGCCCGGGATTACCCGGACAAGCTCGCCTTCATCAACACCTATGACGATCGGCTGGCTCATCTGGTCGAAGCCGGTGCCGACTTCTTCCTGATGCCCTCGCTGTTCGAGCCTTGCGGCCTCAACCAGATGTACAGCCTCGCCTACGGCACCCTGCCGCTGGTGCGCGCCGTGGGGGGTCTCAAAGATACCGTGGTGGATTGGGATGCCGATCCCGAGCGGGCCACCGGTTTCTGCTTCAACGATCCGACGGCCGCCATCCTGCTCGATACCATGCGCCGCAGCTTGCTCTATTTCCTGCAGGACAAGGAGCGTTTTGCCAAGGTGCAGCGCAATGCCATGAAGACCCGCTTCAACTGGCCTGACTCGGTCACCCAGTACGAGCTGATGTATCAGAGCGCATTGGGCCGTTACTGAGCACCAAACGTCAGCTAATTGCTGAAGTTTTGTACCCTTGGCGCCACTTTGGGCGTCAACAGCGAAAAAAGTCCCCTTTGGCTGTTGACGCTCCCCCAAAACTCTATAGAATCCCCCTCCGCAGTGATGCGAAGGTGGCGGAATTGGTAGACGCGCTAGCTTCAGGTGTTAGTGTCCCACGGATGTGAGGGTTCGAGTCCCTCTCTTCGCACCAATACTGCCATGCTGATTCAGCAGCATGTAAATCCAACTAGAAAACCCGAATGTGCGAAGGTGGCGGAATTGGTAGACGCGCTAGCTTCAGGTGTTAGTGCCCCCCGGGTGTGAGGGTTCGAGTCCCTCTCTTCGCACCATGCTTCTCCAGACAGCATGTAAATCAAAACTGGTAACACAATGTGCGAAGGTGGCGGAATTGGTAGACGCGCTAGCTTCAGGTGTTAGTGTCCCACGGATGTGAGGGTTCGAGTCCCTCTCTTCGCACCATGCTTTATCCAGACAGCATGTAAATCCAGACTGGAAACCCGAATGTGCGAAGGTGGCGGAATTGGTAGACGCGCTAGCTTCAGGTGTTAGTGCCCCCCGGGTGTGAGGGTTCGAGTCCCTCTCTTCGCACCATGATTCTGACATGTAAAAACAGAGCAATGCGCTCCAACCGCATTTAAAAACCAGCTGGAGAAAATCAGTGTGCGAAGGTGGCGGAATTGGTAGACGCGCTAGCTTCAGGTGTTAGTGTCCCACGGATGTGAGGGTTCGAGTCCCTCTCTTCGCACCATTCATTACGCAAAAGGCCCATCACGAAAGTGACGGGCCTTTTGTTTTTACTCCTTGTTATGGCTATGCTTTTGACGACTCCCCGCTCATCGTCATGCCAAGGAACGCATATGATACTGGATACCGACATTCACAACTTTTACGAACATCTGGTGCTCAAGGAGATTGAGAAACAGGATCTGCAACAGAAGCTCACCGGCGACCAGATGGCCGACCTCTGCTGCCTGACCCTCAACCAGCTCCCTTCCCACTATATTCGCCACGATGTCGACATGATCTACTTCCTGACTGATGCCAAGCGCACCGAAATGGAAAAGCTGGTCGTCACCTCCCTGAAACAAGCGCTACAGAAGATCGAGCAGGCTCCCGTCAAAACCTCATAACCAGGGCTGCTGCCAGAGCAGGGTGGCGATACCGGTCAAGCCAGCGACTGGCAGCAGAATCAAGGCAGGCCGCAATCCGGGCTCCAGCATCACCCAGGCAGCCAGCAGAAAACCGGCACTCCAGGTGCCGTACTCTTTATCCTGACCCCATGCGAGTACGGCCACCGCCACCAGCAACATCATCCCCCGCAATATCCAGCGCATTGTTTTCTCCCCAATCAACAATTGATAATAATTATCATCTTCATCTATCAAGGATGCAAGTCGCGTCGCAAGCAGGCTTCGTATGTGGCCTTGCATGTCAACAGGGCGCTCAAAAACGGGTTATGAGATCAACTAATTTGTGATTTTTTCAATCAAGTGTGCATTTTTACCAATTTGATGGGGCTTTAACCCATCAGGTTTGTGGTAGATTGCGGCCTCTTTTTGGGTTGGCCCCTCGGGATACGTGTATCCACAGGACGAGAGGGACTGACTTTGGCGAGCAAGAGTTTAGGAAGTATCTATGCAAAACCAACAAAACCACATCCGACTACCGGGCATGGCGCAGGTGTTCATCTGTCTGGCCATTTTCCTGGCCCTGGCATTCTCGTTCACCAGCGTGCTCGACCTGCCGATCCAGCTGGCGCTGTTCATCGCCTGGTTCGTTATCATGGGGCTCGGCATCAAGCTCGGCCACGATTACAAATCCCTGGAGCAGGCGGCCGTTGACGGCGTCGCCAAGGGAATGGGGGCCATCCTGATCCTGGTCTCCGTCGGTGCCCTGGTAGGCACCTGGATTGCCGGCGGCATTGTCCCCAGCATCATCTACTTCGGCCTCAAGGTGATCCATCCGTCCATCTTCCTGCTGGCAACCCTGATCATCTGCTCCCTGACCTCGCTGGCTACCGGCACCTCCTGGGGCTCTGCCGCCACCGCCGGTATCGCCATGATGGGGATCGGCCACAGTCTCGGCGTGCCTGCGCCGCTGGTAGCCGGTGCCGTGCTCTCCGGCGTCTACTTCGGCGACAAGCTCTCCCCGCTCTCCGACTCTGTGGTGCTGGCCTCGACCATGTCCAACGTCGACGTGGTGGAACATATCAAGGGGATGCTGCCCATCAGCCTGCTCTCCTATGTCATCACCGCCGTGCTGTTCACCGTGGTAGGCATGCAGTATTCGGGCAACGTCAGCCTGGAGCAGGTCAATCTGGTGATGGAGGCCCTCGACAACCAGTTCAACATCACTCCGCTGGCCATCGTGCCGGTGGTACTGGTGCTAGGCCTGTTGGCCAATCGCAAGCCCGCCTTCCCGGTGATCAGCTTCGGCGCCCTGTTGGGCCTGATCTGGGCCATCGCCTTCCAGGGCATGGATCCGGTCAAGGCAATGCACTCAGCCTACAGCCCGTTTGCCATCACCTCCGGCATCGACTTTATCGACAACATTCTCGGTCGCGGCGGCATGGAATCCATGCTGGGCTCGGTCGCGGTCATCATCTTCGGTCTCGGGTTTGGCGGCCTGCTGGAGAAGGTCGGCATTCTGGAAGTGATCGCCAGCGCCTTCGAGAAGCGCATCAACAGCGTCGGCAGCCTGACCAGCCACACCATAGCCACCGCGTTTCTGGCCAACGTGTTTGGCTCGGCCATGTATGTGTCGCTGATCCTGACCCCCAAGATCATGGCCAAAAACTACGATCGGCTGGGACTGGCACGCAAGAACCTCTCTCGCAACGCCGAGTTTGGTGGCACCCTCACCTGCGGCATGGTGCCCTGGAGCGACAACGGCATCTTCATGGCCGGGGTACTGGGGGTCGCGACCCTCGACTACCTGCCCTACATGTGGCTGAGCTTCACCTGCATCATTGTGACCATCACCCTCGCCTACATGGGCAAGGCAGTGAACCGGATCCCGCTGGTCGCGGCGGCAAGCTCCCGCTAAGCCATCCTGCAAACAACAAAGGCGCCATCACGGCGCCTTTGTTGTTTTAGAGAAATGCTGTTTGATGGCGTTCACTGATCACCACAAACAAAAACAGCCCTCGTCGCCGAGAGCCGTTTCATCAGACCGATAACGCCGATCAGATGGAGAAGCTGGAGCCACAGCCACAGGTCGTGGTGGCATTGGGGTTGGTCACGGTGAAGCGTGAACCTTCCAGACCCTCGGTGTAATCCACACTGCCGCCTACCAGATATTGCAGGCTCATGGGATCGATCACCATGGTGACGCCGTTCTTCTCGACCACGGTGTCCCCGTCGTTGATCTTCTCATCAAAGGTAAAGCCATACTGGAAACCGGAGCAGCCCCCACCCGTGATGTACACCCGCAGCTTCAGCTCGGGATTCTCTTCCTCGGTGATCAGGTTCTTCACCTTGTTGGCCGCCGCATCCGTCATCTGGATGGGCAGCGGGGCTTCTGCTACTGCACTCATTACTGACCTCACAACCATTAGATCCACAAACATGGAAACCGCGAAATTATCCAATACCCGACCATTCAGTTCAAGTATTCACCACGTTTAACCGGCAGCGGGAACCGGAGCAGGCGGCGCGGCGACCAGCGGCTTGATCACCTCGCCCCATTCAACCAGCAGCTCTTGTGCCGGCTGCCTGCCGTCCTTGTTGATGGTGACACGGATCCGATCCGGCACAAAGCCTTCCGGCAACTGCCAGTTCCCTTCCAGCAGCTGGAAATAACGCAGGGCATAGCGCCACTCGCTCACCTTCATCCCGAGATCGCGACCGGTCAGCGTCTTCGGCTTGTCGGCCAGACTCCCCTCGACCCGGATCTGCACCTGACCACGAAACAGCTCCCGCTTCTTGGCGGGCTGAGTCAGGGCAAGACGGTAGTGGTAACGACCGGGAATGCTGGTCTCCTGCAGGGTCAGGTTGTCGATCACCACCCCCACCTGTTCGCCGGTGGGGCGCATGATCCGCTCGAAAAAGGCCAACTGGCGCTTGAGCTCCTGCACCTGCGCCTCCTGACTCTTCAAGGTGGTCTGCAATTGTTCGAAGGCTGCCCGCTGGGTCGCCAGCTGGGTATCTTTCACCCCCAGCTCGGTCTTGAGTTGGCCGATGGCCTTGCCCTGGCGATCCAGCGTCTCCTGCTGCACCACCAACAGACTGCTCTGGGCCAGCTCCTGACGGTTACCGGCAAAGTAACCGATGAGCCCGCCAACGGCTAACACGACCAATAACTTCAATAGATTGGACATAGCCCCTCATCCCGTTATCACGCCATTTACGGCAGCGCCTCTCCCTTCACTATACCGCCCGGACCGGAGCCAAAGGCGATAAAGGGAAAAATTAACTGGCCGTGGCGCTGCCATCACCCCGCTTTTGACGCGCGGCGAGCCGTAAAGTTCGCTCCAGGATCTGGGAATAGATAGGTCGGCCACCCAGCCACTGGGCAACCAGGGTTGCCCCGACCGTGGTGATCATCATCGGCAGGATCAGCTGATAGTTGTCAGTCATCTCGGTGACCAACACGATACCGGTGATGGGGGCACGCACTGTGGCAGCAAACAGCGCCCCCATCCCTGCGATGGCAAAGGCGCCGGGCTCGATACCCAGCTCGGGAAACGCCGCATGAAACAGATGGCCGAACACAACGCCAAACAGGGTGCCCAGCGCCAAAGTCGGCGCAAACACCCCGCCCGGCGCACCGGAGCAGAAGCAGATAAGGGTCGCGACCAGCCGCACCGAGAAGATGAGGAACAGGGTCGCCATCGCATACTCGCCCCCCATCAAATGGGGAATAAGCTCGGTGCCGCCGCCTGTCACCGAGGGGGCGAACAGCGACAGCACACCAAACATTCCGGCGACCAGCATGCCGATGGCTACAAAACGGTGGCGCTTGTTCTGATGCAGCGCCAGATAGCCATCCTGACAGGCCAGCACCAACTTGTTGAAGACAAAACCGAGCACCCCGAAGGTGGCCCCCATAAAGAGGAACAGCCAGAGTGCCTTTAGGGCTGGCGCATCATAATGGGGCAGGGTGATCACCGCCCCCTGACCTTTCATGTTCTGCAACATCAGGGTCGCCATGATGGCGGAGATCCCCACCGCCTTGATGGCCAGAAAGGAGTAGCGAAACTGCGGCCGCATCTCCTCCATCACGAACAGGATCCCTGCCAGCGGCGCATTGAAGGCGGCCGCCAGACCGCCCGCCGCACCAGCCGCCAGCAGGGCGTGGCCATGCTCCTTGGGTAGCCGGAATATATCCGCCACCATCTTGCCGAGGTTGCCGCCGATCTGTACCGAGGGCCCCTCCCGCCCCAGCACCATGCCGGAACTCAGGGTGCAGATGCCGCCGAAGAACTTGACCGGCAACACCCGCCACCACCGTACCGGGCGCAGATCGTCCATCGCCCCCTCGATCTCGGGAATGCCGGAGCCCCCCGCTTCCGGGGCAAAGGTATGGGTGAGGAAGTAACCGACAAATCCCAACAAGGCGCTGAAGCCAAAGCCGAGCAGACCGAGCTGCCACCAGGGACGATCGGCCAGCAAGGCGATGCGTTGTTCTGCCAGCCAGTGGACACCCGATTCGAACAGGCCGCACACCAGCCCGGCCAGGGTGCCGACCAGCGCTGCCAGCAGTAGCACCAACAAGGGCATCTTGTCTTGCCGGATAATGCGGGAAAGCGGCCCCCGCGAAGAGGTTTCGGGTTCAGAGGAGAGAGCTTGTTGCGCCATCTTGTTACACCAACCTGGAAAAACCATATCGTCAGCTAGCTGAGATCAGGATCACCCGGCACGTTGCTCGGCTGCCCAGGGCTGGGGCTTTCTGCTATAGTCGGCCCGTTAAATTTTTGTCACGGGAGCAGACCGAGAGTCCGGGTGGCGAGAGCGCAAAGCATACTCCTCATGCCCCGGCCTGCCGAGTCTCAATCGGCTGCAATCCCTTGTGTGACGCCCAAAATCCCATTAAGGATGATCCATGTCAAAATCAGATCAGCTGTTTGAACAGGCCCGCCAGACCATTCCGGGTGGCGTCAACTCACCGGTCCGCGCCTTCAATGGGGTCGGCGGCACGCCCCGCTTCATCGATCACGCCGATGGCGCCTATCTCTATGATGTGGATGGTCAGGCCTACGTGGATTACATCGGCTCCTGGGGCCCCATGCTGCTGGGTCACAACCACCCGGCCATCAAGGCTGCCGTCATCAAGGCGGTAGAGAAGGGGCTGAGCTACGGCGCGCCGACCGAGATCGAAGTGCTGATGGCCGAGAAAGTCCGCCAAATCGTCCCCTCCATGGAGCAGGTGCGGATGGTCAACTCCGGCACCGAAGCGACCATGAGCGCCATCCGGCTGGCCCGCGGCTATACCGGCCGCGACAAGATCGTCAAATTCGAGGGCTGCTACCACGGCCACGCCGACTCCCTGCTGGTCAAAGCCGGTTCCGGCGCCCTGACCTTGGGTCAGCCCAACAGCCCGGGCGTACCGGCCGATTTCGCCAAGCACACCCTGACCTGCGTCTTCAACGACTTGGAGTCGGTACGTGAAGCCTTCACCCAGTACGGCAGCGAGATTGCCTGCATCATCGTCGAGCCGGTCGCTGGCAACATGAACTGTATCCCGCCAGTGCCGGGCTTCCTGGAAGGACTGCGCACCATCTGTGACGAGTTCGGCGCCCTGCTGATCTTGGACGAGGTGATGACCGGTTTCCGCGTCTCCCTGCGCGGCGCTCAGGGTCACTACAACATCGACCCGGATCTCACCACCCTCGGCAAGATCATCGGTGCCGGCATGCCGGTCGGTGCCTTCGGCGGCAAGAAGAAGGTGATGCAATACATTGCTCCGACTGGCCCCGTCTATCAGGCCGGCACTCTCTCCGGCAACCCGGTGGCCATGGCGGCCGGCCTCACCATGCTGGATCTGCTGCTGGAGCCGGGCCTCTATGAGCAGCTGAGCGCCAAGACTGCCCGGGTTGCAGAAGGGCTGAAAGCGGCCGCGGCCAAGCATGGCATTCCGCTCGCCATCAACTATGTGGGCGGCATGTTCGGCTTCTTCTTCACCGACGAACCCGAGATCACCCGCTACGAGCAGGTCACCCGCTGCGACATGGAACGCTTCAAGCGCTTCTACCACCTGATGCTGGAAGAGGGCGTCTATCTGGCGCCGAGTGCCTACGAGGCGGGCTTCCTGTCACTGGCTCACGGTGACAAGGAAATTGAACACACCCTGGCTGCCGCCGAGCGCAGCTTCGCCAAGCTGGCTGGCTAAATCGCCGCCGGTTGTCGCAAAGGGCCCGTCATGGGCCCTTTTCTATTGCAGTGCCGCCATTACCACACAGAACAGCAATACGCCCATTTCTGGTGCATTCCCCCCTCGTCATCCGTCGTTTTGTCATCCTCTGGTGCAACTTGCCCCGCCATCCCTGTCATAAAGCAGGCCCACTATTTGCACATCCGCAACAGAGCCCACGTCACCGAGGTCCATATGGCAGAGATGAGCCCCATCGATGTGCTGCGGCGCTATCAGGAGTATCAGGAAGAGCTGACCCCGCTACTGCAGGGGCTGCTCAGCGCCCCCCTTGCCTCGCTCAAGCGGTATCCCTTTGTTGTCAGCATTGACCACTATCAGGGGCCTGTGTGCATCCAGCCTGCGGCACCGGCGGCCCATAACCGGCTGCATCTTATCGTGCAGGGGCAGGGACGGGAGATCACCGTCTGTCTGAATCAGCTGATTGGCTGGTTGATGGGGGACAGGGATCGCCGCCGCGCCATGCCCTGGTTCAAGGCCGTCTATGTGGTGCTCAGCATGGCGCTGTTTCTCATCGTCGCCACCCTGATCTGGCACGGGCTGGAGCAGCTCTACCAGCTGTTGTGCGGCGAGCAGCAGAACCGGCTCGGCGCCTTTAGTGCCATCATCTTCCTGACCCTGGCACTGGCGGTGTTCGATCTGGGCAAGACCATTCTGGAAGAGGAGGTACTGCTGCATAAGGATATCTTCCGCCACAGCGCCATTCGCCGCACCATCACCCGCTTTATCGCCGCAATTCTGATCGCGGTCTCCATCGAGGGGCTGTTGCTGCTGTTCAAGGGGTCGCTTGGCCAGAGCGAGCTGCTCTGGCCTGCGGTAGGGGTGATGGCGTGTGCGGTGGGGTTGCTGCTGGCGCTTGGCCTCTATGTCTTTCTGGGGGCCAAGGCCGAAGCGGCACTGGTACAGGCTAGCCTGCGCGCTCCACCGCCAGTTGCACAGGGGAGCGACGCGCCGCCCGCCAGGAGGCGTACATGGTCCAGGAGGTATAGATGACGATAAAGGCAACCAGCCACTTCAACATCTCCATATCCATGGACTTGACCAGCATGGCGGCCAGCACCACACCGATGGGACCGAAGATGGCCACCGCCAGCACCGCCTTGGCATCGAAGGCCCCTTTGCGGATAAAGGTGCCTGCAGAGAAGACGCTAAGCACGGCGGTGGAGCCCATCATGATGGGGAATGCTGCCAGCGGATTCATCCCCAGCAAATAGACCAGCGTCATGCAGGGGGCAAACAGGCCGATACCGACATTCATCAGTACCCCGAAGATGAAGTTGCCAAGCAGGGCGATCGCCAGCTTGTAGCCACCGAGCCCCATCGCATCGCCACCTACAGGGAAAAGGCCCAGCAGACCGGCAAAGATCAACCCGGCGACGACCAGCAGGGAGATGGCCATCACCAGCCGGATGGTCTGCCGATCAAACGAGGCCACATGGCGAGCGCCCCAAGCCGCGCCCGCTGCGGCGGCAGTCATCATGCAGATCAGCGTCAGCGGCTCCACCGCTACTGCGCCGATGAAGATCAGCGACTGGGTCACGGTCGGCAGCACGCACTGCCCATTGAGGGTGCCCGGCAGCACTCGATCATCGATCAGCTTGAACTGCTTGTAGCAGGCGGTCTTTACCGCAAAACTGCCCACCCCCAGGGTGTCGAGGAAGTTGGCAACCCCACCGATCAACGCCACTGGCCAGAAGGGAGTAGATTCGAGCGTGCCGTTGCACCTCTTCTGCCAGCAGGCCTGCACCAGCATAAAGACAAATGCCAGGCCACCGGCTATAAAAATAATCCGCAAAATATCAACTAACATATGGGTTTCTCCTGCACCGGGCGGCGATTCTAAGGCAGGGCGCAGAAAAAGTCTTGGCTGTAATTAAGCAAGCTTCGCAGCCAGCCAAGATGAGTTGAAACTTTTCCAGATGGAAGTCGAACGACTCTGCTAATACTTGTTACTGAGGCCAACAGGCCGGGTCCTGAGCACGTTGTTATGGTCCTTTCGCGACGACCACCTGTGCCAAGGGACATAATGAAAAAGAGGGGCGGTAGCGATACCGACCCTCTTTCTGTATCTGGACGTAGGGACTGAGCCCCTGACCATAACAACCGCTTATTGAATGCTCTTGCCGGCGCGCACGTCCTTGATAAACCCCTTCAGGCTGGCCAGATCACGGGGCGCACCGCGCAGGATCTGATCACCGATGATGAAGGCCGGGGTACCGGAAATACCGAGCGCTTCAGCCAGCGCACGGTTGGTACCGAGGTTCTGGTCAATGCTGCCATCCTTGATCTTGGCTTCCACCTTGCTCCAGTCAACACCGGCCGCCAGCGCCAGCTGCTTGACCTGAGCCTCATCAGAGAGCGGGCCCTGATGGGTATAGAGCTTTTCGTGGAACGCCTGATACTTGTCAGGTTGGCCCAGTTGAACCGCCAGCGCAGCACGGGCAGCGAAGTAGGAGGATTCGCTCAGAATGGGGAACTGCTTGTAAATGTAACGGATGTCTTTATCTTCCGCCATCAACTGCTTGACCAGCGGATGGGCCCGTTTGCAGTAACCGCAGTTGTAATCGAAAAACTCCACAATGGTCAGCGATGCCTTCGGATTTCCCATCTCGGGATCCTGATTGGCATAAAGCTGCTTGGAGTGAGCCTTGATCAGCGCCTTGTCACTCTCGGCCTGCTGACTCTCCTGCTTGGCACGCAGGGCATTGGACATCTCGACCAGGATCTCGGGATTCTTGACCAGATAGTCGCGAACGATTTGCTCGACATCGCTTTTGGTCAGCTCGCTCGCATGTACCGGCGTAGCCAACAGGGTCACGCCAGCCAGCGCGCAAAACAGGGCATTTTTAATAGTCATAACGTTATCTTGCAGAGGATATGATAGAGGGCACTATAGTGGTTGAGTCTGTTTTCAAGTCAAGTTATCTGGCCAAAAAAGCGCTTGATGTGCCCTGATTGCCACTTTTTCATGTCATTTCGCGCAATTAACCAGCAATCGAACCGAGCAGGGATTTACAAGCCGGATCAGCATGGTAATATTCGCCGCACTGCTGCGGAGGGGTGGCAGAGCGGCTGAATGCACCGGTCTTGAAAACCGGCGATGGGCGACCATCCGTGGGTTCAAATCCCACCTCCTCCGCCATTCATACCGAGCCCATGCAACCATGTTGCGTGGGCTTTTTTAGTGCTGTGTTGAAAGGCCAATCTTGAAGTAGGCCATCACCTTGATGGTCTACTATCATGGATCCCCCAGCCGTTCAACACCTGTTGTCCCTCTTTCCCCAGTTAACCCTGCGCCAGCGTCGTGCTGCCCTGCAGGTGGATCGCCCCCAGTTCCTTAGACACCTCACAGCCTTAAAATGAGGCAACTATTGGAGGTGTTATGACCCGTCAGCGTTATCCAGAAACATTCAAAATCGAAGCCGTTAAACAAATCACCGAGCGCGGACGGCCGGTGGTTAACGTTGCACGAGCCCTCGGGGTATCCAGCCACAGTCTGTATGCCTGGCTCAAGCAGTACGGCAAGCCTGCTGACCAGCAGCTCGAAGAGTCTGCCTTGCAAGCCGAGATACGCCGCCTGAAAGCCGAACTGCGCCTGGTCACCGAGGAGCGCAACATCCTAAAGGAGGCCGCCGCGTACTTTGCCAGCGAGTCAAGGAAAGGTACGCGTTCATAACCTCCCGACTCGACCGGTACAGTGTCGTTACCCTGTGCCAGACCCTGGGGGTTCACCGAAGTGGCTTCTACGCGTGGTTGAAACAGCCCGCCT
>NZ_CDBR01000094.1 GCF_000819685.1 Aeromonas allosaccharophila | reverse complement strand
ATCCAGATCACGACTTGTCCTGGTACCGTGGCCACCGACACTGCCGGGCGGCTGTACCACGCCCAGGGAACGCCAGGGCAACCAGGTGCACCGGATCCGCATTGCCGGATAATAGGGTAGGGGGTAGGGGCGGAATTGCTACCGCCCCTATGGTTGTCTACACGATCAAGAAATCATCCAGTGACTTGCCAGCTTCTATGGCCGCCGCAATCTGAGCGGGCATACGGCCCTGGCCAGTCCATGTTTTCTCTTCGCCATCGACTAAATAGCGATACTTTGGTGGTCTAGGAGCTCGTTTGGCCTTTGGAGCCGCAGTTACAGCCGCCGCCGCATTACCTGCCAATAGATCTTCTGGAGATAGGCCCTCAGCCGCCAACAACTCTATATATTCTGCAATTTTTTTCTCATGTTGCTCTCTGGCAACCTGTTCAGCCTTTGCGGCTGCCAGCCGTTCTTCAACAACAGTGTCGAACTTCTCCTTAATTTCCTGCAACTGTTCAAACGGCAGTTCCCGCATAGCCGCCCGTAAGCTACGAATATTCAATAACACTTTCAGAAACTCGTTCACAGATAACTCCTGATATTCAAGGGATGTATAGATAGCACACAAGCGAACAAGGCCAGCATGGCCTGCTGCTATGTGACACAAAAACGCCTCCATCATAGAGTCTATTTATCCTTGATGAAAGCTAGGAAATACCACGTCATTCACTGCAAGCGACATTGACGAAAAAAACCCCACAAGACTTTGTTCTCATGGGGTTATCAATGGTTTGTTTTGCCGTTACGCTTCCATTACAGCCATCAGCTGCACTGTTCCCAAATCAGCCTCAAACTCATGGCCATCATCATCATACTTGATCCAGGCCCACCCATCAGCCGATGGCCTACGCGAAGTAATTAGCCGCCCCATGCGTTCATCGTGCTTGACCATGACAATGGCTTTTTTCAACTTTTCAGGGTCGGGCTCACTTTTCTGTTTTTTCTTCTTGTTCTGTGGTTCCAAGTCGGTTGACTCGTTATTATTTTCCTCACCGTCTGTTTTACCAGTGAACGCATCAATGGTGCTCGGATCTCTTTGATGCTTTTTATCTTCGATATATTCCCGCATCAACTTCACAGAGCCCCTTGTTAGCTCTTGGCTATCATCTTCCAACCAAGCAGCAACTTCATCAGGGTTCTTTTTAAAGGCCGTAACCAATTCACTGATAACGGTAACATCAGTAACTCGCCCAGAATCAAATTGAGCTGCAATTTGAGGAGGCAATTTCAGCAAATTAGCATGCTGGGTGATATATGAGGGGGATTTTCCCCAGCGTTTAGCTATTTCCCCCTTATTCATTCCTGATGCAATACGCATTTCAATAAGTCTTGCGATTTCTCGGGGGGTGTGCCCCTCACGTTGAATATTTGCAATAACCTGATCGTCTGGCACAAAATCATTATCGACGAACGCAGGGATAGTTTCTTTGCCAGCCCACTTAGAAGCGCGATACCGGCGAGCACCATCATTGATGATGTAATGCCCAGGTTTTTCCGGGTTGTCACGAACTGATATTGGCTGTTTAACGCCACGTTCTTTGATTGTCTCACCAATCTCAGCGATCAATTCAGGTTTAAACCCGGGATTATCCTCAAGGCGAGGCTGATTCAAATCTTCCTCTATCAGGTCAAGAGAAAGCTCCAGAGGGCCTGATGCCGCCCCTACCTGGGCTGTAGGATTCAAAAGGCTAGACAAGTCGCCAAGACCATCCAAACCCAGACCAACACCGTTATCGTTCGCGGAACTCATTGGATAATCTCCATCTTCTGAAACACATACTCGGTCATCACTCGCACTTCTTCAGTTGCCTTACGAGCAGCAGTTTTTTTGACTTTCCAAACTGGTTTTTGCTCCCCCAGGGCCTCCGCAATACTGTCACGATCACCAATCTTGAATGGCAATACCAGCTGCGGATATGCCTTCGTCAGAGCCGCCAAATTCTTCATATGACGAGGCTTTCTCGCATCCACTTTATTTGGCACCATGCCCAAAAAGCGCAGATTAGGATTCATAGCTCTGAGGTTGCCAATCACAGCAACCATTTTTTTCATACCCTGCAGGCTATAGGCCTCCAACTCCAACGGCGACAACATGTAATCTGCAGCCAAAACTGCGGCTGTCATCCCCGCACCAAGAGAGGGCGCAGTATCAATCAAACACACATCGAAAAACTCACTCAGCACCCGAATACTGGCCCGCAATGCACCAGCGGCATGAGACAACTCCATTTTCTCCAAGTTTGCCAAGGTCGGGTCTGCGGCCAATACTGTGATCCCTGCGTTATCACGCTGACCAAAGTAATGACGAAGGCCTGATTCATCCCCCTTGAAAAGCTCGCTAGCCAAGTAACCAGACTGGTGAGCCTCCAGCGTGTAAGATGCGTTAGCCTGAGTATCTAGGTCGATTACAACAACCCGCAGGCCACGTTCTTGAGCATTAAACGCCAAGTGACAAGATACGAATGTCTTCCCTTGACCGCCTTTCTGAATTGCTGTAACCAGAGTTTTCATTTCTAGGTTTCCTTCTTCCTTTTTGCTTCCTCGACCCATTTTTTGACAAGGAACGCTTGATGTTTTGGCAGCACTGCCGTTACTCGCTCGAAGCCTTCAGGGAGATTCCCAGGAGCCGCCATCCAGACACGATTTACTGCTTGTGAAACTGCGCCTTTTGTTAACCCTAAGGCCTTTACAAACGACGCCTGGGTTTTACCCTCGACTAACACACCCCGAGCTATTTCGATGGTCTGTAAACCCACTTCCAGGTTCTTTATTGCCTCCTGAAACTGGACTTCGGATAATCGTTTTTTCATGGACTTCACCCATATAACAGTCCACACCCGATTGCTAAACAACAGCGGTTCCAGCCGCTGACCTTGAGAATAGTTTAGCTAAACACGGTTGCATGGTCAACAACTTTAGCCGCTAAAATGACATAAAAAAACCCGGATTTGTTTCCGGGCTTTTGCTCACTATTTCTCACTGGCCAAGGGAGGCACTGGGTTTTATGTCCGTGATAAGACAGAGATAGCGCACCGTAGCAATCAAGGCATCTTTGTTGGACTTCATTCGCCCCTCGCTGTCAGTGCACTTACCTTCCCAATGGGAGGCATAACGCGAGAAGGGGGCTACCTTACACAATCGATCAATCCCCACTTCAATATCTGTGCCTGACTCAATCACCTGGCGACCCCACAACGCCAGAGCTTTCAAACCCACCACATGATACGTGATGTAACTCTCTCTCCCAGCCACACATGAATGGTCTGGCCACAGCCTAGGGTTACGCCACTGAGCCGGAACGACAGCCCTAGCCCAAAAATCACCAGCACAATAAGCATCATGTTCAGTGATATCTTCGCGAGAACCTTTGCCCAGGAACAAACGAGTTGCATCAATAACGGCTTTAAATGGGAAAAGTTTTTCACTTTTGCCTGCGCAAGCAGCCTTATCCCACTCGATTTGATTAATCCAACCGTCAACCTTATCTATCATTTTGGCGATATGCTGAGCGCTTATATTGCGGTGGTCGTATGCCGAATTTAGTGATGCAGATACAGTCTTTGCCGTACTATTTATATCAGCAAAAGCTTGTTGCCGAGAAACCAAGCTCATGTCTGTAAACAATTGAACTGGAATGGTGTTATATGCCAATTCGGGAGACTGCTTTACCAAGTTTATAATTCCTACAGCTCTATGCTGCCCATCAAAAAGTTTTATTTCAGCATCCATTGAAAGTTTTATTGTGCCTACCAGGGAACCCTCTTTATGCTCACTAAAATCGATATCTGAATGACTAATTACACCAGTGAGGGAGGGCAAAACAAATCCGCCTGGGTTGTTCTGAATATAAGATGTAACAGCAGCTGCGCGACGCTGATCAACTTCTCGCTGAGATCTGTCCATGGTGTTACCTGTGTCAATGGCCAACAAACGAGCCAGTGCACGAAACGGAATAGCTATAGTGTAATAAGCCTTTTCTCCCTGAATACCTCTAACACCAGGGAACTCAAATGTCGGCATACTCATATCCATTTTAGTAATCTCTCACTTCGTTACGTTGAAAGGCGCTATACAACTGAGGCCTGAAAAACAATCATGGCATCATTATTTGCCCAGCTACGCCAGCCAGATATTGTGATTTCTATTTCAGGTGTTTTATTAGTTGGATGGCCATAAACAACGTGAGTTACAGTGCCGCGAGTGTTTTTCTTTATTTCAATCACGGTTCTAGTGCAACCCAAGCGAGTAACAACATCACCTGGCAAAGGTTGTTTGCGGGGATCTCTCATAACCAATATATCCTTGATATTTTAAGATAAATATTATTCATAGCCCTTTAGGTTTAAAAATGGAAACGAAATAGTTAAGGGCCACAAAGCCAGCGAAATTAAAAATGAAAGTCCAACCGGCATACGAACCAGGCTTATCCCAACTCCCAACCATCTGCAGGAGCAAGAAAAAAATATAAATTGAAATGGCCCACTTCAACAACGGCCATATAAGAACGGTAACAACCCAAACAGTACGCAATAGGGCGCGCCAGAACGTAACCAAGACCGCCTTCATAGCAAAGCCAGAGCGCTTCGCCTGAATCACCGGAGTATTTTTATCGCTCTGTGAATCCACGAGCGGGAACTTTATGATGTTAGTCATACTTGACCCTCCACACGCGAACGTGTTCAATGCTGCTTGCTCCACACCCAGATAGAGCGCGGCCTTGTGTTCCAGCACTAGGTCACAGCCCCGGAGTAATCCGGGGCACTTCAGCCACCGGAAATATCACCACAACCCCGCCGTCACTAATGCTCAACTGTTTTGAAAATTACCGTCATGCCCAAAATATCTTTTTGCCTGGAAGTCTACTTTCAATATCAATATAGGACATATTGCCCTAACCATCAAGCAAAAAAGCGGATATATCGAAATAAATAATTTTTAGCTGCTAAAGTTAACGCTTCCAGATAATCCCCAGTCCAGCGAAATCGCACAACAGGGCCCAGGCAGCGTAAGGAATTGGAGATTCCTCTGATATCCAGCGACGAACCGTGCGATCACCCCCCTTGGACGTTAGACCAATAGACCTTGCAGCTTGACTTGCCGAAAAACCGGCAGATTCAAGAACCTCTTTAACCTCGCTCCCCATTGGTCGAGTCCAAACATCAGCAGGCTGCAAACACTCTTGCCGAACACACACCTTATCAATGCCCATCATTTTCTCCTTTGGCGTCCACTAAAAAGTTTATTGTTTCATGTTATTCATTTTGAAGCGACACAGCAGCATTCGTGAAACACCAAAAATGCCCCGACAAAGCGGGGCATTAATATCAATCGATAGCAGCATAAATCAAATCAGCTTCAGGGTGATGCCGAACGAAGTCCCGCAAACTGTGATAACGTTCGATAAGCACATCCCCTACATCAGTTCCCTCCATTTCTGACGTAAGCTGACACAGGCTATAGAGCGTAGCCACGATGCCCGCAGCATCAGCAGAGAGATCGGCATCAAACCAATTGCCACCCACTGTAAGATGCAAAGAATGGTCAAGCCGAGGAGCCATATAAAAGCTCCCATTAGAAAGTGAATAGAAGTCCCAGTATGCCCCCTGATAGTCAGGGGACAGCTTGGAAAGCCAAGCATAGACAAGCGCCTCCCCTCGCATAAAACGATTCAAAAACATTTTTGGCAGGAAAGTAAGGCGAGCCTCTTCAGTAATGAGAGAGGAGGTGATTGGTGAGAAATCTTGAGCTTGAGACATTTTATATATCCACTTTTGACCTGGGCGAGGTGCCCGGCCTTCATAAACATGATAGGGCATTATGCCCTACCATGTCAACAAAATTAGGACATTAAGCCCTATTACTTGATGTTCCCTCTGTGAAAAATGTGATTATCTCTGCAGCTGTTCGCCGGCCAATATTAGGGATTAAGGTGAGATCAACGCCGTCACTAATGGCGCGGCTAAGTTTATCAAAATCCCACCCGGCCCTAAGCAAAGCGTGGGCAGCTCGGGCAGATAGGCCTACAGACCAAGAGGGGCGGGGCCCAAGCTCATTCAAAAGTTGCTCATATGAGCATTCTATTCCGTCAATAGAATCCATTTCTTGCCCTCCCTCAGATACATTTCAACGCGGCCAAGACATTGTTAAAATCAAAAACCTTCATTACTATATGAAATCTCTCTTTATGCTCTATTGCATAACGAATTTCACGAGCAATTCTGATATAGTCACTCTGACTCATAGCTATGCCTCTCAAATGAATAGCGTGAGTTGCCCTGGGACGGTTGCCGCCGTTACCAGGGCAAATTTAATTAACTTGCTTTTTTAACGATCCAACTTCTCCACATAATATTTAGAGACAACCTTTTATTAGGCCATTCCTCCCCAAGCGCGACAACCGCAGCAGCTCTATAATTAGTTCTCACATGGATGGTGCAGTAAATAAGACGATGAATATATTTGAAATAGCGATGAAAAAGAGCGACGTTTTTAACGCCGTAGCGTTCAACTTCCCACACTGAAACATCTTTATAAGATACAAGGAGCCGTTCTCTTTCCCACTCCCGGTAAAGCTGATGGAAAGTTCTTCCCCGCAAATGCAACTTAACTGTTTTCATCTTATTTCTCTTACTTTCACTTTGACCAGAGCACTACGCCCGGCCTTCATAAACATATTAGGACATAATGCCCTAGCTTGCAACTACTATATATGATAAATTACACACATCGAGACGGGGATTGGCCCCGGAAATAATCGCTCTTATTAGAGGAAAAATATGACTCCAACTAATGACCTCCGCGCCGAATGGGCAGAACAAGCGCTGACTACTTTTACTAACAACGTGAACTATGGCCGCAGCCCCGCAGAGTTGGAACCCGGCGACCGGGCTGATGCTGTTGCCGACCTGATTTGTGATCTGCTCCACTATTCCTTTGAACAAGGATTCACCCCCGATCTCCTGCTGGCGCAAGCCAAGACAAATTTTGAATTTGAGCAGATATAGGGACAGACATAAGTACCCTAACATGCCCTCCCCGTGGGGGCGCTTAGGGTTCCCACGGGGACGAACCCGGGGCAACAGCAACCCTCCCTCCCTGGCGTCCAGATCTCAACTTCTCCTGGTACCGTGGCCACCGGCCCTATCGGGGCCCAGCACGAGCTCACCGGTTCCCCCATGGCCATCGAGCACCAGGGCAACCAGGTGAACCGGATCACCGGCGACCAGCTGGCCAGCGCCCGCCATCGAGGCGGCGATCACCTGCAGCTGCTCGACCGTTCCCCCGGGGCCAGCAGCAACCCTCCCTCCCTGGCGTCCAGATCTCAACTTCTCCTGGTACCGTGGCCACCGGCCCTATCGGGGC
>NZ_CDBR01000093.1 GCF_000819685.1 Aeromonas allosaccharophila | reverse complement strand
AGCGGGTGGCTGAGCTGGAGAAACAAGCGGGGCAGTTTGTGCTGCCGGAACGAAGGGAGCGAAGTTACCCCCGCTGCGTGAAGCCAAGGCCACAGAGGTATAGTGTGAAAAAAGCCAATAAAAACAATGCCAGTCAGGCTTAACTGACTGGCATTAGGCCACATGGCCTCCTTTTTTTGGCTCTTTTGTCACTCACCGCAGACCACCTTCCTCCCTCCCGCATCGTTTCAGTGACATGGGTTCACTTATTGCCACTATCCACACCTCCCGAGTGGTTAAAAGCAGCCCGTCACCTATAAATAAGTGTGGGGTTTTACTAACAAAAATCCCCACTACACCAAACATCGACGAGGATACGCGATGAACATAAGAGTAAAACCTGTGTGGATTGCACTGGCATTGGCGAGCACAGGCGCACAAGCGGTACCGGTTCACGACTGGTATGCCGGGGTCGGCGGTGGCTGGGCCATTGCGCACGATTTGAATGACTTCAGTCAGGATGTCAGCAAGGATGCGACTGCGCTCTCCCTGTTTGGCGGCTACAACTTCACGGAAAATCTGGGAGCCGAGATTGGCTATCTCTCCACCGGAGACTGGGATATCAGCGGCCATGACTTCAACAGCAAGGGGGCAACCCTGTCAGTGATTGGCCGCTTGCCGCTCAGCGAGATGTTCTCGGTGTTTGCCGAGGGCGGTGGCTATATCTATCACGTCGAATCAGTCAACGGCGGGGACGACAACCTGGCACCGCTGGCAGGCCTGGGCCTGACGGCGCGGCTCCATGACTGGGTCGATCTGCAGGCGCGCTACCGCTACATAGTGCGCGTTGGCGATGATCCGGATAACGGCAAAGCCAACAGCGGTACCCAGCGCTGGGTCAGCGACGTCAGCACCGCCACCTTGGAGCTGGTGATCCACCCGAACCGCAGCCAACCTGCCGAGCCCGCCCCCACCCCAGCTCCGGTCGTGGTTCCGCCACCCGTTGAACCCGAGGTGGTGGATCAGACCTTCAACCTCAGTTCCGACGTGTTGTTCGCCTTTGGCAAGGCCGATCTCAAACCGGAAGGGATGAGCGCGCTGGACGCTCTCTACCAGCAGATCGTCGATGTACAGCCCAAGGATGGCAGTGCGGTCGTGATGGGGTATACCGACCGTATCGGCTCGGATGCCAACAATCAGGCGCTGTCCGAGGCGCGGGCAAAAACAGTCGCCGACTTCCTGATCGGCAAGGGGCTGCCCGCCGACAAGGTGAGCATTCAGGGCAATGGCGAGAGCAACCCGGTCACCGGCAACCAGTGTGATGCCATCAAGGCCAAAGCCGCGCTGATCGACTGCCTTGGACCTGATCGCCGGGTAGAGGTCAGGGTCACTGGCACTCAGGGGGCCCCCGAGGCCCCTGCCGCGCAGCCAGCCGAACAATAAACGAAGAGAGCAGCCAGACGTGTGAGAGGAGCTCTGTGCAAGGTGCACAAAAAAGGGATGCCGAGGCATCCCTTTTGCTTTGCGTCTTTTTGCAGAAATCAGAACGAAGTGCGGCGGTAGCGGCGATATTCCGGATGCCAGAAGTTCGCTTCAATGGCCTGATCGATCACCTCGTCCGGGGTCTGCACCGCCTTGCCTTGCAGCATGGCGGTCTTGGCAACCATCTTGGCGATGTAGCGGGAAACCTGATGGATATCCGCAAGATCCGGCAGCAGCGAGCCCTCCTCCCCTTTCACCAGCGGTGAACACTCCGCCAGCGCACGGCTGGCCGACATCAGCATGGCGTCGGTCACCCGGGTGGCGCCGGAGGCGATAACGCCAAGGCCAATCCCCGGGAAGATGAAGGAGTTGTTGCACTGGGCGATGACATAACGCTTGCCCTTGTGCTCCACCGGCGCAAACGGACTGCCGGTGGCCACCAGCGCCTGACCATCGGTCCAGCGGATAAGGTCAGCCGGGGTCGCCTCGACCCGGGAGGTGGGGTTGGAGAGCGGGAAGATGATGGGACGGGCACAGTGCTTGTGCATGGTCTTGACCACCTCTTCCGTGAACAGACCCGGCTGGCCGGAAACCCCGATCAGGATGTCCGGGCGACCGTACTCCATCACCTCCAGCAGGGAGATATTGTCCCCCACCGGCCAGTCTTTGATCCGCTCCACCGGCTGGGAGAGACGGCGCTGGAAGTCGAGCTGGTTGGGGATCTTGTCGGTGATAAGACCGAAACGGTCCACCATAAAGACCCGGCCACGAGCCTGTGCATCGGTCAGCCCTTCGGCCTTCATCTGCGCCACGATCTGCTCGGCAATGCCGCAGCCAGCGCTGCCCGCGCCGAGGAAAGCCACCCGCTTCTCGGAGAGTTTGGCGCCGGAGGCCTTGCAGGCTGCAATCAGGCTGCCCAACGTCACCGCCGCTGTGCCCTGAATATCATCGTTGAAGCAGCAGAGCTCGTTCTTGTAGCGGTTGAGCAACGGCATGGCGTTGTTCTGGGCGAAATCCTCGAACTGCAGCAGAATGTCTGGCCAGCGGCGCTTGACCGCCTGAATGAAGGCATCGACGAATTCTGCATACTCTTCACCGGAGATTCGCGGATTGCGCCAGCCCATGTAGAAGGGGTCATTCAGCAGTTGCTGGTTGTTGGTGCCGACATCCAGCACCACCGGCAGGCAGTAAGCCGGCGAGATGCCGCCACAGGCGGTGTAGAGGGAGAGCTTGCCGATGGGGATACCCATGCCGCCAATGCCTTGGTCACCCAGACCCAGAATGCGCTCGCCATCGGTCACCACGATCACCTTGACGTTCTGCTTGGTGGCGTTTTGCAGCATGTCATCGATCCTGTCCTTGTCCGGATAGGAGATAAACAGGCCACGAGCGCGGCGATAGATGTTGGAAAACTCTTCACACGCCTTGCCCACGGTCGGGGTATAGATGACCGGCAGCATCTCGGTCAGGTGGTTGTGCAGCAGACGGTAGAACAGTGTCTCGTTGGTATCCTGGATGTTGCGCAGATAGATGTGCTTGTCCATGTCGTTGCCAAACGCCATGAACTGGCGATAGGCGCGCTCGGCCTGCTCTTCAATGGTCTCGATATTCTGGGGCAGCAAGCCCTCGAGGTTGAAGTTGCTGCGCTCTTCGCTGGTGAAGGCGCTGCCCTTGTTGAGCAAGGGGGTCTCCAGCAGGGCGGGACCGGCATAGGGAATGTAGAGGGGACGTTTCTGGTTATTATCTTCAAACATGGATCTTGGTACCTAAACGGTTAGCTAGACGCAGGAACCCGCCGATCCTAGGGGCTTGTGTCATTAATTTCAAAGAGTTTGCATATCCGTTGCAAAAGGTTTGCGACCGAGTCGACGAAATGCCCCCGGGGTCTGACCAGTCAGACGACGAAAGCGGTTGGCAAAGTTGGCCCCATCGCTGTAACCGACCCGGGCCGCCAGCTCGCCAAGTGGCCAGTTGGTATAGAGCAGCAGCTGGCGCGCCTTGTTCATTCTGAGCTCGGTTACCTTGGCCATGGGGCCCATGCCAAACGCCTGCTGACAAAGCCGGTGCAGATGGGGCACGGAGCAGGCCATTTGTTCGGCCAGCAGGGCGACATGCCAGGGTTCGTCCAGGCGCGCCTCCACCCGGCGAAACAGCGCCTGCAATCTGAGTTCAGGGGTGCCGCGCACATCCCCTTGCAGGGTGCGCTCCAGCAGCGCCAATAACAGGCTGAGCAGTTGGGGCTGCAGCGGGGAGCGAACCCCCTCCCCCTGCATCAGGCTGAGCAGGTGGTAGAGCTGATCGCCGCCATCCCCTTGCCAGATACGGTGACCGAGGCGGTGCAGATGCTGCCAGCGCGGTACATCATCGAGCAAAATCCAGCTGATCTGCCAGCGCTCGCCAATCAGCTTGAGACCGCCGGGCACGGCGGCGGGCAGGAAAATCAGCGACCCGGCCGGAATGGCTTGCTTCCCCTCGTCGGTGAGCAGCGCCCCCCCTTCGTCATGACTCACCATCAGGATGTGAAACTCGGGGCGATTGCGGCGAATAAGGTAGTGATCGCGGATCTTGGAAAGCCCGCTAAGGAAGATCCCCGCCTCGCCGAGCAGGGGCAGCCCTTCACGTCCCAGCATCTGCTCTTCACAGGCTGGTGCTATCTCCAGACACTCGCTGGCAAATGGCATAACACCTCAACAGGATAGTTTTGCACAAGAAAATCGAGAGGCACTCACAGTGAGAACGCCCCGACATGCCCCTATCATACCCATGACAAACCTTGCTTTTCTCAAACCCGGTTAACACTAATGAATTATTGGCAAGCGATTTTAAAACAAACCACCGATCGCGAGTTCATGACCCGACTGTGGCGGCTGGCCCTGCCTGTCTCGCTGCAGTCCATGATGTTCTCCCTGCTCGGCCTCATCGATATCATGATGGTGAGCCAGCTTGGCACCACGGTAGTGGCGGCGGTCGGCTTGGGTAACCGGGTCTTCTTTTTCAATCTGCTGGTGATAGCGGGCCTCGCGGGCGGGGTCTCGGTATTGGCAGCACAATACTTCGGGCGCGGCGAGATGGCCGGGGTTCGCCGCTCCCTGGCACTGGCAATAGTGGGCGCCCTGCTGGTCACCCTGCCCTTTGCCTTCATCTATGTGTTATCGCCGGGTAGCGTGCTGGGTTTTGCCAGTCAGGATCCGGCACTGCGCGCCCTCGCCGACCAGTTTTTGATGATCACCGGCGCCACCATCCTCTGTACCGCCATCGTGGTGCCGCTGGAGTCAGCCCTGCGCTCGGTCGGCAATGCCGCCGCACCAACCCGCATCGGCATTATTGCCATCATCGCCAACATCATCCTCAACTACGCCCTCATCTTCGGTCACTTCGGCTTCGAGGCGATGGGGGTAGCCGGCTCGGCCTGGGGCACCACCATTTCGCGCCTGCTGCAAACGACCCTGCTGCTGATCTACGTGAGACGCTACGAGGCGCGCCTGATCCCGCGAAAAAATGACTGGCTGGCCGCCTTCAAACGCAAGGAGGTGGTGCGCTTTACCCTGATCGCCCTGCCGCTGCTGTTCCATGACGGGCTCTGGGCCTTCGGCATGCTGATTTACGGCTTTCTCTACGCCCATCTTGGCACCGATTCGCTGGCCATCATGACTACCCTCGGCACCCTGGAGAGCATCCTTATCTCCCTCTTCTTCGGGCTGGCGGTGGCCTGCTCCACCCTGCTCGGTCACCGGCTCGGCGCCGAGGAGTACGAGGTAGCCTGGCAGCACTCCCAGCTGTTCCTGCTGTTAGCCCCCATTGGTGCGCTGCTGGTGGGGATCGCGGTCTGGCTGCTGCAAGCCAACCTGCTGCAATGGGTCGGCAACCTGCCCCCCGAGCTGATGACAGAAGCGGGACAGGTGCTCGGCATCATGTGTCTGGGGATGCTGCTCAAGGTGTTCAACATGGTGGGGATCATCGGCGTGCTGCGCTCCGGCGGCGATGTGAACTACAGCATCTTCATCGATATCGTCGGCATGTGGTGCATCGGCATCCCGCTCGCCTGGGTGGCCGTCACTGTGCTCGGCTGGCCCCTCTCCTGGGTGGTGGCGGTGGTGTTGCTGGAGGAGTTCAGCAAGGTGCTGCTGGTGCAGCGCCGCATTCGCCAGCGCCGCTGGTTGAAGAATCTGGTGATCGGATAAACAGCCACAAATCGGGGTCATATCAATGACAGAAAAACCCTGTTTGCAGTATGCTGGGCGCCTCTTCAATCAGAGGCAGGGATCCACGGTTTCCCTGTCCAGTAGTCGTTTAAGGAGACGAGCATGCAACCACAAAAAGAGCTGATCACCGAGACTGCCCTGCTTGAGATGGCCAACAAGATCATCAAGAGCCACGAAGACTTCATCCACGGTATGCGCGCCGATTCGGTGGAGCAGAAGGGGGATATTCTGGTGTTCAAGGGGGAGTATTTCCTGGCCGAAGATGGCACCCCGACCGGCAAGACCATGGCGGTCTTCAACATGTTCAAGTTGCTGGCCCAGCAGCTCTCCGGCAAGTACAAGCTGGCCTGATTTCACCGGCACCTTGCCAACACGATGCCGCCCTCAGGCGGCATCTGTTTTTCCGCTGTTCTGCCCCTCGACCACCACGCAGTTGCGTCCCGCCATCTTGGCCTGATAGAGACACTCGTCGGCGCGGTTGATCAGAATATCGATGGTGTCTCCGGCACGGGCCATGGCAATGCCGATACTCACCGTCACCTCCAGCAGTTCATCCGAGGTGGGGCTCTTCACCAGCTGCGCCTCGACCGCAATGCGCAGCCGTTCCGCCACCCGGCTCGCCTGCACCGGATCACCGCAGTTGTGCATCAGGATGGCAAACTCTTCGCCGCCATAACGCCCCAGCACCATGTCGGGCTCCAGCTGTTCGCCCAGGGTGGTAGCCACCTCATTGAGCACCGCATCCCCCGCCAGATGGCCGTAAATATCGTTGATCCGCTTGAAGCGATCGAGATCCAGCAACATAACAGCAAAGGGCTTCTTTTTGGCTTTCAGCTTCTCTCTGGCCTGCTCCAGCTGCTTCATCAGCAAGCGGCGGTTCATCATGCCGGTCAGCTCGTCGGTAGTGGATTCCCGATAGAGCCGCAGCAGCATGTTGAGCTGGCCGCACTGCACCCAGCAGCTGGCCATGGTAAACATGCCGAGCACCCACACCTGATTCAGGGTGGCCTGACTCCAGATACTCTGGCCCACCAACAGCCAGTGGCCCAGCAGCATGGTCACCAGCACCACACCTGCCAGTTGCAAACCGAGGGAGAGGGGGATGGGGAAGATGGCAAACAGGGTGATCAGCAGATAGGGAAAGGCCACGTAACCCGCCTGCAGCTCCTGCTCTGCGCCAAAGCTGTGCAGGCAGAAGAGGGAGAAGAGCATCATCACGGCCATCAGGTAGCCCAGGGCCAGCTTCATCCGTTCCCGTTTGAAATGAATAAGATAAGAGAGCGGAATGAGCGGCGACAACGCCAGGGTGCAGAAGATCCTGGCCTGGAACAGCTGCTCGAAATGGATGGCGGGCAAGGTGACCCAATCCACCACCGCCCAGGCCGGCAAACCGATCATCAACAGACAGGTAAGCAGGCGCAAACGCACCGTCATAAATCCCATGCGGGTACGAGTAAAGTCTTCGGAGTGAACCTTGGCACTCCAGAACTCCGCCAATTTCAGCACCAGAATCTCCACACAACTACAGAGGGCTCATTCTACACCGAGGCGGGGGGGGGCAAGGGGAAATTAAACCGTGAGACAGGTCACACAAACCGACAGATGATAATCGCCGCGCGCAAACGTTTCAACCCATCAAAAAATAAACCTTTTTTCGCATAATTAGCGCTGGTCAGTGTCATTTCAATCACTACAATAGCGCCCAATTTTCTCCCCCCTCCCCACACAATTCGAGGTACTTATGGAACAGGCTGCTGCCACACGCATCACCCCGGAGGCACATCCCCCCAGGCGAGCCCATAGCGAACTGGTCTACGGCATAGACGATGTCCCACCCCTGCCCCAGACCCTGTTCGCCGCCTTGCAGCATATGCTCGCCATGTTTGTCGCCATCATTACCCCGCCCCTGATTATCGCCAATGCCCTCGGCCTCCCTGCCGCCGACACCCGTTATATCGTCTCCATGTCGCTGGTCATGTCCGGCATCGCCTCCTTCATCCAGACCCGCCGCTTCGGCCCCATCGGCTCCGGCCTGCTCTCGGTACAGGGCACCAGCTTCAACTTTCTCGGCCCCATCATCGCCTCCGGTCTCGCCCTCAAACAGGCGGCCATGCCCACCGAGGATCTGCTGGGCACTCTGTTCGGCACCATGCTGGCCGCCGCTCTGACCATAGTGGTGATGAGCCGCTTCCTCCATCTGGTGAAACGGATCATCACCCCGCTGGTCACCGGTATCGTGGTACTGCTGATCGGCCTGACCCTGATCAAGGTGGGACTGATCAGCATGGGCGGCGGCTATGCGGCCCTCTCTGATGGCAGCTTCGCCAGCCACACCAACCTTTTCCTCTCCCTGCTGGTGCTTGGCCTTATCGTGTTGCTGCAACGCAGTCGCAACCCCTGGCTGCGCCTCTCCGCCATCATGATCGCCATGCTGGCAGGCTATGCCGCGGCGCTGCTGCTGGGCAAAGTGAGCCCCCCCACCTTCGATGGTCCGCTGGTGATGGTGCCCATTCCGCTCCACTACGGTCTCGGCTTTGACTGGCAGCTGTTCGTGCCGCTCGCCATCATCTTCGTAGTGACGGCGCTCGAAGCGATCGGCGACATGACCGCCACCTCGGATATCTCCGGCGAGCCGCTGGAAGGGCCTGTCTATATGGAACGGATCAAGGGTGGCGTACTGGCCGATGGCGCCAACTCCATGCTGGCGGCGGTCTTCTCCACCTTCCCCATGTCCACCTTCGCCCAGAATAACGGCGTCATTCAGCTGACCGGGGTGGCCAGCCGCCATGTCGGCCTCTTTATCGCCGCCATGCTGGCGCTGCTCGGCCTGTTCCCGGCGGTCGCCAGCCTGGTACAGCAGATCCCCGAGCCCGTGCTGGGCGGCGCCACTATCGTGATGTTCGGCACCATCGCCGCTGCCGGGGTGCGCATCATCGCCCGCGAGGAGCTGGATCGCCGCGCCCTGATGATCCTGGCGGTATCGCTCGCCATGGGACTGGGGGTCGCCCAGGTGCCGGAGGTACTGCAACACCTGCCGGAGCTGGCCAGAAGCGTACTCTCCTACGGCGTCGCCACCGGTGGCATCACCGCCATCGTGATGAACCTGCTGCTGCCCAAGCGCGAAGCGCGTCACTCCTGAGACGTCGCCCACAGCCAGCAAACCCAAGCCCCGCACTGCGGGGCTTTACCTTGCCAGTCGCCACGGGTAGTGTGCTGGGCAGCCCTTTTTGAGGATGCCGCCATGCCCTATCGCCTGCTATCTCCCCTCCCCGATACCGCTTCACCCGCACAGATACTGGCGCAAGAGCAGCACTGGCTGCGCGACTGTGCCCATGACGGTCAGCCCCTCGCTCACCTCTGGCAGGCGCCCCAATGCCTGATTGTCACCCGCAGGGATACCCGGCTCCCCCATTACGAAGCCGCCTGCCAGCAACTTGCCGCTGAAGGCTGGCCGGTGCATGTGCGCGACAGCGGCGGCACCGCCGTGCCTCACGGAGCGGGCATTCTCAACCTCTCCTTGTTACTGCCCCGTACCACCACAGATCTCGCCCACTACTACCGGCTGCTGGGGGCACCGCTGCTGACGCTGTTGGCGGAGTACGGCCTTGCGGGAAGCTATGACTTCGTGCCCGGCTCTTTTTGCGATGGTCAGTACAATCTGGTGATCGGGGGACGCAAGATCACCGGTACCGCCCAGCGCTGGCTGTCGCCGGGGCAGGGTCACCAGGGCGCAGTGCTGGCGCAAGCCATGCTGCTGGTGGCCGGTGATGTGGATGAGGGAACCAGGATGGCGAGCCGCTTCTACGAACTGGCGGGCGGCGAACTGCGCTTTATGGCGGGAACCTCCACCACACTGGCAAGCTGCATTGGCTGGCGTGGTGGCAACCAGGCGTTGGTAGAGAAAGTGCGAGCACGTCTGGATAACCTGCTAAGCGAGGGACTGTCCACCTCACCCTGACCCTCTCCCGGAGGGAGAGGGAACACGCCCGTCCATGGAAATAGCGCCGCGCACAAAAAAGCCACGACCCGAGTCGTGGCTTGTTCTTTTCAAGGCGAACGTGGAACGAGAGGAGGCGTTCAGGCCGTCTGCGGCTCGGGCTCTGACTCCGTATCGCAGTCGCGGCCAAAGTAGGCGCGAGTCTCGGCGATCACCACATGGCGCAGGCCAATCAGGCCGATGAGGTTGGGCACCGCCATCAGACCGTTGACGATATCCGCCAGCAACCAAATCATATCCAGATGGAGGAAGGCGCCGCTCGCCACCAGCGCCAGATAGATGAGGCGATAGGGCTTGATCGCCTTCACCCCGAACAGGTACTCGGTGCAGCGCTCGCCGTAGTAGTTCCAGCCCAGGATGGTGGTAAAGGCGAAGAACAGCAGGCCAATGCTCACCAGATACTGGCCAATATGGGCATCCAGTCCTTGCGCAAAGGCGGCACTGGTCATGGCCGCACCGCTCAAGTCACCACCCCACACACCGGTCACTACCAGGGTCAGGCCGGTCATGGTACAGATGATGATGGTGTCGATGAAGGTGCCGGTCATGGAGACCAGCCCCTGCTCCACGCAGGAGTCGGTCTTGGCCGCTGCTGCCGCGATGGGCGCAGAGCCCAGCCCAGACTCGTTGGAGAAGACCCCGCGCGCTACCCCGGACTGAATGGCCAGCATGATGCTGGCGCCGACGAAGCCGCCGGTCGCCGCATGGCCGGTGAAGGCACTCTCGATCACCAGCATGACGGCATCGGGCAAGGCGCTGGCGTTGTTCACCAGCACGCCGAGACAGGCGACGATGTAGAAGATGGCCATAAAGGGCACCACCTTGCTCGACACGCTGGAGATGGACTGGATGCCCCCCAGGGTCACCAGTGCCACGATCAGGGTCAGCACCACGGCAGTCGCTTCACGGGGCACCGAGAAGGAGAGGCTCATGGCGTCCGAGATGGCATTGACCTGCGGGAAGGTACCGATCCCGAAGAAGGCGACACCGATGCCGAACAGGGCAAACAGCTTGGCGAGCGGTTTGGAACCGAGCCCCTTCTCCAGATAGTACATAGGGCCACCAGCCATCTGGCCGTTGGCATCCTGCTCGCGGTATTTGACCGCCAGCAGGCACTCGGCGTACTTGGTGGCCATGCCGAACAGCGCCGCCATCCACATCCAGAACAGGGCACCGGGACCACCGAGCTTGATGGCAGTGGCAACCCCGACGATGTTGCCGGTACCAATGGTGGCAGAGAGGGCGGTGCAGAGGGCACCGAAGCTGGAGACATCCCCCTGCTTGCCCTGCCCCTGATCGCGACCAAAGACCAGACGCAGAGCGAGCGGCAAACGCACGACCTGAAGCAGACCCAGACGCAGGGTGAGATAGATACCGGTCCCGACCAGCAGGATCAGCAGGGGTGGACCCCAGATAAAACTATCGATGGCGGTTAACGCCGATTGAATTGATGGCATGCATCCTCCTTAAAAAACAAAGATTAAGGAGGAGAAGGATGATCTTCCCATAGGTGTCGCGATCGGCCAGAGGCGATCGGATGCAGGCCAAGAACGTGTTCACACTCTTACTGCGAGGCCGTGATCAAGGCTCATGCGCTGCTCGGAAGCCTCATGTATTTACATACACTCCGGTTCCTGCGCTGCTCTTTACCTTGCTGACGACCTCTCGTTACAGATCGTGAACAGTTCCAAGCCCAGGTACAACCATCCCATCCCCTCTGTCCTTTTGCCTGAGAGTTTCCGGCGCCAGCCTGCCCTTGCGGGTAGTCATGGTGCCTTGCTCCTTCGGCGCCCGATTTAACGGGTCTCTCCAGAGTATCGTCCAGTAGCAGTCCACACCGGTTGCCCGGTACCTGAAAGATTCACTTCTTCGGTGGATGGTCCCCCATCGCTCTCCTGCTACCTTCATCCGAACTAGTTTGGATTAGGAAGCTGGCATGTTAATCCAAAAAATGTGAGCTGTCTCGCACTTGGCTATCCCCGTTTGTACTTTTTTTGTTGCCACCGGAACATCGGCGAGGATGTTAAATGTTAGTTAACTATCAACAAGTTAGGTACTCGCAGATGACATGTGGCCCAAACGGAAAAGTGCCGGATAGAGAACAGTGCTCCCTCTCGTTTCGCCAAGAAAATCTCGCCAACATATCCAATCAAAATGCTTGCACACAGAATCAATAAGCCGATAATCCGGCGCATAACCAAGCACTTTGCCATCAATTTATGCACTGTGTTCGGTTGGTCCCACCGGACCGCTCGCCTGACCCGGCCGTCGCCGGTTCAATCGCATATGGCTTGGGCATATCACGCCCCCTAAGGATGACCAAAAGAGAATGAACGAGACCCTGGTTGCAAAAGATGTGGTCGCACAAGATTACCGTCAGCTGGTTGAACAGTTCGGCTCCCCCCTGCTGCTGCTCGACAAGGCAGCCGTCCGCAAACAGTATCGGGCGCTGTCCGCGGCCCTGCCCGATGTACGATTGCACTATGCACTCAAACCCCTGCCCCACGAGGCGGTGGTCTCTGTCTTGAAGGAAGAGGGGGCCTGTTTCGATCTGGCCACCAATGGCGAAGTGGATCTGGTGCGCAGTCAGGGGGTTCGCCCGGGACGTTGCATTCATACCCATCCCATCAAGCGCGACAGCGATATCCGTTATGCGCTGGAGTACGGCTGCACCGTGTTTGTCTACGACAACCCGCTGGAGCTGGAGAAGTTCATTCCCTACAAGGACGAAGTGAAACTGCTGCTGCGGGTCAGCTTCCCGAACCCCGAGACCAAGGTCGATCTCTCCAAGAAGTTCGGCTGTACCCCGGAGCAGGCGCTGCCGCTGCTGCAACTGGCGCACGCCAAGGGTCTCAAGGTGATGGGGCTGTCGTTCCACGTCGGCTCCCAGGTCCCCCACTCACGGCGCCATGTGCAAGCCATCGACGCCTGCCGCGAGATCATGGAACAGGCCTGGGCGCTCGGGCTCAAACCCTGGGTGCTGGATATCGGCGGTGGTTTCCCGGTCGACTATGAAGGGGGCGAGTTCGATATCGACGGCTTCTGCGCCCCGATCCGCGAAGCGCTGGCCAAGCTGCCTGCCACCGTGCAGAAGATTGCCGAGCCGGGCCGCTTTATCAGCGCGCCAGCCATGACCTCGGTCTCCAGCGTGATGGGCAAGGCCCACCGCGGCGACAAGATCTGGTACTACCTGGATGACGGCCTCTACGGCAGCTACAACGGCCAGCTCTATGACCACGTCACCTATCCGGTGAGCACCCCCTATGCCAGCGGCGAGCAGCACAACTCGGTGCTCTCCGGCCCCACCTGCGACAGCGTGGATGTGATCCGCGATGGCATCATGCTTCCGGAGCTCGCCATCGGCGAGCTGGTGGTGGGTAAGGTGATGGGCGCCTACACCTGGGCATCGGCCTCCACCTTCAACTTCTTCCCCAAGGCGAGCATCCTGATTCTGGACAGCAGCCAAAAGGGGCAGAAGCTGGTGGCGGTTGCCTGAGCACACCGCTCGCTCGCCAACAGGTTCACTGGGCAAAAACAAGAGGGGGAAGCTTAAGCTTCCCCCTCTCTCATTGCACCGGCACCAATCAGATAAACTGGCTGGTCAGCAGCCAACCGGTATAGGCGACAAAGCACGTCAGCAGCACGCCCCCCTCCAGCCGGTTGATCCGCCCTTGCCCCTTGCGGCCCAGACACATCACCAGCAGCAACAGGGTCAGCCCCATCATGATGCTCCAGTCACGGGTAAGCACTTCCGGCGCCACATCGAGCGGGTGAATACCCGCCGCAATCCCCACCACCGCCAGGGTATTGAACAGGTTGGAGCCCAGCACGTTGCCAAGGGCCAGATCGTGCTCGTTCTTGCGAATGGCGATGAGAGACGAGGCCAGCTCCGGCAGCGAAGTACCAATAGCGACGATGGTGAGACCAATCACCAGATCGCTGATACCGAGCGCCTGAGCGATGGTGACCGCCCCCCAGACCAGCAAACGGGACGCACCGATCAGCAGCACCAGCCCGACCACCAGCCAGAGAATGGCGCTCTTGAGGGACATCCCCTCGCTCTCGATATCCTCGGCAGTCTCCGCATCCAGCGCATCCCCCTTGCCATTCATGCCAGCCCAAATGGACCAGCCCATCAGAACGACGAAGACGGCTCCCAGAATGGCCGCATCCATCCGGCCCAGATGGCCATCAATCAGCAAGGCACCGGAGAGCAGGGTAATGCCGAGCAGGATGGGGATCTCCTTGCGCACCACTTGAGAAGCCACCGCGATGGGGCTGATCAGTGCCGTCAGACCCAGGATCAGCGCAATATTGGTGATGTTGGAGCCATAGGCATTACCGAGCGCCAGCCCGGGATTGCCCTGCGAGGCGGCCAGTGCCGAGACCACCATCTCCGGGGCCGAGGTGCCAAAACCGATGATCACCATACCGATCAGCAGCGGCGGCATCCCCGCATAACGGGCGGTGGCGGCTGCGCCATCAACAAATTTGTCTGCACTCCAGACCAGCAGCGCCAGTCCGGCAATCAGGGCAACAAAAGCCAAGGTCATAATCTCTCCATCCCATCGCCAGCAAACAGCAGAGCCAGGCTCGGGGCCTGGCTCCTGCCACAAAAGTGGCCCAGTGTAACTGGCCGACCTCCCATTTCAAGGGGAAATCAAACGGCGATTAACATTTCACAGTGCGGCCAGCAGACTCGCGGCATCGGAGACCTCGAACTTGCCGGGCGCCTCCACAAACAGCTGCTCAACCACGCCATCATTGGCGATCAACGCAAAGCGCTGGGCACGCACGCCGCCAAAGGCGCCGGTATCCTTGGCAAGGCCCAACGCCCGGGTCCAGCTGCCGTCGCCATCCGCCAGCATGGTGATCGCCTCGGCGTTCTGGGCAGTCTGCCATGCCTTCATCACGAAGGCGTCGTTGACCGAGAGACAACAGATGGCATCCACCCCTTTGGCCATGAACTGGTCGGCCAGCACTACGTAACCCGGCAGATGGGCATTGGAGCAGGTGGGAGTAAAGGCGCCGGGCACGGCAAACAGCACCACTTTTTTACCGGCAAACAGCGTGTGGCTATCCCGCAGTTGCTTGCCCTCGGCGGTGATAAAGGTAAATTCGCCCGCAGGCAGGGGTTGTCCTACAGCAATCATGGCTTCTCATCCTGAGTCGTAGTGGAAAGTGGCCAGTTTATCCCAGAGTCATGACGCCGCCTAACCGGAGCCCGGAGCCGGGCCACGGATAGCGGCAGGCATTTTACCCTCGAGCAGACTACTCTTGAGCAGGTTTCACGGCGCCAGGAGGCCCCATGCAACACTATTACGATGGTCTGGAAATTCGTCCCACTGCCATGCGCGAGCAGCAGCAACTGGACCAGCTCAATCATCAGCTGACCCATGTCAGTCAGTACTGCGCCGGTTACTCCAGCGCCTATCGCCAGTGTCACCTCGAGGATCTGGCAGAACTGGCCACCCTTCCCTTGCTGGACAGCACCGAGCTGTTTGCCGCCCAGCAGGCTCACCCCCCCTTCGCCGGTCTCACTGGCCGTCCCGCCAGTCAGGCACTGCGGGTCTTCTCCTGTCCGGGCCAGCTGGCCATCCCCGAATATGCCGGGGCGGACTGGTGGGGCGCCGCCCGGGCGCTGTTTGCCGCCGGCTTCAAGGCGGGGGAAGTGATGCTCAACGGCCACGACTACCACGCCGGCCCCACCGCCTTTATCTTCGATAACGGCGCCCGTCAGCTGGGTGCCCCCGTGGTACCTTGCGGGCCCCACGATACCCAGCGCCAGCTGGAGGCACTGCTGCGCTATCAACCCACCGGCTATGTCGGCCCGCTGGTGACCCTGCTCGACCTGCTGGAGGCTGCCGAGGCGGCGGAGATCCCGAGCGACTCGCTGCGCCGTGCCCTACTGTGCGAAGCAACCCATCCCGAAACGGCACCGCTGCGCGCCATTCACGGCATTGCGGCCCTCAACTGTCTGGTGTGGCAGGATGTGGGGGTGGTGGCCTACGAGAGTCAGCCCGGTCAGGGCTTTATCGTCAACGAGAGCTGCATCGTCGAGATCATCGATCCCGCCAGCGGCAACCCCGTGAGTGGCGACGAGACCGGCCAGCTGGTGGTGACAAGGCTCGATCTGGAGTATCCCCTGCTACGACTGGCCACCGACTGGCAAGGGCACTGGCTCGCCAAGCCGAGCGCTTGCGGGCGCACCAACCGGCGCCTCAAGCTGGTGTAACAACCCAAACAGATGCACAAATGCAAACGGGCAGCCATCAGGCTGCCCGTCTTGTCTCTGGCGAGGAGAATGTCTGAAGTTGGTCAGCGTCTCGCCTGCCAGGTGGCGATGGCGAGCAGGGAGTCAGGGGTAAACTCGCTGGCGCGCTCGGCAATTTCGGCTAGGCTCATCCAGTGCACCGCGCTCACCTCTTCGGCCTGCAGCTGCAACGGCCCCTGATAGCGGCAACTGAAGAGGCCGCCCCAGACCCGGTAGCCCTCCCCTTCGGCGTAGAAGCTGCCAAATCCTTGCAAAGGCACATCCGCGATACCCAGCTCTTCGGCCAGCTCGCGCCGGGCGGAGAGCTCCATCTCCTCACCGGTCGTGACCACGCCACCGGCGCAGGCATCCAGCATGCCGGGGCAGAAATCCTTGCTGAGGGTGCGCCGCTGCACCAGGATCCGATCCGCGTCGTCGAGCACCAGAATATAGCTGGCGCGATGGCAGAGATTCTCCCGCCGCACCTTGGCTCGCTCGGCCACGCCAATCACCCGGTTATTCCCGTCCACCACATCAACCCATTCCACGCGCAGGCCCTTTCGTTCGTTCCATTCGACTGCCCGCAGTATATCGGTGCGGTGGTTTGCCATGGCACAACTTTTTCGATGACGCCGTCAATTTGCCGAGCCCATCAGCAAAATAAGGATTCATGCAAATCTTTACAAACCGTCATCTCAGTGTCATCGACCGACACCATAGTGTGCCCTGTCCAGGCAATCAGGAACCTTGTGATGAAGATGTTCAAGCAGTTATCCCCACGGCAGATCGCTCGCTACATCAAGAGCTTTCACCGAGGCTATTTTGCCATCGAGTCGCTGGGGACATTTGAATTCAACGCAGGCAGGATCAGCCTCCATGGCCTGACCTGCCGCCAGCGGCTAAGACTAGCTCGCCAGATCAATCAGGCCGTCAGCCAGCTTCGTCACAGCGCGCCTTTGCCGGACATGTGAGTCAAAGGGTCTTGCCCTACTGTCTGTGGTGTATCCATGCTTTGCCCGCCGGCTACTCGCCGCGCGGGCCGTTTTCGATGTCGGTAATGATGCCGTTGCGCACCGTCACGAAGCGCATGAACTCGTTCTTGCCGAAGTTGTAGGTCCAACGTTCGCCATATTTGACCTGCACCATGTTGCCAAACTGGTTCTCCTCGTTGCGGTTGAGCTCTTCGCGCAACATCGGCTCACCGCACTTGAGCAGCATCTCGGCGGTGGTGTCTCCCTCGGTGATCAGGGCGTTCTTGCAGCGCATGGCATCGGCACTGGCCGGAATGCTCAGCAGCAACAGGGCCAGCCCCGCTACCTTCTTCATCTTCTTGCTCATCGGGTTCTCCTTTCCTGTCGAATGAGTCGCAGTATGCCTGTTCCCGTTTCTGAAAAAACCAGTCAATGGCGCAAAAGAGCCGCCATTTTCTGCTCTCCAGCCCGCTGGTTGCGACAAATGCTGTCTATCACCAAGCCCCAAAAACAAACGGCGACCCGAGGGTCGCCGTTTGCATCAAGCCAGCAGGATCACAGGATGTCCAGCAGCTCGACTTCAAATACCAGTGCAGAGTAGGGCGGGATGGAACCGGCACCACGGGCACCGTAGGCCAGGTCGTGGGGGATGTAGAGCTTCCACTTGGAACCAACCGGCATCAGCTGCAGCGCTTCAACCCAGCCAGCGATCACGCCGGTCACCGGGAATTCAGCCGGCTGGCCGCGGGCGACGGAGCTGTCGAATACGCCACCGTGGGTGAAGGTACCGTGGTAGTGCACGCGAACGGACTGACCGGCTACCGGAACGGCACCGTTGCCTTCTACCAGCACTTCGTACTGCAGACCGGAATCAGTCACCTTCACGTCGTCGCGCTTGGCGTTGTCAGCCAGGAAGGCTTCGCCGTCAGCAGCTGCGGCCTTGGCAACGGCTTCCTGCTCTTCTTGCATACGCGCAGTGATCACCTGGAAGGCATCATTGATATCGTCACGGCTGACCGCGAACTCCAGACCATTCAGGGCATCTGCCAGGCCTTGTTGCAGGGCCGGGATATCCAGACCGGCGAAAGCTTGCTGCGCCAGCTGATCACCCATGTTGCGGCCGATGCCATAGCTGGCCTTCTGTTCGATAGAGTCGTATTGGGACATTGAGATGTTGCTCCAGATCCATGTAGTAAAGAGGCGGGATAATATCAGACTTTTGGCCGGGGTGCTGCCGGAGGCCCCCCTGATTTCCCCGTCAGTGGGAGGAACTTCACACAGGAAGCGGATGAACGCCGACCAACGGCGGCGAACTGCTTAACCGCGATCCGGCAAGGCTCTGACTGCAGCCACCTTGGCGCCATCGGTGATATTGACCCGACCGTCGTCCGAGGTGCCCATGTTGACGCCATACGGAGGGACACCTTGCCACCGCGCTGCGTTCCTCACGCCTTGTCGAGCAAGGCTCTGACTGCAGCAACCTTGGCACCATCGGTGATATTGACCCGGCCATCGTCCGAGGTGCCCATGTTGACGCCATACGGAGGGACACCATGCCACCGCGCTGCGTTCTTCACGCCTTGTCGAGCAAGGCTCTGACAGCTGCAACCTTGGCACCATCGGTGATATTGACCCGACCGTCGTCCGAGGTGCCCATGTTGACGCCATGGGGCACCATGCCACCGCGCCAGCCCATGCCGGACATATGCACTTCGCTCACCCCGGTGAACTCGATGATGGTGCGCACGTTGTCGGCATTAACCCCGGCACCCGGCATCAGGCTGGCACGGCCCGCCAACACCTGATGCATCTCCTGCAGGGTTTCGAGCCCGGCCAGCGCAGTGGCCGCATGACCGGAACTCAGAATGCGCTCGCAACCAGCGGCGACTATGGTCTCCAGATCGAGGCGCCAGTCGGAGGAGAGATCGATGGCGCGATGGAAGGTGACCCCCAAGGGGCCGGCTGCATCCACCAGCTGTTTGAGTTTGGCGGCAGGCACCCGCCCCTCCTCATCCAGCAAGCCGACCACCACCCCTTGCAGGCCCGCAGCGCGCGCCGCGGCGATATCCAGCAGCATCATCTCGAACTCGCCGTCGTTGAAGCAAAAATCTCCGGCGCGCGGGCGGATCATGGCGTACACCGGCACGGTGGCGTGGCAGGCAGCCAGCTGCATAAAGCCATAGGAGGGGGTCAGGCCACCCAGACCCAATGCAGAGCAGAGCTCGATGCGATCCGCCCCGGATTGCTGGGCGGTAAAGAGGGATTCCAGGTTGTCGATACAGATTTCAAGACGGGTCATGAGGACTCCTTTTTCGGGGAGATCAGACCCCACATCTGATCTCATAGATTGAGCAAGGCTGCGCCGCGCACACCACCGGCGCCGCCAAAGCGGGCCTGACGGATCTCGGGCAGGGCGACCCCGGGCAGCAAGTGACCGGGCAGACGCAGCGGCAACTGTTCATAGAGGGCGGGCAGGCCGCTCAGGCCGCCTCCCAACACCACCACCTCGGGATCAATCACCGAAATGGCGGTAGCAAGCCCGGCGGCCATGATCTCCAGCCAGCAGTCGACGGTCTCGACTGCGTGGGGCTCATGGGCCTCGAAGCGTCCCACAATCTGGTGACCCGTGGCGCGCTGGCCATGGAAATGGTGATAGAGACGCTCCAGACCGGTGCCGGATGCATAGGTTTCAAAGCAGACCAGACGGCCACAGCCGCAACGGGGACGGGGCAACTCGGGGTACTTCATCAGCATGGTCGCGGGCAAGGGATAGTGACCAATCTCGCCAGCCAGCCAGTTACGCCCCTGAATAAGCTTGCCCGCCAGATAGACGGCGCCGCCGATACCGGTGCCTATGGTGACACCGAGCGCACTGCCTGCGCCGTCGGCGGCGCCCTGATGCACTTCGGACCAGAGGAAGCAGTTAGCGTCGTTATCCACCTTGACCGGCCGTTCCAGCAGCTCGGCCAGATCGGCGCCCAGATGGCGACCATTGATGGAGGGCAGGTTGGCCGCCACTATGCTGTGATCGTGGCTGTTGATGACGCCGGGGAAACCGATGCCGACCGAGCCCCGTGCGCCGAAGCGGGCATCCGCCTGCTCGACCCAGGAGCGGATCAACTGCTGCAACCCCTCGTAATCGTTGCCGGGGGTGCTCATGCGCTCCTCATGGCAGAGGTTCAATGCACCGTCATAGACCGCGAAGGCGATCTTGGTACCACCGATATCAAAGCCGTAATACATGCCCGCACTCCCTTGTCAGCCCGTGTTTATTCCACTCTGTTCTGGGAGGACATTGTATTAATTCGCAAAAAAAATAAAGTGACCGGAGGCGAAAAACGGGAGAGTGATCAGAGCAAACGGCTCATTTGTCGCTGCAGGCAAGGCTGCCCGAGGCTTATCAGGGTGCGCTCCTCGCCGTCAAAGACGAAGCCGCGGCGTAGGTAAAACCCCTCGCCAATATGGTTGCCATCGAGCAGCCACAATTTGACGCTATGGCAACCGGCGCGGCGCATCTGCATCGCCACCGCCTGCCACAGCCGTTTGCCATAGCCTTGTCGCCAGTGATCAGGATGGAGATAAAACGCGCGGATCAGGGCGCTGCTCTGCCCCGCTTCCTGCTGGGGTTGCCAATAGAGCAGGCCGATCACTACCTCGTCGAGACAGAGCAGCATGGGCCTTGGGCCTGGCTCGGCCAGACGGCTCTGCCAGATCTGCAGATGGGCGGTGACATCGAGCTGCTCCAGCATGTCGGCACCGAGCACCTGGCCATAGGCAGCGAGCCAGCTGGCTCGCTGCATCACCGTCATGGCGGCGGCATCGTCGCTGCGCGCCATGCGCAGGCTTATGCCTTGCATTGGGGCACCAGACCGTTGGCGCGGGCCTGCTCATAGAGCGGCAACACTTGCGCCTGCTGCGCCTGCAACTCGGCGATCCGGTTCTCGTTGCTGGGGTGGGTGGAGAGCAGTTGCGGCGGGGTGTTGCCACCGGCGGCGGCACTCATGTTCTGCCACAGGGGAACGGCTTCGGCCGGATTGAACCCGGCGCGCGCCATCAGCTCAAGCCCCAGCCGATCCGCTTCGCTCTCTTGGGTGCGGCCATAGGGCAGCATCACCCCGACTTCGACCCCGAGACCAAGGGCTGCCATGGTGGCGCCGCGATATTCGCTACCGCCCATGGCGATATCTGCCGCCGCCAGACCGATACCTGCCAGCTGGCTGCGAGAGAGTCGCTCGTTGGAGTGCTGGGCCAGCACGTGAGTCAGCTCGTGGCCGATGACGGTCGCCAGCTGATCCTGATTCTTGGCCACCTTGAGCAGGCCGCTGTAGACCCCTATCTTGCCACCGGGCAGGGCGAAGGCGTTGACCTGCTTGGAGTCAAACACCACCACTTCCCAACTGGTGATGCCATAACTGGCCGGCACCTGGGCGCTTACCGCCTTGGCGACACAGGAGACATAACCGTTGAGTTTGGCATCCTGGCTCACCTTCTCCTGCTTCTTCATCTGCTCGAAGGAGTCGGCGCCCAGCTGACTCATCTGCTGGGGAGAGTAGAGCAGCATCTGGCTGCGGCCGGTCGGTGACTGGGCGCAGGCGACCAACAGGGAACTGCAGAGGGCTACCAGGCCAAACTTGGTGAGAGACGCAATCATGAAGGGATCCTTTGCCGTGACGTTGCCCTATTCTCGGAAATGCCGCCCTGCTACGCAAGGGAACCAACGCCCGGCTGGCGGAAAAATATCCATCCTGCGCTATTAACAAAACGGACAGCCGCCAAAAACAAAACGAGCCCGCTTGGGCTCGTTTTATCAGGGCATGCTGACTGCAGGGAGTTACATGATACCCAGCTTTTTCAGGTCAGCCTGTACCACCTTGGCCGGCACTGGCACGTAGCCATCTTTGGCAACGATGCTTTGACCCACTTTGGAGAGCATCATCTTGACGAACTCTTGTTCCATCGGAGAGAGCGGCTTGTTCGGATGCTTGTTCACGTAAACGTACAGGAAGCGCGACAGCGGATACTTGCCGGTGATGGCGTTGTCGGCATTGGCTTCGATGAAGGTCTTGCCATCCTTGGAGAGCGGTACTGCACGCACGCCGGAGGTGACATAACCGATACCGGAGTAGCCGATGCCGTTCAGGGAGGCAGAGACAGACTGCACCACGGAGGCAGAACCCGGCTGCTCGTTCACGCCGCTCTTGAAGTCGCCGTTACACAGGGCGTGCTCCTTGAAGTAACCGTAAGTACCGGATACCGAGTTGCGACCGAACAGTTGCAAATCCTTGCTGGACCAGTTGCCGTCCAGACCCAGATCAGACCACTTGGTGGCCGCCTTGGCTTCGCCGCACTTGAGGGTGCTGGAGAAGATGGCGTCGATCTGCGGCATGGTCAGCCCTTTGATGGGGTTGTCCTTGTTGACGAACACCGCCAGCGCATCGACCGCGACGCGAATGGCGGTCGGCTTGTAGCCGTAACGCTTCTCGAATGCTTCCTCTTCACCGGCCTTCATGGCGCGGCTCATCGGGCCAAACTGGGCAACACCTTCGGTCAGGGCAGTCGGCGCGGTAGAAGAACCGGCGGCCTGGATCTGCACGTTGACGTTGGGGTACAAACGCTTAAATTCTTCGGCCCACAGGGTCATCATGTTGGCCAGGGTGTCCGAGCCGACAGAGGACAGGTTGCCTGAAATGCCGCTGGTCGGGGTGTAATCCGGCAGATCTTTATCCACACCGGCAGCCAGGGCGCTGACAGAAAACAGGGTTGCTGCGGTGAATCCGATTACACCAGCCAGTTTGTTGAGTTTCATCCAATCTCTCCAAAGTTACAGAAGGTCCGTTCTTAAGACGGCGCCAGTATCTGACCTGGCAGTGACAAATTTATGGATTTAATGTGACACTTTAATGACATGGCAACTGATTTGAACAAATGAAAAGAGGGCCCGTTCAGAGGCCCTCTTTTTACAGCTAACCCATTGCCATAAAAGACTATTTAATCACCACCATGCGGCTTGGGATAAGAAAGCTAAAGCGGCTGCCAAGGCCGACCCGGCTCTCGATATCGAGCTGGCAGTCGTGGTGACTGAGGGCGTGCTTGACGATGGCAAGGCCGAGTCCGGAACCGCCGGTGTGGCGGGAACGGGCCTTGTCGACCCGATAGAACCGCTCGGTAAGCCGCGCCAGATGCTCGGGGGCAATCCCCTCCCCCTCGTCGCTCACCGCAAACAGCGCCATCGCCCCCTGCTTGCGCCACTCCACGGTAATTTTGCGCCCCGCCGGGGTGTAGTGGATGGCGTTGTAGACCAGATTGGAAACCGCACTGCGCAGCTGCTCCTGATCCCCGCGCACCAACAGGTCGGGCTGCACCATGAATTCGATCTGGTGGGCCCGCTCGCCCGAGAGCGCCCGCGCCTCCTGCTCCAGCAGCCCCAGCATGGCGGGCATGTCCACCAGATGGGAGAGATCAACGCTCGGAGCCGCCTCGATACGCGATAGGGTGAGCAGCTGATTGACCAGATTGTCCATGCGGATGGTCTGTTCCATCATCACCCGATGCGCCTTGGCCCACATGGCGGGCGGTGGTGGCTCCTCGGTCATCTCCAGATAGCCCTTGAGCACGGTCAGCGGGGTGCGCAGCTCGTGGGAGACGTTGGAGACAAAGTGTTTGCGGGTCTTCTCGAGACTGCGCAGGCGGGTGACATCCCGCACCACCAGCATCGCCTGATCCGAGGCGTAGGGCATGATGCGAAACTCGAGAAATTTCTCCTCGTTGACCGGGGAGTTCATCTCCAGCGGCTCGTCATACGCCCCCTTGCCCAGATAGGTGTTAAAGGCCGGATTGCGAATGAGGTTGCCGATATGCTGACCGGCATCTTCCGGCCAGCGAAAACCGAGCAGCTGCTCCGCCAACCGGTTGCACCAGAGGATACTGCCGTCGGTGCGAAACACCACGGCGGCATCGGGCAGCGCCTCGGCCCCCTCCCGAAAGCGGCGGATCAGCCCCGCCAGCTCGCGGCGGCGCGCCCGGTGACGCTGCTGCAACTTGTAGATACCGTTGAAGATGTACTCCCAGCTGCCACTGCCGCTGGGGGGCACCAGGCTGCGATCGTGCCACAGCCAGTCCGACAGCCGCTTCTGGAAGCGATAGTGCCAGCCCAGATGACACACGGCCGCCACCAACAGGCAGAGGGGGAGATGATCAATCAGCCAACCGAACAGAGCGAAAGGCAAATAGAAAAACGCCATCCGCCACAACTGTCGCCGCCAGGCGTAAGGTTGCAACATAACTGCCTCTAGAGACGGGTTGAGAAGCGGTATCCGGCTCCACGCACCGTCTGGATCAATCTGTCGTGCCCGGTCTCTTCGATCGCCTTGCGCAGGCGACGAATATGCACATCCACGGTTCTGTCCTCGACGTACACATTGGTACCCCAGACATTATTGAGCAGCTGTTCACGGCTGTAGACCCGCTCGGGGTGGGTCATAAAGAAGTGCAGCAGCTTGAATTCGGTCGGCCCCATGTCGAGCGCCTTCTCTTCGGCACTGACCCGGTGAGAGACAGGATCGAGTTTCAGCCCCTGCACCTCGATCACCTCGTCCACCGAGGTGGGCGATACACGGCGCATCACCGCATGGAGGCGAGCGGTGAGCTCCTTGGGCGAGAACGGCTTGGTGATGTAGTCGTCGGCACCGGCCTCCAGACCACGCACCTTGTCCTCCTCTTCACCGCGGGCGGTGAGCATCACCACCGGGATCTGGCGCGTTACCTCATCCTGCTTGAGCTGCTTGATAAACTGGATGCCACTGCCGCCCGGCATCATCCAGTCCAGCACGATGAGTTCGGGGTAGGGTTCGCGCACCTTCGCCAGTCCATCGGCGTAATCTTCCGCTTCAATCGTCTCATATCCCTTCTGCTCCAGCACGAAGCAGAGCATTTCGCGGATCGGTGCTTCGTCCTCGACCACCAGAATTCGCTTAGCCATTCCCTTCTCTCTCCTCTGTGAAGATGGGTGCGCCAATTATTAGAACTTTCTGTGACACTTTTATGACTTTATGACAGGCGGGATGATAAACGTTTTCAGATTCAGTTGGCAGCAGCGCGTTGCAGCAAGTCCCAGCGGTTGCCACTGATGTCCTCGAACACCACAACGGTGCCGTAAGGCTCGTCGCGGGGCTGTTCACAAAAATGCACACCGTACGCCTGCATGCGCTGGTAATCCCCCCAGAAGTCATCGGTCTCGAGAAACAGGAACACCCGACCGCCGCCCTGCTGGCCGATGGCGGCCTGCTGCTGCGCATTGGCCGCTTGCGCCAGCAGCAACGCGGAACCGGGGGCACCTTTGGGGGCAACCCGCACCCAGCGCTTGCCCGGTTTGCCCGGTTCATCGAGCCGGGTATCTTCCAAGAGCGCGAAGCCAAGTCCCTCGGTAAAAAAGCGGATGGCCTGATCGTAATCGGCGACCAGCAGGGTCAATGCACCTATGTGTTGTGACATGGCAGAAAACTCCTCAATTGTTGGATCAACAGGGCGCCTGCGGGCGCCCTCATCATTTTGAATCACAGCTCCCTTTTGCTACCAAGCTGCTGGCGGTAACGCTGGGGGGAACAGCCCAGCTCCCGGTTGAACATGGCGATAAAGGCCGAGGTGGAGCCATAACCGAGCCGCCAGCTGATCTCCTGAATGGGCAGGTCGCCCTTGAGCCAGGCCAGCGCCTTGAGCAGCCGCAACCGCGCCCGCCACTGACCAAAGTTCATCCCCAGCTCCCGCAGGCAGCGGCGTGCCAGGGTGCGTTCGGTGGTATGCAGTTGTCCGGCCCACAGGGCCAGGGTGCGGGGATCGGCCGGGTCATGATGCAGCACCGCCAGCATGGGGGCCAGCAGCTTGTCCTGACTCATCGGCAGGTAGTTCTCCTGACAGCGGGTACGCGCCAGTCGTGCCACCAGTAGTTCAGCCTGCCGTTGATCCCACTCATCCATCATATGACCTACCCGCCGTTCGCAAAAATCGCTCAGCAGGGCGCGGATCAGCGGGGTCATCAGCAGCAATCTCGGCTCTGGCGGCAATCTGGCCGACCATTCGTGGCTGACGTAGATCGAGGTGTAGTCGAGGGCCTGTTCGTTGTAGGCGGTGTGGTCGAGATCCGCCGGCACCCAGATCAGGTAGTCGGCGGGCGCCACCAACCGCTGCACCCCCAGCTCCATCTCCATCACCCCCAGGCTGATCATGCTGAGCTGGCCCCAGGGATGGGAGTGAAGCGAGGTGATGCTGTCGGCTCGCAACTGCTGATAACGAAAATAGAGCGGATTGGGGGCTGGCAGCTCGCTATCGGTGGAATGGTAGTGGTGAGCCACCATGACAGGTTGTCCTTTCTGCGGGATCATCTGTCTTTTTTACGCTACTTGCCAATAGAAAGACAAGGGTAAACTTGCCAGCCTGACAATAAGGAGCCTCTGATGCGAATCTTTTCCCCCCTGCTCTTTCCGCTGATGGCGGTGCTGATCTGGGCCACCAATACCGTGGTCTCCAAGGCAGCGGCCAGCGTGCTCGATCCGGCGGCCATCTCCTTCTATCGCTGGGTCATTGCCGCGCTGGCACTGACCCCCTTCTGCCTGCCCCAGTTGTGGCGCCGCCGCAGCGAGATCCGCCCCTGGTTTGGCAAGCTGCTGGTGCTGGCGGCGCTGGGCATGGTGCTGTTCCAGTGTCTGGCCTATTACGCCGCCCACAGTACCTCGGCCACCAACATGGGGGTGATCGGTTCGCTGATCCCGATGCTGACCCTGCTGCTCGGCGCCATCGTCTTCGCTCAGCGTCCCGGCAAACAGGCGCTGGCGGGCATGAGCATCTCGCTGTTCGGGGTGGTCTGGCTGCTGAGCAAGGGCCAACCGCTGGCGCTGTTGCAGAACGGCATCAACCCCGGTGATGGCATGATGCTGCTGGGCTCTGTCAGCTATGCCCTCTACGGGCTGCTGATCCGCCGCTGGCAACTGCCGTTCGGTCCCTGGCTCAACCTCTATATGCAAGTCCTGCTGGCAGTCTTGCTGCTGGTGCCAGTTGCTCTGAGTGCCGATTCGCTGGCGGTGCCGGCCGAGGGGTGGGGGCTGGTGCTGTTTGCCGGGCTCGCGTCGTCCCTGCTGGCGGCCTACTGCTGGATGCGCGGTCTCGCCTGCATGGGGGCTGAGCGCACCTCGGTTTTTATGAACCTGCTGCCACTCTGTACGGCGCTGATCGCCGTCATAAGTCTGGGGGAGCCGATCCACGGCTATCACCTGCTGGGCGGGGGTCTCATCCTGGGTGGGGTGATGGCCTCCCAACTGAAGAGGCGTGCGCCGGTGGTCGAACGAGAAGCCGCTTGAAATTGTACTGTGTCCAGAAACAACAAGGGAGCCGCTGGCTCCCTTGTTGTTTTCACATGCATGTTGGCATCAACCTGAGGCTCACCCCGCCCGGCGCCAGCGATAGCGCCGCTCCGGTCGCCCCCGCTGACCGTAGTTGAGATCCACATCGACCCGGTCTTCCGACTCCAGATACTCCAGATAGCGGCGCGCCGTGGTGCGGCTGAGGGAGAGTCGCAGCGCCACAGTGTCGGTGGAGAAGACGTTCTCCGGCTCGCCAGCCAGCAGATCCAGCACCTGACGCAGGGTAATGCTGTCGATCCCCTTGGGGGTGACGCGCATCTCCTTGATCTGGGATCGCCCCCCCTTGCCCAACAGCTTGTCGAGATCGTCCTGCTCCAGCCGTCCCCGCTCGCACAGCCTGCTGTGCAGTTGCAGGATCTCGTCCAGGCTCTGTTGGATGCGAAACAACCGCAAAGGTTTGATGACATAGTCATGGACCCCCAGATTGAGGGCCTGCTGGATGGTCTCCACATCGCGCGAGGCGGTCACCATGATGACGTAGGCCTCGCGATTGTGACTGCGCAGGCGGCTCACCCACTCAAGGCCCGAGCCATCGGGCAAAGAGACATCCACCAGCAGCAGTTGCGGCACCACGCCGGCCATCATGGCATCGGCTTGGGCCAGGGTGCCGGCCCGCCCCAGCAGGGAGAAACCGGATGTTGCCGCCACCAGCTCTGACAAGATGGCACCGATCCGATCGTCATCTTCAATAACAAGCGTGATTATTGGGTCCATGGCTCACATTAATTGGTTTTTATTCAAGTAGATACCAAACAGTGTGGTCTGCTCGGCAGTTCGCCGCCATTCTATCACACCCTCGCGCCGCGCCACGGTCTCCTTGACCAGGAACAGGCCGACCCCGTGATCGCCGCTCTGGCGACTCACCCCGTAATCGAACAGGTGATCGGCCAGCGCCTCGTCGACCCCCTCGCCGCTATCCTCCACCTCGATCACCAGTCGCCGCCCCACATCACAAAGAGAGAGCAGCACCCGGGGCGGCCGCTGCTGGCGGTTGCGCCAGGCCGCCTGCAAACCGTTATCCAGCAGGTTACCAATCAGCGTGATGAGATCGGCAGAGACCGAGGCCGGGTACTCCGCCAGCGCCGAGTCGGGATCGAGCTCCAGGGTCACCCCCAGCTCGCGGGCCCGGCTGAACTTGCCGAGGATCAGCCCCGCCACCGGCTTGTTGTCGATCAGTCGCAGCAGCTCCTGCAACATGGTCTGGCACGCTTCGTTCTCCTGCTGGATCAGCTCCACCGCCTGATCCACGTGACCCAACTGCAACAGGCCGGAGAGGCTGCTCAGCTTGTTGGCAAACTCGTGGCTCTGCATCCGCAGCATCTCGGCGTACTGGCGCAGGTGGGTTACCTGCACCCCCAGACTGGCGGCCACCTCCGGACGGCTGAAGATCAGCAGCCGCCCCGGCGCCTTGCCCTGCACCGCCTGCCAGCGGCCGACGAAGGACTCCCCCTGAATGGTGAAGCTAACCTCCCCCGCCTCCTGCTCCAGACAGGGGCGCAGCGGCGGCACCAGCTCCGCCAGCGACTGCCCCAGCAGGGCGTGACGCCCGGTACCTGGCAGCCGCAACTGATAACTGGCGGTGCTGTTGATCATGTTGATGTTGCCGCTGCTATCGAGGGCAATCACCCCCTCGGTAATGTGCTCCAGCACCAGATCCTGCAGGGTGAAGCGGCGCACGATCGCCTCCGGCTCCAGATCGAGCAGGGTCTTGCGCAGCAGATATTGCACCCAGAGCGCCAGCAGCAGGCCGCATCCCAGCACCGCCACGATGGCGCAGACGAGCAGGGCTACCCGCTCCATGTAGATGCCCTCCACCTGCTGCATCAGGTAGCCCACCACCACGGCCCCCATGACGCGCCCGTCACCGCCCACCACCGGAGAGAAGCAGCGGATCGCCGGCCCCATGGTGCCCCGATCCTTGGAGCAGTAGCTGCGCCGCTCCTGAAGCGCGGGCCAGATATCCTCACCGCGAAATTTCTGCCCCACCAGCTCGGGGTTGGGGTGGCTGAGACGGCGACCATGTTCGTCGGTCACCACCATATAAGTGGCATCGGTGCGGTTGCAGACCGCCTCCATGTAGTCGCGCAAGGTAGGGTCACTGCCCTGACGCAGGGCCTCTACCACCCGGGTATCGGCCGCCATGACCCGTGCCAGATCGCTCCCCTTATCCTGCAGATTGCTCTCCAGCAGATGACGGATAAAGAGGGCCAGCAGGCTGCCCAGAATGAGGATCAGCAGCAGGGAGAGCCCAAGAGAGAGGGTGACCAGCTGATGGCGAAGTTTCATGCACATACCATAAATCGTCAGGACGCAGCCCAATAGTGCGGATGCCACCAGGTCTGGTCAATCAAAGGTGCAGGATCACCGGCAAAATCGGCCAGGCCCTCCTCGCGGGCACAGAGCGCGACCGCTCTGGCCACGGCGCGGGCTACCTCTCCCACCTGTTCAATCGGGGGCAGCAGTCGGCCCGCCACCAGCGGATAGGCGCCGACCGCCCGCACCGCGGCCAGCAACATGCCGTCGCTGATGCAGCGCGCCTTGACCGCGCAGGCCCCGAGGCCAATCCCCGGGAAGACATAGACGTTGTTGCACTGGGAGACCACCCGCCGCTCACCGGCCACCGTCACTGGCGCAAAGGGGCTGCCGGTCGCCAACAGGGCGCGGCCACCCGTGGCCGCCCACACTTGATCGGGCGTCGCTTCGGCGCTGCGGGTCGGGTTGGAGAGCGGCAGGATCACCGGCTGCTCGCACACCTCCCCCATCGCCTGCAGCACCTCGCCAGTAAAGAGGCCGCCCTGACCGCTCACCCCGATCAGCACCGCCGGGCGCACCTGACGGATGGTCTCCAGCAGCGAACTGTTGCCCTCGTTCACCGCGCGGGCAAACGGCTGCTGGGCGCGAGTCAGCGTGGAGCGATCGCTGCAGACCACCCCGTCCTGATCAAACAGCCAGACCCCCTCACTGCCCCCGCCAGCTGGGCCAGCATGGCGGCGATGCCGCAACCGGCAGAACCGGCGCCGACGATCAGCACCGGAGCATCGCACAGGGCGGTGCCCGCCTGCTGCAGACCGGCCAGCACACAGGCGGAGGCGACCGCCGCCGTGCCCTGAATATCGTCATTGAACATGCAGAGCTCGTCCCGATAGCGGGTCAGCAGGTTGGCGGCGTGCTTGCCGGCAAAGTCTTCAAACTGCAGTACCACCTGCGGCCAGCGCTTGCGAATGGCGGCCACCACCTTGTCCATGAAGTGGTAGTAGCTCTCACCGTCGATCCGCTGGGCCTGCCAGCCGAGGTAGGAGTCATCCTCCAGCAGCTCGGGGTTGTTGGTGCCCACATCGACACAGAGCGGCAGGGTGCGCGCCGGGTTGATGCCGCCAGCGGCGGAGTAAAGCGCCAGCTTGCCGATGCAGATCCCCATGCCGCCGATACCGAGATCGCCGAGCCCCAGCACCCGCTCGCCATCGGAGATGACAATCACGTCCACCTCCTGCTCCACCGACTCGAGGATGTCGTCGAGATCGTCCCTGTCGTGCCAGGAGAGGTAAAGCCCGTGGCTACGCAGATAGAGATCGCTGTGGCGCTGGCATGCCTCCCCCACCACCGGGGTGTAGATGATCGGCAGCAGCTCCGGCAGGTGGTGGCGCACCAGATCGTAGAAGAGTACAGGGTTGTCCTCCTGCAACTGGCGCAGCAGCAGATGCTGGTCAAACGGACTCTGCATGGCGCTGACCAACCGGTAGATCCGGCGTCGCTGCTGGGAGAGTGACTCCTCCTTGTGGGGCATGCGACCCCGCACACCCTGACGCTTGCGTTCTGCATAGGGCAGGCTGGTACCCATCATGATGTCGTTCATTTTATGTGTTCCTCAATCCGGTATTCAGGCAAGCAGGGAGATAAGGGCGGTGGCCAGGATCAGCATCACGGCGCCGCCGAGGCGAGAGGAGATCTGGGCAAAGGGCATCAACTTCATGCGCTGGGCCGCCGAGAGCACGGCCACGTCACCGGTGCCGCCCATGTTGGCCATGCAGAGTCCGCCGGTAATGGCCGCCTCGATGGGATAGAAACCGATCATCTTGCCGACCAGCGCGGCACCGAGGGCGCCACCGATCACGGTGACCATGACCAGCACGAAGTAACTGATCGAGAAGGCGCTGATCAGCTCCGGGATACTGGTGTAGGCGACACCGATCCCCACCAGCAGGGAGGGGGTCAGGTTGCTCACCACAAACTGATACCAGTCAGCAGCCGCCTGCTCATAACGGCGCGGCAGCACGCCGCTCACCTTGATAAAGGCGACCGCCAGAATCATCAGGGCAAAGGGGTGCATGGGGATAAAGTTGCCGAGCAGGGAGCCCAGCACAAACATGCTGGAGCTGATAAAGAGCCCCATGCCCAGACTCTGCAGGGTCGGTGCTTCAACCTGCTCCTCGGCGATGCTATGGCTACTTTCTTTGACCATCAGCTTGCCGTTGCCAGTCAGGGAGGGGTAACGGCGACCGAGGCGCGCCAGCAGGGAGCCCACCAGAATGGCCAGGGTGTTGGCGATCACTACCGCCGGCACCATGCGCGACAGCAGGTCGGCGCTGGACATCTGCATCGGGCCGGAGAGGATCTCCACCAGTGGCACGGCACCTGCGCCCATGCCACCACCCATGATGGGCAGGCCGATCAGCAGCACCGCATTCTTGAAGCCATAACCCATCAGGGAGCCGACGAAGCCGACGCTCAGCAGTGCCAGCGCCACGCCGCCGAGGATCACCGGCAGATAGCGCATGGCGGCATTTTTCAGCAACGCACTGCTCATGCCAAACACCGAACCGGTCACCAGACTGGCGATAAAGAAGTTGAGAAATCCTCCCTCCTTCATGAAATTGGTGATGACCTGCCCCGCCTGCACCGGCAGCAGCTGGTATTCGAACAGGGCAGCGCCGCCAAAGATGGCGAGGATGGTGCCGCCCCCCAGATATTCACGGATCGGCATGATCCGCTCCCCCAGCTCGGTCAGCAGGGTGCCCAGCACAAACATCAGCGCCAACGCACCGACCATGCCCAGTGGCAGCGAACCGTTCCAGCCGGAAAAGAGAACACAGGTCGCCAGCCCCAGAAATATAAAGAGCGGCATACCGGCAATTTGTTGGCCGCCCATCAAGGCGGCCTTTTCTTGTGTGGTTTGTAGGGTAGAGAGGTTTTTCATTGTTATGTACTCTGCGTGTGATTGTGGCAGCTACTTTATTGATCCCTCTCGCCCCTGTCGGTTAGCCAGACTGCAAAGCCATATAAAAACATTAAAAACTTAAACATCATGGTGCCGCCAAACTGCATGACTCAATAGATCACCAAGCCATCGATACCCGGCCAGACAAGTAAACAAGAAGATAAAACGAGCGACACGCATGGCGCGTTATTTGGGTGATCAGCAGTAATAGCAATCTGATGATCGTTCGCCTTTGGGGAAATAACAGAGCCAGATGAAAAACCCTGCGACCATTTATCGCCACAGATCCTGTAAGTGATAATCAGAGGGCAATGTCATCCCGATGCCGCGGTCGTTACGGCAGGCGGTATCAGGGATTGCGCGCACATTGGTGCAGCCAGCGAGATGAAAAATGGTGAGAGAGGCGGCGCAAGGAAGAGCGTTGAAATTGTGATGAGTCAAGCCAGCGAATACCAGGGCACTGGCTTGAACTCACAAGGATCACACACGGTCAGGTCTATTCTGCCAACAATAATGGAATATTGGCGGGGTCAAAATCATGACTGATATCGGCACTTCTGACAGCACCATCCCGATTCACGCCATGATGTGACTCTGCACCATATTCCCCGTCACTCAACAGAGTTTCAATTGCCAGATACACACATCCACTGTCATATCCATCCACAACCCGTTTCCCCCTTGTTTTATAACCCCATCAATATTAGCGGATAAAAAAAGCGCCGCTCGCCGGACCTGAAAATTTCATGAAAATATCCGCCTAATATCCTCCCTTCACGGCATCCTATCTGGAGCGGTAAAAGAGCCCCGAGTGGATCAGTGCTGCAAACAATATCAGGGGCCCGAATGCTACTCACCCGACCCCGACGAAAGATCCGACCAGAAACACGATCGCCATCACACCATTTACTTAGCCTGCTAAATAAGTAGAATGCTTAGCAGGCTAAGTACATTGAGGATGAGAAGATGACGGATCTGGAAAGGTTGCGCGAGCTGTCGCTCGCCGAGCAGATAGCGCGGATGCACCGGCTATGGCGTACTGCCGCCGATCTGGAGTTGGCTCCCCTTGGCCTCACTCATCCCCGCTGGACCGCGCTGTGGAAACTCTCCCGCATGGGGAACCATGTCAGCCAGAAGACCCTGGCCGAAGCCCTCGAGATAGAGCTCCCCTCCCTGATGCGCACTCTGGGCCAGCTGGAAGAGCAGGGGCTGATTGAGCGCCACTGCTGCAGTCAGGACAAGCGGGCCCGTATCGTCTGCGTGACCCCGGCTGGCCAGACCCTGCTCGATCAGATCGCCGACCGCATCATGAATATCCGCCGCGAACTGCTGGGGGGCATCGACGAGCAGACCCTGCAACTGTTTGAAGCCACGGTGCAGCGGATCTCGGCCAATGCCCTCAGCAAGATTGAACAGCACCACGACCGACAGGCAGGAGGCGATACAAGCCCTCCCTATGCCAGCACAGAGAGAGAATAAGATGACACCGGATCAACAATTTACCCGCTGGATCAAATGGTCCATGGCAGGCTTTGCCGCCCTCTTCGCCTATTTTCTGGTAGCCGATCTGCTGATGCCCCTCACGCCGCAGGCGATGGCGACCCGGGTGGTCACCAAGCTTGCCCCGCAAGTGAGCGGCAAGGTGGTCGAGGTTGCCGTTCACAACAACCAGCAAGTCAAGAAAGGGGACCTGCTGTTTACCCTGGATCCCGAACCCTTCGCTCTGGCGGTAGAGCAGGCCCGTTTGGCCTTGGCTCAGGCCGAACAACAGAACCGTGAACTGGATGCCGAACTGACCGCTGCCGCCGCCGATATCAGCGCCAAAGAGACGCTGGCCAGCCAGAAATGGCGGGATGCGGAGCGGACCGATGCGCTGTTCCAGCGCCACATGGTCTCAGTGCAACAAAAAGATGAGGCGGACAGTGCCCTGCGCAGCGCTCAGGCCAACCTGCGCGCCAGTCAGGCCAAACTGGCCCAGATCAAGGCCAGCCGCGGCGTAACCGGTGAGGACAATCTGTTGCTGCGCCAGGCCCGCAACAAGCTGGCGCAAGCGGAGCTGGCGCTCGCCTATAGTCGGGTGCATGCGGATCAGGATGGCACCATCACCAATCTGCAGCTCAAACCGGGCAGTATCGCCAGCGCGGGCAGCCCGCTGCTGGCGCTGGTGTCGGAGCAGGTCGATGTGATCGCCGATTTTCGCGAGAAGAGCCTGCGCCATGTTGGCGAGCAAACCCGCGCATTGGTCGCCTTCGATGGCGAGCCGGGCCAGCTCTATCCTGCCCGGGTGAGCAGTCTGGATGCCGGGGTGAGTGCAGGTCAGTTTGATGCCAACGGTCGGCTGGCGGCGCCGGTGGAGTCGGATCGCTGGGTTCGGGATGCCCAGCGGATGCGGCTGCACCTCGAGCTGGAGCAGTTACCCGACCACCTGCCAGCCGGGGCGCGGGCCACGGTGCAACTGCTGCCGGACAATGCCCTGACCGCCATGCTGGCACGGGGCCAGATCCACCTGCTCAGCCTGCTGCATTATGTCTATTAATCAGGTATCTACTCATCCCGTAGCTACCAATACCGTGCCTGCTCATCACGCCGCGCACCTCTGGCATCGGCCCCTTACCGGCAACGAGCTGCGTCAGTGTTTGCGTATCGCCTTTGGCTGCACCACGGGCTTTCTGCTCTGCAAGCTGTTTGGCTGGGGTTACGGGGTCTTCTACACGGTCACACCGGTGCTGCTGCTGGGGATGGTGCCGGTGATGAATGGCCATGCCGCCCGCCAGCTTATCGCTTCGGCGGTGGTCTGTGGTGTGGAGGTCGGGTTGCTGGGGGGGCTGTTTGGCAGCCATCCGGTGCTGATGACCCCCATCGCCTTTCTGTTGTTTCTCTACCGCTTCGCTGCCATGTCGCGCGGCAGTCTGTTTCTGTTCGGGGCCAACGGGGTGCTGAGCCTCAGCATCATGCTGCACTTTGCCAGCTATCCGCAGACAGATCTTAACGATCTGATTTTCAACAATATCTGGGCGAACATCCTGTCGGTGCTGATCGCCTATCTGATGACGGCGCTGATCCCCGACCTGGAGGCTCGACCGAAACCGGCACCCGCCCCCAAGGCGCCGCACCGGATGCGCCACGAGGCGCTGCTGGGCGCCACAGTGGCCACCCTGTCATTCCTGACCTTTCAGCTGTTTGATCTGCGTGACTCCATGTCGGCCCAGGCCACCACCCTGCTGGTGCTGTTCCCCATGCACTGGAACGGCGCCCTCAGTTATGCCCGCAAACGGGCGATGGGCACCTTGCTGGGGGTCACCTTTGGCCTGCTCGGCCAGCTGGTGCTCTATGACTGGTCAGGGCAACTGCTGCTGGTCGCCCCGCTGCTGTGGCTCGGCGCCATGCTGTTCAGTCATGCCCACGTCAAGGAGGCTGGCGGCTCGGGGGTCGGCTTCGGCGCCCTCACCACCCTCGGTATCCTGTTTGGCCAATACCTCACCCCGGGCAACGATCTGGTGTTCAGCGCCCTCTACCGGGTCAGCAGCATCCTGTTTGCCATCGTGGTCACCCTGCTGGCCTGCTACCTCATCCACCGGTTGCTCAACCGCTTCGAGGCAACCCGCTTCGGTTATTGATTTCCTGTTGTAAACACTGTTGTCAGCCCATGGATGAGCTCTCTTTCGCCCCGTCGCCTGCCGGGGCGTTTTTTTGTCTCTCTTATTTTCCTCCCTCCTGCCGCCACGGATCAGCGCAGAAGTGTGGCTATGCTTGTAAGGCTGCTGTCGATGAGGTGTACCTATGGTTCCGTGGTTAAAAAAATGGCTGGTTTGTCTGGTGCTGCTGGCCACCAGTTCGCTCGGGGCCACCCCGCTGATCATTGGTGCCGAGGATGACTGGGCTCCCTACTGCGAGCGCGACAAGGAGGATGGCCAGCCTCGCGGGCTGGCGCCGGAGCTGGTCAAGGCAGTGTTCGCCGCCGAAGGGATCGAGATTGTGTTTCGCCCCCTCCCCTTCGCCCGCTGCATGCACGATGCGAAAAGCGGCAAACTTGCGGGGTGCTTCAACGCCACCATCACCGAAGAGAACCGTTACCAATACCATTGGCACGATACCCCCATGTTCGAGGAGGATCTCGCCATCTTCGCCCTCGCCAGCGAACCACAACGGGATCTCAAGCTCACTTCGCTGGAAGGCAAGCGGGTGGGCATCACGCTCGGTTACACCTACCCCACCGATTTTATGGAGAACCCCAGGATCACCCGCTTTCAGGCCAAATCTGATGCGCAGATCCTCGAGATGCTGGTACGCGGCCGGGTCGACTACATCCTGATGAACGGCATGCCGGGCTACCTGAAGATCCAGCAGAAGCAGCTGACCGGCAAGGTGGTCAAAGTTGGCAAACTCTCCACCGATGGCTTCTGGCTCGCCTTCTCCCGCAACGCCCCGCAAGGGGAAGCGCTGGCCAAGCGGTTCGAGCAGGGGCTGCAGAAGATCAAGAACAACGGCACCTATGAGACTCTGATCCGCCAGTTTGAAACCCGACTCGGCTTGCACTGATGGCGGGTACCTTGCTAACGCCGATCCCCCCCTCACACTCGCGACGGTATGCCGGACAGCCAGCGACGCACCGAATGGCCGCGATGATTGCACAATAACGGCAACCTGTTAGGCTCACGCCCGTATGACACCAATGGAGCTGTAATCATGAATAAAGTACATGTGATGGCCGCTGGTGCGCTGGCCCTCGGCCTGCTCGCTGGCTGCAATCAGGGCAATACCCTCTCCGTCACCGGTGGCGAGCCGGTCAGTTACCAGTGCGAGCAGGGCAAGAAGGTGCAGGTGCGCTACTTCTCTCTCTCCGACGAGAGCCTCAGCTTTATCAAGCTGTCGCTGCCGGATGGCAAGGATTACACCCTGCCACAGGCCATTTCGGCCTCCGGTGCCCGCTATACGGACGAGCACGAGGCTGTCTGGTGGAACAAGGGGAACGAGGGTTTTGTCGAGCTGCGGGATCAGGATGGCGAGTGGCAGACCGCCTACAACGACTGCAAACAGCAATAAACGTGACCCCGGCTAGGCCGGGGTCTCTGTTTCTCTGGCATCGAAGTGGTGGGGGATCAGTTGATCTCGATCTCGAAGCGGTTGGTCACCTCGACCGGAATGGCATCCGGGTTGCCCTCTGCCGGGCTGTAGCGGATCCGCGAAAGGGTCGCCAGCGCACTCTGCTCCAGCTCGCCGGGGGGCTCGGCCGCCACCACTTCCGGTTTGACCGGCGTGCCGCTGGCGTCGATTTGATAGCGTACTTCCACATACCCCTTGACCGGTTTGGCCGGCAAGGCGGGCTCGTCATTGCCAAGCCATGACCACTGCGTCTCCTGAACCCAGTAGCTGGACAACTGCTCGAGAGGGATAGCGATCGGAGCGCGTTCGTGCGCCACCTCCTGACGGGATGAGCACCCCAACAACAGTGTCACTGCCAGACCTGACCATACTGCGACTTTCCACTTCATGTAACGCTCCTTGTTCTCTGCCGGTGCTTGTTGCCGGACTGCGGGGCGCTCAACACGCGCCCCCTTGGTCAGTCATCCATCCTAACGAAAAAGTATTCGTATGAACATGAACAAAAGGGCCAACCCCGAGAGGTTGGCCCTTTTATCGTCAATGAGCTCACTAACCAGCCGAAGGCATCAGCCGCGCTTGTCGCTCACCACCAGCCAGAGCGCATGCACCATGCCCGGCAGACCGCCCATCAGGGTCAGCACAATGTTGATTAAAAAGTGCAGGCTAAAACCCACCTGGATAAAAGCGCACACCGGGGGCAGGAAAATGGCCAGCAGGATCTTGAGCAGATTGTTCATCTCGGCTCTCCTCTTCATGAATGTCGTCAGGATTGGAATGGGCTAACCATAAACATCCCGGACTTCAACTGCAAACCAGACAGGAAATTCGCTCACCCCTTTCACGCCAGGCGTTGAGGTCGTGGATCTGCTGATTGCTGCTGCCACGCCAGAGCAGGCCCGGGTCTGCCAGCTCCTTTTCAAACTTGCCATCCACCAGCACATCCAGCAGGGCAACCAGCTCGCGCTGGGCATCTGAGAGCTCGCCGAGCAAATAGCCGGTCCAGCACCAGATATCCTTGCCCGGACACTCGGTGCGCACCCGTTTCACCAGCGCCAGCACGTGGGGTACGTTGGCGGGGTGGAGCGGATCGCCGCCGGAGAGCGACAGACCTCGCCGTTTGATGCGGCTGTCGTTGAGGTCGCTAATGACGCGATCGCTCATTACCTTATCGAAAGGCTGGCCGCCATCGAGCCGCCAGGTGCTCTGGTTGTAGCAACCCTGGCACTGGTGCTCGCAACCGGAGACAAACAGGGTGGCGCGGGTGCCGGGGCCATTGATCACATCGACCGGGTAGTATTGGTGGTAGTGCATCACTTGTTTCCTGCCTCGTTCACGGGAATACGGCATGACTGCCGCCCTCCAATGAAAATGGCCCCTTGAGTCAGGGGCTAGCTCTTCATCGCTTGTGCGCTTACATATGTTTGACGCGGCGCTTCACTTCTTCCTGCTTGCCCGCATTGAAGGGGCGCGCATCCGGGCTACCGAGGTAACCGCAGACACGGCGGGTCACCGACACCTTGGCGGGGTCGTGGTTGCCGCAGCGCGGGCAGGTGAAGCCCTTGGAGGTGCACTCGAACTCGCCGGTGAAGCCGCAGTCGTAGCACTCGTCGATGGGGGTGTTTGTACCGTAATAAGGCACCTTGTCATAGCTGTAATCCCAGACGTTTTCGAGCGCTTCCAGGTTGTGCTGGATATTGGGGTACTCGCCGTAGCAGATGAAGCCGCCGCTGGCGATGGGCGGATAGGGCGCCTCGAAGTCCAGCTTGTCGTACGGGTTGACCTGCTTCTCCACGTCGAGGTGGAAGCTGTTGGTGTAGTAGCCCTTGTCGGTCACGCCGGATACCACGCCAAACTCCTTGGCATCGATGCGGCAGAAACGGGTGCAGAGGTTCTCGCTCGGGGTGGAGTAGAGGCTGAAGCCGTAGCCAGTCTCCTCTTTCCACTCGTCGATGGCCGCCTTGAGGCGGGAAATGATGGCGATGGCCTTCTGTTGCAGCTCGGCGCTGTCAAACAGGTGCACCTTGTCGCCAAACAGGGCGTTGATGGTCTCGTGAACCCCAATATAACCGAGGGAAATGGAGGCACGACCGTTCTTGAAGATCTCGCTGACGTTGTCGTCCGCCTTCAAGCGCACGCCGCAGGCCCCTTCCATATAGAGGATCGGTGCAACCCGCGCCTTCACCCCGTCCAGACGGCTGATGCGGTACATCAGCGCCTTCTTGGCGACCCGCAGGGAGGCATCCAGACGATCCCAGAAATCCGCTTCATCACGGGATTTCAGCGCAATGCGCGGCAGGTTGAGGCTCACCACACCCAGGTTGTTGCGACCTTCATGGATCAGCTCGCCATTCTCCTCGTAGGCACCGAGGAAGGAGCGGCAACCCATGGGGGTCTTGAAGGAGCCGGTCACCTTCACTACCTGGTCGTAGTTGAGGATATCCGGATACATCCGCTTGGAGGCACACTCCAGCGCCAGCTGCTTGATGTCGTAGTTGGGATCACCCTGCTTGTGGTTGAGGCCATCCTTGATGGCGAACACCAGTTTCGGGAACACGGCGGTCTTCTTGTTCTTGCCAAGGCCAGCGATGCGATTGCTGAGGATGGCGCGCTGGATCATCCGCGACTCCCAACTGTCCCCCAGACCAAAGCCGAAGGTAACAAACGGCGTCTGACCGTTGGCGGTGTGCAGGGTGTTGACTTCGTACTCCAGCGACTGGAAGGCGTCGTAGCACTCTTTCTCGGTGCGGGCCATGGCGTAGGCTTCCACATCGGCAATGCCCCACTCTTCGGCCACTTCACGGTGCTTCTGCCAGCTGATGGTCACATAGGGGGCCAGCACTTCGTCGATGCGGTTGATGGTGGTGCCGCCATAGATATGGCTCGCCACCTGGGCGATGATCTGGGCGGTTACGGCGGTGGCAGTGCTGATCGATTTCGGAGTATCGATCTCCGCATTGCCCATCTTGAAGCCATGGGTCAGCATCCCTTTCAGATCGATCAACATGCAGTTGAACATCGGGAAGAAGGGGGAGTAGTCGAGATCGTGGAAGTGCAGATCACCACTCTCGTGAGCCTGAACCACATCACGGGGCAGCATGTGGCTGGTGGCATAGTGCTTGGCGACGATACCGGCCAGCAGGTCGCGCTGGGTCGGGATCACTTTGGAGTCTTTGTTGGCGTTCTCGTTGAGCAGGGCGGCATTGGTCTGCTCGACCAGACCACGGATCTCCTGCGCCAGACGGCCACGCGCCTCGCGAGCCTGATCCCGATCGTGGCGATATTCGATATAGGCACGGGCGATGGCCTTGTCGTCGGAAGCCATCAGGTGGTTTTCAACCCGGTTCTGGATCTCGTGGATATCAACTTCACCACGCCCTTCCAGCTCCTGGCTGACCGCGCTTGAGATGCGCAGTGCCAGCGCCGGATTGGCCTGATTGACCGCTTCCGCCGCTCGGCTGACCGCCTCTGCAATCAGCTGGGCATTGAATGGTGCGCGACATCCGTCACGTTTGATCACAACCGGTTTCATGGATTTTCCCCGTTAAAAGGCCAGGCATTTGCCTCTGGCTCACCCTTGTTGGGCCCCCCTCCCGGCATCTCGTCCTGGACGCAAATAAATTCAGCCGAGGCTTGACAAGCCTGGGCTGAAGATAGGAAGGGAACAGCTTATACACAGCTTAATAACACAACATATAGGGATTAAAAACGAATGCGTCCCTATATGTGGTGTCTATTAGGCACCAAAGCGCAGCCTCATTTCTTGATCCAGAACAGGTTTTTCAGCGAGCGGGACAGTTCACGACCAACCACAAAAAGATCCAATCAAATCCAATCTCAAGCGTGGTGCGGGCTGGCGTCCGATCCGCCCAGCCGAAAAAAAATCGCCCCCCACCACACCGGTTTCGAGATGACAGCACCAACCAAAACCACCCATACTGAGTAAGTACACTCTTCCGCTCGACAAGGGATAACCCATGCGCACCTCCCTGCTGTTGCTACTGCTTGCCACCCTCGCCCTGCCGCTCCGGGCAGCCCACATTCTGGTGATCAGCAGCTACCATCCCGAATACCTGTGGGACCAAAGCTATAACGAAGGGCTGCTCAATGGTTTGCAGGGAGAACACAAGATCTCTCACTTCTATATGGATACCAAGCGTCACCCGCGGGAGGCGTTTGACGACATTGCCCAGCAGGCCATCGCCTTCTATCTCAAGAGCAAACCGGATCTGGTAGTGCTGGGCGATGACAATGCCATCAACTATCTGGCCAACGAGATCGCTTCGCTGGGCACCCCGGTGGTGTTTCTTGGCATGAACGAGAACCCGCGCCTCAAGGGGTTTGTCGGCCACCCCAAGATCACCGGCGTGCTGGAGCGGCCGCTGCTCAAACGCAACATCAGCGAAATGAGCCTGCTGATGGGGGGACTCGACAAAGCGCTGGTGCTGTTTGATTCCAGCAACGTGGCGCTCACCGCCATCGAGGATGAATTCAAGACCCAGACCGAACTGCGGGTCGGCAAGACCCGGGTCAACAGCCAGTTGCTTGGTGACTACAGCCTGTGGCAGGAGGCGGTGCTCAACGCCAGGAAGAGTGGCTATCAGGCGATCTTCCTCGGCCTCTACCACACGCTCATCGACGAGCAGGGCAAGCATGTGAGCGAACAGACGGTGCTGGAGTGGACCAGTGCCAACAGTCCGGTACCCGTTTTCTGCTTTTGGGAGTTTACCGTCGGCAAGGGGATGGCCATCGGCGGGCTGGTGCTGGACGGTCACGATCAGGGGATGCAAGCCGCTTCCCTGATCAACACCATACTGGCGGGCACCCTGCCCCGCACCCTCTCCCCGCGCGCGGCCCTACGCGGCGAGTATGTCTTCAGCAAGAGCGAGCTGGCCCGCTGGCAGCTCACCGTGCCCGACAAATGGCGCCACAAGATCCTCTGGCGCGAGTGAGTGACTGCCCTACAACAAAAAGAGAACCCGGCCATGCCGGGTTCTCTTTTATCGGGTGCCGCGGTTAGCAGGCTTGACGAGGGCTATTCAGCCCTGCAACGCCTGTTGCAGCTCCTCTTCGGTCCAGATGGTGATGCCGAGCTCCTGCGCTTTGGTCAGCTTGGATCCCGCCGCTTCCCCCGCAACCAGCACATCGGTCTTGGCAGATACAGACCCCGCCACCTTGGCACCCAGCGCCTGCAGCGCCGCCTTGGCATCGTTGCGCGACAAAGTAGTCAGCGTGCCGGTCAGCACGAAGGTCTTGCCGGCAAAAGGCTGCTCAGCAGCCTCTTTCTTCTGGATGGCTGGCCAGTGGATACCGGCGGCCAGCAGGGCCTCCAGCACCTCCACGTTGTGAGGCTGACGCAGGAAGTAGTAGACATGCTTGGCCACTACCTCGCCCACATCGGCCACCGTCAGCAGTTGCTCCACCGAGGCGGCGCGCAGGGCATCCAGCGTGAGGAAGTGGTTGGCGAGGTTCAAGGCGGTCGCCTCCCCGACTTCGCGGATCCCCAAGGCAAACAGGAAGCGCGGCAGGGTAGTGCTGCGGGCCGCATCGATGGCGGCCACCAGATTGAGGGCAGATTTTTGCCCCATCCGCTCGAGACCGGCCAGCTGGATGGCGTTGAGGCTGAACAGATCGGCGGGGGTCTTCACCAGTCCCTTGTCCACCAGTTGCTCGACAATCTTGTCGCCAAGGCCATCCACATCCATGGCGCGACGGGCGGCGAAGTGCTTGATCGCCTCCTTGCGCTGCGCCTCGCAGAACAGGCCACCGGAGCAGCGGGCAACCGCTTCCCCTTCCAGCCGTTCAACCGCAGAGCCACAGACCGGACACTCGGTCGGGAAGAGGATCGCACGAGCGTCGCTTGGGCGCTGTGCCTCCACCACGGCGACGATCTGCGGGATCACATCACCGGCACGACGCACGATCACGGTATCGCCGATCATCACACCGAGGCGCTCAATCTCGTCGGCATTGTGCAAGGTGGCGTTGGAGACAGTCACGCCACCGACAAACACCGGTTTGAGCTTGGCTACCGGAGTCACGGCGCCGGTGCGGCCGACCTGAAACTCGACGTTCTCAAGCTCCGTCATCTCCTCCTGCGCCGGAAACTTGTGAGCGGTCGCCCAGCGCGGCGCCCGGGCTACAAAGCCCAGTTCTTCCTGCAGGGCGATGGCATCCACCTTGTAGACCACGCCGTCGATCTCGTAAGGGAGCTCGCCTCGACGGGCCAGAATGTCGTCGTGGAACGCCTGACAACCGGCAGCCCCCTCTTTGAGCTTCACCTCGGGACTGAGCGGCAGCCCCCACTCCTTGAGCTGATGAAGGCGACCAAAGTGGGAGTCGCCCAGTTGCTCGCCCCCCACACCCACGCCATAGGCGTAAAAGCTCAGGGGACGACTGGCGGTGATGCGTGAATCGAGCTGGCGCAAGCTGCCTGCGGCGGCGTTGCGCGGGTTGACGAATACCTTCTCGCCCGCGGCCAGCGCCCTGGCGTTCATCGCCTCAAAACCGGCTTTGGGCATAAAGACTTCGCCACGCACCTCTAGCCGGGCAGGCCAACCCGTGCCACGCAGCGCGAGCGGAATGGCCTTGATGGTACGCACGTTCTCGCTGATCTCCTCACCGGTGGCGCCATCGCCCCGGGTGGCCGCCTGCACCAGCTGGCCATCCACATAGAGCAGGCTCACCGCCAGACCATCGAGCTTGGGCTCGCAGCAGAAGGTGAAACGCACCTCACGCTTGAGGCGATCGCTCATCCGCTGTTCGAACGCCTGCAGCTCTTCGCTGCTAAAGACGTTATCCAGACTGAGCATGGGGATCTCGTGGCGCACCTGACTGAACGCCGTCAGCGGCTGGCCGCCGACCCGCACGCTGGGGGACGCCGGCGTTTTCAGCTCGGGGTGCTCGGCTTCCAGCGCAATCAGCTCGCGCATCAGGCGATCGTATTCGGCATCCGGCACTGTGGGGTTATCCAGCACATAGTACTGATGACCATATTCGGTAAGCAGTTCACACAATTGACGGTGGCGGGAGAGGGTGTCGCTCATGAAAAAGTCTCGAAGTGTGATTGAACATCCGGCCGGGGTAGAAACAAAAATGCGGTACCAGGGTACCGCACTTTTTCTTCACTCGACCCGCATGGCGTATTAGTCGCGACTGGCCTCGTAGGCAGCCAGCTCGTGACGGTAACGGGCAATGGTCTCGTCGCTCAGCGGGCTGCGATCCATATCTGTCAGCATGGCATCGAGATCGCTGGCAAGCTGATCGGCAGCCTGCAGCATGTCCTCGAAGGCAAACGCGGCATTGCTGCGCAGCGGCAACTGCATGAACAGGGAGACACCCGGCGTGGTGAACTGTTCCATCCGGTACGGGTTGAAGGTGCCCGGCTTGACCATGTTGATCATGGAGAAGAGCACTTCACCCTTGCCGTTGGGATCTTCGTGACGGTGGAAAATATCCATCTCGCCAAACTTGAAGCCCAGCGCCATCAGGGACGAGAGCAGGGTTGCACCTTGCAAGTCGTGACCCGGACGGCCCATCAGGTTGATGACATAGACATCCTGCCAGATCTTCTCGACCGGTTGGGGCGCCATGCGCGGCTCTTCAACCACCGGAGCAGGTGCCACATAGACCGGCTCTTCATAAACAGGCTCGGGGGCCACATGACGGGGCTGCGGCTGATATTCCGGCTCGGGAGCGCGCACCGGCTCGGCACGAACGGTGTCAGCGGTACGGACTGTCTCGGCACGGGCACCGAAGGTCGGGGCGGTCGCGTAGGCGGGCTCGACCAGCGGCTCGTCGTCCAGCGACTGCATCATCGGCTCGCGCTGGGCACGGGAACGGTAGACCGGGGTACGACGATTGACCTGTGCAGGCTTGCGCACCGGTGCGGCAGGTGCCTCGTCGATCTCCTCGGGCTGCGGTTCGTCGAACGCTTCCTCTTCTTCATAGACAGGAGGCGGCGGAACCGGACGGGCAGCAGGCTTGCGCACTACGGGCGGCGGCAGATCGTCCTCGTCATCTTCATCATCAAAGGCGGGTACGGCGGGGCGACGAGCGAGTTCCAGCTGGCGGCTCTCTTCGCTACGCAGCTTGGGCTCGGCACGACGGCCACCACTGACCACGCGCACCTGGCCGATGCCATCGCTGTCGAAGGCGTCGTTGTCACGATCCCGCGACTTGGAGTCCATCCGTCCAATCGGTTTCTCTTTGATCGGTGCCTGACGATTTTTTCTGTTGCTCCACAACCCGTGAATGAGCAATGCCGCAATAGCAATACCGCCCAGGGCAACCAAGATGTAACGCAATTCCTGCATTAGCTGCTTCTCTTTCTAGTTTTGCTCAGCCAAAGCGACGGCTTCACCGATATCGACCGACACAATGCGAGAAACCCCGGGCTCTTGCATCGTGACGCCAACCAGCTGCTCAGCCATCTCCATGGAGACCTTATTATGACTGATGTAAACGAACTGTACTGTGCTCGACATCTCTTTGACAAGAGAACAGAAGCGACCGACGTTCACTTCATCGAGCGGTGCATCCACCTCATCCAGCAGACAAAAAGGTGCTGGGTTGAGTCTGAAGATGGCAAAAACCAGCGCAAGCGCGGTTAACGCCTTCTCCCCCCCGGAAAGCAGGGCAATGGTAGCATTCTTCTTACCCGGAGGTCTCGCCATGATGCTCACTCCGGCCTCCAAAAGATCATCGGAGGTCAACTCAAGCCAGGCACTGCCCCCACCGAACACTTTTGGAAACAGGGATTTTAAATCTTCGTTGACCTTATCGAAAGTGTCCCGGAACCGTATTTGTGTCTCTTTATCAATTCTTTTAATGGCTTGGCTCAAGGTTTCCAGTGCTTGCTCGAGATCCTGACACTGATTTTCGAGATAGGTTGAGCGGGTTTTCGCCTCTTCATACTCCTCCAGCGCCGCCAGGTTGATGGAGCCAAGCGCTTCCACTTGCGCCTCCAGGGTCTGGATCTCCTGCCGCAGTTTGCTGCGATCTGCGGCGATCAGCACCGCCTGATCGAGATCCACCAGCCTCACCCCCAGCTCTTCGAACTGCTCGTGCAGCCCCTGTCGACGGGTGAGGTTGCGTTCGCGCTCAAGGCGCAGGGTTGCCAGCTTCTCCTGCAATACGACCAGCTGCTTGTGATCGGCACTTCTGGCCTGATCCAGCTCGCTCAATTGGCGCTCCAGCTCGGTCAATCGTTGATGGCAGGCGAGTTGCTGCGCCTCCAGATTGCGCTGCTCGGCCAGCAGGGGCGCCAGATCCGGCACCGCCTCGCTATCCGGCCCTTTCAGCCCGGCCAGCTCCAGTCCAAGTCTCGCCAGCTCCTCTTCACCCAGGGTAATGAGTTGGCGCAGATTGCCCAGCTCCAGTTGCAAACGCTGGCAGGCTGCTTGCTGCTGCTCTCGGCGCACACGGGCCTCCTCGACCGCCCGCTCGCAGCGGGTCAGCCGATCCTGAGCGACCTGCAGCGCTTGTGTCAGCGGCTCACCCTGCTCCTGCAACTCGGCAAGGCGCGCCTCATCGAGTTCCAGTTGCTCACGGGCATTGGCCAGCCGCTCTGCCTCTTCGGCCTGCTCCTGATCGAGCCGGATCAGCTCTTCACCGAGCTGACCGAGCCGCTGCAACCGCTCCTGCCGCTGACCCTGCTGCAGGCTCCAGGCTTCGCGCAATTGTTGCCATTTCTGCTCCTGCTCGCGCAAGGTTCGCTGCGACAACTCCTGCGCGCTGGCAAGCTGGGCGCGCCGGGCATCGGCTGCAACAACTTGCTCGTTCAGCTGTGCCAGCCCCGCGGCAACCTTCTCCTGCTCGGTATGCAACCGCTCACGCTCACCGAGCAGCGCCATGGTGCCGAGCGCCGCGCCATGCCCCAGATCTGCCCAGTTTGGCCCCAGCCAGTCGCCAGCAGGGGTCAGTACCGACTCACCGGCAGCAAGGCTTGGCTGGCGGGCCAATGCCGCCTCCCTGCTATCGACCAGCCAGATCGCATTGAGGAAGGCGGGAATGTGCTCGCCGCCCAGTTGCGCCGCCAGGGTACCGGCAACCGCCGGTTGCGCCGGGCCAATCCAGAGTCCCTCTTGCGCCAGATTGCACTCGTCCGCCAGAGTTGCGGTGAGCCAGCGGCCGAGCACCTTATCGAGCGCCGGAGCCCATTCGGAGGCAACGTGCAGCCGATCGGCCAAGGTCGCCCCCTCCATCTGCTCCCCGAGGATCTGATCCAGCGTCGCCAGCCGCGCCTCCAACTCCCGCTGCAGGCTCAGCTGCTGGCCATGCTGCTGCTTGAGTTGTTCATGGGCGTCGACCGCCAGTGCCAGCTGTTCGGTCAGCTCGCCGGTGGCAGCCCGCGTCAGCTCCAGCTCACAACTGAGTGCATCGAGAGTCGGTTGCAGATCGTCAGCCTCTGCGCCGAGGGGGCCAGCGCGTTCATCTTCCAGTTTGAGACGGGCCAACCGGGTCTTGGCTTGCAGCTCCTGCAGGCCACCCAAGCGGGTGCGGGTCTGGTTGAGCTGCCCCTGCAACCCGGCCAATTGTTGTTGCCACTGCTGCTGGCGCAGACGGGCCTGCTCCACCCCCTCGCTGGCATGCTGGCGGGCCTCCTGCTGCTCGGTGAGCAACTGCTCACACTGCTCCAGCCGGGCGCTCTCCTGCTCGGCGCGTAATACCCCTTCGGTCAGTTGATCCTGCTGGCTGGCAAGCTGCGCCTTGCGGGTAGCAATCCGCTCGCCCAGCGCCTGAGCACGGACCTGCCAGTCGCGCCCCAGTTCACTCTGGTGCAGCTGTTGCTGTTCGAGACGGGCGATGGCCTGGCCGCCGAGAAAAATCTGTTGCTGGCGGCTCGCCTGCTCGGCTTGCGCCTCTTGTCTGGCGACCGACAGGGTGACGTGGCGCCCCTCATCGGCGGTGCGCTTGGCATCGAGCGCCGCCAGCGCCTGCTCGGCCTGCGCCAGTTCGGTTTTGGCCTCGCCAAGGCGCGTCTCCAGCGCCCACAATTCGGAGCCAATCAGCTCGGCGCGGGCGGCGCGCGAACGACTCTTGAGCTGTTTGTAGCGCTCGGCGGTCTCGGCCTGGGCTTTGAGGTGGTCGAGGCGCGATCCCAGCTCGCCGCGAATATCGCCGAGGCGCTCCAGATTCTCCTGGGTATGGCGAATGCGCTGCTCGGTCTCGCGGCGCCGCTCCTTGTAACGGGAGACCCCGGCCGCCTCTTCCATAAAGAGTTTGAGATCGGCCGGGCGCGACTCCACCAGTCGGCTGACGGTGCCCTGCTCGATGATGGCGTAGCTGCGGGGGCCCAGACCGGTACCGAGGAAGAGATCGGTGACATCCTTGCGGCGGCACTTCTGGCCATTGATCTGATAGTAGTTGGTGCCATCGCGCAGCACTTCGCGGCGCACCGAGATCTCGGTAAAGCGGCCAAACTCGCCGGGCACCCGGTTGTGGGGATTGTCGAACACCAGCTCCACCGAGGCGCGACCGTGCGCACTGCGGTTGATGGAGCCATTGAAGATGACATCGGTCATATTCTCGCCGCGCAGATGGCGGGCGGAGCTCTCCCCCAGCACCCAGCGCACCGCGTCGATGACGTTGGATTTGCCACAGCCATTGGGGCCCACCACGGCAGTCATATCTGCCGACAGTTCGATGCGGGTCGGCTCGACGAACGACTTGAAGCCGGCGAGTTTGATCAGTTTCAGACGCATGGCGACCTGTATCAGTGGCTAAATAAAGAGGAGGCGGGCAGGTGACTTTACCAAATCCAGACCCGGCTTTGTTTGTAATATGCAGGCATCATCCCCATTCATGCCCGATGTTCAGTCGCCACGGCACGAAATAAGGAATAGTCGGCGACTTTACCAAATCAAAGGCTTGTTTGTAATATGCTGGCAGTTCTCCCATGCATAGATGGAGCTCACATGAGCCAATCACCCCATATGGTCAAAGATTCAATCAGCGGTGCAGACTACTTCCTGCGCGGGTTTTCCCTTATTCGCCAACCGGGCATCCGCACCTTTGTGCTGATCCCCCTGCTGGTCAACTTCGTGCTGTTCGCCGGGGCCTTCTATGCCCTGCTGCTGCAGCTCGACGGCCTGTTCGCCTGGCTCCATCAGCAGATCCCCGCCTGGCTCGACTGGCTGGATTACCTGCTGTGGCCCATCGCCCTCATCACCATCCTGGTGGTCTTCTCCTTTATCTTCAGCTCGGTCGCCAACTGGGTAGCCGCCCCCTTCAACGGCCTGCTGGCGGAGAAAGTGGAGCAGATCCTCACCGGCCAACCCGCCAATGACAGCGGCATGCTGGATATCGTCAAGGATGTGCCGCGCACCTTCGGCCGCGAATGGACCAAGCTGAAGTATTACCTGCCCAAGGCTATCGGCTGCCTGATCCTGTTCCTGATCCCGGTGGTAGGCCAGACCCTGGCGCCGGTGCTCTGGTTCCTGTTCAGCGCCTGGATGATGGCGATCCAGTACATCGACTATCCGTTCGACAACCACAAGATAAGCTTCATCACCATGCGCGATGCCTTGAAGCAGCGCCGTGGCAAGTGCCTGAGCTTCGGCGCCCTGGTCACCCTCTTCTCCGCCATTCCGGTGGTGAACCTCTTTGTGATGCCGGTCGCCATCTGTGGCGCCACCGCCATGTGGGTCGATCACTACCGGCAGCAGCAGTTGGGACGCTAATCCTTGAACATTGATTAGAAAAAGGCACCCGAAACGGTGCCTTTTTCGCATTTAGCATGAATTAAATTAATGCATGTATTCGAACGCTTGTCCCATATGACACGAGTTGGTAGGATGCGGGCCTTTCTCGCTCCCTGGGATATCTCATGTTACATGCACTCTTCTTGGTGGGCCTGGTGGCCGAAGGGATGACCGGCGCGCTGGCCGCGGGTCGGCGACGGATGGATCTGTTTGGGGTGGTGATCATCGCCTCGGCGACGGCCATCGGTGGCGGTACCATTCGCGATGTGTTGCTGGGCCACTATCCGCTGCTCTGGATTGAGCATCCGGAATATGTGCTGCTGGTTGCCGCCGCTGCGATGGCGGGGGTGGTTTCCGCTCCCCTGATGCGCTATCTCGGCAAGCTGTTCATGGCGCTTGATGCGCTGGGTCTGGTGGTCTTCTCCATCTTCGGTGCAGCCCGTGCGCTGGATATGGGCCACGGTGCCGGTATTGCCTGCATCATGGCAGTGGTGACGGGGGCCTTCGGCGGGGTGCTGCGGGATCTGCTCTGCCAGCGCATTCCGCTGGTGTTTCGCCGCGAGCTCTATGCCGCCATTTCGCTGATCACTGCCGCGCTCTACTGTCTGGCTCTGGATCAGGGCCTGCCTAACGACTGGGCGGCTTTCGGCGCCATCGGCATCGGCTTTGTGCTGCGGCTGCTGGCGGTACGCTTCAAGTGGGGACTGCCCACCTTCAACTATCAGTACGCGACCCACTGAGTACGCCAGCTTCTGGCGAGGCAGGTTGGATTGCGAGCAACAAAAAAGCGCCCGAGCGGCGCTTTTTTCATGGACGGTCTGCGACTCAGTTAATCCCTTCCGAGCTGAAGAAGGTCGCCTTGTCGGCGATAAAGCGGATCTTGATGTTCTTCCCTTCCCCGCCCCAGAGGCAGCTGGTGGTGCCCAAGGCATCATCACAACGCTCCGCCTTGCCCAGAATGGTGCTGGCCTCGGCGTAACTCATCCCCATCTTCAACTGGTCGTAATTTTCACGGTTGAGCTTGCTGCAACCGGTCAACAACAGGGCGATCAGGCCGCCAATCACTATCTTTTTCATCGCTATCTCCTCACTGGTGGGAAGAGCTTGGCAGCTTGCCAACCCCTTTACCAGCTGCGAACCGGGCCAGTATCGAGGTGAACAAAGTTGTCACGGGGATAGTAGCCGACGCCACCCACCTTGAGATTGAGGGCCGCCTTGCGCAGATGGGCCAGCTGAACGCCGGGGATCCGCACATCCACCGCCTGCCCGAGGGTGTGGTAGCTGTGCTTGGCCACGCCGCGGCTCTTGTGACGCTTCTGGCGATTGGTGGCCGGGGCGCGATAGCCGGAGATCAGCTGGATTTCGCTGCGCCGACCCAGCTTGTGCTGCAACAGGAATAGCTGATCAAACAGCTTCTTGTCGATGTTGAACACTTCATTGCGCCGGTAATCGCGGAAGATGTGGTTGAGCTCGGCCAATCCGTCGCTCAGATAGTGGCCGTTCTCCCAATAGCTGGCGCGCACCCGCTCGCCGGTATTGAGATTGAAGAAACTGAGTTCACGCCCGGTGGTACTGCGGCTTGCCAGTGCAGGGAAGGAGATCAGCGAGCAGCCCAGCAGGCAACCGGCTCCCAACAACAGGCGACGTCGACTTATCTCTTGTTCCAGCATAAGGGGTTCGTCCATCGCAGATTCAAGCGAAAAGGTGAATAAGCTCACTGAGTGAATGTCATACAGGCGCTTGAAACTACCCTCCGGCGGGGGGCCCTGTCAAACCTCAATCGCCCATAGAAAAGCCCGGCACAGGCCGGGCTTTTCACTCTGTGGCAGGGATCACAGCAGGCGGCTCTGGAAGCTGACCCGATCAAATCCGTAGATGTCGTTGCGCAGTTGCTGGCGACCATTTTCGTCGATCCAGCTGCTCCAGTAGACGGTAAAGACCGGGATCGGCGTGGTGAGCGGCAACCATTTGGTCTGGCTCTCCTTGAGGATATTGGCCACCTTGTCCGGCTGATAGCGGGAATCGGCCAGCAACAGCTCGGCCAGATCGTCCGCATGTTCCACCCGGATGCAGCCCGAACTGAAGGCGCGCGCCCCCTGCTCGAACAGCGCCTTGCGCGGAGTGGAGTGCAGATAGATGGCGTCATTGTTGGGCAGGTAGAACTTGTAGCGCCCCAGGGCATTGTGATCACCCGGTTTTTGCCGCAGGCGATAGGGGAAACCGGCGGCCAGCGCCTGATGCCAACCCTCTTCGGTGAACTGCACCGGGTTACCCTCGCTGTCGATCACCTCGAACTGCTCACGATTGAGGTAGGCAGGATCACGGCCGAGCTTGGGCAGAATGTCCTTGCTCAGGATCGAGCGCGGCACATGCCAGGAGGGGTTGAGCACGATGGAGCGAATTTCGCTGGCCAGAATGGGGGTGGCCCGCTGCTCCTTGCCGACGATGACCCGGCTGGTGAACACCTCGTTGCCGGACTCCACCACACTCAGGCGGTAGTCGGGAATATTGACCAGCACGTAGCGGCCAGCGGCGAGCTGATCCACCAGATCGCGACGCCACAGGTTGCGCAGCAGCAGGCTGGCGCGCACTTGCGGGCCGGTATTGAGCCAGGAGCGAGTCTGACGGCCGATGATGCCATCAGCGGTAAGGCCATGACGACGCTGGAACTGTTTGATGGCCTGCTCGGTATCGCCATCGTAAATCAGATCACCATGGCTCGGGGCACTGTCGCCCAGCTCGTTGAGCATGGCGCGGATCTGGCCAAGCTCGGCGGCGCTCTCTCCGGCCCGCAGGGTCGGCATATCAAGGGTCGGCCACTTGCTGGCCATCGGCATCGCCAGCAGCTTGTGCACTTTGGCCCGCACCGCCTCGTATTCCGCCACCTGGGGGCGCAGGGATTTCACCTGGGTGAGCAGGTCATCACTGCCGGGCTTGGTCACCACAGGGCGATTCAAATCGAGCTTGAGGGTCTTCATCTGCTCGCGAGAGACCAGATCCATCCCCCGCCAGGCATGCTGGAAACGGCTCAGCTTGGCAAAAATGTCATCATAGATGGCGCCACGCTTGGCGGCAGGGGCGGCCTGCAGGCGCTTCCACAAGGTGAAAAAATCGGGGTGCAGCTGAGCCAGCACAGCCTCTTGCAACTGCTGCTCCAGCTCGACACGGGCCTGTTCGGCCCGACGGCCCTGATACCAGTCATGCCCGGTTTCACTGGCCGCCACCACTACTTGTGCTTCGGTCGCATGTACCGCGCCGGCGGGCAAACATCCCAGCCACACCAGATTGGCAAGAGCCAGCCAATACTTCATCCCCATGAATACCTCAAAACGGTTTGTTCACTCTGTCAGGCCTGACCGGCAGACCCGATGCTCAGGCCGCTCATGATGCGTGAACGGCCAATACTTTGCTAGCGCCCGGGGCCATAACGTTGCCAGATAATGTCATAGGCATCCGTCTCCTTGAACGCGGCTAACCTCTGGTTGAATTGTTGCAAGAACTGCGGCGAAAAACTGCGCTTGCTAAACATGAAAAAGCTCGGCGATTCATACACCACCATGGGATGAGCAACAAACTGACTACTCAGCCCCTCCTTGTTAAGGGCGCTGGGTGTCGCCAGCATGTCGCCGAGGAAACCGTCGATGCGCCCGCGGGCCAGCTTCTCGTAATTCTGCTTGTCGCTTACCGCACTCACCTGTTTGGCATATCGGCCGAGCAGCGACATCACCTCATCCCCATAAAAGTACTCTTTGGTGACGCCGAGGGAGTACCCCTTGGCCAGCCAGCTCGCCAGATCCTGCTCGGGATAGTGGCTGCCCTTGCTGACCCACAGCAAGGTGCGTCCCGGGTTGTAGGAGTCGGAAAACCAGGCATAACGGGCGCGCTCATCGTTGATGTTTGCCTCCATTGCCATGTCTATCTCGCCGAACTCCATCTCATGCAGTACCCGCTTCCAGGGCAGCTCCACATAGTTGACCTTGCAGTGCATGGCGGTGAGCACGGCCGTCAGCACCTCGACGGCATAACCGCGCACCTGTTGCGGTGAGTCAGCCTCATAGTAATGGTAAGGGGGCCAGTTATCGTAACCGACCTGAATGGGCTCGGGGCAAAGCGCCTTGGCAAAGGCCATTGGCGCCCATAATCCAAACAGCAGAGAGAGGGAGAGCCACTTCATAGGTCATCCTTGACGAAAAGGTGAGTCATCATAAATCGCCCCCTGCAAAATGGCGATAGAGGCCAGCGGACTATCGCATCCGCTAGAAAATGACGCAGCAATGTATCTCTATCTGCCAAACTGCCTGCCGGAGCGCCCCTTGCCACTGGCTACTTGCGCCCCGCCAGCCTTGTTTGACCAGCAAACAGCAACATTTGGAACAGAGGGAAAAAGGGGTTAATATGTGACCAAATATTTTTTTGTGATCCACTATGCTTTTTTTGCAATTGGATTAGCATATGCGCGACATCGGCCTACCAATTCTGTCAGGCGTAGAGAGTGATATGACGTACAAAAAGTTCGGTTTTTTGACTGCCATTCTGGCGTTAAGCGGTTTTTATCTTTACACCCTCTATCTGGCTGCTCACCCCAACGTGAGCCTGGCCTACAAACTCTATTATCTGGAAGGCAAAACCCGCTTCTGGGAACACAACTCCAGCATGACCTATCAGCCGGGTAACGAGCTCAATCTGACCAAGCCGAGCCGCTTTCTCTCCAGCGAAGGCTGGGCCAAGAAGCCGAGCGATGAAGGCACCCTGCTCAGCGGTCAGGGCGGTCTCTATTTCGTGCTGCCCAAACAGGCGGCCAATCCGGATCAGCTCACCGTACACGCCCGCATCAACAGCCCGCAAGCCGGGGCCCTGTTGAAAGTGGCGCTGGGTCACGACTTCACCACCACGGTGAAACTGGCCAAGGCGGGTATCAACGAAATCCGTCTCAGTCTGCCCGGCGACTCGCTCACGGCAGACCCCAAGCACCCCAATTTTCTGGCGCTCTCGGCCCCGACCCCCATCAATGTGCAGTCGGTACGTTTGACCGTAGCCCAGTGATCCTTGCCCCGAATACCATTTTATAAAAACAACTATCCCAAATAAGGACGTTCTTATGTCGCATCCAGATTTTCGACTCTCTCTGGTCGTTCCCGTTTACAACGAGGAAGAGAGCATCGATGCCTTCATCAACGCGATAGACAACGAACTGGCCCCGCTGAAAGACCAGCTTGAAATTGTATTCGTCAACGATGGCAGCCGTGACCGCACCCGTGAAGTGGTCGAACAGGCCATCGCCCGTGACCCGCGCGTGACACTGGTCAACCTGGCGCGCAACTTCGGTAAAGAGGCGGCCCTGACTGCCGGTCTGCATCAGGCCAAAGGGGATGCCATCGTGCCGATGGACGTGGATCTGCAAGATCCTCCCGCCCTGATCCTGGAATTCGTCAAACTGTGGCAGACCGGTGACTACGACACCGTCTACGGCATCCGCGTCGATCGCAGCGCCGATACCCCGATGAAACGCGTGACGGCCGGTGGCTTCTACCGCTTCTTCAACGCCCTCTCCACCAGCACCAAGCTGCCGGAGAACGCCGGTGACTTCCGCCTGATCGACCGTCGCGTGGTCGAGGCGATCAAGCTGCTGCCGGAGCGCAACCGCTTCATGAAGGGTCTGTTTGCCTGGGCCGGTTTCCGTGCCGTTGGCGTCCCCTACGAGCGCCCGGCCCGTCACGCCGGTGAAACCAAGTTCAACTACTGGAAACTGTGGAACTTCGCCCTCGACGGTCTGCTCAGCTTCTCCAGCTGGCCGCTGCGGGTCTGGAGCTATGTGGGTGTCGGCGTCTCCTTCGTCGCCTTCCTGTATATCCTCAAGATCGTGACCCAGGTGGTCTTCTTCGGCATCGACGTGCCCGGTTACGCCTCCCTGATGTCCGTGGTGCTGTTCCTCGGCGGTATCCAGCTGTTGTCGCTCGGCATCATCGGCGAGTACATCGGCCGCATGTTCGTGGAAGTGAAACAGCGTCCGGTCTACCTCATTGAAGGGGTCTATGGCCAGTATGCCAAGCAGGATGCGGCCAAACCGCAGAACGCTGAAAGCAATCCGCAAGAGCAGCAGGAGCAAGCGCCTCAATGATCTCCCGCGAGGAATTCTGGCGGCTGGTACGTTTCGGTTTTGTCGGCGGGGGGGCTACCCTCGTCGACCTTGGCACCTCCATCGCACTGTTTCATACCTGGCCAACCATCTCGGAGCACCTGGTTACCACGTTGGCCTTTGCCATCGCGTTCTGGTTCTCCTTCTTTGGTCACCGCTACATCACCTTCCAGAAGCAGGGAGCCGCCAGCAAGTTTCTGCTGGTCGCCCTCTTCTCGCTGGCGGTGCGTAACCTGATCCTGAGCGGCCTGCTGTTTGCGGGGCTCTCCGGTCTGCTGCCGGTGGTCATCGCCACCCTGACCGTTACCGTCCTCACTTACGTTCTCTCTCGCGTCTGGGTTTTTGCCTGATGAATGATATGACCAATACTGCCCCGCTAACCGGGGCTGCACTCCCCTATCGCCCGTCACTGCGCATCAGTGGCCGTGACTGGCTGATGATCATCGCCGCCTTCATGCTGAGTCGGATAGCGCTGTATGGCATGGGCTACTTCGGTGTCCAGCTCTATGGCTCCCCCGATATCGGCCCGCTGCAGGCCTATTGCCAGTTCGACTGCGTCTGGTTTCAGCGTATCATCGAGAACGGCTACGACCTCTACCCGCGCTGGCTGAGCAAGGGCAATGCGGCCAACTGGGCCTTTATGCCGCTCTATCCGATGGTCTCCGGTGCCATCTCCAACCTGTTCAATGTCGAGAGCCTGATCGGCCTCATCATTGTGGCCAACGCCTCCTTCTTCGCCAGCCTGCCGCTGATGTTGCTGGTGTTGCGTCAGCTCAAGCTGGGTGACGATACCGCCCGCTTTGGCGTCTGGCTGCTGGCCTTCTCCCCCTTCTCCGCCTACTTCGTCTCCGGTTATACCGAGTCGACCTTTATGGCGCTGATGCTGGGGATGTTCCTGTTCGCCTATCGGGAACAGTGGCTAATGGTCGCCGTGCTGGGGGTCTGTATCTCGGGTACCCGCAACCTGGGCGTGATGATGGTGTTCCCGGTGCTGATCCTGGCGCTGCAAGCCTACGGCTGGCGGGAATTTTTCCGCTTCACCGAGCGCGCCTTCAAGGTGGTGTTCACCCTCTGGATGATCCCGTTCGGCCTGTTTGCCTACATGGTCTACCTCTATCACCTGACCGGTGATGCCATGGCCTTCAAGCACATTCAGGTGGCTTGGGGTCGTTACATGGACAGCCCGCTGGACTGGTGGCTGAGCGGTTTCGAGCTGGGCGGTCGCAAGGCTTACCTCTCCATCATGGTGATCTTCGGCTGGTGCCTGAACGGTTACCTGTTCAGCCAGAAGCGCTGGGCCGAGGCGACCCTGATGTTCATCTGCTGCACCATTCCGCTGATGACCGGCCTCAACGCCATGCCGCGCTACATGTTCGGGCTCTATCCGACCTTGCTGGCCATCATCCTGCTGACCCATCGCTGGCCCGCCATCCGCCCTGCGGTGCTCTGCATCAGCGGCATGGTTGCCTCCTTCATCGCGGTGGCCTTCGTCAACTTCAAGTTCTTCACCGTCTGATGTGACGACGATGCCTGAAACGCCAAATGCCGGTCACCTGACCGGCATTTTTTATGGCCGCTATTTTTATCAACAGAGCGCCTCCCCCATCACACTTTCCTCGGCTTGAAAACGTAACCATTTGAACTGATGTCACAAATCGGCATTTTGCCGATCCAAGGCGCGCTTTGCTGCTCCTAGAATGGGCCCTTGTCCGAACTGCCCTGCTCAAGGAATGGCTTATGCGTCGCGCTCCCAACTTATCCTCTCTCTGGCTTGCCCTGCTGGCCGCCCCTCTGTTCACCCCACAGGCGATGGCCGCCCCCGAGGTTCACCTCTATGTGGATGGTCAGCCGATAGCGACCCCGATCGCGCTGGACAAGGGCACGGTGGAGCTGACCCATCACCTTGCCAAGGGGAGCCACCAGATCCGCATCAGCGACGCGGGCAACAGTTGCGGTACCAGCTTCGGCCCGAGCGAGGCCAAACCGCTGCCCTTCGGCACCGCCCAGCCGATGGACAAATGCAGCAAGGAGCAGAGCTTTACCCTGCGGGTGATGCTGGCCGGGGAGTATCAGTTCACCTTCAACCCGGATACCCCCAGCCTCAAGGTGCTGCGGGCGACCAAAAAGAGCGAGTTCAAGCGCCAGCCACCACAAGAGCCCTGCATCAGCTGGGATGGCGGCCCGGTCACGGTATCCCTGCAAGGGGTCTGGCCCGACGGCACTCGGCTGCGGGATGCCTACTCGAAACAGGAGGCAGTGGTCAAACAGGGCAAGCTGACCCTGACCCCGAGCAAGGAGAGCGGCAGCCTGCTGCTGCTCGAACCGGTCAAGGCGGCCAAGCCAGCACCGTTCAGCTGGGATCAGGCGAGCGTCTATTTCCTGCTGACCGATCGCTTCCACAACGGCGACCCAGCCAACGACCACAGCTTCGGCCGCCAGAAGGATGGCCAGGACGAGGTGGCCACCTGGCACGGCGGTGACTTCAAAGGGCTGACCGAGAAACTCGACTACATCAAGAGCCTCGGCATGAACGCCATCTGGATCACCCCCATGGTGGAGCAGGTGCACGGCTTTATCGGCGGTGGCGAGCAGGGCAACTTCCCCTTCTACGCCTACCACGGCTACTGGGCGCTCGACTTCACCAAAATCGACCCCAACTACGGCGATGAGGAGAGCCTGAAGACCCTGGTGGACGAGGCCCACAAGCGCGGCATGCGCATCATCCTCGATGTGGTGATGAACCACGCCGGTTACGCCACCCTCGCCGACTTGCAGGATCTGGGGCTCACCGAACTGACCCAGAACACAGACAAGCTGCCGACCGTCTGGAACCAGTGGCACCCGAGCGGTGGCCTCAACTGGCATGGCTACAACCAGTTCATCGACTATCAATCGCCAGCGTGGAACAAGTGGTGGAGCGGTGACTGGGTGCGTGCCGGTCTGCCCGGCTACCCGCAGCCCGGCACCGACGATGTCACCGGCTCGGTGGCGGGGCTGCCGGACTTCCTCACCGAATCGACCAAACAGGTAGGGCTGCCGCCGTTGCTGGCCGCGAAAAAAGACACCCTCGCCAAGGCGCTGCCCGACGCTACCGTGAGCGACTACCTGATCGCCTGGCACACCGACTGGGTGCGCCGATTTGGCATCGACGGTTTTCGGGCCGACACCGTCAAACATCTGGAGCCCGAAGTGTGGGCCAAGCTCAAACAGGCGGGTACCACTGCGCTCAAGGAGTGGAAGACCGCCAACCCGGACAAGGCCCTCGACGCTCTGCCCTTCTACATGGTGGGCGAGGTGTGGGATCACGGGGTCGCCAAGGATTTCTGGTATCAGAACGGTTTCGATTCCCTGATCAACTTCGACTATCAGCGCGAGTTTGCCCTGCCCCAGGCCCAGTGCATGGCGGGTGCCGAGCCCACCTATGCCAGCTACGCCAGCCGCATCAATCAGGATCCCGAGTTCAACGTGCTGAGCTATATCAGCTCCCACGACACCAAGCTGTTCTTTGGCGACTATCAGGATGTGCCGCTGCAACGCAGAGTCGCCAACAGCTTTATGCTGCTGCCGGGCGGTATCCAGCTCTACTACGGCGACGAGTCCGGCCGCGGGCTGGCCAAGGATGGCGGGGTGTTCGATCAGGCATTGCGCTCGGACATGAACTGGCAGGAGCTGGCCAGCGGGGACAATGCTGAGCTGGTCAAGCACTGGCAGCAACTGGGCCAGTTCCGCGCCGCCCATCCGGCCATTGCGGCAGGCAGTCACCAGAAACTCTCGGATGCTCCCTACGCCTTCGTGCGGGAGAAGGGGGATGACAAGGTGGTGGTGGTCTTTGCCGGTCGGCAGAAGTAACTTTTGAGCCACATTCACCAGCAACAAAGAGGGGAGCCACTGGCTCCCCTCTCTCGTTTATCCATCTGTAGCGGCTCACTGTGACTGGCGCGCCGCCACTGGCCACTGCAGCCGCGCCTTGACCAACATCTCTTGCCACAGGGGCCAGGCCAGCAGCGCCTGCTGATAGGCTCCCGCCTGACCGGGCAACAGGATGCCGTAGCTGGCCAGCCGATAGGCCATCACGGCATAGAAGGCGTCGACAGTGCCCGCCTCGCCAAAGTAGAAGGGGACCCGCGCCTGCGACCAGATCTCCTGCAATCGAGCCAGCTCACCGACCGCCTCCACCGGGGGATCGATACGGGTTGGCGCCCCAAGAAAAAAGGGGAGCAGAGAGCGGATCTGCCGAAATCCGGCGTGCAGCTCGGCGCAGAGGCTGCGAGCCAGTGCCCGCTCGGCCAGCGAAACGGGATAGAGCTGACGGTCGGGACAGCGCTCGTGAACATATTCGGCGATGGCCAGCGAGTCGTGGATCCGCAGCTCGCCGTCGTCCAGCCAGGGCACCAGCCCGGCCGGCGCCGTGCGCTTGAGCCGCGCCAACGCCTTGGCATCCTCCAGATCGAACACCTGCTCCTGCCACTCCAGCCCGCTCATGGCGAGCACCAGCGACGCCCGCATCGCCCAGGTGGAACCTGTGCCTACCGTCAATACCAGGGATCCCATGGATTGCCTCCTGCGTTGGGTTGTTCATGACCATCCCGTCGGCCCCGCTGGCACGACATCCGACGGTCGCCTCACATTTGCACACCGGCGGGTTTGACCCTCTTGGTGAGCGATGCTAGTTTGATTTTTCAAAACAATCAGTTAGCAACAATGTGAGCCATTAACCGAAATATGGACAGCCAATTTACCATCGTCATCGCAGATGACCACCCCCTGTTTCGGGGCGCCCTTTACCAAGCGGTGCACATGGCCATCAACGACGCTCAATTGCTGGAGGCGGACTCCATCGACAGCCTGACCAGCCTGCTCGGCGAGCACCCCGAGGTTGACCTGTTGCTGCTCGATCTCAAGATGCCTGGGGCCAATGGCTTCGAGGGGCTGGCCCACCTGCGCGGCCAGTATCCCGACCTGCCCATCGTGGTGGTCTCCGCCTCGGAAGATGCGGCCATCATCCAGCAGGTGCTGCGGCTCGGGGCGCTCGGCTTCATTCCCAAATCGGTGCCGATGAAGGAGCTGGTCAACGCCCTCAATACGGTGATCGGGGGGAATAACTGGGTGCCGGAAGGCATCTCGCTCCATCCAGAATCGGAAGATGGCCCCGATTTCGCCAGCAAGCTAGCCAGCCTCACCCCCCAGCAGTACAAGGTGCTAATCATGCTGCGCGACGGCAGCCTCAACAAGCAGATCGCCTGGGAGCTCAATGTCTCCGAAGCCACCATCAAAGCGCATATCACCGCCATCTTCCGCAAGCTCGGGGTCAAAAACCGCACTCAGGCGGTTATCGCCCTGCAGCAGCTCGATATCAGGGAGAGCTGAGCCCTCCAATCAGGCCCATATCACCACAACCTTCCGCAAGCTTGGGGTCAAAAACCGCACTCAGGCGGTCATCGCCCTGCAGCAGCTCGATATCAGGGAGAGCTGAGCCCTCCAATCAAGCCCATATCACCACAACCTTCCGCAAGCTTGGGGTCAAGAACCGCACTCAGGCGGTTATCGCCCTGCAGCAACTCGATATCAGGGAGAGCTGAGACCCGCACGCGGCGACACATGCAAGATGAGATAGCCAGCCACACTGGCTATTTGTTGCTCGACAATTAGCACGGTCGTACTTTATGCTGCCAGCGCTAACGAGGAGAGAGTGATGAGCAAAGGGCGCCTGACCCGGGAAAACATTTTGCAGACTGCCTTTGAGCAGGCGAGCCAGCAAGGGCTGGAGAGCCTGACCATCGGCTCGCTGGCCAGCGCCTGCGAGATGTCGAAAAGCGGCCTGTTTGCCCACTTTCAATCCCGCGACAATCTGCAGATCGCCGTGCTGGAGTACGCCGCCGAGGTGTTCCGGCTGCGGGTGATCCAGCCGGTACGCCAGCAGGAGCACCAGAGCCAGCACGACAAGCTGATCGCCCTGCTGCGTGCCTGGCAGGCTTGGAACCACTGCTTTGCCGGACGCTGCATGTTTCTCGACGCCTGGACCTCGGTGCAGGATGGCCATGAGCAAAAGAGCCCCGTGCAGCAAGCCGCCCGGCAACTGGTGCGCTTCTGGCTCGACTATCTGGCCCGTCAGGTGGTACAGGGTCAGGCCGCAGGCGAGTGGCGACAGGAAATGGATCCCTGGCGCGCCGTTTACCGCCTCTATGGCCTCTATCTGGCAGATCAGGTGTTCAACGATCTCGAACTGTGTCAGGATCCGGTCCGCCACTTCTGGCCCGAAGTGGACGCTCTGCTGAGCAGCTGGCGCTGATTTTTTGGCATCCGTTCAACACTAGTTTTTAAAAACCAACAAAAAAGCACGACCGTTCGCACATAAAAACCACAGGATGACCATGAGCAGCAAGATCTACTTCAACACGCGCCGCTTCAGCCCGAGCAAATGGCTGCTGGGGATCGGCACCCGGTTGCACCACAGACTCGCCCCCAGCCATGCCAAGCGCACCGCCAGCAAGTTGCTGCTCACCCCCCAGCGAAACCAGCGGGATGGCAGCGAACCTGCCGGTCTGGTGAAGCAGGCCGTCCATACCAGCGAAGGGGCACTGATGAGCTATCGGCTCGGTCAGGGGCCACTGTGGCTGCTGATGCACGGCTGGTCAGGCAGCTCCAGCCAGTTCTATCCGCTGATGAGCCATATCGCCGCGCAGGGTTTCACCGCCATTGCCTACGATCATCCGGCCCACGGCCAGAGCGCAGGCAACACCGGCCACCTGCCCCGCTTCGTGCGCGCCTTCGACGAGCTGGCGACCAGATTGGCCAGCGAAGTGGGCCCGCTGCACGGGGTCATCGCCCACAGCATGGGGGGCGCCGTCACTCTATCCAGCCGTCAGCCGGGTATCGATGCCCTGCCGCTGCTGTTGATTTCGCCGGTGCTCGACTATGTGCCCCAGCTCTACGGCATGGTGGCGCGCTCCGGCTACTCCATCCGGTTGTTCGATGCGGTGGTCAAGGAGATTGAACAGGAGTACCAGCACCCCTTGAGCACAGTCGATCCGCTGGGCCGACTCGCCAACCGCAGCGGCGCGGCGATGATAGTACACGATGAGGAGGACAGGTTTGCCCCCCACGACGACTCCCTGCGAGCCAGCCAAGATGGTCATACCCGGCTGGTGAGCACCCGGGGTCTGGGCCACGGCCGCATCCTCGCCAGCGCCCCGGTATTTGCCGCTTTCGATCAGCTGGCGCGGCCGGAAAATCCTCACCGGGCCCTTTGACAGGGGGCCATGAAAAAAACGGGCGAGCGCCCGTTTTTATATTTGATACAGCGCCTTATAGTTAACTTGTCAGTGGGAACGCCCCTCTCGGGCCAACAATAAGGCGCCAGCATATGGCCAGACCCAATACAGCGTTGTTGCTCACCGGTGGCGGTGCTCGCGCCGCCTATCAGGTCGGCGCCCTCAAGGCGATTGCGGAGCTCTACCCGCGCAATCTCGGCATTCCTTTTCCCATCCTGTGCGGCACCTCGGCGGGGGCCATTAATGTCACCGCGCTGGCCTGCTATGCCTCCTGCTTTCATCTGGGGGTGCGCAAGCTGGAGTGGGTCTGGCGCCGTTTCGAGACTCACCACATCTTCGATTTTCACCCCGGTCGGCTGCTGTGGCGGCTGATGTACGAAGGGTCGGCGGGGCTGATCAATCCCCACACCAACCACGCTTTTCACCTGTTTGACAACGCGCCGCTACACCGCCTGCTGGATCAGCTCATCGACTATCACCGCATCGATGACAACATCCTCTACGGCAGTCTGGAGGCGCTGGCCATCACGGCATCGGATTACGATGACGGTCTCTCCACCACCTTCTTTCAGGGGCGGGCCGAGCACCATCCGTGGGAGCGGGCCAGACGGCGCGGGGTACGCACCGTGCTTACATCGGAGCATCTGCTCGCCTCCTCGGCTCTCCCCTTTGTCTTTCCGGCCACCAAGATCGGCGAGAAGTTCTACGGCGACGGCTCCATCCACCAGCTGAGCCCGCTCAGCCCCGCCATCCATCTGGGGGCGGAGCGGATCCTGCTGATCACCCTGGATCCGCCTGCGCACTCGGCACCGACCCATCACCACGGCCACCTCACCAGCTCCAATATCGCCAGCCATCTGCTCGATACCGTCTTTACCGACACCCTCAACTCCGATCTGGAGCGACTGTGGCGCATCAACCAGACCCTGGACCTCATTCCGGAGCGGGAACGCAACCGCCTCAAGCTGAAGCGGGTGGAGACCTGCGTACTGAAACCGAGTCAGGATCTCGACACCATGGCGCTGGCCTATCTGCGCAAGCTGCCACTGCAACTGCGCCGCCTGTTGCGGGTATTGGGCGTGAAGGGAGATGAGACCAGCAGTCTGGCCAGCTTTCTGATGTTCTATCCGGGTTACTGCCAGCAGCTGATCAAGCTGGGCTATCGGGATACCCTCCAGGAGCGGGAGCGGGTTGCCGCCTTTCTCGATATCGAGGGGCAGCCAACAGAGCGGGAGTAAAGGGGTGCGTGGTCGATAGGCGCGAGGGGATTCAATGCCCCTCCAGCAAACGCTGCTCCGCCTGCTCCATCGCCACCACGGTACCAAACAGGATCAGCCGGTCACCAGCCGCCAGCACCAGCTCGGGTCTGGGCTCCAGGCTTTGCTCCCCGCGCTGCACCTCCTTGATCCGCACCTCATCGAGCGGCAACTCGCGCACTTCACGGCCTACCGCCCACGCCTGATCGTGCAGCAACAGCGGATGGAGGCGTTCAAGCAGCTGATCAGCCTCCAGATTGCTGGCGCTCTGATCCCCCCAGTAGAAGCCGTGCAAGAAGCGATACTGGCTGCTGCGCTCGTGCTCCATCCGGCGGATCACTCGCCCGAGAGGGATATCGCAGTTGAGCAGCAGGTGGGAGACCAGCATCAGGGCCCCCTCCTGGGACTCGGGGATCACCTCAAACGCCCCCGCCTGCTTGTACTGCTCCAGAAAACTGTCATCCCGGGTACGCACCAGCACCTTGAGATCCCCCGCCAGTTCGCGGATCAGTGCCAGCATCGCCTCCACCCGCTTGCGATCATCGAAGGTGATGATCACCAGCCGTGCCCGCAGCAATCCGGCGGCCAGCAAAATATCGCGGCGGCTGGCATCGCCGAAGGCCACCTGCTCCCCCGCCAGCTTGGCCTCGCTCACCCGCTCCGGGTCAAGATCGAGGGCCAGAAAGGGGATCTCCTCGATCTTGAGAAAGCGGGCACAGGTCTGCCCGGCCCGGCCAAACCCGGCAATGATGACGTGCTGGTTTTTGCTCAGGCCCGACTGGGCGACCTCGGAGCGGGTCAGCAACGCCGGATCGGTGAGGCTGCGGGCCAGCGAATGGGCCTGAGTCACCAGCCAGGGGGTCATGGCGATGGAGATAATGCCGATGCCGATGAGCAGGGAGACCAGCTGCTGATCCAGCAGGCCGTGGTGCAGTGCCAGTGCCAGCAGCACGAAGCCGAACTCCCCCACCTGGCTCAGCATGATACCGGCGGCCATGCTGTCGCGCTTGCGCTCCCCCATCAGCCGCCCGGCCAGCAGCACCAGTAGGGATTTGCACAGCACCAGCAACACCACGCAGATCAGTACCTGCCACCAAGCCCGCGCCACCAGTTCCCACTCCATGGCCATGCCGATGGTGATAAAGAAGAGCCCCATCAGCACGTCGCGAAAGGGCTTGATGTCTACCTCAAGCTGATGACGGTAGTGGGACTCCCCCAGCATCATCCCCGCCAGAAACGCCCCCAGCGCCATCGACAACCCGAGTGAATGGGTCATGTAGGCAGCCAGCAGCGCCACCAGCAGGGCACTCAGCACGAACAACTCGTCGGAGCGGGCTCGCGCCACCTCGTGAAACAGCAGTGGCAGCAACCACTTACCCACCGCCAGCAGGGTGAAGAGAGCAAACAGCCCCTTGAGAGTGGCCCAAGCGATCTCGGCGGCCAGGGCGCTCCCCTGCACTTCCGGCTGGGCGAGGATCGGGATCATCACCAGCAGGGGCACCACCGCCAGATCCTGAAACAGCAGCACGCTCACCCCCAGCTGGGCGCGGCGGGTATGGAGCTGCTTCTGCTCGCCGAGCTGCTTGATCACCACCGCCGTCGAGGAGAGCGCCAACGTTCCCGCCACCACCAGCGACTGGGCCAGACCCAACCCCCACCACCAGCCGATGGCGAAAAAGAGCAGTGACGTGAGCAGCACCTGCAACATCCCGACCCCCAGCACCAACCGGCGCATCGCCAGTAGTTTCGGCAGGGAGAACTCCAACCCCAGCGAGAACATCAGAAAGACGATCCCCAGCTCGGCAATGGTCTGCATGATCGACTGACCGGTGATCACCGCCAGCCCGTGAGGGCCGAGCAAGACGCCGGCAATCAGGTAGGCGAGGATCACCGGCAAGCCGAGGCGCCGGAAAGTTGCCACCAGCAGGACGGCGGCGAACAGCAGGATCAACAGGTCGGTGTACAAATTTCCCTCTCCTTTTATCGACTTAAGCTTAGTCAGCCGATCTGGCGGGCAGGAAAGATATATTGGGCATGCCAATTGCAGGGAGGAGACAGTAGTCAGGTGTTACAGGTGGAAGACCATGGAAAATACGTCGTCACTTAATGGCTTTAGCCATGGCATCGAGCAGTGGGTTCGCCAGATGGAGCGGCTCACGCCGTTGCCCAGCGTTGAACGCAACCAGTTGCTCGAGCAGTTGTTGGGGCAGAGCGATCTCGGCGGTCTGCTGACAACTTTTGCCGATCGTGCGGCAAGAATTGTCAGGATCCACGGTCTCTACCTCGATTGTGGCCAGCCCCATGTGCTGATCCAGCACCCGCCGCTGGCCACCCTCAACCTGCACAACTATCCGTTCGAGCTGCGCGGTCAGCATGGCCAGCTGCTCGGCCAGCTCCACTACGAGCTGGAACATCCGCTGAGCGGCAGCCAGCAACGGGTACTGATGCAATACCATCAGCTGCTCTGCCTGCTGCTGCCCCTGTATCTGCGGCTGGAAAAACTGGATCAGCTGGTCCGGCTCGATCACCTGACCGGCCTTGGCAACCGCTCCTACTTTGACGAGGCTATCGGTCGCGCCATCGAGCAGCACAGCCGCGAGCCCCACGGTCTGGTGCTGGTGCTGCTGGATCTCGATCGCTTCAAGCAGATCAATGATACCTGGGGTCATCCGGTGGGGGATCTGGTGCTGAGTCGCTTCGCCCAGCTGCTCAAGGGGTGTATCCGCAGCACGGATCAAGCCTTCCGGCTCGGGGGAGATGAATTTGCCCTGCTGCTGCAACCGGCCGAACCCGAGGCGTGGCGCCCGGTCTGGCTGCGACTGCAGCATATGTTGATGACCAACAAGGAGCTCAGCACCTTCTCGGTCGGATGCAGCCTTGGCGCCGCCAGCTGGCAATCCGGGGTCGATGTGCCGAGCCTCTACGAGGCGGCCGACAGTCACCTCTACGCCCGCAAAAAAGCCGGCAAGGCCAGCCCTAACGAATAATCCCGAACTCTTCTTTGCTCCGGCACATGCGCGCCATGTGACCGGAGCTTCTTTTTTTGGGGTCCCCGCTCACACCGATCACCTCATGAAAGATCCTGCTCGGGCAGAACCGGGGCGGCACCGCTCCCCTGCCAGTGACACACCAGCCCGGCACTCTGTGCCATAAAACCGTCGCAAACAAAGAGCCCCACCACCGCCGCCACCTGCTCGCCATAGTAGAGGATGGGGATGCGCCCCCGCTGCCACGAAGGCACGCCATACTCCTGCAGCAGCTTCTTCATCCGCCGACTGCCGCTTCGCCCCACCGGTTTGAGGGGGATCCCGGGCGCCACCTGAAAACGCACCGAGAGAGGCTCATCCGCTCGGGGGGAACGCAGCAGATCCTCGCCGTGCTCCGCCATGCGCACCACCAGCTCACCCAACCCGTCCGGCAGGGTCAGCGGCTCACCCACTGTGACCGGCAACACCTGATGGCAAGGTTGCAGATCAGGGCTCACCAGATAGAGTCGCTCCTGAAAACGGCGGCAGCTCTGGCGCCCCCAGTTGAGCTGGGGATTGGCATCGCCGCGCGCCAGCGCTACCTCCTGCCAGAGCCGGGCAAGCTGCTCACGGGATGGCATCTCCCCCCCCTGACGGCGGATCCAGTAGCGCAGCAGGTTGTTGCGCCGGGTGGGTGAAAGGGCGTGCAGCGGGCCGATATGGAGCGCCTCCCCCTCCCCCTCACCCGCCAGCTGCCAGTCGCTCTCGGCCAGCTCATCCAGCAGCGCCTCCTGCTCGGCGCACAGGGCCATGCTGCGCGCAGCGGTCTGGGCCATGGCGGGCCAGCGCGCCTTGAGCTGGGGGATAAGCGTCTGGCGCAAAAAGTTGCGGTCATAACTCACGTCCTGATTGCTCTCATCCTCCACCCAGCCAAAGGGGAGGCTCGCCGCCACCTCGGCCAGCTCGGCACGACTCATATCGAGCAGCGGCCGCAGCAGCAGACCGCCAGCAAAGGGCTGGCTTGGCAGGATCCCCGCCAGGCCACGCAGACCGGCGCCGCGCTTGAGGGCCAGCAGCAGGGTCTCCAGCTGATCGTCCTGATGGTGGGCGGTGAGCAGCCACTCCCCCTCCCGCATCCTAGCTGTCAGTCGCTGGTAACGGACGGTGCGGGCCTGCGCCTCCAGACTCTCGCCATTGCCGCGGATCAGGGTCACCCGCTCGACCAGCAGCTCCACCGCCAATTGCTGACACACAGCTTCACAATGAGCGACCCACTCATCGGCATGGGGACTGAGGCCGTGGTGCACGTGCAGGGCGCGAAGCGGCAGGCTGTGCTCGCGGGCATACTGCGCCGCCAGCACCAGCAGCAGGGTGGAGTCGAGGCCGCCACTGAAGGCCACCAGCAGACCGGTGGAACCTTCCGGCGCAGGCATAGTCAGACAAAAGCGAGAATAAAGATGAGAAATCATAGGCTTCCCCAAAACGGACCGGCCGATCTTAGCAGAGTCGGGCTTATCAAGCTGCAACCCTGCTGCTAGAGTGAGGCTCGCCCGCCCTCTCCACCAGGCTGGCCGCAAGGCGGTCGCACAACCGGTTGGAGCAAGGAAGATGGGCAGGGAAGCAAACAATCCGAATTGGAATCAAACAAGATGAACAATAAGAAAAGCTTACTGGCCGGCCTGATTGGACTGGCACTGCTGGCTGGCTGCAGTCAGGCACCGCAAGACTCCCCCAAACACTCCGGGCTGGCGCTGGCCAATATGGACACCCAGGTCAAACCCGGCGATGACTTCTTCCGCTACGTCAATGGCAAGTGGCTCGCCACCGCCAAGATCCCCGACGATCGCCCCGCCGATGGCGCGTTCTACATGCTGCGGGACAAATCCCTCGCCGATGTGCGGGTGCTGGTCGAGGGGCTGGCCAAGCAGGAGGCCGCCACCGGCACGCCGACCCAGCAGATTCGCGATCTCTACGCCAGCTATCTGGGTCAGGCAGGCCGTGACGCCAAGGGGCTCACCCCGCTGGCACCGGCGCTGGCCGATATCGATCGGATCGGTGATCAGGCCGCGCTGGCCCGCGCCTTTGCCCAAAGTGGCCGCATGGGCGGCGGCGCGCCGTTTGGCATCTGGATCGACGCCGATGCCAAGTCCCCCGACCGCTATGCTGTCTACCTCTATCAGGGGGGATTGGGGCTGCCGGATCGGGACTACTACCTCAAGCAGGATCCCGACAGTCAGGCACTGCGCCAGAAGTACCAGCAGCATATCGCCGCCATGCTGAGCCGCCTCGGCGAATCTGACCCGAGCGGCAAGGCCAAACGGATTCTGGCCCTCGAAACCCGGCTCGCCACCATCCAGTGGGACAACGTGGCCCTGCGGGATCGGGAGAAGAACTACAACAAGCGCCCCGCCAGCGAACTGGCACGGCTCGCCCCCCACCTCGACTGGCAGGCCTATCTGAACGCGGCAGGCATTGCTGGCCAGCCGGAGCTCATCATCGGTCAGCCAACCTATCTGAGCGCGCTGGATCAGGTGATGGCCCAGACCCCCATCGCCGACTGGCAGGCCTACCTCAAGTGGCAACTGCTGACCGACTACGCCCCCTATCTCGACAGCGAGACCGACCGGGCCAACTTCGCCTTCTACGGCACCACCCTGAGCGGCACACCCAAGCAGCGCGCCAGCTGGGAGCGGGCGCTCGGGGTGCTGAACGATCATCTGGGTGAAGCGGTCGGCCAGCTCTATGTGGACCGCTACTTCCCGCCAGCAGCCAAAGAGCGGATGGAGCAGTTGGTGGAGAACCTGCGCACCGCCTACGGCCAGAGCATCAAGGAGCTCGACTGGATGTCGCCACAGACCAAGGCGCAGGCCCTCGAGAAGCTGGCCAAGTTCCGCCCCAAGATCGGCTATCCGGACAAGTGGAAGGATTACAGCGCCATCGCCATCAAACCGGATGATCTGGTCGGCAACCTGCAACGCTCGCAAGCCTTTGAATACGCAGACAGTCTGGCTCGCCTCGGCAAGCCGGTGGACCGGGACGAGTGGCACATGTCGCCGCAGACGGTGAACGCCTACTACAACCCGAGCAACAACGAGATCGTCTTCCCGGCGGCCATTTTGCAGCCCCCCTTCTTCGACATGACGGCGGATGATGCGGTCAACTATGGCGCCATCGGCGGGGTCATTGGCCACGAGATGGGCCACGGTTTTGATGATCAGGGGGCAAAATCTGACGGCGACGGCATGATGCGCGACTGGTGGACACCGCAGGATCTCAAGGAGTTCCGCTTCCGTACCAGCCGGCTGGTGGCCCAGTACAACCGCTTCGAGCCCATCAACGGCCAGTTCGTCAACGGCCAGTTTACCTTGGGTGAGAACATCGGCGATCTGGGCGGCCTCACCATCGCCCACAAGGCCTACGAGCTGTCGCTCGATGGCAAGGAGGCGCCGGTACTGGATGGCTTTACCGGCGAACAGCGCTTCTTCCTCGGCTGGGCGCAGGTGTGGAAGGGGATGTATCGCCCCGAGCTGATGCAGATGCTGCTGCGCTCCGACCCCCACTCGCCGCCCGAGTACCGGGTCAACGGCGTGGTGCCGAACATTCCCGCCTTCTACGAGGCATTCAACATCCAGCCGGAAGACAAGCTCTATCTGCCGCCCCAGAAACGGGTGAAGATCTGGTAACAGCATCACGGCGGGCTCCCGCGGGAGTCCGCGCTCAACAGACAGCAAGAGGTTGCAAGATGAACAGAGCATTGATGATGGCAGGGCTGCTGGCCCTGCCGCTGGCGGCACAAGCCGAAGAGGGATTTAGCAAGCAACTGACCCTCCCCTCCGGGCAGGTGATCCGGGTGGCGCAGGGGGTCGGTGAGCCCGCCTCCATCGGCAGCTATGACGTGCGACTCTATTCGGGCCAGAACGCCCAATTTCCACTGGATGAGTTTCTGGATGGCAAGGTGATGGCCCGCAACGGCTTTATCCGGGAGCTGAAGCTGGTCGATTTGAATGGCGACAAGCAGCCCGAGCTGGTGGTCATCATCGAGAGCGCCGGCAGCGGCAGCTATCAGGATGCCGATGCCTACACCGTCAGCCCGCAAGGGGAGCTGGAGATCTTCAATCAAGTCAAGGAGCTGGAGCCCAAAGAGGATGTGGTCAAGGCGCTCAGGAGCCCGCAGGATTAGCCCCCAGGCATTAGAACTGACGCAATAATCGGTGACTCAGGCCCCAGTGGGGCCTGAGCTTGCCGACAGCATCACGCCATCAGACGTTTATGGGGCGACGCTGTAACCCTTGCCCTGCATGCAACTGATATAAGCCTGTGAAGAGGTGGTCGCCGCGGGCGCAGCCACTTGTTCGGCACGTCGCTCTTTTCTCTGGTGACGGCCGCCTATCACGGCCCCCACTGCGGCCGCATCCCGGGCATTCTCCTGTCGATACTCCTGCTGCACATCGTCATCGAGCCTGTCGTAGGCATCATACTGGTTACCGCGCACCTCCGCGGCGGCAGCCCCGACGAGCCCCCCTTTCACCGCGCCAGCGAGCCGCCCGCCCTGAGGCTGCTCAGTCGCCGGAGTGGTCGTACTGGTCGCCTGATTTTGGCAGGCCATATCATCAGATTTAATTTGCTCGGCGTTTTGTCCATTAAGCGGGAGCAATGTCTGGCCGGTTGCGAAACCGGCAAAACCGGTCAGCGTCAGGATCGTTGTCACCAAGAGCAGTCGTCTATTGAAGCTGTGCATGATATCTCTCCAACCGTGGAAACATGAGTATGGCGGGTTGGCTGTCAATGCTATCTGGCCGTCACTCCCGCCTTGTCATCCTGAAGATCAACCGCTCGCGTCGGTGGCCTCTTCACGCTGACACTACTGGTCACCAGATTAGTCCCCTTCCCTGTCATAAACCCATTGCTATCTCGCAGATCAGAGACGAGTCGCCCGGATGGAGACCTGCGGCAGCGCCATCTCATGCTGGGCCGCCACCAGTTGCAGCTCGTAGGCCCCCGCCAGCCAGGTGCGGGCCAGCACGGCATCAACACTGGCGTTGGTAAGCTCGAACGCCGCTACCGGGGTGCAACCGGCCAACAGATTGGCCAGCATGGTGGCGCTCAGCAGATCCCCCACCCCGATGGGGTGGCGGGCAAAAGGGTAGAGCGGGCGGGAGAGGTGAAAGGTCCCCTCCTCGCACACCAACAGCATTTCGAAGCGGTCCATGGCAAACCCGGCCTTGCCCAAGTGTTTCACCATCACCAGCTTGGTCCCTTGCGCGCGCAGCTGCTGGCACGCCTCAATGGCCTCCGGCACATTGCGGATATCGCGGCCGGTGAGCTGTTCCAGCTCCAGCAGATTGGGGGCCAGCATATCGGCGCAGGCCAGTGCCCGGTTTTTCAGAAAATCGGCGACGCCGGGTGCCACTATGCACCCCTTGTCGGGGTGACCCATCACGGGATCACAAAAATAGAGGGCGGCCGGATTGAGCGCCTTGAGCCGGGCCACCGCCGCCAGGATCTCCTCCCCCTGTTCGGCCGAGCCGAGGTAGCCGCTCAAAATCGCATCGCACTCAGCCAGCACGCCGATCTCCGCCAGGCCGTTTACCAGCTGACGGATATGACCGCCTGGCATCACCATCCCCTGCCAGCCTTCGCGGTATTGGGTGTGGTTGGAGAACTGCACCGTGTTCATCGGCCACACCTCGATCCCAAGGCGACGCATGGGAAAAACGGCGGCGCTGTTGCCGGCACAGCCAAAGACTACGTGGGATTGAATGGAGAGCACTCGCTTCATGGTTGGCGACTCACGCAATTAAGAACAGGAATTCTGGAGGGAAAAACGGGCCTTGCGGCCCGTTGTTGTCACTGTCGATTAACGCAGCACCTTGACGGTGTAGCTGCCATCGGCCTGACGATAGAGGCCGTGGATGTCGGTCTCGAAGCCCGGGTAGTGGGCACCGATCTCGCACAGCATCTCGAGGAACTCGAGCACCGGCAGAGAATCCTTGGTCACCATTTCACCCGGCAGTACCAGCGGTACTCCCGGCGGGTACGGCAGGATCATGTTGGCGCTGATGCGATCAACCATGTCACGCAACGGCACCTCTTCCAGATTGCCAGCCAGCTCCTGCTGCCATGCAGCATGTGGCGTCATCTTCATCTCCGGCAGCACGTCGAACGCCTTGAACATCAGCTCCGGCAGACGGTATTTGCTGGTCAAGTCATGAATCCGCTGCGCCAGCTCCTGAATGCGCATCCCTTCGTAGAAGCTCGGGTCTTCACGATAAAGGCTCGGCAGGATGCTCTTGATGGTCAGGTTCAGGTCATAGCCACGCTTGAACTCGGTCAGGGCGCGCAGCAGTTGCATCGCCTTGGACTGATCGATACCGATGGAGAAGAGGAACAGCATGTTGTAGGGGCCGGTCTTCTCGACCACGATGCCGCGCTCGTCCAGGAACTTGGAGACCAGTGAAGCAGGGATACCCTTCTCCAGCAGCTTGCCATCACGACCCATACCCGGGGTCAGCAGAGTGACCTTGATGGGGTCGAGGTACATGTGGTCATCGTCGATGCCGTTGAAGCCGTGCCAGTCATCTTTCGGATCCAGCTTCCAGCACTCGACGGTGTCGATGTTGTCCGGCTGCCATACATCGAAGAACCAGCCTTCGCTCTGATCACGCAGACGCTTGATCTCTTTACGGAAGGAGACGGCGCGATCGATGGAGTCCTTGATCAGCCGCTTGCCGGTGTTGCCCCGCATCATGGCGGCGGAGATCTCGGTCGATGCCACGATGCCGTACTGCGGCGAGGTGGAGGTGTGCATCATGAAGGCTTCGTTGAAGGTCTCCTCCTCCACGTCACCCTTGATGTGGATCATCGAGGCCTGGGAGAAGGCCGCCAGCAGCTTGTGGGTGGACTGGGTTTCGTAGAACACCTTGCCCGGCATTGCTTCGCCGCTCATGCCGCACTTGCCTTCATAGATCGGGCTGAAGTTGGTGTAGGGCACCCAGGCACTGTCAAAGTGGATGTAAGGGGTATCCAGACTCTCCTTGATGAAGCCGGTGTTATAGAGCAGGCCATCATAGGTGGAGTTGGTGATCACCGCGTAACGGGGAGCCTGGGCACCCGGTGTCGCGGCAACTTTGGCAGCGATGGTCTCGCGGCTGAATTCGCTCTGCGGGATACCGCCCAGAATGCCGTAGGCGTTGCGGGTCGGACGGAAGTAGATCGGCGTCACGTCGTTCATCATCATCAGGTGTGTGAGCGACTTGTGGCAGTTGCGATCAACCAGCACGGTACTGCCCGCCGGGGCGGAGAACATGCCGACGATCTTGTTGGCGGTGGAGGTGCCGTTGGTAACGATATAGGAGCGATCGGCGTTGAAGGTACGGGCGATGTACTCTTCGGCTTCCTTGTGCGGACCGGAGTGATCCAGCAGGGAGCCCAGCTCCGGCATGGAGATGGAGACGTCAGCCTTGAACGCGTTCGGGCCGTAGAAGTCATAGAAGATGCTGCCGGCCGGGCTCATCTGGAAGGCGGTACCGCCCATGTGACCCGGAGTACAGAAGGTGTATTTACCCTCTTCCACGTACTTGAACAGTGCCTTGGTGAACGGCGGCAGGATGGCGTCCTGATACTCCTGAGTGGCCTGACCCATCTTGAGGGCGATGTCGTCAGCCATGCCGAGACGGTACTCGAAGAAGTGCACGTTCAGACGCAGGTCGGTCAGGTGAATGTCCAGGGTGGACTGGTCGTTGGCGAAGGCGAAGATCGGCAGCTTCTCGTTGCGATCGTGGATCTCCTTGCACAGGCCCAGGGAGTATTTGTCCCAGTCGAAGATGGCGCCGCAAACGCGGGGGTTCTTCTCGATCAGTTTCAGCAGGTCGGCCACGTCGACCGGATAAACAACCTCGAAACCCTTGCGCTCGAGGGAGGCTTGCAGCTGGCGAATGGGTTCTTCTTTAAAGAAAACGCCCAGGTGGTTGAGGATGGCAATGATATTCATCGTAATGCTCCACACGTAAAGGGGCGCTCTCCATCAGGGATGGTGAGTGAAGAGCGCTCGGAAGATAAAAGGGGGAATCAGTTGCTGGGCTGTTCGCTCAGCAGGGCGTCGTGCTGACGCAGACCCTGTTTTTTGGCGTAGAACATCAGGATGATGAGCGACACCACGAAGGTAGCGGTAAGGTTGGAACCCTTGGCACCCATCAGGGCCACCAGACAGAAGACACAGGCCACACCGGAGAAGATCATCGCGCCGATGCTGCGGGAGGTCATGCCCTCGAAGCGAATGAGATTAATGCTGGAGTAGAAGTAGGGCAGCATGGTCAGCAGCACCGCATCGGTCGTCAGCACGTTGAAGAGATCAGCAGCGTGAGCGGACCGGGAGGTGAAGGCTGTCAGGCCAATCATCAGGGCAGTCATCTTCAGGGAGCCGAGGATCAGACCCTTCTTGGCCACGCCGTTCTTGTCCACTTCGCCGTAGATTTTCGGGAAGTTGCCGTCGTTGGCGGCACGCTTGCCCGCCTCGCCCACCAGCATCATCCAGGAGCCCAGCGAGGTGAAACAGGCCAGCGCAGTGAAGGCAGAGACAAACGGGGCAGACCAGCTACCGAAGATGGCGGAAGAGGCCATGGCAAACGGGGCGCCGGAGGCAGCCACTTCACCTGCCGGGAACATGCCGCTGATCACCTGGGTAGAGAGGATGTAGATAACACCCGCGATACCGGTACCCAGCATGGTAGCGAGCGGTACGGTGCGCTTGGGGTTCTTCACCATGCCGGAAGAGACGGCGGCAGATTCAACACCGACGAAGGACCAGAGGCAGATCAGCACGGCGCTGATGACCGCATGCAGGTCGCTGCCGCTGGTGGTGTTCCAGTTCTGGCTGTAGACGGTGGCATCAAAATGACCCCAACCCATCACCGCAGTACCGACAACCGGCAGCAGGATCAGCACCAGACCCAGAGTACAGAGTCGGCTCACCCAGCTACCGCCCAGCAGGTTGACGAAGGTGAAGATCCAGACGGCAGCGATGGTCGCTGCGGCGGCCGGAATTGGGCTATTGAGAATGGGGAAGAACACCGAGAGGTAGGAGACGCCGGTAATGGCGATGGCCAGGTTACCGATCCAGTTGGCGTGGTAATAAAGCACACCGGTCTGGAAACCGAACACCGGAGAGATCTCACCAGCGTAAGCAATGGGCCCACCCTCTTGCGGGTTCTTGGTAGCAAGGCGGGCGAAGACGAAGGCGAGGCCCATGGCGCCTACCAGACAGATTGCCCAGCTAAAGACAGAGATGGAGCCGATGGTGGCCAGTGCCGAAGGCAGCAGCGCGATGCCACTCCCCATCATGTTGCCGGCCACCACACCTGTACAGGCGATAAGGCCAATCTTCTTGCTCGTATCTAGGGACATAAGATCTCCGGTTCTATAAAAGGTCGGGTCGTCACATACACATTTGGCGGAACGCCCCGCCAAAGAATGGGCACAGACTAGGCCTCTCATCCCCGGAAAACATAAAGACCAGCTAACGGATAAAAATATGAGCCAACTTTTTTCAGCGCCTCGTCATTTTTGCTAAAAACCATTTAAAAACAGTAAATTGACATCAGGCCACACCGTCACCTTGATAAAACCTTGATATCCGGCCGCCCCGTTTTTGCCCCTTGATAACCCCCTTATCTCGCCGTCTTGATATTTTTGGCCAGATAAACCCGGGATACAGCGGCTCCCATTGCGCCCCCTGCCCTTGCGACCATCTGAACGCCCTTTGGATCGTTACCCTGAGTGGCCGCTCACCTCCTGTTCGATCTTCCATTTCTCTCATCCCCAGCGGCTTTGAGGCACACATCAACGGCGATAATCGGTAAGTGGTGAGTGGTGAGTGGTGAGTGGTGAGTGACACCTTATCCCGCCGCCAACAATAGGCAGACGTCACAAGCAGTGCGCGAGGCAAAAGCCGGGCAAATGCGAGTGCCGCAAATACTGTGAGCAAGGTAAATAGGAATAGTGGGAATGGTCGTGGAATAGCAGAAGAGAAATCGGGCCGCACCAGAGCGACTATCCCCAATGGTAGGCAGCAGGATGAAGACCGGCAGAAACAGCACAGGCCACCCGAAGGCAGCCAGTGGATGGGGTCGGCAACCGCGCCGACCGAAGAAAAACAAGAGCCGCAACGTTAGAAGAGCTTCACCTTGCTCTGACCCAGCGCATTGAACAAGGCCGGGGTGAGGCTCTCCATATTGCTGTAGAAACCGAGCTGCTGGCAGAGCAGATAGGTCTGCTCGGTCGCCTCCATCAGGAAGGCCTGACTGTAGTCATCCCCCGCCGCCTCGGGGCGACCGTCCAGCTCCGCCAGCTTGCCCTGCAGTATGTAATAGAGCACCGAGCGGCCGCGACTCGCCGCCTTCTCCAGCAGATAGTTGGCCTGCTGTTGCTGACCGTTGAGGATCGCCTGCAGGGTCAGTGCCTCCCACACCCGGGCTGGCAGGGCGCCGCTGTTTTGCACCACGCTGGCGAGATGGGTGCCAATCCCCTGCAGCCGCTCGCTCTCGGATTTGCCCGCCAGGGTGGCCAGCGCCTCGCCCGCCAGATAGCGCTCCGCCAGCAGCAGCGGCTGATCCGGATGGGCAATCAGCGCCTGCTCCAGCAGATCGATGCCGCGCTTGAGGGCGACCGGATCCCGGCTGTTGATGTAGTACTGCGCCTCCATCATCGCCATCAGCGAGGCATCATCGGTGGGCCAGCCCATCCCCGGCTCGGCATCGGGCTGGTCGAGGGCGCGCAGCAGATCCTGACTGCTCGCCTGCAACACCCCGTGCACATTGTGGCGGCTGAGCTGGTATTGGTGGCTGAACAGCACCCGGTTGGTGTTGATATTGCGGTACTCCAGATCGAGATAGGTGCCGCGGGGCTGGCGGGTGACCCGCACGCTCAGCTCCTTGCCGGGCAGGATGCCCCCCATCAGATTGGTGGCGCCATACTGCACCCGCAGCGGCGTGGCTACCGCCACCTCCCCCATCAGGGCGCGGGTGATGCCATCAGCCAGACGCACGTTCTCGTTGTTGTCATCCATGCCGGAGTGGAAGCGGAACACCAGCAGATTGGGATCCAGCATGGTGTGTACCTGAGGGCTGGTGTGCTGGTAGCTGAGCATGCTGACAATGGCGATCAGCACGATGGCCACGAAGATATCGAAACTCACCATCTTCCAGCGGCTGCGGGCATCCTTGGCATGGGTGGAGATGGCGCGGGTCAGCGGCCCGGCGGGAAAAGGGGCGACATTGGGCAGTGCATCATCATCGTGATCAGCCGCAGGCGGGCTCAGATCGGAGAGAGTCGGGTTGTCGGAGAGCGCGGTATTGACCGCGGCCACGGGTTGCTCATCCGCCATCACCACGGAAACCACCTGCAGCGGCCGTACCGGTGCCACCAGCTTGTAGCCGCGCTTGGGCACGGTGACGATATAGTCGGTCGCATCGGTGCGACCATCTTTGAGGATCTTGCGCAGTTCGAAGATGGACTGGGTCACCACCTGATCGGTCACCTCGGCGCCGTCCCACACCTCGTTGATCAGGGTATCGCGGCCAAACACAGTGCCAGCATTGTGGGCCAGAAACCGCAACAGATTGACCAGTCTGGGTTCGAGGTAGACCTCGCGGTCGGGGCGACACAACATGTTGTCGTCAACGCTCAGGGTCCAGTCGTGGATCTCAAAAACCGATTCGCTCATGATTCACTCGCTGCAGATGGAGACAATGCACGATGAGAGTGACGCAAGACCCGGACTGACTGAACGGAACAGGGCGCTACCGGCAGAGACGCGGCAGAAAAGGGAACCGGAACAGTGAATATCGCTGTGAGTCAGTCTGGCCAGGCCATCCTGTTTACGTCTGAAGGGCATCCTTGCGGGCATTCCGACCACCGGGATCGGAAAGGAGCACTTTAAGCAAAACGGGAGCTGGATCCCACTTTTTTTGGCTATAAATCGCCGCTGAGTTGATCCGACCCCGCACTTTTCGGCAAATAGCGTGCCAACGGGTGTTCATATGAATATCCCATATGCCTGAATCAAAAAAGCCCTGAACATCAGGGCTTTCTCATCTTTCCGGCAATCGGGGAGATGTTACTTCGCCACCGGGAGCGCATCCTGCTGACGGGTACGGCGCAGATGGCGCCGCCACAACGAGAAGCCGCCATAAGCCAGACTAAGCACGACGGCATAGAGCACCTGGGAGGCGAGCGCCACCAGCACCAGAGCGCAGAGCAGCACACTCACCCCCGCCAGCCCCTTGCCCACCCCACCAAGCAGGCGCCAGCCCGCCGCCATGCAGAGCAGGTAGACCAGCACGAAGTTGCCGTTGGCGTAGCGGATCAGCTCATCGAGTGGCAGTCGCAGCCAGATGATCAGAGTGATGCAGAGCAGACAGATGGCGAGCACTAGAGTGAGCGCGCGCAGCGGCGCCCCGCGGGCGGTGAGCTGGGCCAGCGAGGCAGGCAGCTTGCCTTCCCGCGCCATGCTCCAGATCAGCCGCGCAAAGCCCTGAATGTAGATGTTGATGCTGGCAAAGCAGGATAGGTAACCGAGCACCGCCACCAGCCACTTGGCGGTAGGGCCAAACAGCAGCGCCAGCAGGGAGGGGATGGCGGTGGCATTCTTCGCCTCATCGCCGTAGAGGCCATATTTGAGCACCACCAGCGAGTGTACCCAGTAGATAAGCCCCGCCAGCAGCACCCCGCCGAGCAGGGCGATGGGGTAGTCCCGCTCCGGCCGCTTGAACTCCTCCCCCATATGGGCGAAGGCCTCGAGCCCGACAAAACACCAGAACATCACCGCCAGTGCGGTGGCCATGGCAGGCCACTCATCCGTGCTCGGCAGCGGCCGCGCGGCATCGCGCCAGCTCACCTCCCCCTTGAACCAGATAAGCAGGGTGAGCCCCAGAATCGCCAGCGCAATCAGCAGTTGCAGGTTGCCGGAGGAGCGCGCCCCGCGCAGCCCCAGCAGAAATACCCCGAGCAGGGTGAGCAGCTGGATGCCCCACAGGGTCCACTCCCCCATCTCGAACAGGGCGTGCCAGAAGCCGGCGGCAATCATCAGGGCGGCAGGCAGCCCCACCGGCAGCACAGCCAGAAACAGGAAGGCGGAGAAGCGCTCGGCGCCGTTGCCAAAGGCGAGGCCAATCAGGTGCGGCGCGCCGCCCGCATGGGGATAGCGACGGCCGAGGCGAGCGAAGGTAAAGGCGATGGGCAGTACCAGCGCAATCAGCAGCAACCAGGCCCAGAGCGAGGCCCCACCCGCCAGCGAGGCGGCAGTCGCCGGTACCACGAAGATCCCGGTGCCGAGCAGCGAGGTGGCGAGCAGCCCCATCCCCTGCCAGAGCCCGAGATCCTTGTTCAACGCAGACATATTCCTTTGTCCCGATTCATAAACAGATGTCGGGCCATGTTAGGCCTCCCCCGCCACTTTGTTAAGCAGAGTGCAGAGAATATGCCCGGGTTTATGCAAATCTGCCGCTGTTGAGCAGGCAATAAAAAAGCCGCCTCGAACGAGGCGGCTTTTCACAAGGATTAACCGGAGTTATCAGGCAATCAGCTTGTAGATGATACCGGACATGGCGATCAGGCCAATCAGGGTCACGAAGCCGTTGCTGATGTTGCCAGCGTATTTGCGCATGGCCGGAACCTTGGCGATGGCGTACATCGGCATCAGGAACAGCAGCATTGCGATGATCGGGCCGCCCAGGTCTTCGATCATGCCGAGGATGCTCGGGTTGATGGTGGCGATGGCCCAAGTGGTCAGGATCATGAACACGGCAGTGATTTTGTTCAGTTGCTTGGTGTCAACGTTCTTGCCCTTTTCACGCAGCGCCTTGGCCATCAGGCCGTTCATGCCTTCTTGCGCACCCAGGTAGTGACCCAGGAAGGATTTGCTGATGGCAACCATGGCGATCAACGGAGCCACAGTGGCGATAACCGCGTTGTCGAAGTGGTTGGCCAGGTAGGACAGGATGGAGATGTTCTGTTCTTTGGCAGCAGCCAGGTCAGCCGGAGAGAGGCTCAGTACGCAGCTGAATACGAAGAACATAACGGTCATTACCATCATGACGTGAGCGCCCAGCAGGATGTTGCTGCACTTCTTCTCGGCACCTTCACCGTAACGACCTTTGTTATCCACCGCGAAGGAGGAAATGATCGGGGAGTGGTTGAAGGAGAACACCATAACCGGGATAGCCAGCCACAGGGTCTTGATGAAGTCACCGTTGAAGGCGTCGGACAGCGCCGGAGCTTCAGTGATGATGGCACCATTCCAATGCGGGATCAGGTAGAACGCCAGGCCCATCAGGGTGATCACGAACGGGAATACCAGCACGCTCATCGCTTTGACGATAACCTGGCCGCCCAGACGAACAACTGCCATCAGACCGAGGATCAGCGCCAGTGACAGGACGGCACGGGGAGGTGCAGACATGCCCAGCTGGTGAACAATCACGCTCTCGACGGTGTTGGTGATGGCGACTGAGTACATCAGTACGATCGGGTAGATGGCAAAGAAGTAGAGCAGGGTGATGAATTTGCCTGCGGTCTTGCCGAAGTGCTCTTCTACTACTTCAGTGATGTCGCCATCACGGGTAGAGCCGGACAGCACGAAGCGGGCCAGACCACGGTGAGCAAAGAAAGTCAGCGGCAGGGCCAGGATCAACATGGCAACCAGCGGCCACAGGCCACCTACACCGGCGTTGATTGGCAGGAAGAGCACACCGGCACCGATCGCGGTACCGTACAGACCCAGCATCCAGACCACATCGGCCTTGTTGATGCCACGGGAAGTGTTGCTGGCTAAACGACCATCAGCTGCAATATTCATGTCAGACATATGTTGTTCCTGTCATCTAGGAAAAATGGGATTCTTGTTTGTTCGGGCCCTTGGCCCGGTTCCCTCTCCCTGGAACGCCTGCTGTCCATCCTTGTTATTAACCTCTCGCACCCCGGCAACCTGGCCATCACTCCTTGTGACAACAAGACCGCAACAAACAACAGTGCGAGATTTTGACCCTGAGGGTCGGCGCTCGTCTCACTTAACAACCTATTAACGCGCACCACTCTTGATGGGCTGACTTTAATTAAATGCCCCTATTAATCACAGCGTTTTTTTGAATTAATCAACCAAAGTTTGATTCGGGTCGCCTTTCGGACGACCAAGATCACACTAGAAGCGCCTTATTGTGAGTTTTTTTAACAATTCAACTTAGTTTCACTGGAATCAATGGCCTGCAGGCAGCTACATTTGCGCAACAATCCATCCATTCCGCACGGATTGTGTGCAGCACGCCCATGGCGTACCCTTGGGATTCACGCCTTTTTGTTGATTGATGATGACCATTACCCGTACCGATCTCGCCGAACTGGCGGTGTTTGCCGCCGTTGCCCGCCACCGCAGTTTCAGCAAAGCCGCCCTCGAACTCGGGGTCTCCGCCTCTGCCCTCAGCCATAGCCTGAAAGGACTGGAAGAGCGGCTGGGGGTGCGGCTGCTCAACCGCAGCACCCGCGCCGTGGTGCCGACCGACGCGGGCCAGCGGCTGCTCAAACAGTTGCTCCCCACCCTCAATACCCTGGAAGAGGCGCTCAGCGAGCTGGCCCGCAACAGCGATGAGCCGGTGGGACGACTCAAGCTCTGCGCCCCCCGTGGCGCCATCGACAGCCTGCTGGCACCGGTGCTGATCGACTATCTGCGCCGTTATCCCAGAATGCAGGTGGAGGTAGTGGAGCAGGAGCTGATGCCCCGGCTGATTGAAGATGGGTATGATGCGGCGCTCTTTTACGGGGACCTGCTGCCCAAGGAGATGATCGGCATTCCCCTTGGCTCGCCCCAGCGCTATCTGGTGGTGGGCTCCCCCGCCTATCTGGCCGAACACGGTACGCCGGAACACCCGAGCGAGCTGAGTCGCCACGCCTGTATCGGCTATCGCCTCACCCCGCACCATCACTATCGCTGGGCCTTTGCCGCCGATGGCAACATGCTGGAAATTGAGGTGACCGGGCCGCTCACCACCAGCACCCCGGCACTTTATCTCGGTGCCGCCGAGGCGGGGCTGGGGCTCGCCTACTGTCTGGAAGAGGAGGTGAGTCAAAAGGTCGCGGAGGGGAAACTGCTCACCGTGCTGGAGCCCTGGTGCCCCACCTTTGCCGGTTTCTACCTCTTCTATCCCAGTCGGCACCAGCTCGGCAGCGGCCTGCGCATGCTGATCGACATGCTCAAGGCTCACTACCAACACCCAGGATTGATGAGTAATACTCAGCAATTCATAAAGTGAAACCCTTATTATCACCAAATAAGTATTAATCTAGACTAGCTGTTCGATATTCGAGCTCCCCGAGAGAACAGATATGTCTGCCTATTTAACACTGCGGCAACGGGCCATGACCCGTCGCTTCTGGGCTTATGCCCTCCCCTCCATTCTTGCCATGCTGGTCTCGGGGGCCTACTACCTCGTCGACGGCATCTTCGTCGGCCACTATGTCGGCGCCGCGGGCCTCGCCGGGATCAATCTGGTCTATCCGGTCATCATGGTGCTGATCGGTCTGGCCGCCATGATCAGCATGGGAGCGGCCACCGCCATCTCCTTCCAGCAAGGGGCGAAAAACGACACGCTGGCCCGTCAGGCGCTGGTCAACGCCCTCTGGCTGCTGGCCGGACTCGGGATCATTGCGCCGGGTCTGCTCTATTACACCCACACCGACATCCTGCTGGGGCTGGGGATTGAACAGGGCACCGAGACCTGGAAACAGGCGAGTGACTACCTCACCTGGATCGGCGGCGGTACCCTGCTGCTGGCCAGCAATCTGGCGGTGCCCTATCTGCTGCGCAACGATGGCCGCCCGAAACTGGCCATGGTGCTGGTGAGCAGCGGCGCCGTACTCAACATCATCCTCAACTACATCATGGTGGGTCGGCTGGGGCTGGGATTGATCGGTACCGCGCAAGCCACCCTGATGGCAGAAGGCGCCGTGAGCCTGATCGGCCTTGGCTACTTCTTTACCCCCTGGGCCCGGCTGCGCCTCAGCTGGCGGGATCTGGTGCCCAACCTCCCCGCCATGCCGAACCTGCTCTTTACCGGTTTGCCAAGCCTGATTGCCCAGTTCAACCTCGGGCTGCTGCTGATGCTGCACAACAGCCAGCTGATGGTGTATGGCAATGTGAAAGATCTGGCGGGCTTTACCGTGGCCGGTTACACCGAGGCTGTCTTTATCGTCATTCTGCAGGGGCTGGCGTTCGGCATTCAGCCGCTCATCAGCAAGGCGGCGGGGGCCAAGCGCCATCGCAACCTCAAGTACCTGATGGAGATGGGGCTCAAGTTTACCTTTATCTACGGCATGCTGGTGTGGCTCACCATCCAGCTGTTGCCGGGACAGGTCGCCATGCTCTATACCGGCGACAAGGATCCCGAGCTGCTGGCCGCCGCCATCAGCAGCCTGACCCTCAACCTCGGTGCCATTCCGCTGGAGGGGATCATCATGTTCGGAATCGTGCTGCTGCAATCCATGGCCCGCACCCGTCAGGCGCTGCTCATCTCCATCGCCAAAACCGTGCTGCTGCTGCCGCTCATCTTCCTGCTGCCACAACAGTGGGGTCGTGACGGCGTACTGATGGCCCAGCCCGCCACCGTGCTGCTGCTCACCCTGCCGCTCTGCTGGCTGCTGTGGCGCGAGTGGCTACGCCTGAAAGTGGCCTGCGCACCAAAAACCAGGCTCCGCCCGCAACCGGCCAACGCGCGCGCCGCCGTCCAGCTGGCCCGCTAAGACCGCCAATCCCGCAAAACAATAAAAAACCGGCATCCCCTGATGCCGGTTTTGTTATCTGCGCTTCCCGCCCATAGCGTAAATACAGAGAAGCCTCCGCAAGGGAGGCTTCTCTTATTCAACGCATCAGACTGGATGACCCGTCAGCGCGGACTGAGCGATCAGGGCTTACTTGACCGTCACCCGGGCAAACTTGCGCTTGCCAACCTGATAGACGGCGGTACCGGCACCAATCAGCGCCTTGCCATCTTCCAGCTTCTCGCCATCCACCTTGACCGCGCCCTGCTTGATCATCCGCAGCGCTTCGGAGGTAGTGGCCACCAGATCGGCCTCTTTCAGCAGGTTGGCGATGGCCAGTCCGTCGCCTTCCAGTGCCAGCTCGACTTCCGGCATCTCGTCCGGAATGGCGTTCTTGGAGAAACGCTGGGTGAAATCTTCGTGGGCCGCTTCGGCCGCCGCTTCGTCGTGATAGCGGGTGATGATCTCTTTGGCCAGCCAGATCTTCACGTCGCGCGGGTTGAGGGTGCCGGCAGCGATGCCCGCCTTGAACCCTTCGATTTCAGCCAGCGGACGGAAGGAGAGCAGCTCGTAGTAGTTCCACATCAGATCGTCGGTGATGGACATGATCTTGCCGAACATCTCACCCGGGGCATCGTGTACGCCGATGTAGTTGGCAGCGGATTTGGACATCTTCTTGACGCCATCCAGACCCACCAGCAGCGGCATCATCAGCACGCACTGGGCGGCCATGCCGGCATCTTTTTGCAGCTCGCGGCCCATCAGCAGGTTGAACTTCTGATCGGTACCGCCCAGCTCGACGTCCGCCTTCAGCGCGACCGAGTCATAGCCTTGCAGCAGCGGATAGAGGAATTCGTGAATCGCGATGGATTGGCCGCCGGTGTAGCGTTTTTTGAAGTCGTCGCGCTCCATCATGCGGGCCACGGTCTGCTTGGCCGCCAGCTTGATCATGCCGGTCGCGCCCAGCTCGCCCAGCCAGCTGGAGTTGTACTCGATGCGGGTCTTCTTGGGATCGAGGATCTTGAACGCCTGCTCCGCATAGGTGAGGGCGTTGTGCTTGATGGCCTCTTCGGAGAGCGGCGGACGGGTGCTGTTCTTGCCGGAGGGATCACCCACCATGGCAGTGAAATCGCCGATCAGCAGGATGATCTCGTGGCCCAGATCCTGGAAGGTCTTCAGCTTGTTGAGGATCACGGTATGACCCAGGTGAATGTCGGGGGCCGTCGGGTCCATGCCCAACTTGATGCGCAGCGGGCGCCCTTCCTTCAACTTGGCGACAAGTTCTTCTTCAACCAGAATTTCTTCCGCTCCGCGCTTGATCTCGGCTAGCGCCACCTCGAGCTGGGACATTTTTTGACTCTCCAATCACGATTCCACAGGGCCAAACATATTACTGGAATGGCGGGCCAATTGGAAAGGCTGTAAAATCCGTCCATTCTGCCCGACTTCATCAACTTTCCATGGTTATTTGGCACGCCTTCAACTCCCTCCCCCACTGGCACCGCAAGATGGTGCTGATTTTAAGCATCATGATCATGATGCTGGCTGCCTGGCCAAGCGAACAGGCGGTAGCAACACGGGTCGATGAAAACGGCAACGAGATTGCCCTGCGGGAACCGGCTAACGACAACGCACTGAACGACGAACTGACGGCCGAGGCTGCTCAGCCCGTGACCCCGCCCAAGCCGCGCTACATCACCAAGCAGGTGAAGGTGCGCCGTGGCGACAACATGGGGGTGATCTTCCAGCGCATTGGCCTGAGCACCACGGATCTGCACCTGATCGACCAGCTCGACGGCAGCGATCCCCTGCGGATGTTGCAACCGGGTCAGGAGCTCACCTTCAAGCTCACCGAACATGGCGAGCTAAACAGCCTCTATTACCCCCACAGTCTGGAGCAGGCGCTCAAGGTAGTTCGCAAGGATGAGGAATTTGTCGCCCGCAACGTCAAGATCGCCCTCGACACCCGCGAACAGGTGAGCAAGGGCGAGATCCGATCCAGCTTCTGGGGCGCAGCGGTGGACGCGGGAATGACCGAAGATCAGATCATGGATCTCGCCGCCATCTTCGGCTGGGACATCGACTTTGCCCAGGACTTGCAACCGGGGGACAGCTTCCGGGTGGTCTATGAAGACAAGTTCCGCGACGACGAGCGGGTCGCCTCTGGCGATATTCTGGCGGCGGAGTTCGTCAACCAGGGTACCGCCTACCGCGCCGTGCTCAATGAAGATGGCAACTACTACACCCCGGAAGGGAAGGCGATGCGCAAGAGCTTCCTGCGTGCACCGGTCAACTTCAAATACATCAGCTCCAATTTCAACCCGCGCCGCCTCCATCCGGTGACCGGCAAGATCCGCCCCCATAACGGCATCGACTATGTGGCGCCGGTGGGCACCCCCATCATGGCAGCGGGCTCCGGCAGCGTGGTGGCCGCCGGTTACAACCAGTTCAACGGCAACTACGTCTTTATCAAGCATGCCGGCAACTACGTGACCAAGTATCTGCACCTCTCCAAACGCACCGTCAACAAGGGGCAGCGGGTGAAGCAGGGTCAGACCATCGGCACCCTGGGTGGCACCGGCCGCGTCACCGGCCCGCACCTGCACTATGAATTCGTGGTGGGCGGCATTCACAAGAACCCGCGCACCCTCACCCTGCCGCAGGCCGAGACCCTGAGCGGGCGTGAGCTGGCCAACTTCAGGAAGCTGGCGATGCCACAACTGGCCAAACTCGACAAGCCCGAGCTGCAACTGGCCCAGAACAGGCGGGATAGTCGCGGCAACTGAGCCATCAGGGCTGGCAGGGTGAAGGCCCTGCCAGCCCCTTTTATTGAGCCCGCGCCTGGCAACCCGATTGAAGTGAACGCATGGCTGAGCGCCATATCGGATGGGTGCCGGGAACCGGAGTATCCCGGCCAGCAAGTGAGGAGAGCCAATGGCTGAACGCTATATCGGATTGATGTCAGGCACCAGCATGGACGGTATCGACGCCGTACTGGTGATGATCGACGGAGATGAACTGCGGGTCGAAGCGGCGCTTTGTCACCCCTGGCCGCAAGAGACCGCCCGCACACTGCATGCCCTCTGCACCCCGAGCGACAACGAAATCGACCGTATGGGGGTGGCCGACAATCTGATTGCACAGGAGTTTGCCGCAGCGACCCACGCGCTGCTGGCCAAGGCGAGCCTCACGCCCGCCGATATTCGCGCCATCGGCAGCCACGGCCAGACCATCCGCCACCGCCCCCAGCTTGGCTTTACCCTGCAGATCGGCAACGCCGCCCTGCTGGCCGCCCTGACCGGCATCGATGTGATCGCCGATTTTCGCACCATGGATATGGCCCTCGGCGGTCAGGGTGCGCCGCTGGTGCCCGCCTTCCATCAGGCGCTGTTTGCCAAGCCCGGCGCCCTGCGGGTGGTGCTGAACCTCGGCGGCATCGCCAATATCTCGGTGCTGCCGGGCAATCCGGGCGGGGTCTATGGTTTTGATACCGGCCCGGCCAACACCCTGCTTGATGGCTGGTATCGCCGCCATCAGCCCCACGGTGGCAGCTATGACGCCGGAGGCCAATGGGCCGCCAGTGGCAAGCCAATCCCGGCCCTGCAGGAGCAACTACTGGCTCACCCCTACTTCGCCGCCCCCGCCCCCAAGAGCACCGGACGGGAGATGTTCACCCTCGATTGGCTCGATGGCGAGCTGGCAGGCAGTGCCTACGCCCCCGTGGATGTGCAGCGTACCCTGCAGGCGCTCACCTGCCACAGCATCGCCCGCCAACTGCCCGCCCGGCCCGAATCAGTCGGTGCCAGCCAGCCGAAAGCCGAGCTGTTTGTCTGCGGCGGCGGCGCCCATAACGCCCCGCTGCTAAAGGAGCTGGCCAGCCTGCTGCCCGCATGGCGCATCGCCAGCACTGCCGAGCTGGGGCTGGCCCCCGACTGGGTAGAAGGGGCTGCCTTTGCCTGGCTGGCGATGTGCTTTGTCCACCGCAAGCCGGGCAACCTGCCCGCCGTGACTGGCGCCAGCCGTCCGGCCGTGCTGGGAGCGCTCTATCCCGCGGGATAAACCCTGCCAAGCGCGCTCGTTCGCCCCCTCATAGACCCACAACAGCCCCACAGCAGCCCCGACCTGACCAAGTTCGGGGCTGTTGCGTTGGATGGCGCGCTATTGCTTTATCGGGACGGCGCTTTATCGGGTCGGCTTTGCGCTCGGGTTTGTGAAAGCTCGGCCTGAATGGCTCGCTCACCCGGCCCTCCAACTCGCCATGACAACCCGCCATTTTCCTGCGCTTTCCATCACGCACCATGAGACCCATATTTTTTGCTGCAATCTTATGGAATATCTCACTATATATCGCGAGCTAAAATCGCCACACATCTGCGGCCATACTGTGACCGCCAGATAATTATCAATTTGCCGCTCATGCAAATATTTGCATTATATTCCAGCCACATCTTTAGCCGTCGCGACATGAATGGCAACTAGCATATTTTCACGATTGAAGATAGAGGATTGAAAAAACATAAAATACATATCTATGCACCGCAATGCCGTTTGCTGGCAGGCTGATGCATGGCGTTAACCCTTTATTCACAGCCCTGTTCTGCCAAGGCTTTTGCCCCAACACCCGCCCTGACTGGGCTACTGCTCGATGCAGGGCCATTGGCGGGCAAACGGCTGACTATTCAGCGTGAATTGAATAGCAATCACATTAAATTTGCGAGCGTTGAGCCATCTCATAGAAATGCAATCCGTGGTTTGCAACCCCTGATAGCCACTCATAGAATCGCCCTGTCTGAAATATCTACCCTGTCTCTTCCTCTCTTATCCCTCTCAGCTATTGAGTGGATCACAAATAATAACCGGGGATGCCGCCGCTGGCGCAGTGGCCATGGCGCACAACAAGATGGGGTCAACCTGTACCTGAATTAACAACAAATATTAAAAAGAGGCATATCTATGAGTGGCACCATCATCAAGTCGGCAAGAAATACCACCCATGCACCCCAGGATCTGGGTCCCAGCACCCAAACGGTGGCGTTCTCCCATTACAACAATATCTCCGCCCAGCTGCCGGTCGATCCGGCCACCGGCAAGATGGTGAGTGGCGATGTCACTGCGCAGGCCAGACAGTGCCTGAGCAACCTCAAGGCGATCATCGAGAGCATCGGCCATGTGATGGACGATATGGTCAAAGCGACCATCTTCCTGAAAGAGATGGCGGATCTGGAGGCGGTCAACGCCGTCTATCGCGAATTCTTCCCGGGCTATCTGCCGACCCGCACCACTCTCGCCGTCGCAGCCCTGCCGCTGGGCGCGCTGGTGCAGATCGATGCCATCATCTCCAACGGCGAAGGCACCTTCCCGCAAGCCCCCTGCCCGCTGATTAAACTGGCCCGCAACAGTGACAAGGCGCCGCACAATCCGCTCTCCACTCACACCGTGGCCTTCTCCCACTACAACAATATCGGCGCCCAGCTGCCGGTCGAGGCCACCTCGGGCCAACTGGTCGCCGGTGGCATCAAGGAGCAGGCGGGTCAGTGCCTGCGCAACATCAAGCACGTGCTGGAGAGCATCGACGTGCCGTTTGACGATATCGTCAAGGTCACCGTCTATCTGACCGATCTGGCCGATCTGGAGGCCGTCAACGAGGTCTACACCACCTTCTTCCCCGACTCCGCCATCGCCCGCGCCGTCGCCTATCTGCCCGCCCGCTCGGTAGTCAGTGCCGCCGCCCTGCCCATGGGGGCACGGGTGCAGATGGATGCGGTGATCTCCCACGGTGACGGCACCCCGCCGCAACTGGTGGAAGACAGACACAATCTGGTGATCAGCGCCCGCAATACCGACAAGGCACCGCGTAGCCCGCTCCATTGCCAGACCGTCGCCTTCTCCCACTACAACCATCTGTCTGCGCAGCTGCCGATTGACCCCGCCACCGGCAAGATCCTGACTGGCTGTGTCAAAGAGCAGACCGCCCAGTGCCTGAGCAATATCAAGGCGATTGTGGAGAGCATCGGCCATGTGATGGACGATATCGTCAAGGTGAATATCCAACTCGGCAATATCGCGGATCTGGATGCGGTCAACGCCGTCTACACCAAATACTTCCCGGGCTATCTGCCTGCCCGCACCGTATTCGGGGTCAGTGAACTGCCCGCCGGCGCCCTGGTGCAAATTGATGTGGTGATGTCCAATGCGGAAAGTACCCCGCCGCAGGCGTAATTATTGCGTTAAATAATAAAAAGAGACCGGCTGATGGCCGGTCTCTTTTTTATTTCTATATACAGTTTACATAGGCGAACTAAATTTTATATGTCAATGAACGACAGTTATCATAAATCTTATTTTCAGTAGAGTCAGCCTTTATGTCATTAGAAAGAACAATAACACACAAAAACAAAGACACAAAAACAAGTAAAAAACCATTTCTCAAAGACATGAATGACAATTCATTTCTAAAATGCCTTATTATGTTTATTTTTTCTTGTCCAATCAAGCTTGTGACTAATGTCACTGAACTCTTATTGCACTCAAAATTTGTTCCATAACCAAATTTAGGTAAAGTCTTTAAGGCCCCCAATGCTAACAAGCCACCAGATAGCATGTAAAGCGATGATATTCCAAATAACAACACTATATAGTTATTCAGGGCACTTGATGGCAATACTTTCACTATACTACTCGCGGATGCACTAATAATTGTCAATGATATACTTAGACCAAGAGTGAACTTTGATGTTTTATCATCAATTTTTTGAGCTCTTTCATGCTCATCCCCCAACCTCTTCTCTAATTGCTCGTCAGATAACTTTGAATAAAAATCAATATCCTCCATTGAGGACTGATATATTTTTTCCATCCATTGGTTACTAACATAATAAAAATATGCAAACGGTAGGAACTCTTCTATAGCTCGTGATAACAATTTAACTATTACCAGCCATAAGTCTACAAGCAATCTCTTTATCAATTTGCCTATCTGCATTAGATAACCAACCCCATTCACCAGTAGAATTTATTTCTATAAAAAATAAATCATTATGAGACTTTATAAAATCAATAGCACCATAGTTTAATCCCAAAACCTTTAGATATGAAAAGCACATATCTTTTACACGATCAGGAAGACATATATCATCATACTCAAGATTTATTTTCTCAGTAACTCGCCAGTCACCTTCAATAAAGTTCCCATCACGTTTTATTGATACTGCAAAAATTTTATCCCCAACAACAGTGACTCTAATATCCAACTTATCATCTACATATTCTTGAAATGTAATCGGTGCACTTTTTGTTTGAGCATTAATAAAATTTTCAGATGACATTCGAGATGTATAAGTAAAATAACAATCATCATTTTCTTTCAATAAAACCGTATCTATCGATTTTACAACAAAGGAATCTTTCTCTAGATATTTAAAACCCAGTCCATTGCTGATGATTGTTTTTGGTACAGTGAAGCCAATTTTTTTAGCCAACATAAGCTGATAGGGTTTCGATTCAGCAGCATATGTAGCTTGAGGCCAATTCATCCAATATGCATCATCAAAAACCATTAGACCTCTTAAAAATGCGCTCCATTGAGACTTAGATAATTGCTCCTCAATATCAATTAATTTTCCTGGGGTGTTTCGTAAAAAAATAGGTTGCCGATACCATATAGATTTTATTTTTGATATTGAAACATCGATGCCATTACCATTAATATGCAATAGCATATCCACAGGGTTTAGTGATATTTCATATAGGTGAAACTGCTCTTTGTTAAGTCTTATATAATTTTCATGCATATTCTCCAAACGCTGAACTACTAAATCCACAGAAAAGTCATAAACACTAGATAATATGAGAACATAACTATTCATTCTCCTTTTTGATCCTCACCAGTTTCAATATCACATTTCTTGGTAGCCATAACTCCAAACTCTGAAGAGTAAGATACGAGGCTTTCCCCTGCTTTTACCCAATACCCTTTAACGCTGTCATAAAAAGATCCTTCCGGCATTTCAGGTTTATCTAAGTATGGTTTCTTAGTTGCTAGCTTTATAAGAACATGCTGTGACATAGGCTCTCCAAATTACTTTTCAATAAAGGCGATTATATAAACATAAAATAATATGCTTGTTAGCATGGTACCGTATGAAACTAGAAATGGAAGGTTAATAGCACAAAAAAGTGACTTCGCTCAACTTGAAAACCTGTAACTACAAATATCTATAACTCAGCCAATAAAAACGCCCCCCATCTTGCGATGGAGGGCGTTTTATCGTTCCGGCTATTGAGTCAGAGCGACCCAATATTCAGCGCTTACAGGGATTCAGCGGTCGCAACCACGTTTTCCACGGTAAAGCCAAATTCCTTGAACAGCAGCTCGGCCGGAGCAGACTCACCGAAGGTGGTCATACCGATGATCTTGCCGCCGAAACCGACGTACTTGTACCAGTAGTCAGCGATGCCTGCTTCGATGGCCACGCGCTTGGTGACAGAAGACGGCAGGACGGACTCTTTGTACTCGGCAGACTGGGCGTCGAACACATCGGTACAAGGCAGAGAGACCACGCGCACGGCACGGCCCTTGGCAGTCAGCTGATCAAAAGCGGCAACGGCCAGCTCCACTTCGGAACCGGTGGCGATCAGGATCAGCTCAGGGGTACCGGCGCAATCCTTCAGCACGTAGCCACCCTTGGCGGTGTCGGCCAGTTGCTTGGCAGTACGGTCCATCTGGGCCAGGTTCTGACGGGAGAAGATCAGGGAAGTCGGACCGTCGGTACGCTCGATGGCGTGCTTCCAGGCGATCGCGGATTCAACCTGGTCACACGGACGCCAGGTGCTCATGTTCGGGGTCAGACGCAGAGACGCGATCTGCTCAACCGGCTGGTGAGTCGGGCCATCTTCACCCAGACCGATGGAGTCGTGGGTGTAAACGAAGATGACGCGCTGCTTCATCAGGGCGGCCATACGCAGGGCGTTGCGGGCATACTCCATGAACATCATGAAGGTGGCGCCGTAGGGGATGAAACCACCGTGCAGGGCGATACCGTTCATGATGGCGGACATGCCGAACTCGCGTACACCGTAGTGGATGTAGTTGCCGGAGGCATCGTCGTTGGTCAGGGACTTGGAACCGGACCACATGGTCAGGTTGGACGGCGCCAGGTCGGCAGAGCCACCCATGAACTCCGGCAGCAGCTTGCCGAACGCTTCCAGAGAGTTCTGGGACGCTTTACGGGTCGCGATCTTGGCCGGGTTGGCTTGCAGGGTTTCGATGATCTTGGCTGATTCGGCAGCCCAGTTGGCCGGCAGTTCGCCAGTGGTACGGCGCTTGAATTCGGCAGCCAGGGTCGGGTGAGCGGCTTCATAGGCGGCGAACTTGGCAGCCCAGTCAGCTTCCAGCTTGGCGCCCTTCTCCTGACCGTTCCACTCGGCAGCGATATCGGCCGGGATAACGAACGGGGCGTGGTCCCACTTCAGGAACGCGCGAGCAGCGGCGATCTCGTCGTTGCCCAGCGGTGAGCCGTGGCAGTCGTGAGAACCGGATTTGTTCGGTGAGCCGTAACCGATGATGGTGCGGCAGCAGATCAGGGTCGGCTTGCCGGTCTCGGCCTTGGCGGCTTCGATGGCGGCATTGATGGCTTCCGGGCTGTGACCGTCAACAGCCGGGATAACGTGCCAGCCGTAGGCTTCGAAACGCTTGACGGTGTCGTCGGTGAACCAGCCTTCAACGTGACCGTCGATGGAGATACCGTTGTCATCCCAGAACGCGATCAGCTTGCCCAGTTGCAGGGTACCTGCCAGGGAGCACGCTTCGTGGGAGATACCTTCCATCAGGCAGCCGTCGCCCATAAAGGCGTAGGTGTAGTGGTCAACGATGTCGTGGCCCGGCTGGTTGAACTGCTCAGCCATGGCTTTTTCGGCGATCGCCATACCAACAGCGTTGGTGATGCCCTGACCCAGCGGGCCAGTGGTGGTTTCAACGCCCGGTGCATAGCCGTACTCCGGGTGACCCGGGGTGCGAGAGTGCAGTTGGCGGAAGTTTTTCAGATCGTCGATGGAGAGGTCATAACCGGAGAGATGCAGCAGGGAGTACAGCAGCATGGAGCCGTGGCCGTTGGAGAGAATGAAACGGTCGCGGTCGGCCCACTTGGGGTTGTTCGGGTTATGTTTGAGGTGGCTACGCCACAGCACTTCGGCGATATCCGCCATTCCCATGGGGGCGCCCGGGTGACCGGAGTTGGCTTTTTGAACGGCATCCATACTCAATGCACGAATGGCATTGGCAAGCTCTTTACGAGAAGGCATCTGAATCTCCTGCGATTGCTTCATTTGATGGCCAAGATTAAGGCGCGTTATTGTCCCAGCAGGGCGCGCGGCGTGCAAATGTTATCTGGACGAATAAAGTGGCTTTGGGAGGACAATCGCTTTTCTTGGCTACTTTTGACCAAAGAGGACAGATACAAACGTTTGATTTCCACCCCCTTGGGGATAGTAAGGAGCCATTAGTAGCTGGCTTGCGATGCCACGACAAAATAGTGCTGGCAATCGCGGGGGGCGCTAATTAAAATAGACGTCCAGATGTAGATACCTCTACACCATCCCATTCACCCGGTTATTGCTGTGGCGATAACCCAGACAAGCTGAGACTCCCATCATGGCAAAGCTGTTTACTTCCGAGTCGGTCTCCGAAGGCCATCCCGACAAGATTGCGGACCAGATCTCCGATGCGGTACTGGACGCCATCCTCAAGCAAGATACCAAGGCCCGTGTTGCCTGCGAGACCCTGGTCAAGACCGGTATGGTCATGGTGGCCGGCGAAGTAACCACCTCTGCCTGGGTTGATATCGAAGAGATCGTGCGTGATACCGTGCGTGAAATCGGCTACACCCACTCCGACATGGGCTTCGACGCTGACTCCTGCGCCGTGCTGAACGCCATCGGCAAGCAGTCCCCGGATATCAACCAGGGTGTTGACCGCAGCGATCCGCTGGAACAGGGCGCGGGCGACCAGGGCCTGATGTTCGGCTACGCCACCAACGAAACCGACGTGCTGATGCCCGCCCCCATCACCTACTCTCACCTGCTGGTGAAGCGTCAGGCTGAAGTGCGCAAGAACGGCACCCTGCCGTGGCTGCGTCCGGATGCCAAGAGCCAGCTGACCTTCGCCTACGACGACGCAGGCAAGATCATCGGTGTCGATGCCGTGGTGCTCTCTACCCAGCACGCCGAATCCATCAGCCACAAAGATCTGGTTGAAGCGGTACGCGAAGAGATCATCAAGCCGGTGCTGCCGGCCGAGTGGGTCAACAAGGACACCAAATACTTCATCAACCCGACCGGCCGTTTCGTTATCGGCGGCCCGATGGGTGACTGCGGTCTGACCGGTCGCAAGATCATCGTCGACACCTACGGCGGCATGGCCCGTCACGGTGGTGGCGCCTTCTCCGGTAAGGATCCATCCAAGGTTGACCGCTCCGCTGCCTACGCCGCCCGCTACGTTGCCAAAAACATCGTTGCCGCCGGTCTGGCCGATCGCTGTGAAATCCAGATCTCCTACGCCATCGGCGTGGCCGAGCCGACCTCCATCAGCGTCGAGACCTTCGGTACCGCTAAAGTCGCTGAAGATCTGCTGGTCAAACTGGTACGCGAGCACTTCGAGCTGCGTCCGTATGGCCTGATCCAGATGCTGGATCTGAAGCGCCCGATCTACCAGGCCACTGCTGCCTACGGTCACTTCGGTCGCGACGAGTTCCCGTGGGAACAGACCGACAAGGCCGAACTGCTGCGTTCTGCCGCTGGCCTGTAAGGCTCGCTGTTGTGATAAAAGGGGAGCCTGGCTCCCCTTTTGCTTATCCACTACCTGACGAGATGTTGATGTCTGCCACCCCTGCCCAGCTTGTCGCCCTGCTGCAACAACGCGTAGAAGCCTGTTTTGTGCAGGCCGAGGCGCGCCTTGGCCGCACCTTTCCCCGCCCGCGGATCTACTGCAATATGCGGGGCCGGGCGGCGGGATCGGCACGGCTGCAAACCTGGGAGCTGCGTTTCAATCCTGCCCTCTATCAGGCCAACCAGCAGGCGTTTCTGGATGAGGTGGTGCCCCACGAGGTGGCCCATCTGCTGGTTCACGCCCTCTGGGGTGAAGGGCGTGGCAAAAACCGGGTGTTGCCTCACGGCAAGCAGTGGCAGTCGGTGATGCGGGAGGTGTTCGGCCTTGAGCCCAGAACCACCCACAGCTTCGATCTGGCGGTATTGGCCCAGCGCACCGTGCCCTATCGCTGCCACTGCCAGCAGCATCAGCTGTCGATACGCCGCCACAACAAGATGGTGCGTGGCGAGGCCCGCTATCACTGTCGCCGCTGCAAGCAGCCGCTGGAGCGGGAACAGCCGGAGCCAGAGCAGTAAGCCAGCTTGTGTCGCGCCCCTGTGGTAGGGTGCCCGCCATCGTTCGTCAATCACCCCGTTTGCAAGGAATCCCATGCGTTTCATCTCCTCTCTCGCCCTGACCCTGCTGGCCGGTTTGCCGCTGCTCAGCGCGCCCCTGCACGCCCAGACCTTTCGCGAAGCCAAACAGGATCTGGTGAAGCTCTATCGCAGCCAGCCAGCAGTCACTACCTTCTACTGCGGCTGCGACATCGACTATCAGGGCAAGAAGATGAGCCCGGATCTCGCCAGCTGCGGCTACGAGCCGCGCAAGCAGCCCAAGCGCGCCGCCCGCATCGAGTGGGAGCACGTGGTCCCTGCCTGGGAGTTCGGCCACCAGCTGCAGTGCTGGCAGGATGGCGGTCGCAAGAACTGCGAAAAGGCGAGCCCCGAGTTCAACAAGATGGAGGGGGACATGCACAACCTCTTCCCCGCCATCGGCGAAGTGAACGGCGATCGGGCCAACTACCGCTTCTCCGACTGGAACGGCAAGCCGGATCAGTACGGTCAGTGCCAGATGCTGGTGGATTTCAAGGATCGTCGGGTGCAACCGCCCAAGGGGCCGGTACGGGGCCAGATCGCCCGCGCCTACCTCTACATGAGCCAGCAGTATGGGCTGCGTCTGGCGGCGCAACAGCGTAAACTGTTTGAAGCCTGGGACAGGCAGTACCCGGCAGAAGGCTGGGAGTGCGAGCGCAACCGCCGCATCGGCACGCTGCAGGGCAATACCAATCCCTTTATTGAAAAGCAGTGCCAATAACCCCATTTGACCAGGGAGGGGGATCGCCCCTCCTATCATGAAGCCCTTCACCTCTGCCGCGTGAGCCTTGCTCGCAGCAGGATATGAAGGGTTTCCAAGCAAGAGACTGACAATCAGCCATGCGCATTCCACGTATCTATGAATCGGCCACCCTGCAAGTTGGCCAGACCATCGCCCTGTCGGAAGACGGCGCCAACCATATCGGCCGGGTACTGCGCATGCAGCCGGGCCAGCAGCTCGAGCTGTTCAACGGCGATGGCAATCAATATCCCGCTACCATCGCCAGCGTCGGCAAGAAGTCGGTGGAAGTGACCATCGACCGCTGCGATGCCCAATCGGTGGAGTCCCCCTTCGCCATCCACCTCGGGCAGGTGATCAGCCGTGGCGACAAGATGGATTTCACCATCCAGAAATCGGTGGAGCTGGGCGTCACCTGCATCACTCCGCTCTTCTCCGAGCGCTGCGGCGTCAAGCTGCCGGCTGATCGACTGGAGAAGAAGCGCGAGCAGTGGCAGAAGGTGGTGATCAGCGCCTGCGAACAGTGCGGCCGCAACGTGGTGCCAGAGGTGCGCATGCCGATGGAGCTGGACGCCTGGCTGGCGGAAGAGACCAAGGAGCTCAAGCTCAACCTGCACCCGCGCGCCGAGTACAGCATCAACACCCTGCCCGTTCCCGAGCATGGCGTGCGCCTGCTGATTGGCCCGGAAGGGGGATTGTCGAGCGACGAGATCGCCCGTACCGTGCAGGAAGATTTCAAAGAGATGCTGCTGGGGCCGCGGGTGCTGCGCACCGAAACTGCCGCCCTGACGGCGATCACTGCGCTGCAGTGCCGCTTTGGCGATCTCGCTTGATACTATCGGCCGCATCAATGGCTGCATCGACGCAGCCGCAAGCGGCCGATTACGCTGCGCTAATCGACCCTACAACCCTATCGAGCCATTAAAAAGGAACAGCGGATGACCATTAAACTCGGCATCGTGATGGACCCCATCTCGGCCATCAACATCAAGAAAGATTCCAGCTTTGCCATGCTCGAAGAGGCGCAAAAGCGCGGCTATGAGCTCTTCTATCTAGAGATGAAGGATCTCTACATGGAGGCCGGTCGCGCCTTTGGCACCATGCGCCCGCTCACCGTCAAATATGACTATGCCGACTGGTACACGCTGGGCGAGGTGGTGGATCAGCCCCTCTCCAACCTCGATGTGATCCTGATGCGCAAGGATCCGCCGTTCGACACCGAATTTATCTATGCCACCTATATGCTGGAGCGGGCCGAGGATGAGGGTTGCCTCATCGTCAACAAGCCGCAGAGCCTGCGCGATGCCAACGAGAAGCTCTACACCGCCTGGTTTGCCGAGCACACCCCGACCACGCTGGTGACCCGCCGCGCCGACAAGCTGCGCGCCTTCCACGCGAAGCACAAGGACGTCATCCTCAAGCCGCTGGACGGCATGGGCGGCGCCTCCATCTTCCGCATGAAGGAGGATGACGCCAACGTCGGCGTGATTATCGAAACCCTGACCGCCCACGGCAGCCAGTACTGCATGGCGCAGACCTATCTGCCCGCTATCAAGGATGGCGACAAGCGGGTGCTGGTAGTGGACGGGGAACCGGTACCCTACTGCCTGGCCCGCATTCCGGCGCAAGGCGAGACCCGTGGCAATCTGGCGGCCGGTGGCCGTGGTGAAGCGCGCCCCTTGAGCGAAGCGGACTGGGCCATCGCCCGCGCGGTAGGCCCTGCCCTGAAAGAGAAGGGCCTTATCTTCGTCGGTCTCGACATCATCGGCGATCGCCTGACCGAGATTAACGTCACCAGCCCGACCTGCATTCGCGAGATTGAAGCGGCCTTCGACGTTCATATCACCGGCATGCTGATGGATGCCATCGAGCGTCGGCTGGCGAAAGCCTGAGCCAGCACCGGCTAGAGGTTCATAACAAGAGGCGGCCCCGGGGCCGCCTCTTCTGTTTCGTACTCTGTGCGTTGGAATGAAGGCTTAACAGCGGAACTGCCCCACCTTCTGCTTGAGATCGCTCGATAGCTGCTCCAGCTCGTGGCAACTCTGGTTCAGTTCGGAGGCCGCCGCGGTCGATTCGGTAGCAATATGGGCGATATTGACCACGTTGCGGGTGATCTCCTCCGCCACCTTGCTCTGCTCCTCCGCAGCGGTGGCGATATGAGTGTTCATCTCGTTGATCACCTCCACCGAACTGACAATCTCGCCAAGGGCCTTGCCGCAGGCGAGCACGGTACGGTTGGACTCCTCCACCTGATCCAGCCCGCGCACCATGCTGCTGGCCGCATCGTTGGCTCCCTGCTGCAACTTGACGATGGTCTTGCCAATCTCTTCGGTCGAACGCTGGGTTCGCTGGGAGAGGGTGCGCACCTCGTCAGCCACTACCGCAAAACCGCGCCCCTGATCGCCTGCCCGCGCCGCCTCTATCGCCGCATTGAGCGCCAGCAGGTTGGTCTGCTCGGCGATGCCGCGAATGGCATCCATCACGCTGCTGATGTCGCGACTGTCGTCGGCCAGCTGGGTGATCATCGCCGCCGTGTCCTGAATATGGGACGACAGTGCCGACATCCGGGCGATGGCATCCTCCACCACCAGATGGCCGTGGCGGGCACTCTCGTCCGCCACACGGGCCGCATCCGCCGCGCCGGAGGAGCTGTTGGCCACCTCGGCCACCGTCGCGCTCATCTGGTTCATGGCGGTGGCGGTCTGATCGGTCTCCCCCTGTTGCCGGGCAAAGCGCTGGCGACTCTCGACCCCGATATGGGCCAGGCGAGCGGACTCCTTGGCAAGGTGCTCCGCCATCTCGTTGATCTGGTTAATCAAGCCGCGAAAGTGGCTGATCACCAGATTAAGCGATTGGGCCAGCGCCCCCATCTCGTCCTTGCGCAAGACCGGCGCCTGCTGGCTCAGGTCGAGATCCCGCTGCATTCCGCGCAGCACCTGCCCCATGGCTGCCAGCGGCTGGCTGACGCTGCGTCCGGCCCAGACACCGAAGAAGAGTACGCAGGCGGCCCCCACCAGAAACAGCACGATGAAAAGCCGGAACAGCTGCTGTCTGAGATCGTTGAGCTCGCCGATGTTCTGCTCCGCCTCTTTGAGCTGGAACTCCACCAGCGAGCTCACCCCGTCACTAACCGGATCGATCACCCCGTAGAGTGGCATGATGCGAGCAGAGAGCTGATCACGCGCCGCCCCCTGCATCTGATCCAGTACCGCCACCACGGCGGCAATCTGCTGATCCGCCGCGCCGAACAGTGCCTGCACCCGCGCAGCCTCCTGCTGTTCGGACGGGCTTCGCTCCTGTCCGCTGTATTGCTGCCAGATGCGGGCGATCTCCTGCTGCGCCTGCAGCATGTCCGCCTTGGCCTGGGCGGGCGCAATCCCCCCCACGTTGGCCTTGTTGGCCGCATCGATCACCTTGACCGCGTAGAGATCGGCAATCTGTTTGAGCTCCTTGAGCTGTACCACCTCCCCCTGATACATGGCGTTCATCCCCGTCATCAGCTGGGACATCGCCTGACTCGCGCCCACCAGCAACGCCAGCAGTGCCAACAGCGGCACCACACAACCCAGGATCAACTTCTGCCTGATTGAAATACCTTCCATGGTCTTCTCTCCCACACCTTTTGGTGAGTGGGCACGACGCGCCCGATAAAAAGCGGTTTTGCCCAAAGTGATGAACTGCCATAATTGCCCTATTCACTTCCCAACGACCTTTGCACTATTTGGCCTCTATGCAAACACTGCAAAATCACTTCCTGCTTGCCATGCCAAGCCTGACGGATCCCTACTTCGAGCGTTCGCTGGTCTATCTGTGCGAGCACAACGAAGAGGGCGCCATGGGGCTGGTGGTCAACATTCCGGTCGAGATGTCGCTGGAAACCATGCTGACCCAGCTCAAACTCAACCCGCCCGCCAGTCCGGAGCTCAAACAACCGGTATTGCAGGGGGGGCCGGTTCACGCCGATCGCGGCTTCGTGCTGCACAGCTTCCGCCCCGGTTTCAACTCCACCCTGCAGGTGGGGGATGAAATGATGGTGACTACATCCAAGGATATACTGGAAACCCTGGGCACGAGCGAAGCACCCGCCCATTGGCTGGTAGCCCTTGGCTATGCGGGCTGGAGCGCCGGTCAGCTGGAACAGGAGCTGGTCGATGGCGCCTGGCTGGTGATCCCCCCCAATCCGGATCTGGTGTTCAAGACCCCCATTCACAAACGTTGGCAGCAAGCCGCCGCCAGCATAGGGGTGAACCCGGTTCACCTCTCCAGCGACATCGGTCACAGCTAACCCCTGCAGCGCATCTGGCGTTGCATTTCGAGGATTTTTTCATGTCATCACGCAGCATCATGGGCTTTGACTATGGCACCAAGAGCATTGGCGTCGCCATCGGTCAGGAGCTGACTGGCACTGCCCAGCCTCTGCGCGCGCTCAAGGCCAACGACGGTATCCCCAACTGGGACGAGATTGAGAAGCTGCTCAAGGAGTGGCAGCCGGACCTGCTGGTGGTCGGCCTGCCGCTGAACATGGATGGTACCGATCAGGAGATCACAGTACGGGCCCGCAAATTCGGCAACCGGCTGCATGGCCGTTTCGGCAAGCCGGTGGAGTTCAAGGATGAGCGACTCACCACCACGGATGCCCGTGCCCGACTGTTTGAGCGGGGCGGCTATCGCGCGCTGGAAAAGGGCAGTGTGGACGGGGTATCGGCGCAACTGATCGTCGAAGCCTGGATGGAAGAGCAGTACAACTAAGCCATCAACAACAAGGCAAGGGTCAATGCCCTTGCCTTGTCTCGCACTATCCTCCTATTACGCCTGTGACTGACCTGGCACCAGCCCCTCGGCCTCTGTCGGCGTCGCATTCATCATCCGGTTAAGCCAGGGCACCATCAGCCCCATCACGACCGCAATCAGCAGGGTCGCCATCCCGATCTTGCCAAACACACCGGTGTAAATTGGCAGGGTCTGCAGCGGATCCGTCATCCCTTCCGGCATGGCGGTAAAGGTCGCTACATAGCCCCCCAGCAGGGATGCCATCGCCTGGGTCAGGAACCACATCCCGAGAATGAAACCCATCAACCGTTGCGGCACCAGCGCAGCCACCATGGCCAGCCCCAGCGCGCTGATCATCAGCTCACCGATACTCTGGAACAGATAGATAAGCACCATAAACCAGGGGGAAGTGAGCCCCTGTTCATCAGCAAACCACCAGCCGGACGCGGCCGCAGTCAGGAAACCCAGCGAGCAGAAGAACATCCCGAGGGTGAACTTGAGCGGCATGGTGAGATCCCGCCCCTTGCTGCCCATCCGGGTATAGATCAGCGCCAGCACCGGGCTGCCCACCACCACCCAGAAGGGGTTGAGCGCCTGGAAGCTGATGGGATTGACGCTCATGCCCAGCATCTCGTGATGCATGTTGTTGATGGCAAAGAAGTTGAGAGACGTCGGCATCTGGGCGTACAGCACGTAGAAGAGCACCGCCTCCAGCATCAGCACAAAGGCCACATACATCTTGTTGCGGCCGACGGTGTCGAGCTTGAACGCCTCGCGAAAGAAGACGATCACCACGGCAACGGTCACTGTCATCAGCACCATGTTGGCGATCACCACATGGTGCATCAGCCAGGCACAGAAAAACACCATGGCCACCGAGCCCGCTATCACCAGCAGCAACTTGCTGTAATTGAGCGGCAGGTGATCCGGCTCGGAGCCGATATCCTTGACCATATTGCGGCAGGCAAAGAAGGTGAGCAGCGCAATAATCAGCCCGACCCCGCACAGGTTATAAGTCACGGTATAGCCGTAGTGATCGGCAATCACTGGCGCAAGCGAGAGGGAAATAAGGGAGCCGATATTGATCGACATATAGAACAGGGTAAAAGCCCCATCCAGCCGCGGATCTTTTGGCTGGTAGCATTTTGACAGCAGGCTGGCCGGATTGGCCTTGAACAGGCAGTTACCGACTGCGATAGTGCCCAGCGCGTAGAAGATCAGGTCGGGATTATAGATAGAGAGACCGGTCATGAAGTAACCGATCACCAACACGATGGCCCCGAGCACCATGGTGCGCTTGGTGCCGAGCACATGGTCGCCGACATAGCCACCGACCGAGATCAGGCCATATACCAGCGCCGAGAAGGCACCGAAGGTAATAAAGGATTGCTCTTGGGAAAATCCCAGTTGTTGCACGAAGAAGACCGCTAGGATCCCCTGCACGCCGTAATAACCGAAGCGCTCCCAGAGTTCGACGAAAAAGATCATGAAGAAGGGTTTGGGTTGTTGTAACAACCCCGTGGGTGCTGTTGCTGGACGCATATTAACCTGCCTTTATTGAGGTTTATTTTTATTAATTTGGTGGTGGCTACCGCACTATTTGCCCTTCCGTCATTGCCATAACGGGAAGCGCAATCAGCCTGCCAATCTGGATATTTTCGGGCGCACGCGCCCCGTTCGATGAAAGATGTTTTTCATCTAACCGGTGCAATCACGGGTTATCGGGGGATCGGTGAATGGCGTCGCACTGTGCCGTTACGGGCTCTAGGCTTCACCTTTGCTGCATCCCTTCAATCAAGCCGGTTCATCAACCTTGATGCTTACTCTCCTCTGATCCGGCGCACACGACGGGTAGCCGGGGCATGGCACAACTGCAACCACTGGCGACCGGTGAGGCTGGCTCACCCGCTCTCTGCGGAGGATCACCTTATGCGGGTTCTGTTTAACCCCGTCATATCGAAGGTTGCCATGCTATATCACTGGAAATACAGGAACTTAATGGTTGATCACACTTTAAAAGTGTTGATAAATGAAGTTTTCTAATGAAACTACATGAATTTTTTTCGTGCAAGGAGCCTCACACGAGACGTGCAGTTGGTGCCCATTTGTGTATGTGCAGCGCTGAATGGAACGCTTTCTGGATCAATGAGGTTCACGCTCGACCTATCACGCCACTACGCAACAAAAAAAGCCGGAGCATCTTACTCCGGCTCCCATTATTGGCTGCCCACGGGCATCGACTCCCGGTGATAGAGCCGTCGTATCTCATTGAGCAGCCACAACACCTTGGCATCCTGATTGTGACGTTTGTGCCACAGCAGGATAAAAGTGAGCTCTAGTTGCTGATAGAGCGCTTCAGACAGGGGCAGTGGCTTGGTGATCAGATTGGGATGATATTTCGCTGCATGTCCGGCGCAATAAGAGGGGGCGACCGCGATCAGATTGTTGTCGGGCTGGGATGCGATGTGCAATGACTGCTCAAAGCTGGAGACCATGACCGGAACTTTACGGATCAGTCCCTCATCCTCCAGCAGCAGATCCAGCCCCCAGGTCTCCTTGACCTCAAGCACCACGCTGCTATGAGGGCAATTGAGAAAATTCTCCATTGACCACTCCTGCTGAAGCAGGGGGTGATCCTTGCGCAGGAAGACCACAGGCCGATCGCAAAACAGCACTTCATGATCGATGTAATAGGGCAGATTACTCAGCTTGAGCTGAGAACGGCTATAACTCTCGCGGACACAGCCCCCCAGATCCGCATCACCGTTGACAACGTCATTGAGGGAGTTGCGGTTCCATCCCAGCATTTTGACCACAGAGTTGGGATACTTCTCATGGATGGCCATCGGCAAATCACTGAGCAAGCTGTTGTAGAACGGGGATTGCATCACCAGACTGAAACGGGCGCCATCGGGGATCGCCTCGCTATTGAGTGACGCGATCCGTTCGGTAAGGGGAAACCAGAGTTTCAGCTCTTCTTCGAGGGCAAAGGCCAGATTGGTGGGCTGCAACTCTTTGCGTCCCCGCACAAACAGCGGATCGCCAAACCAGAGCCGTAATTTGGCAAGCGACTTGCTCACAGTGGAAGGCGTGACACCGAGCAACGTAGCCGCACCTGTGGCACTGCGTTCAGCCATCAGATATTTGAACACCACCAGCAGGTTCAAATCGAGTTCACTCAGTGCTCGCATACAACCTCTTGCGACATGATTGCTCCGGGCGGCCCATTCGCCATGCAGTCAGTGGCACGGTAAATGGCCACTCTCACCCCATTCAACAACAGATACGACATCTCCGATAGTGAAAGCGTCACACCTTTTTTGGCAGGATAAACGATATGGGTAATCACTTCCGCTGCTCCGCCAGCCATTCTGACCAACAAAATTGTTCACAGAAAGAGCCCCTGGCAACGGATCTGACGACTCGCTGACGTGCCGGTAGCCTGATGCCCGACAGAAACACCATTATCAATCGGCAATAGCGCGGATAAACAATCCCATGAGGTGCGATTGCACCCCATGAAATATGACTGACGGGATGTTTATCCCTTTTTCAGAGTAAATATGACCCCATCCAGCGCGGGGAATCCAATAACTACTGTGTTCTTATTATTCGCATCGTTAAACTCGGCAATATATGCGGTAGCCGTGTCTTTTACTTGTGCCAAACCCGCCGTGTTTTTATAATCACTCTGGCTCCAGTTGGCATCATTAAATTCAACAAATTTGCATTTCTCGAATCCGGTAAAAGTAAGTTTGCTCAATGCGTGATTGCTCTCTTTCGCGCCCTCACCGAATAATTTACAGCCTGCTGATGGCAGTTGTATAACGACGCTCAACTTGCCATCATTATTAGTCAACTCGGTATTGCCTAACATATCTGTCGCCAAGCCATTTCCAGTCAACCATGTCTCTGACTTAATATCCGTTGTGTTGACTGCTGTAATACCAACCTGGCCATTCCAATTGTGATATACCGTGGTTCCGGTACTCGAAAGATCAAACGCAGAATATCTGACCCGCTCACCCTTTTCATTGATGACGGGCATGGTTTTGATCATGACCTGACTGGGGACACTGCTTTGCCTCTGGTAATTCGATGGCACGAGCTGCGTACCTGAATCATCCCGCGTCAAAACAGCACTGTCTGCCACTTTATTTCTGCTAATGCGCGTCAACCTCAGCGTCGATGGCTCTGTGCTATCGGACTGCATTCCGGCCTGACCAAGCCACCAGGTAGCCACGGCGCCATCATCGGCCCAGATATCCCAACGCAGCTGCGCATCACGTTGTGGGTAAACGATTGCCAAGCCGGCGAAATTAACCAATGTCTGGTGCGGATCATCGCGCGTAAGCAGCGTCGTTTGGTAAACCCCTGGCTGCGGTAGCACAATGCCTGCTTTCAGTGTTGTTGCAACATGGGAAACAGGAGCAACGCTGGTCGCTGTGGTTGATTTGTTATCATCTGAGCCACCACAGCCAGAAAGGGTGGCCATACAAGCCCCCAACAATACCCATTTATGACTGTTCATCATCAGAAAATTTCTCGCTATTATTTTTTGGAACAATAAACTCTGGCTTCTCGAGGGGTATAAACCCCGTAGGTAATCCCGCTAGCCAATGAATTAAGCCAGGATTGTTCTGTCTCTATCCTGACAACATTTTCAGCACCGTGACAAATATCGGCGGCGTCTATGGGTTCGTTCAGGCCAATATCAATATCTGAAAAGAAGAAGTGGCTGGTGACCTCGGTCGAACTGACACTATTTTCGTTACCGAGTGTAAATGCCTGTGCGGCATTGACATCTACAACCTGTTTGGCACAACCACAGTTAACAACCGTCAAGCAGACGATAATAATCGCTTTGTAATTAACCATTTAAACTACCCTGCTGGTGCTGCCAATAACATCATCAAATTTTGACTGCCAGATATGGCACCGCCAATATTTGGATGGCAGTGTCACGACCGTAAAAATTAGAAATGATATATGTGATGAGGATTTTTTTTGACCAGCATCATCTGCCACACTTCCCGTGTTAACGCAGAGCAATGATGTTTGTTCAAGCCAATTTTAATGTACGACCTCTTGCATCCCCTCAATAGGGATTGAATGCAAGTTAGCCTTTCTTGTTATGAATCGCAGTATCTAACGGCCCCATGCTGGCGTCTACAGCAAAAGCAGAAGTCAGAACATTCCATTTCAGAAAGTATGTTGCGATATTGTTTGGATAGAAAACAGACGACCGAATGGTCCATCGCCATCATCACCGCCGGTTAAATAATCAATAACAAGCCGAAATGGCTGACTCCGGCTAATCAATCGGCATCGTCACTGCCACATTAACGTGGCAATTCGTCGTTATAGAGTCGCCGGATCTCGTTACGCAGCCACATTACCTTGGCATCCTGATTGTGCCGTTTGTGCCACAACAGGATGAAGGCGATCTCCAGCTGGGCATAGAGCTTCTCCGGCAGCGGCAGCGGCATGGCAATCAGATTGCCGTGATGCCGACTGGCATAACCACCACAGTAGGAGGGGGCCACCGCAATCAGCTCGTGGCTCGACTGGGAGGCAATATGCAGCGCTTGCTCGAAACTGGCGACCATGATGGGCACCTCCCGCTTCAGCCCCTCATCCTCCAGCAGACTGTCGAGGGCCCAGGTATCGTTCGCTTCCCACACCATGCTGATCTGGGGACAGGCCAGAAAGTTCTCCAGCGACCACTTCTGCTCAAGCAGCGGGTGATCCTTGCGCAGAAAAACCACCGGACGGTCGGTAAACAGCACCTCGTGATCGATGTAATAAGGCAAGCGGTTGACCTTGGCCCGGGAGCGGCCATGGGTTTCGCGGGCGCAGAAGCCGAGATCCGCATCACCATTGACGATGTCGTTGAGGGAGTGGTGATCCCACCCCAGCATCCTGACCACCGATTTCGGGTACTTCTCATAGATGGTCATGGGCAGATCGCTCAGGAAGCTGATGTAGAAGGGGGACTCCATCACCAGCGTGAAGCGGGCACCGTCGGGGATCGCATCGCTATTGAGCGAGGTGATGCTGTCGGTGAGCTGGAACCAGACCTTCAGCTCCTCCTCCAGGGTCAGGGAGAGGTTGGTCGGCTGCAACCCCTGCCGCACCCGCACAAACAGGGGATCGTCAAACCACTCCCGCAACTTGGCCAGAGACTTGCTCACCGCCGACGGGGTGACGCAGAGCTTTTTGGCCGCCCCTGCCACACTGCGCTCCTGCATCAGGTACTTGAAGACCACCAGCAGGTTCAAATCGAGTTCACCCAGGTTGCGCATATCCCCTCTCATCTTCCATCAGCCCTGCGACCGCGCTTCACGGACCGCGAGCCATGGTACCAGCCCTTTGACAGCCAGGTAACTGAGCAGTGCCAGCAGCAGGGCATAGATCAGCATCTCGGACGGAGTAAAGCCGAGCCGGCCAAGCAACCAGATATAGAGGCCGGAGAGGCTGATCTGCATGATGCAGAGCACGGCGCTGGCAAAGGCCACGTTATGCTGGCAACCATCGAGCGCCTCTCCCATCGCTACCCCGAAGCCACAGGAGAAGCCGACACAAACCAGCGCAAAACCCGGCAGCAACAGATGGATATCGCCCCCAGCCTGCCAGCTGCCGAGCAGTGAGCACGCCGCCAGCAGATAGGCGAGATGAGACACCGCCAGCACCTTCTGTTTGCCCAAACGGCGCAACAGCAGGGGGGTCAGGAAAGACGTGGACATACTCACCCCGGCCATCACCATCATCACGATGGAGTACTGTTCGGTCGTGAAGCCAAACTCCTTCATCAGGATCAGCGGCGAGACGCTGACATAGACCAGAATGGCGGTCACGCTGGCACTGGTCAGCAGGGAGAGCAACATAAAGCGCGGCGAGCGCAGCAGGGCAAAGGGCAGCGCCGCGCCACTCCCCGGTTGCCGGGCCGGACGGGTCTCCTTGAGCAGCAGCAGGTTGACCAGACCGCTGACGGCCGCCACCAGCGCCATCGCCACGAAGATCCCGCGCCAGTCAAAATGGGACAGGATGAGATAACCGAGCACCGGCGCCAGCACCGGGATCACGCAGATCACCCCGTTGATCATCGAGAGCGCCATCGCCAGCCGCTCCTGACTCAGCACATCCCGCAGCACGGTAAAGGTCATGATATAGAGCGCCCCGGCCCCGACCCCCTGCCAGAAACGGCCGAGGTAGAACTGGGTGATCCCCTCGGCATGACCCGCCACCAGCGAGGCGATGACAAAAATCAGCGCCCCCCCGAGCACCACCCAGCGCCGCCCGTAGCGATCGGCAATCATTCCCCCCAGCAGCACGGTCGCCGCCATGCCGAACAGATAGATGGAGAAGGCGGTGTGGATCTGCGCCTCGCTCGCCTGCAGGGTATCGGCAATCTGGGGCACTGCGACCAGATAGAGATCGATCCCGACCGGATAGAGGATGATCATCAGAAAACTGCACAACAGGAATACAGGCATGGATGCTCCATAACAGATTGACCCGCCAGCCCCCGCCAGAAAGAAGCAACAGGCGAAGAGTGGGCAGGGTCAAGGTGGTAACGAACGTAATGAACATGGCAGCGGACAGGGCCGCAATGGGGGGAACTATATGGTGGGCCCTCTCCTGCACCTAGTGAAGAGATGGCGATCGGTACATTCCAATCAGGAAATTTTGTTTCTACCATCGAGCCATTTAGGCAGCAAAACCCACCACAGCACGATTACCGGAGACGAGCATACCCGCAGTGACGCCGGGGTTGCCCCGGCGTCACTGTCAAATGTGGACGCCTTGAGCTCGACCGATCACTCGGCCAACTGACTCAGGATGGCGTGAGCCGCCTTCACCCTGGCCTCGATGGGATAGTTGCGATTGGCCAGCATGACGATGGCGATCCCTCTGGCGGGCACGAACGCCACATAGGCGCCAAAGCCGCCGGTCGAGCCCGTCTTGTTATAGAGCCGCTGCTCGCCCATCGCTTTGGGCACCGCAAAGCGCGTAACCGGATTGGCCTGGAAGCTCACCGCCGGGGAGTTGCCCGCCAGCAACGCCTGCTCGGTCACCGGATAGGCGTAGCTCTCCCAGCCCAGTCCCTGGGTCATTTCCCCCACCGAGTAGAAACCGGTGTGGGTCAGCGCGATCGCGCTTTTTACCGCGGCATCTCCCTGATACCCCATGTTTGCCTCGACAAACTTCAGCAGATCCGCCGAGCCGGTCTTGATCCCGTAAGCCTCGGCCGCCAGTACGCCCGGAGTGACCCGGATGGGCTTATCTTCCTTCGAGTAGCCGTAGGCATAGTTCGCCATGGCCGACTCCGGCACCTGGATATAGGTGTGGTGCAAACCAAGCTTGGGCAGCAGGGTCTGGCTCATCAGTTTCTCAAATGGCTGGCCCAGACTATTTGCGGCCAGGTGACCAAACAGGCCTATGCTGGGGTTGGAATACTGGCGATGGGTCCTCGCCGGATAAACCGGTGACCAGCTCCGATAGTAAGTGCGCATCTTGTCATTCGAATCCACCTTATCGGGGAACTGCAGCGGCAAACCACCCGCACTGTAGGTGGCAAGCTCGGCCATGGTCACACCATCGAAAGCGGAACCTTTGAGCCAAGGGGCGTGCTGGCTCACCTTGTCATCCAGCTCAAAGCCCCCCTTGACTGCGGCATAGGCACCGAGGGTCGCGGTCAGGGTCTTGCTGACCGAGCCAATCTCGAACAGCGTCTGCTCGCTGACGCGCTGGCCACTCTCGCGGTTGGCAACCCCATAGTTGAAATAGTGGGCCTTGCCATCTTTCAGCACGGCGACCGCCATCCCCGGGATCCGATACTCCTTGAGCATCGGCTGGATAATGCCGTCCACAGCGGCGGTCAGCGGAGCCCCCCCGCTGGCATAAGTACAAGGGGCTAGCAGCAGGCTACCCAGCGTCAGTAGCGCGAGCGCACGTCGTTGTTGCATATGGCTATTCTCGTGGTGAATGAAATTGGCATTAGCATAAACAAGATGTATGTGCCCACGATGGGCCTCTGTGAAGTCTCGGTGAAGTCACAGGAACATGGCCGAGGCTACATCGCTTATGGCTCGATGAGCCCTCCCTCTGCTCGCTGGCGTATAAGCTGTAGGGGCCAAAGAGCCAGAGAGAGAAATGGAGGTGCAAGTGAGATCACAAGAGCACATCACGGCGGTGCTGGCGGCACTGGAGCGAGTCATTCTGGGCAAGCCGCTACAGCTGAAAATCGCGTTGGTGACGCTGCTGGCGCGCGGTCATCTGCTGATCGAGGATCTGCCCGGCATGGGCAAGACTACCCTGGCCCACGCGCTGGCGCAGGTGCTGGGGCTTGCATGCCGGCGGATGCAGTTCACCGCCGATCTGCTGCCCGCCGACCTGCTTGGGCTGCAGATCTTTGACCCCCAGCAGCAAACATTTCGCTTTCACCCCGGCCCCATCTTCACCCAGGTGCTGCTGGCTGACGAGATCAACCGCGCCAGCCCCAAGGTGCAGAGCGCCCTGCTGGAGGCGATGGCCGAAGGCAAGGTGAGCATTGAGGGGCACACCCATCCCCTCCCCGATCCGTTTTTCGTCATCGCCACCCAGAATCCGGCGGATCAGGCGGGTACCTATCCGCTGCCGGAGTCCCAGCTCGACCGCTTCGCCGTGCGACTCTCTTTGGGTTTTCCACCGCGAGAGGCGGAGCGCCAGTTGCTGCGCGGCCACCAGCCGAGTGGCCCCTTGTCCGCCATGCTGGATGGCGCCGGACTCGCCGCCCTGCAAGCGGAGGGGGATGCCATCCATGTTTCCGATGCCACCCTCGACTACCTGCTGGCGCTGGTGCACCAGAGCCGCTTTGATGGGGATCTGCCACAGCCCCTCTCCCCCCGGGCGGCCCAGACCTTGTTGGCGGTGAGCCGGGCCTGGGCGCTGGTAGCCGGGCGGCGCTTCGTCACGGTGGAGGATGTGCAGGCGGTCTTCCCCTATGTGGCCGAACATCGGCTGCGGGGCAGCTTCGGCGTGCAGCATGGCGAAGCCTGCCCCCTGAGCCAGCGGTTGCTGGCCAAGGTCGATCCGGACCATCCCTGATGAGCACCTTGTTCACCCGCTGGCGGCAAAGGAGAGAAAACTGGCAACGACGCTGGCTCGATCGACGCATTCCCCCGGCCCGCCAGATCACCCTAGGGACTCACAGCCTCTTTATCCTGCCCACCCGCATGGGGCTGCTCTATCTGCTGGTGCTGCTCGCCATCTATCTGCTCGGCACCAACTACCAGAACAATCTGGTGCTGCTGGTGGCCTACTGTCTCGGCAGTCTGTTTATGGCCGCCATGTGGCTCACCCATCGCAACCTGCTGGGGCTGGAGCTGCTGGGTGGCCCGCTGGTACTGGGGGAAGCAGGTAGCCAGCTTCCTATCCGTATCTTGGTTCAGAGCCGGCGTCCGGTGCTGGCGCTCCGTTTTAGCCTCAACGAAGGGACCCTCTGGCTGAGACAGGCCGACGCTGTGCCCCGCACCTTGATCCTGCCGGTATCGGGCTCGCGCCGTGGGCCATTGCCCCTTGGCCGATTGCGGGTCGAGAGCCGCTACCCCCTCGGCCTGTTTCGCTGCTGGTCCCTGCTGGATCTGCAGCTGGAAGGCTGGCTCGCCCCCAAACCGGCGTTCGGGGCGCTAAGAGGGGAACATGCGACCGAAAGCGAGGGTCATCAGGGCCAGCCGGCTCCGGCCCCCCTCGGTGACTTTGATACCCTGCGGACACACCAAACCGGCGAGCCCCTGAGCCGGGTCGCCTGGAAGCAACTCGCGCAGGGGCGCGGCCTGCTGACCAAGCAGTTCCATGAACCGCTGCAGGATGATACTCACCTCACCTTGCAGCGGGTCGCAGGTGGGGATCTGGAGCAGCGGCTGGCGGTGCTCGCCTGGTGGTGCGCCGATTACGGCAAGCGGGGTATCCCCTTCACCCTGACGCTGGCAAACCAGACGCTGGGGCCTGATAGCGGCGCCGCCTTTGTGCAGCGCTGCCTGCTGGCACTGGCCCGATTCGATGCGACACCACCGAAGAGCACACGGGATGCAGCTCGATAACCGCCGCCTGCTGCCACTCATCGCCCTGCAACAGCTGCTGCTGGTCGCAGCGCTCTGGCCCCAGTTGCAGCTCTGGGTGGTGGCGGTAAGCGCCGCTACCCTCTGCGTCCGGGCCATGATGCTGTGGCGCGGCTGGCCGCCCATTCCGGCGCGCTGGTTAGCACTGCTGGCCATCACTACCTTAGTGTTGCTGGGGCTGCAGTGGCGCACATTGGGCACCCTGCCCGCCCTTATCAATCTGCTCTGGCTAGGCTATAGCCTGAAGATGATCGAGGTGCGGCGCGAACGGGATATCGAGCTGGTGCTGCTGCTCGCCTTCTTTCTGATTGCGCTAGCGCTGGTGCAGCGGCAAAGTATCGGCTGGACGGCCGGGATGGCGGTGGCACTCTGGCTGGCGGTGACCACGCTGGTCGCCGCCATCGCCCCCGAGCAGAAACGGCCTTGGCGCAGCGCGGGTGGCGCCCTGCTGCTGGCGCTTCCCCTGCTTATCACTCTATTTTTGCTGCTGCCAAGGCTCCCACCCCTCTGGCAGATGCCCACCACCAGCCGCGCCCTCTCGGGGCTCTCGGAAGAGCTGGCCCCTAGCGATATCAACGAACTGGTCAACTCATCGGAACTGGCGTTTCGGGTCACCTTTGCCGATGGCCCGCCTCCGGCCCGCGAGCGCTACTTTCCGGTGATGCGGCAGGAGGTGTTCGATGGCCAGCGCTGGCTGCTGAGTCCCGAGGTCAAGGCGTGGCAGCGGACGGTGCCGGTGCAAACCGGGCTCACCCTTCTGGCGTCCTCTTCACAGGCCAACAATCAACGTGCAGATAGTTCGTTACCTGCCGGAAGCTACGAGGTGATTGCCGAGCCCCAGCGCCACCGCTGGGCCTTTGCCCTCAGTGAACCACGCCTGCTGGCGGGTCCGGTGCTGCTCACCCCCATCGACACCCTCTATCGGCAGGGGAGCGGCGAGGTGGCGATCCGCTATCGCATCGGCCGCGGCGAAGCGCAGCCCGAGGATGATCGCCAAGCCGCCCAGCGCAACCTGCAACTGCCAGCCGGGGGCAACCCGAGAGCGCGAGCTCACGGCCAGGCGCTGGCTGCACGCCATCCGGATCGCGCTGCGCTGGTCGCCGCCCTGCTCGCGCAGTTTCGCAGCCAATCCTATTACTACTCTCTGACCCCGCCACAACTTGGCCGTGACGGGGTGGATGAGTTCCTGTTCGATACCAGGCAGGGCTTTTGCGGCCACTACGCCATGGCGACTGCCTTCGTGCTGCGCGCTGCCAGTATTCCGGCACGGCTGGTCACCGGTTATCTCGGCGGCGAGTGGAATCCCAGAGGCAACTATCTGGCGGTACACCAGTTCGATGCTCACGCCTGGGTGGAGTATCTCGATGAAAGGGGAGAGTGGCGGCGAGTAGATCCCACCGCGGCGGTGGCGCCTGAACGCATTGAGGGCGGCGTGAGGGAGGCCCTGAGCGACGAGTTTACCGCCGCCGACCCGCTCGCTTTGCAGCGTTATCGCAACTGGGCCCTGCTCAATCAGCTGCGCTGGTGGGGCAACAATATCGACTACCAGTGGAGTCGCTGGGTGATTGGTTACGATGCGGGCCAGCTCTGGCAGCAAATCGGTCTGCGCTGGCCTGCACTGGCGGTACACACACCTTGGTTGATCCTCGCCAGCCTGATGCTGGTCGCCCTGCTGGTGAGCCTGCCCCTGCTGTTGCCCGCCCGCCTGCCGCCCGAGCGGCGTATCTGGCAGCCCCTGCTCAAACGGGGCAAACGCAGTGGCTACCCACCCCAGCCCGCCGAGAGCATGGGGGCATGGTGCGAGCGGCTGGCACGGCTGCGTCCCGACCTTGCCCATCCCCTGCTAAAGAGTGCGTGGCTCTATCGCCGCTGGCGTTATGCCCCCCTCAACGACCGGCAACAAGGGCGCTGCTGGTGCCAGTTACGACGGCGTATCAGACAGCTCGCCCAGCGCTGGGATCAACAGCCAACGAGTGCGCCATAAAAGAAGGGGGGAGCCACCGGCTCCCCCCTTCAGGTTTTAATCAAGAGGTCTGACTCACCGCTTGTTATTTTTTGGTCGGATTGTCCCAGATCCCCTCTTCCAGCTGGGAGCGGATCTCGGGGTACTTGTTAGCATCGAAGGTGGGCACCTTGCCCAGCCGGAGCTGGTCGTTGTAATCCTTGGCCAGCTTGATGGCGACGCTGGAGAGCAGCAGGATCGCCACCAGGTTGACGATGGCCATCAGCCCCATGGAGACATCCGCCATGGCCCACACAATCGGCAACTCACCCACGGCGCCGAACATCACCATCCCCAGCACGAACACCCGGAACAGCATCAGGCCGCCCTTGTGGTTGTGCTCGAGGAACACCAGATTGGTCTCGGCATAGGAGTAGTTCGCCACGATAGAGGTGAAGGCGAAGAAGAAGATGGCCGCCGCAATGAAGATGTTGCCACCGCTGCCAATCTGGGAGGAGAGCGCCCGCTGGGTCAGCTCGACACCGGTCACGCCGGAACCCGGCTCGAACTGACCGGACATCAGGATGATGGCGGCGGTACAGCTGCAGATGACGATGGTGTCCATAAAGACCCCCAGCATCTGCACATAACCCTGAGAGGCCGGGTGCGGCGGATAGGGAGTGGCAGTGGCCGCAGCGTTGGGCGCAGAGCCCATCCCCGCTTCGTTGGAGAAGAGACCGCGCTTGATACCGTTGATCATCGCCTGGGAGATGGCATAACCGAGCGCACCTGAGCCAGCCTGCTCAATCCCGAAGGCGGACTTGATGATCAGCATGAAGACATGGGGTAGCTCGGTGATGTTCATCGCAACGATCACCAGCGCCAGCAGGATGTAAGCCAGTGCCATGAAGGGCACCACCAGCTCGGCAAAACGGGCGATGCCACGAATGCCGCCGAAGATAATCAGGCCGGAGAGCGCCACCAGCGCCAGCCCGCTGACCCAGTCAGGAATGCCAAATGCTACCTTCATTGCCAGACTGATGGAGTTGGCCTGCACCGCGTTGAACACCAGACCGAAAGCCAGGATCAGACAGAGGGAGAACAGCACCCCCATCCAGCGCATGCCGAGGCCCTTTTCCATGTAGTAGGCAGGGCCACCACGGTAGTTGCCATCCTCATCCTTGACCTTGTAGAGCTGGGCCAGGGTGCTTTCGACGAAAGCGGTCGCCATGCCGATAAAGGCAATCAGCCACATCCAGAAGATGGCGCCGGGGCCACCCAGATAGATGGCGACGGCCACACCGGCCAGGTTGCCGGTGCCGACACGGGCGGCGAGGCTGGTACAGAGAGCCTGAAAAGAGGAGATGCCCGCGTTGTCCGATTTGCGGCTGTTTTTCAGCACGGAAAACATGTGGCCAAAGTGACGGATCTGGATAAAACCCAGTCTGAAGGTGAAGAAGATACCGACCCCGATCAGCAGGTAGATGAGCACGGCTCCCCACATCAGGTCGTTTAGCATCGCAATCAAGGTGTCCATAATTCTCTCGTTGTTATTCACATCCATGGTCAGTCTGCGCTGACCGTTTTCTGTCTGTCGTTTAATTAGCGTTTCGCTAAAGGGGCGGAATCTAGCACAGCGGGAGAGCCCGGAATAGTGATCCCGATCACTCGGGACACAAAAAACGAACGGTAAACGCCCATAAAGCTCCATTTAAATCGCAAACTTTCAACAAACTCAATAATCTAATCAGGCAGGCCACCATTAAGCCCCATAAGAGAACCAGTTTGATATATCCCTGATGAGTTATCCGAAAACGCAAACGCTTGCCTGAAATGGCTTTCAAACGGGGATATTTCGCCAAACGTTTTCTCTGTAATTAAATTTCAAGTACGCAACAGGACAATTTGTGTGATCGACGACACAAATATGGATATTGGCTAAAAAAGTTGAGCCGGAAGCAAACCGGAAAAACCTGCAAAAACAAGATAAAAAACCTTATAAATCATCAGCTTTAGCTCATTGAAACGGAATGAATGGCCAGCCTGAATATTTAACAACCAAGCGCCCCTATTGCAGGATGCACCACATAAGTATTAATTAGGCAGGCAATGACGATGGGCCGCCCCCATCGCGCTTTTCTGAGCCTGAGGCACCAAGATCCTGTAATTTTATTTCAGAACCACCGTCTCAAGCCCGCAACCCAGGGATGATTCCCTCATTAAGAGATGATATTCGCTATGGCCGATAAATTAACCCAGCTGAAAGCCCTGACCACTGTTGTTGCCGACACCGGTGATATCGAAGCCATCAAACGCTATCAGCCCATCGATGCCACCACCAACCCCTCTCTGGTTCTGAAGGCCTCCGAGATCCCCGAGTACGCTCCGCTGATCGAAGACGCCATCAACTGGGCCAAAGCCCAGAGCCAGGACAAGGCACAGCAAATCATCGACGCGGGCGACAAGCTGGCCGTCAACATCGGTCTGGAAGTGCTGAAGATCGTTCCGGGCCGTATCTCCACCGAAGTGGATGCCCGTCTCTCCTTCGATACCGCTGCCAGCATCGCCAAAGCACGCAAGCTGATCCGTCTCTACAACGAAGCGGGTATCAGCAACGACCGCATTCTGATCAAGCTGGCCTCCACCTGGGAAGGCATCCGTGCCGCCGAGGTACTGGAGAAAGAGGGTATCCAGTGCAACCTGACCCTGCTGTTCTCCTTCGCCCAGGCCCGTGCCTGTGCCGAAGCCGGTGCCTTCCTGATCTCCCCGTTCGTGGGTCGCATCCTCGACTGGTACAAGGCCAAGCACAACCGTGACTACACCGCCAGCGAAGATCCGGGCGTAGTGTCCGTCACCGCCATCTATGACTACTACAAGCAGCACGACTACCCGACCGTGGTGATGGGCGCCAGCTTCCGCAACACCGGCGAGATCCTGGAACTGGCTGGTTGCGATCGCCTGACCATTGGCCCGGCCCTGCTGGAAGAGCTGAGCAAGAACGAAGGCGCCGTAGTACGCAAACTGGACTACACCGGTGAGCGCAAAGCCAAACCGACTCCGATGACCGAAGCCGAATTCCGCTGGGAACTGAACCAGGACGCCATGGCCCACGAGAAGCTGGGCGAAGGTATCCGCATGTTCGCCATCGACCAGGGCAAGCTGGAAACCATGCTGGCAAGCCGCCTGTAATCTGTTCTTTTTTCTGAAAAAACCGGGCCCCTACCAAGGGGCCCGGTTTTTTTTCATGGGCTTTTTTAGCTCTGTCATAGAGTCGTCACGAAAACGTTTTAATTTCAGATTCGTTATGTTATACGGGTGGTGAAAACGATAAAAACCAAGGAGGGAGCCATGGAAATGTTCAACTTCGATTATGACGAGGTGGTTGAACTCGGTTCGCGTAGCCGCGGGACAACGGGAAAGAAACGTAAATGGCGTGAGATCGAGGCGTTGAAAGACAAGCACCGCCTGCAGAAGGAGCTGCAATCCATCGATATCGCCTATGAAGGTCTTACAGACGAGATTGAACTGTAATACCGCCAGACATCTGTAAAAGCGCCCCGCACAGCCGGGGCGCTTTTTTATGCCGACATCGGATGATTAAAGCGGCTGGTCATGCCAGCGCGAGCGATGCCACGGGATGCTGCAGACACGAGACAGACCGACGACAGACAACGCGTGCAGCCCTCCTCTTCATGCTCCCTGACCGCCCTCGCCAACGGCATGGCATACCACCCCCTCCCCTCACCCGCGAATGCAGACCTGCGCCGTTTCAGGGCGTGTTGGGGCACTCACCGCAAGACAGGCCATCAGCAATAAAAAGCCCCCGTCGATGACGGGGGCCTGGATGCTCAAGGTCAGGCTGCGTTTAGCAGTAGCCGTAGCCCAGCAGACGCTGGTAGCGCTGTTCCAGCAGTTGCTCGGTCTCGAGCGGACGCAGGGCGTTCAGATCCTGCTGAATGCGGTCTTTCAGACGCTTGGCCATCTTTTCCACGTCGCGGTGGGCGCCGCCGAGCGGCTCCTCGACGATATTGTCGATGAGTTTCAGCTCTTTCAGACGCTGGGCAGTAATGCCCATTGCTTCGGCAGCTACGGAGGCCTTGTCAGCGCTCTTCCACAGGATGGAGGCACACCCTTCCGGCGAGATGACGGAGTAGGTGGAGTACTGCAGCATGTTGACGCGATCCCCCACACCGATGGCCAGCGCACCACCTGAACCGCCCTCACCGATCACGGTGCAGACCACCGGCACGGTCAGACCGGCCATCACTTTCAGGTTGCGGGCAATCGCTTCGGACTGACCACGCTCTTCGGCACCGACGCCGGGGTAGGCGCCCGGGGTGTCGATAAAGGTGATGATCGGCATCTTGAAGCGCTCGGCCATCTCCATCAGACGCAGGGCCTTGCGGTATCCTTCCGGACGCGGCATGCCGAAGTTGCGCTTGATCTTCTCTTTGGTCTCGCGACCCTTCTGGTGACCAATCACCATCACCGGCTCACCATCGAGACGGGCGATGCCGCCGACGATAGCCTTGTCATCGGCATAGGCGCGATCGCCAGCCAACTCGTCGAAATCGGTGAAGATATGCTCGATATAGTCAAAGGTGTAGGGGCGCTGGGGATGACGCGCCATCTGGGATACCTGCCAGGCACCCAGATCACCGAAGATCTTCTTGGTCAGCTCTTCGTTTTTCTTCTCCAGCCGGCGGATCTCGTCTTTCAGATCCACGGCGTGATTGCCTTCACTCACATGTTTGAGTTCATCAATCTGCGCCTGCAACTCGGCAATCGGCTGTTCAAAATCCAGAAAAAGACTCATAGGGCCTTAGAACCTCTAATCAAAAACCAATTCAACCCGCTCTCGTCCAAGCAGGACTCGCAAGTCATCTATCAGTTGATCGGTGGGCGTCACCCGCCACTCGGTGCCGAGCGTCAATCGCACCCGGGAGCCGAGGCGACGATAGTTTACCTGAACCGGACAGACTCCGGCACGGGCGGGCTCCAAAATCTCGCACAAACGCGGGAAAAAGCGATCATCAATCCGCTGTTCATCGAGGGTGATGCGGATTGCTCTGGCAAAACGCTCCCTCGCATCGTTGATATCCAGTAATTCTCGAGCCGACATTTTAAGGCCACCGGAGAAGTCATCAAAGCTGACCTGTCCAGAAACCACCAAAATGCGGTCTTTTTGCATCAATTCTTCATATTTTTCCAGCGCTTCACTGAACAGGGTCACGTCGAGGCGACCGGAACGGTCGTCCAGGGTGAAGATCCCCATCTTGTTGCCACGCTTGGTCACCATGCTGCGAGCCGCAATCACCAACCCCGCCGCCGTGGTCACGGTATCGCGGGAGGTGGGATGCAGATCGCACAGGCGACCCGAGGTATAACGACGCAACTCGCTGCTGTACTGGTTGATCGGGTGACCGGTGAGATAGAGCCCGAGGGTCTCGCGCTCCCCTTCCAGCCACACCTTGTCAGGCCAGTGCGGCACATTGGCAAACGCCTTCTTGACGTCGTCAATCTCTTCGGTGAGCACGCCGAACATGTCGACCTGCCCCACCGCCTGCGCCTTGGCGTGCTGCTCGGCGGCCCGCATCGCCTCCTCCAGCGTCGCCATCAGGGCGGCGCGGTGGGGGCCGAGCCGATCCATGGCACCGGAGAGGATCAGCTTCTCCATCACCCGCTTGTTGAGCTTCTTGATGTCGACCCGGTTGCAGAAGTCGAACAGATCGCGGAACGGACCATCCTGATCCCGAGCGCTGAGGATCGCATCGATGGGGCCTTCACCGACCCCTTTCACCGCCCCGATCCCGTAGACGATATGGCCATCTTCGTTGACCGAGAAGCGATAGCGACCGGTGTTCACATCCGGCGGGATCACCGTCAGCCCCATCCGCTGACACTCGTCTACTAGCGTCACGATCTTGTCGGTGTTGTCCATATCGGCGGTCATGACCGCTGCCATGAACTCGGCCGGGAAGTGGGTCTTGAGCCAGAGAGTCTGGTAGGAGACCAGCGCGTAGGCGGCGGAGTGGGATTTGTTGAAGCCGTAGCCCGCAAACTTCTCCACCAGATCGAAGATCTTCATCGCCAGTTCGCCGTCGACGCCGTTCTTGATGGCGCCCTCCTCGAAACCGGCCCGCTGCTTGGCCATCTCCTCGGGCTTTTTCTTACCCATGGCACGACGCAACATGTCCGCCCCACCCAGCGTATAGCCCGCCAGGGTCTGGGCGATCTGCATCACCTGCTCCTGATAGAGGATGATGCCGTAGGTCGGTTCCAGAATCGGTTGCAGGCTCTCGTGCTGCCACTTCTCGTCCGGATAGGAGATCGCTTCATTACCGTGCTTACGGTCGATGAAGTTATCCACCATGCCTGACTGCAGCGGGCCCGGTCGGAACAGGGCCACCAGTGCGATCATGTCTTCGAAGCAGTCGGGGCGCAGCCGCTTGATGAGATCCTTCATGCCACGGGATTCCAGCTGGAATACCGCGGTAGTCTCGTAGCGCTGCAGCAGGTCGAACGACTTCTTGTCATCGATGGGGATGGCTGCGATGTCGACCGGCGGCTTGCCCTCTTTGGCAAGACGCGGGTTTATCATACCGAGCGCCCAGTCGATGATGGTGAGGGTGCGCAGACCCAGGAAGTCGAACTTCACCAGACCGGCGTATTCCACGTCGTTCTTGTCGAACTGGGTTACCGGGTGATGACCCTCGTCATCGCAGTAGAGCGGCGCAAAGTCGGTGATCTTGGTGGGCGCGATCACCACGCCACCGGCGTGTTTACCAGCGTTGCGCACTACCCCTTCGAGGCGGCGAGCCATGTCGATGAGGTCTTTGACCTCCTCATCCTGCTCGTAGAGCTCGGGCAGCTTGGGCTCGGCCTCGAACGCCTTGGCGAGGGTCATCCCCGGATCCGGCGGGATCAGCTTGGAGATGCGATCGACAAAGCCGTAGGCGTGGCCCAGTACCCGGCCCACGTCCCGCACCACCGCCTTGGCCGCCATGCTGCCGAAGGTGATGATCTGGGACACCGCATCCCGGCCATACATCTCGGAGACGTGCTCGATCACCTCATCGCGTCGATCCATGCAGAAGTCGACGTCGAAGTCGGGCATGGATACCCGCTCGGGGTTCAGGAAGCGTTCGAACAGCAGGTCGAATTCCAGCGGGTCGAGGTCGGTGATCTTGAGGGCATAGGCCACCAGGGAGCCCGCACCCGAGCCCCGGCCCGGGCCAACGGGAATACCGTTGTCCTTGGACCACTGGATAAACTCCATCACGATGAGGAAGTAACCCGGGAAGCCCATCTGGTTGATTACTTTCAGCTCGATGTCGAGACGCTCGTCGTACTCGCCGCGCTTGGCAGCGCGCACCGCAGGATCCGGGAACAGGAACTCGAGTCGCGCCTCCAGACCCTCTTTCGACTTGGCCACCAGAAAATCTTCGGTGGTCATGTCGCCGGTCGGGAAGTTCGGCAGGAAATACTCACCGAGGCGCACCGTCACGTTGCAGCGCTTGGCGATCTCCACCGTGTTTTCCAGCGCTTCGGGGATGTCGGCAAACAGCTCAGCCATCTCCTCCTGACTGCGCAGGTACTGCTGCGGGCTGTAGCGACGGGGGCGGCGCTTGTCCATCAGGGTATAGCCGTCATGTATGGCAACCCGGATCTCGTGAGCGTCGAAATCATCGGCTGAGAGGAACACCACCTCGTTGGTGGCGACCACCGGCAGCTCGAACTCGGTGGCAATGGCTACCGCCATGTGCAGGTAGACCTCTTCGTCGGGTCGACCGGTACGCAACAGTTCGAGGTAGTAAGCATCGGGGAAATGGGTCTGGTAGAAGGCGAGACACTGCTCGGTCATCTGCCGGTTGCCCTTGAGCAGGAACTTGCCCACATCCCCCTCGCGGCCGCCGGAGAGCACGATCACCCCCTTGGCATGCTCGGCGAGCCAGCTCTTGTCGATGACCGGGCGCCCCTGCACGTGACCGCGCTGGTAGCCGCGGGAGATGAGCAGGGTGATGTTCTGGTAGCCGTCGTTGTCCATGGCAAGCAAGGTGAGGCGGAACTGCTCGTCGCCAAGCTCGTCGCTCTGCACCCAGAAGTCGGCACCGACGATGGGTTTGATCCCCTTGCCGTGGGCCGCGCCATAGAAGCGCACCAGACCGCACATGTTCATCTGATCGGTCAGCGCCAGCGCCGGCATGTTGTTGGCCGCTGCCGCCCCGACGATGGGGTTGATCTTCTGCAGGCCATCGACCATGGAGAAGTCGGAGTGGACTCGCAGGTGGATAAAACGGGGGTCAGCCATCGTCATCTCCTCTCGCTGCTCAAACAAAATGGCATGGTCTACTCGATCCCCAGTGCGCGGCGCACCGGTTTGAAACTCTTGCGATATTCGGGCAGCGGGCCACGCTCGGCCAGAATGGCGAGGTGCTCAGCGGTCGGATAACCCTTGTGACGGGCAAAACCATACTCGGGATGGCGGCTGTCCAGCTCGGTCATCTCCGCATCGCGGGTCACCTTGGCCAGGATAGAGGCGGCGCTGATGGCGGCCACCAGGCTGTCGCCCTTGACCACGGCGCGCGCTTCCATCGGCAGAGCCGGGCAGCGGTTGCCATCGATAAAGACCAGCTCGGGGGTGACTTTGAGCCCTGCCACGGCGCGCTGCATCGCCAGCATGGTGGCGTGCAGGATGTTGAGCTCGTCGATCTCCTCCGGAGTGGCGCGACCGATAGCCCAGGCGAGCGCCTTCTCCCTGATCTCGTCAAACAGCGCCAGCCGTTTCTTCTCGGAGAGCTTCTTGGAGTCAGCCAGCCCGACAATGGGGTTGGCGGGATCGAGAATGACCGCAGCGGTGACCACGTCACCCACCAGCGGGCCACGGCCCACTTCGTCCACACCGGCAACCAGCTTGTCGTCAGGAATATCGATCATCATCTTGTAGCCTTGAATCAAAACAGGCCCCGCGGGGCCTGACAGGGGTTCGACTGGCGCGGCATCACCGCTCGAAAACGGATTAACGGGTAGCACGGCGCAATCGACGGTCCGAAATAGCGTTATCTGCCGAGCAGATCAGCCACCGCGTCGGCGGCCTGCGAGTCGGCATTGCAGCGGATCAGCTGGTGCAATTCGGTGAAGGTGTTGACCAGCGCACTGTTGTCGTGCTCGAAGTACTTGCTCACCTCTTCCACCAGATTCTCGGGGGTGCACTCGTGCTGGATCAGCTCCGGCACCAGCATGCGACCGGCGAGCAGGTTGGGCAGCGAGACAAATTCGGTCTTCACCAGTCGCTGGGCCAGCCAATAGCTGAACGGCTTGAGCTTGTAGCCCACCACCATCGGCTTTTTCACCAGCATGGCTTCGAGCGCCGCGGTGCCGGAGGCCAGCATCACCACGTCGGCGGCGATCATCGCCTCACGGCCCTGCCCTTCCAGCAGCACCATGTCGAGATCCGGCGCCAGCTCGGCCTTGATCGCCATAAACTGTTCGCGCCGTTTCTGGTTGACCAGCGGTACGATGAAGCCGAGACCCGGATAGCGCACCGTCAGGTGTTTGCACGCCTCGAGAAACAGGGGGGACATAAAGCCCACTTCTGCGGTGCGGCTGCCCGGCAGTACTGCCAGCCAGCGGCGATTGGCATCAATGCCGAGATTGCGACGCACTGCGGCCTGATCCGGCACCAGCGGAATATCGTCCGCCATGGTGTGACCGACAAAGCGGCAAGGGGCGTCGAAACGGTCGTAGAAAGCTTTCTCGAACGGCAGGAAGGCGAGCACCATGTCGGTGGCGGCCTTGATCTTGTGAATGCGGTTCTGGCGCCAGGCCCACACCGAGGGGCTGACATAGTGAACCGTCTTGATACCGGCGCGGCGCAGTTTCAGCTCCACTCCGATATTGAAATCCGGTGCATCCACGCCGATGAAGATATCGGGCGGATTGGCAATAAAGTGGCGCAGCAGTTCGCGACGGACCTTGAGGATGCGCGGCAGACGGCCAAGCACCTCGGTGATCCCCATGACGGAGAGCTCTTCCATCTCGAACAAGGCCTTGACGCCGAGGGCCTGCATCCGCGGCCCGGCAATCCCTTCGAACTGCGCATCCGGGTAGCGGGCTTGCAGCTCGCGCACCAGACCGGCAGCCAGAATGTCGCCGGAGACCTCTCCGGCGACGATACCGATGCGAACCGGATCAGGCACGGATGATCCCGCGCTCGTTGTCTTTGAGGAAGTCCACATAGAGCTGGACGGCCGGTTCGGCTTGCGCCATCTCGATCAGTACTGGCAGCACCTCTTCGATGGTCTTGCCGGAGCGGAAAATCTCTTTGTAGGCACGCTTGACGGCAGAGATGGCCTCAGGCGTATAACCGCGACGACGCAGACCTTCGGAGTTGACCCCGAACGGCTTGGCGTAGTTACCGGCGGCCATTACGTAGGGAGGCACGTCCTTGTTCAGGGCGGCACAGCCACCGACGAAGGCGTGGGAGCCGACACGGCCGAACTGGTGAATGGCGGAGAGACCACCAAAGATCACGAAGTCACCGATCACCACGTGGCCCGCCAGGGTGGCGTTGTTGGCGAAGATGCAGTTGTCACCGATGATGCAGTCGTGGGCAACGTGGACGTTGACCATGAACAGGTTACCGCTGCCCACCTTGGTCAGGGATTGATCCTGAACGGTGCCACGGTGGAAGGTGCAGTTCTCGCGAATGACGTTGTTGTCGCCAATCTCGAGGAAAGTGCGCTCACCGGCGTACTTCTTGTCCTGGCAATCCTCGCCGATGGAGGTGTGCTGGAAGATCTTGTTGCCACGGCCAATCTTGGTCGGGCCCTTGATCACCACATGGGAACCTACCCAGGTGTTGTCACCGATTTCCACCTCGGCGCCGATGACAGAAAAGGGGCCGATTTCAACCCCTTTACCGATCACGGCAGACTCATGGACGATGGCAGTATCGTGAATGATGGCAGTCTGGTCGATCACGTGTGTTAAACCTCGCGTTTGGCGCACATCAGCTCGGCGGTACAGACCACTTCACCGTCGACGGTAGCGACACCGGTGAACTTGGCAATACCGCGACGCTCTTTCAGGAACTCCACGTCAAGCACCAGCTGGTCACCGGGGCCGACCGGACGCTTGAAGCGAGCGTTGTCGATTGAGGCAAAATAATAGAGTTCGTTGGGAGACGGCTTGCCCACCATGGTAAAGGCCAGGATACCGGTGGCCTGCGCCATCGCTTCCAGGATCAGTACGCCCGGGAACACCGGCTTGGCCGGGAAGTGCCCCTGGAAGATTGGCTCGTTGAACGAGACGTTCTTGATGGCGCGCAGAGTTTTGCGCTCATCGCTGATCTCGTAGTCGTCCACACGATCCACCATCAGGAACGGATAACGGTGGGGCAGCAGATCCATGATTTCCTGGATGCCCAGGCTCTTCTTTTCAGTAGTCAAAACAGTACCCTATACCAATCGTGATTATTCTTGATCCAGCTTCTTCTCAAGCTTGCTTAACCGCTTGTGCATCTCGTCGATACGCATCACCCGGGCGGCGGTCTTGCGCCACTCTTTATTGGTTTGCAGAGGGATGCCGGAAGAGTAGACACCGGGCTCGGTAATGGGTCGCATCACCATGGCCATACCGGTAACGGTGGCCTGGTCGCAGATCTCCATATGCCCGTTAAAGACGGAAGCACCGCCAATGATACAGTATTTGCCGACCTTGAGACTACCAGCCATGACGGTGGAGCCCGCCACGGCGGTGCCGTAACCTATCTCCACGTTGTGGGCGATCTGGCACTGGTTGTCGATGATGACGTTGTCAGCGATGCGGGTATCTTCCAACGCACCGCGGTCAATGGTGGTACAGGCACCGATCTCGACCCGGTTGCCAATGGTCACACCGCCGAGCTGGGGGATCTTGATCCACTCACCACGCTCGTTGGCATAACCGAAACCATCGGCCCCGATCACTGTGCCTGATTGAACCAGACAGTCGGTGCCCATAGTCACATTGTGATAGAGGGTGACGTTGGCCCACAGCCGGGAGCGGGCTCCCAGCCGGGTATCTTTGCCAACAAAACAGCCCGGGCCAATGCGCACATCATCACCCAGCACGACGCCGGATTCGATCACTGCATTGGCACCGATGGCCACTCTCTCGCCCAGTTGCACGTCAGCCGCGATGACGGCGCTCGGATGGATATCCGTGGCCGGCTGCGGGGTAGTGTCCAGCAGTTGGGCTACCCGGGCAAAGCCCACATAAGGGTCTTTGAGCACCAGGGCATTGGTGGGACAAAATGGCAGATCCGCTTCTGTAATGAGCACGGCGGTCGCCTTGCTCTGCTCCAGATAGTGCCGGTACTTTTTGTTGGACAGGAAGGTAATATCCCCCTCACCGGCCTTTTCCAGTGTCGCTACCTTGCGGATTTCCAGGGTTCCGTCGCCATGGACCTGGGCCCCCAGTTGCTGGGCCAGCTGTGCGAGAGTGAATGCCATCAATTAGTTGCTCTTGCTTACCTGAGAAATAACCTGGCCGGAGATGTCCAGCTTGCTGGCGGCATACGGGGCGGCGTTGCGCTCCAGCACCAGATCGTAACCATTGCTCTTGGCGATGGAATCGATGGCTGCCTGTACCTTGGTCAGGATCTTGTTGCGCTCTTCGGACTGACGGCGACCGTTGTCCTGTTCAAACGCCTGACGCTTCTGGTTGAACTCCATCTGCAGCTTGGCCAGTTTCTCCTGGTTCTGCTTCTTCTGCTCGGCGCTCATGAAGGCTTCATCCTTGCGGAACTTCTCGACCAGCTTCTGGCCTTCCTGTTCCAGCTTCTGCAGCTCACGCATGCGCGGCTCGAATTCGCCTTTCAGCTTGGCTGCAACGGCTTCACGCTGGGGCAGCTTTTGGAAGACTTCGCCCATATCCACCACGGCGATCTTGGTCTCAGCGAAGGCAGAACCCATGCCGGCAGCCATCAGTGCAAAGCTCAAACCAGCTACTTTCAACGCTTTATTCACACTTACTCCTTGTTCCCTCATGGCGAGGGCTACCTGATTTACCCGATTATGCAAGCGGCGTTAGGACCGTCTTGTTACCTGGTGAGGCACGCATACCGCGCGTCCCATCATTGAGGACCCCCACAGCATGGGTGGGGGCGATACTCTGCTTAGAAAGTACGACCAATGTTGAAGGAGAAGAACTCGGTGCGATCCCCTTCGTATTTCTTGATTGGTTGTGCCAGGGCAAACACCAACGGGCCCATGGGCGAGAGCCACTGCAGGGAGATACCGGCAGAGACCCGGATATTGCCCGGGTTGGAGTAGTCCTGACTCATATAGTTGCAGTCAAACCCATCTGCACAAGGATATGCTCCATTGGCAAAATCGGTGCTCCAGACAGTACCCGCATCGACAAATGCCGTGGTACGGATCTGAGGACGATAGGTCTCGGAGACGAACGGGGTCGGGAACACCAGCTCCAGTGACGCAACCGCCAGCGCGTTACCACCTACCGAGGTATCTGACCCCTCATACAAACAACTACCTTCAGAGTTTTTCTTACATGTAGGACTTTCTGTCCCTGTCGGTTTGTTATAAACCGGATAGATCGCTTTTGGACCAATGGTATTGCTCTTGAAGCCACGCACCGTATCGAAACCACCGGCATAGTAGTTTTCGAAGAACGGCAGCATGGCGTCATCGCCATAGCCGTTACCGTAGGAGACGCGCCCCTTGCCGATCATCACCCAGCTGTGATCCGCATCAAGCGGGAAGTAGTGGGCATCTTCGGCGGAGAGCTTGTAGTACTGCAGCTCCATGCCAGGTACGGTCACCTTGGCGTTGACACGTTGGCGGTCACCCGCGGTCGGGAACATCCCCTTGTTCAGGGTGGAGCGGGTCCAGCCAGCGGTCACATCGACGGTCACGAAGTCGAGGTTGTCGCCATCCTGTGAATAGGCATTCCAGAACTGATCCATCTGCACCGACTGGCGGTTATCGTTCCACTGATCCCAGCAGTAGTCGTTCTCATCTACACCATCAGGACCAACACACTCGTTGTACTTAGTTGGGCTAAAAGTCGGACGACTCAGCTTGGTGCTCTCGACACCGGTACTGAAGTCGAGACGGTTGAACTCGTTGACCGGGAAGCCGCTGGAGAGACGGAAACCGATGGTTTCGTTCTCGTAATCGACGATATCGGCATCATCGGCGCGGAACTGGTTGTAGTAGACCCGACCACCCAGGCTGACACCATCCACGGTGAAGTAGGGATCGTTGTAACTCAGGTCAACGTTCTTGGAGTAGTCGTTGGTGCTGGCATTGATGGAGACCTTTTTGCCGGTTCCCATGAAGTTGTCCTGAGAGACCCCCGCCTGCAGGCTCAGACCTGACTCGGTACCGTAACCGATACCGGCGTTGATGGAGCCCGCAGGCTGCTCCTTGACCTTGAAGTCGAGGTCAACCAGATCATCGTTGCCCGGCACTCGCTTGGTATCCACTTCGACGCTCTCGAAGTAGCCAAGGCGGTTGAGACGGCTCTTGGACTGCTCGATGTTGTCGGAGGAGAGCCAGGTGCCTTCCATCTGACGCATCTCGCGACGCAGCACCTGATCTTCAGTGGTAGCGTTACCGTTGAAGTTGATGTTGCGCACATAGACACGGGGGCCCGGTTCCACGTTGACAATCAGCTCCACTTCCTTGGTCTTGTCATTGACCTGCGGGAAGGTGACCACTTTCGGGTAGGCGTAGCCGTAACGGCCGAGGAACTTGGAGAGCACCTCTTCGGTATGGGTCACCTGACTGGCGGAGTAGGTGCTGCCGGCGGCGATCGGGATCAACCCCTTCATCTCGCCACCGCGATCGATCAGGTCACCCTTGAGCTGGACGCCGGAGACCTTGTACTGCTCCCCTTCCTTGATGTTGAGGGTGACGTAGACGCCCTTCTTGTCGGGGGTCATGGAGACCTGGGTAGACTCCTGCTGGAAGCGGATATAGCCGCGATCCATGTAGTAGGAGCGCAGGGTCTCGATATCACCGGCCAGCTTCTGCTTCTGATAGCGCTGGTCGGCAGTGAAGTTCCACCAGGGCACTTCGTCGCGCAGGGAAAGCTGGGCAATCAGTTTGTCTTCCGGGAAGACGCTGTTGCCGACGATGTTGATCTGCTGGATCTTGGCCGCTTCCCCTTCCACGAAGGTGAACTTGAGGTCGACCCGGTTGCGCGGCAACGGGGTGACGATGGCCTTGACCTTGGCGGAGTATTTACCCACGCCATAGTAGAAATCTTCCAGCCCCTTCTCGAGGGAGGTGAGCACGGTGCGATCCAGCGGATCACCCACACGGATACCGGAGGACTCCAGACTCTGGGTCAGTTGCTCCTCCTTGATATCCTTGTTGCCGGCAAACTCGATGCTGGAGATGGTCGGACGCTCCTTGACCATCACCTGCAGCACCTGGCCGTCGCGGTAAACCTTCACATCCTCGAAGTTACCCGAGGCATAGAGCTTTTTGATGGCGCTGGCCAGAGCCACGGAATCGACGGTATCACCGACCCGGATCGGCAGGTTCAACAGTGCGGCACCCAGGGTCACCCGTTGCAGACCTTCGACCTGGATATCTTGCACCACAAAAGAGGCAGGGGCCGCCTGGGCCAGGAAACTGGCACCCAGCAGGCAACTCAACACCAATGCTTTTTTAACAGCCATTTTGTTCTTATGTGTCCTTGTTGATGCTCTGGCCTCAGAGGCGAGCGAAATCGTTAAACAGCGCAATGCCCATCAATAACATCAGAATGGCGGCGCCGATCCTGAAACCCACTTCCTGTATTTTCTCTGATACCGGCTTGCCGGTGACCGCTTCGATCAGGAAATAGACCAGATGGCCACCATCGAGCACCGGCAGGGGGAACAGATTGATAATCCCCAGGTTGACGCTGATCAGCGCCAGAAAACTCAAGAAATAGACCAGACCATAGTCGGCACTGCTGCCGGCGCCCTTGGCAATGGAGATGGGGCCACTGAGGTTATCCAGCGACACTATGCCAGCTACCAGCTTGCCAATCATGTCAAAGGTGAGCGTGATCAGGCTCCAGGTTTTGTCGGCCCCCTGCCACAGCGCCTGCAAAGGCCCATACTGTAACAGAATTCGATATTCATCCGGTAATGGAACCAGTTGCGGCGAGAGGCCGACAAATCCAACCAGCTTGCCCTGCACTTTGCGGCTATCAGGGGTCAGGGTCACGTTGAGATCACTGTTGTTGCGCTCGACCACCACTTGCAGGGGTTCGTCCGGTGCCTGCTGCACCAGTTCGACAAACTGGGTCCAGGCGGTAATTGGCTGATCTCCGACCTGCTTGATGCGGTCACCAACCTGCAGCCCCGCCTTTTCACTGGCACTCTTGGCCACCACGGCAGCCACGACTGGCAGCACTTTGCCACTCAGGGGGACGATCCCCAGACTGCCGATGGGCGACTCTTTATCCGGATCGAAGGTCCAGCCGGTCAGCGACAAGGTTTTGTCGGTGGCGTAGCTGGTATTGGGCGCCTGTACCTTAAGGGTGACAGCCTCATCACCCAGATGGCTGATAAGGGCGTAGGTGACGCTCTCCCAGTCGCCGGTCTGCTCATCGCCGACCCCGACAATCTCCATCCCCGGCAGCACACCCGCCTCGGCAACGATGGAGGCCGGACGCACTTCACCGATCACCGGCTTGACGCTCGGCACCCCGATGATAAACATCAGCCAGAGGGCAAACAGGGCAAACACGAAGTTCGCCATGGGGCCTGCGGCGACAATCGCCATCCGCGCCCAGACACTCTTGTGGTTGAAGGCATACTGCTCGTCACCGGGCTTGAGTTCATCGACCCGGCCATCGAGCATCTTGACGTAACCACCGAGGGGGATCAGCGCCAGCACATATTCGGTGCCATCCTTGCCCATCCGGCGCCAGATCGCCTTGCCAAAACCGATGGAGAAGCGCTCAACCTTGACGCCACAGCGACGGGCCACCCAGAAGTGACCAAACTCATGCACCGCGACCAGCAGGCCCAGCGCAACAACAAAGGCACCGATATTCCACAACACACCGCCCATCAGCCAAGCTCCTCAATCAAAGTGTGAGCACGGGCTCTTGCCGCACCGTCCAGGGCAAACAGATCATCGAGGGAGCCGACGGCGCTGCTCTCCAGCGCCAGCATCACAGCCTCGTTGATCCGGGCAATATCCATAAAGCCGATGCGCCCGGCCAGGAAGGCGGCAACCGCCTCCTCGTTGGCCGCATTGAGCGCAGTGGTCGCCGCTTGTCCCTTCTGGCAGGCATTGATGGCCAGCGCCAGACAGGGGTAGCGATCGTAATCAGGCCGGATAAAGCTGAACTCTCCGACACTGAAGAAATCCAAAGGTTCCACACTGGAGGGGATGCGATTGGGATAAGCCAGCGCATGGGCGATGGGGGTACACATATCCGGATTGCCAAGCTGAGCCAGCACGGAGCCATCCTTGTACTGCACCATGGAGTGGATCACCGACTGCGGGTGGATCACCACCTGGATCTGCTCGGGTGCGGCATTGAACAGCCAGCGCGCCTCGATGTACTCCAGCCCCTTGTTGATCATGGTGGCGGAGTCGACCGAAATCTTGGCCCCCATCGACCAGTTGGGATGCGCGATGGCCTGCGCCGGCGTCACCCTGGCCAGCTCGCTGATCTCGGTGTAACGGAACGGGCCGCCGGAGCCGGTCAGCAGAATCTTGCTAATCCCCGCCGCCGCCAGATCGCAAAAACCGGGCTGGCGCTGCACGGTGGTCGGCAGGCACTGGAAGATGGCATTGTGTTCGCTGTCGATGGGCAGCAGCTCGGCCCCGTGCTCGCGCACGGCCTCCATGAAGAAAGCCCCGGACATCACCAGCGCCTCCTTGTTGGCCAACAAAATGCGCTTGCCGGCACGTACCGCGGCCATGGTCGGGGCCAGACCTGCCGCACCGACGATGGCGGCCATCACGCTATGGGCATCGGGATGGGCGGCCACCTCGCACAGGGCGGCGGCACCAGACATGACCCGGGTCGCACTGCCGTGCGCCTTCAGACGGGCGGCCAGCTCACGGGCGGCCTCCTCATCGACCATCACGGCAAAACGGGGGGAGAATTCGAGGCAGTCCCGCAACATGGCATCCACGTTACGGGCGGCGGTCAACGCCAACACTTGCCAACTGCCCGGGTTATGGCGCAGCACTTTCAGGGTACTCTGACCGATGGAGCCGGAGGCCCCCAGAATAACCAGTGACTTGTGCATCAAAACTCCTGACTGAGTAGCAGATAACTGAGCAGAAACACCGGCAGGGCGGCGGTCAGGCTGTCGATCCGGTCGAGAATGCCGCCATGACCCGGCAGCAGGGTGCCGGAGTCCTTGATGCCCGCTTCGCGCTTGAACATGCTTTCGGTCAGATCACCGAGCACGGAGGCGAGCACCGCCAGCAGGGAGCAGAACAGCACGGTGATCATCTTGGCAGGCACAAATCCCATCGACCAGGTGACACCGATGGCCAGCAGGCTGGCGGTAAAGAGGCCGCCACACATCCCTTCGATGGTTTTGCCCGGACTGACGGCTGGCGCCAGCTTGTGTTTACCGAACGCCTTGCCGAAAAAATACGCGCCAGAATCTGCCGCCCAGACCAGTCCCATCACGAACAACAGGATCCAGGCCCCCATCATGGGGTCATGGTAAAAGTTGTAACCACGGATGGCGACCAGCGACCAGAAGAAGGGAACCAGGGTCACCAGACCAAACAGCGACTTGAGCCAGATGGACTCTTTCCACAGCTTGGCACTCTGGGGATAGCGCAGCACCAGCAGCAGACCCAGCAGCCACCAGCTGACCGCGGTCCAGAGCACGCCCATCACCAGGGGGTGCAGGTGAGGCGTCCAGAGTTGCTCCACCGGCAGCCAAAAGAGGCTGGCACCGAGCAACAGACAAAATACGATGGGCAACCATTGCTGCGGGGCAGCACAGACAAACCCACTCCATTCGCGACTGGCCAACAAAAATACCAGCGCAGCCAACAGGGCAAAAAATTTCAATGGCAGAAAGAAGAGCGCCCCCAACACCAGGGGGATCAACATCAAAGCAGTAATAATTCGTTGTTTTAGCAAAAGAAACCTCTCTCTTGGGAGCGGGGTTTAGCCGGTCTGCTGCTCGGCGATCAATTCCCGTATCTGTTCACCGGTGCAACCGAAGCGACGCTCGCGGGCAACGAAAGAGGCGACAGCCTCACTGAACTCGGCCTCGTTGAAATCGGGCCACAATACTGGGGTAAAATAGAGCTCGGCATAGGCGAGCTGCCATAACACAAAGTTGCTGATGCGATGATCACCACCGGTACGGATCAACAGGTCCACGGGTGGCAGATCGGCCATGCAAACTTCGCGGGTCAGCATGGACTCATCAATGTCGTCAGCGGCCAGTTCACCGGCCGCAACCGCTTTAGCCAGCTTGCGGGCCGCCTGGGCGATATCCCACTGGCCGCCATAGTTGGCCGCAATGTTCAGGGTCAACCCCTTGTTATTGGCGGTCAAGGCTTCCGCCTTGGCGATTTTGGCCTGCAACCGCTCACTAAAGCGAGCAGTATCGCCAATCACCTTGAGCCGGATCCCGTTGTTGTGCAGTTTCTGCACCTCACGACCCAGCACTGTGATGAACAGTTCCATCAAGGCACTGACCTCCCCTTCCGGGCGGCGCCAGTTCTCGCTGGAGAATGCAAACAGTGTCAATGCCTCGATCTTGGCACGCGCAGCAAAGGTAACGGCCTCGCGCACTGACTTGACGCCCGCCTTGTGGCCATAAACCCGCATCTTGCCTCGGTTCTGGGCCCAGCGACCGTTACCATCCATGATGATGGCGACGTGACGGGGTAAAGACGAGTTGGCACAATCACCCAACGCAGCCAAAAGCGACATGTAATTCTCCCACAAAGACAAAAGCGCCGTGCAGGGGCACTACACGGCGCTCGTAATATACCTTTCAGACGGTTAGATTTCCATTAGCTCCTTCTCCTTTACGGCAAGGGCCTCATCGACCAGCTTGACGTAGGAGTCGGTCAGCTTCTGGATCTCTTCCTGGGCACGACGGTCGTCATCCTCGGAGATCTCTTTGTCCTTCAGCAGTGCTTTCAGGTCGGCGTTGGCGTCACGACGGATGTTGCGCACGGCAACACGGGCGTTTTCCGCTTCGGCACGGACGATCTTGGTCAGATCGCGACGGCGCTCTTCGGTCAGCGGCGGCAGCGGCACGCGCAGGGTCTGGCCATTGCTGGACGGGTTCAGGCCCAGATCGGAGGTCAGGATCGCCTTCTCTACCGCCTGGATCATGGAGCGGTCAAAAATGGAGATGGAGAGGGTGCGAGCATCTTCTGCCACGACGTTGGCCAACTGTTTCAGCGGAGTGGCTGCACCGTAGTACTCAACCTGGATGCCGTCGAGCAGGCTCGGGTGAGCGCGGCCGGTACGGATCTTGGACATTTGGGTCTTGAGCGCTTCTACGCTCTTGCCCATACGGTCCTTGGCGTCGTTTTTAATCTCGTTGATCACAGTGGTTTTCCTTTTGGCGAACGAGCCGTTACACGGCCCGTGTCTATCTTATTTACTGACGTGATGGATAGGATAAGAGCGCCAGGTGGCTCACTTTTATCTTATTTACCAACGTGGTGGATCAGAGTGCCTTCCGGTTCACCCATGATGACCCGGCGCAGGGCGCCCGGTTTGTTCATGTTGAACACGCGGATCGGCAGATCATGGTCACGTGCCAGGGTAAAGGCAGCAAGATCCATCACCTTGAGCTCTTTTTCAAGAACTTCATCATAACTCAGTTCATGATACAGCACGGCATCCGGATTCTTGACCGGATCTTCGTTGTATACACCATCAACCTTGGTGGCTTTGAGCACCACGTCAGCTTCGATCTCGATCCCGCGCAGGCAAGCCGCAGAATCGGTAGTGAAGAAGGGGTTGCCGGTACCGGCAGAGAAGATAACGACTTTGCCAGCACGCAGCTGGCTGATTGCCTCGGCCCAGCTGTAGGAGTCGCAGACGCCTTGCAGGGAGATGGCAGACATCAGACGGGCATTCACATAAGCACGATGCAGGGCATCACGCATGGCCAGACCGTTCATCACGGTTGCCAGCATACCCATGTGGTCGCCCACCACGCGGTTCATGCCCGCTTTGGCAAGACCGGCACCACGGAACAGGTTGCCGCCACCGATGACCAGACCGACCTGAACACCCAACTCAACCAGTTCTTTGATCTCTTGGGCCATACGCTCCAGCACCGCCGGATCAATGCCGAAACCCTCGGATCCTTGCAGGGCTTCACCACTCAACTTCAGAAGAACACGTCTGTATGCAGGTTTGGGATTGGTACTCATGTCACTGATTCCTGGTCATATAAAGACCGCGACATAAGTCGCGGTCTGGGGAAACGGGAAAACCGGTTCGATTAGGCCTTTTGAGCGGCCGCGATTTGGGCTGCAACTTCAGCAGCGAAATCGGTCTCTTGCTTCTCGATGCCTTCGCCCACTTCGAAACGGGTGAAGGAGACAACGTCAGCGCCTTCTTTCTTCAGCAGCTCGGCAACGGTCATGGAAGGATCTTTCACGAACGGTTGACCAGTCAGGGAAACCTCACCGGTGAACTTCTTCATGCGGCCTTCAACCATCTTCTCGGCGATCTCTTTCGGCTTGCCGGAGTTGATGGCGATGTCGATCTGGATTTCGCGCTCTTTGGCAACGACATCAGCAGACACGTCTTCAGGCTTGACGAATTGCGGGCTGTTGGCTGCAACGTGCATGGCCAGATCTTTGGCCAGCTCGGCAGAACCACCGGTCAGCTTGGTGATAACACCAATGCGGGAACCGTGAACGTAGGTACCCAGGTTGTCACCTTCAACCAGCATCACGCGACGCAGGTTCATGTTCTCACCGATCTTGGCAATCAGGTTGGTGATGGTCAGCTCGACGGATTCGCCGTTACCGAAGTCAGCGGCTTTCAGCGCGTCAACGTCAGCAATTTTCTGGGTCGCAGCGATGTCAGCGATCTTCTGGCCCATTGCCATGAAGCTGGCATCTTTGGCGACGAAGTCGGTTTCGCTGTTCAGCTCGATCATGACGGCAACGTTGCCTTCGGTGCGAGCAAAGATAACGCCTTCAGCGGCGATACGGCCCGCTTTCTTGGCGGCTTTGGCCTGACCGGATTTGCGCATGTTCTCAATTGCCAGCTCGATATCACCAGCAGCTTCTTCCAGTGCTTTTTTGCAATCCATCATGCCAGCGGCAGTGCGCTCGCGCAGTTCTTTTACCAGGGCGGCAGTAACGTTAGCCATGTCCAGTATCCTCGGTCTTGAATTGACAAGAAACAGGGGCCACAAGGGCCCCTGCTAACCAATTACATCAGCTTGGTTAATAAGGGCTTTACAGTCCTTATCAATTACTCAGCTTCAACGAAGCCATCTTGTTCGGCTTGAACAACGATGTCCTGAGCGCGAGCTTCCAGTACGGTGTCAGCAGCAGCATTCAGGTACAGCTGTACGGCACGGATAGCGTCGTCGTTACCCGGGATGACATAGTCAACGCCGTCCGGGTTGGAGTTGGTATCAACGATGGAAACTACCGGGATACCCAGGTTGTTGGCTTCTTTGATAGCGATATGCTCGTGGTCGGCATCGACAACGAACAGAACGTCAGGCAGGCCGCCCATGTTCTTGATACCACCCAGGCTCTTCTCCAGCTTTTCCATTTCGCGAGTACGCATCAGCGCCTCTTTCTTGGTCAGCTTTTCGAAGGTACCGTCCTGGCTCTGGGTTTCCAGATCTTTCAGGCGCTTGATAGACTGACGAACGGTTTTCCAGTTAGTCAGCATACCGCCCAACCAGCGGTGGTTTACATAGAACTGGTCGCAACGCTCAGCGGCTTCTTTGACGGCTTCAGACGCGGCACGCTTGGTACCTACGAACAGTACCTTGCCTTTCTTGGCAGCTACGGAGCTGATGAAGTTCATGGCATCGTCAAACAACGGAACGGTTTTTTCCAGGTTGATGATGTGAACCTTGCTGCGGGCACCGAAGATGTAGGATTTCATTTTCGGGTTCCAGTAACGAGTCTGGTGACCGAAGTGAACGCCGGCTTGCAGCATGTCGCGCATAGAAACTTTAGCCATTTTATACCTCTGTATGGGGTTAGGCCTCCACACATCCCATATAACCGACCTGTTAAGGCACCCCGGTATATGTGTCGATGTGTGTGTGTTATTGATTAAGGGTGATGAAATGGTGGACGCAAGTTCCCCATTCCGGCGCGCTTTATACCATAACTTTGCTCAGGACACCACCGGCCGACACCCGAAACGGGTGTAAATATGGATCCCGCCAGAGGATGCTGCGACGCTGATTTGACGTTGTGATGACAATCACACTGGAAGTACGCGGGGGTTGCGGATAAAATTTTGCCCTGATTGCAAACGCATCTATTTTTCATTACCTGTCCTGTCTGCCATCGCAGGCCCAGCGGCAGGCCGCAAGAGAGATCCCATGTCCATTAAAATCAAGACACCGGAAGAGATTGAAAAGATGCGCGTTGCCGGCCAATTGGCCGCCGATGTGCTGGTCATGATTGCGCCCCATGTCAAAGCTGGCGTCACCACTGACGAACTGAACACCCTCTGCCACGACTATATGGTCAACGTACAACAGGCGGTTCCGGCTCCGCTCAACTACCACGGCTTCCCCAAATCCATCTGCACTTCGGTGAACGATGTGATCTGCCACGGTATCCCGAATCACAAGAAGCTGCGCGATGGCGACATCATCAACCTGGATATCACCGTCATCAAGGATGGCTACCACGGCGATACCTCGGCCATGTTCATCGTGGGGGAAACCACCCCGCTGCGCCGCCAGCTCTGCAAAGTGGCGCAAGAGAGCCTCTACGCCGCCATCAAGACTGTGCGTCCGGGTGCCTGCATCACCGAAATTGGCGCCGTGATCCAGCCCATCGTCGAGAAGGCCGGTTTCTCCGTGGTGCGTGACTACTGCGGTCACGGCATTGGGGCCGAGTTCCATGAAGAGCCGCAGATCCTCCACTACCGCAACAGCGGCAAGCAGGAGCTGAAAGCGGGCATGTGCTTCACCATCGAGCCCATGGTCAACAGCAAGAAGTATCACTGCAAGGTCAATCCGAAGGATGGCTGGACCGTGACAACCAAGGATGGCGGCGACTCCGCCCAGTGGGAGCACACCCTGCTGGTGACAGAGGATGGCTGCGAGGTGCTCACCCTGCGCCCCGATGACACTATCGACCGCTTCATCAAACACAGCTAACATCGAACCCCGGCCCTGAACCTCCAAAGCGCCGGGGTTTTTACTTTTGCTTCAGCCATTTGCCTGCCACTTGCGTGTGAGATGCCATGGACGCCAGCCTGCTTTCCCCTCATTTGTTACCCGATGATCAGCTCACCCGCGACAACTGCAAAGAGTACCTGAGCCGCTTTCTCGGCTGGCTGCACGCCCGTTTCGATGCCGGTGACAATATCATCGAGCTGGTCGCCACCCGCTCCGAGTACATGGATCAGCTGCTCTGCCGGCTGTGGCAGAAGTTTGGCTTCGACAGGAGCGCCCTGACCCTCATTGCGGTGGGGGGCTACGGCCGCGGCGAGCTGCACCCCCACTCCGATATCGACCTGCTGATCCTCTATGACGGCGACGAGCTGGACGAGGTGCTGGGGCTGCGGATCGGCGAGTTCATCACCCTGTTGTGGGATCTCAAGCTGGAGGTGGGTCAGGCGGTGCGCAACGTGGCCGAGTGCCTCGAACAGGGGCGCGCCGATATTACGGTGGCCACCAACCTCATCGAGGCGCGCTATATCACCGGTCGCAAAGAGGGTTTCCGGCAACTGAAAGAGGCCACCGGCCCCCAGCACTTCTGGCCGAGCGAAGCCTTCTTTCGCGCCAAACGGCAGGAGCAGGCGGAGCGCCATCAGCAGTTTCTCGGCACCGCCTACAAGCTGGAACCCGATCTCAAGAGCAATCCGGGTGGCCTGCGCGACATTCAAACCCTCGCCTGGGTCGCCCGTCGCCACTTCGGCGCCACCACCTTGTTCGAGATGACCAGCCACGGCTTTCTCAACCGCGCCGAGTATCGTGAGCTGCTCGACTGCCAGAATTTTCTCTGGAAGGTGCGTTTTGCCCTGCACATGGCCATCAACAAGGGGGATAACCGCCTGCTGTTCGATCGCCAGCGCACCGTGGCCCAGATGCTAGGGTTCGAGGGGGAAGGCAACACTCCGGTCGAGCAGATGATGAAGCGCTTCTACCAGACGGTGCGGCGGGTATCCGAACTCAACGAGATGCTGCTGCAGCTGTTTGACGAGGCTATTCTCGGCAACACCGCCATGGATGTGCGCCGCCTCTCCGACGAGTTCCAGCTCCGTGGCCGCCTCATCGATGCGGTGGATGCGGAGCTGTTTACCCGTGAACCGGCCGCCATCCTGCGCCTCTTCTATCAGATGGCCCAGCATCCCGAGATTGCGGGTATCCACTCGGCTACCCTGCGCCAGCTGCGCGAGGCGCGCCGTAAACTCAACTGCTGGCTGCAGGACTTGCCCGACTGCCGTCGCCTGTTTATGGCGCTGCTGCGCCACCCCAACGGCATCGGCCTGCCGCTCACCCTGATGCACAAGTACGGCATTCTGGCCGCCTATCTGCCCCAGTGGAACCTCATCGTCGGCCAGATGCAGTTCGACATGTTCCACGCCTACACGGTGGATGAGCACACCCACCGGCTGCTCAAGAACATTCACCAGTTCCCCAATCCGGCCAGTCGCCAGAGTCACCCGCTCTGCCACGAGGTGTTCACCCGGCTGCGCAAACCGGAGCTGCTCAGCATCGCCGCTCTGTTCCACGATATCGCCAAGGGGCGGCGTGGCGATCACTCGGAGCTCGGCGCCGTCGATGCGCTGGAGTTCTGCCAGCAGCACGGTCTGGATCGCTACGAAAGCCGACTGGTCGCCTGGCTGGTGCGCCACCATCTGCTGATGTCGGTCACCGCCCAGCGCCGCGATATCTACGACCCCGACGTGGTTACCGATTTTGCCCAGAAGGTGCGCGACGAGCAGCATCTCGACCTGCTCTACTGCCTTACCGTAGCCGATATCTGCGCCACCAACGATACCCTGTGGAACGACTGGAAGGGCACCTTGCTGCGGGAGCTCTACTTCGCGACCCAGAAGGCGCTGCGCCAGGGGCTGGAAAATCCGCCCGACATGCGGCTGCGCATTCGCGAAAACCAGCGTCAGGCCAAGCAGTTCATGGCGCAGCGCGATATATCGGAAGAGGCGATCAACCAGCTCTGGGCCGATTTCAAGGCAGATTACTTCCTGCGTCACAGCCCGGAGCAGATCGCCTGGCACTGCCGCCACATCATCGAACATGGCGACAATCCGGCGCCGCTGGTGATCATCGGCAAACACCCGACCCGCGGTGGCAGCGAGGTGTTTATCTACTGCCGCGATACCCCGAATCTGTTTGCGACCGTCGCCTCGGCGCTGGATCAGAAGAACCTCAACATCCACGACGCCCAGATCATGAACTCGCGCAGCAACTTCGTGCTCGATACCTTCGTGGTGCTGGAACCGAGCGGCGAACCCATCAGCCCCAACCGCACCGCCACCATCAAGAAGGCGCTGGAGAAGGCGCTGCAGGAGCCGGGCAAGCTGGTGCTGCGCAACAAGCCGCTGTCACGGCGCCACCGCCAGTTCAGCGTGCCGACCCGGGTGGTCTTCCTGCCCCATAAAGGGGAGAGTCGCCACACCCTGATGGAACTGACCGCCCTCGATACCCCCGGCCTGCTGGCCCGGATCGGCGCGGTATTCCAGCAGTGCGGGCTGTCGCTGCACGCCGCAAAAATCGCCACTTTCGGCGAGCGGGTCGAGGACTTTTTCAGCCTGACCAGCCTCGATGGCGAGCCATTGACCGCCGAGCAGCAACAGCAGCTGGAAGAGCGACTGGTGCACCAGCTCAACCCCCAGCACTCTGTGCTGGATTAAGCGAGACGTGTTTCGAAAGAGACTGATTGTCGGGCGCTTTTTGCCATGCCAAACAAATGGTTGGCACACACTGGGCGAAGAAATGGCCGCTGGCTGGAAGAATTCCGGTCAACCCCTTAAAAACAGTCGGAAAAGTGTGATACAACAAACAGAATTTTTTAAAGGAAACCTGTCATGACCGAGTTGCAACAGATCATTGAAGCGGCCTTCGAGCGCCGCGACACCATTACTCCGGGCTCCGTGGATAGCGCCACCAAGTCCGCCATCCTGCAAGCTATCGACCTGCTGGACTCCGGCAAGGCGCGGGTTGCCGAGAAGATCGCCGGTGAGTGGGTTGTCCATCAGTGGTTGAAGAAAGCGGTACTGCTCTACTTCCGCATCAACGACAACGGCATCATCAAGGGCGACGATGCCCAGTACTACGACAAGGTTCCCCTCAAGTTCTCCAACTACACCGCCGAGCAGTTCAAGGAAGCGGGAGTGCGCGTGGTGCCGCCGGCAACCGCCCGCAAAGGCTCCTTTATCGCCCCCAATACCGTGCTGATGCCCTCCTATGTCAACATCGGCGCCTTCGTTGATGAAGGGACCATGGTCGATACCTGGGCCACCGTCGGCTCTTGCGCCCAGATCGGTAAAAACGTCCACCTCTCCGGCGGCGTCGGCATCGGCGGCGTACTGGAGCCGCTGCAGGCCAACCCGACCATCATCGAAGACAACTGCTTTATCGGTGCCCGCTCCGAAGTGGTTGAAGGGGTGATCGTCGAGGAAGGTTCCGTCATCTCCATGGGCGTCTTCATCGGCCAGTCCACCCGCATCTATGACCGCGAAACCGGCGAGATCCACTACGGCCGCGTACCGGCTGGATCCGTGGTCGTCTCCGGCTCCCTGCCCTCCAAGTGCGGCAAATACAGCCTCTATGCGGCGGTGATCGTCAAGAAGGTCGATGCCAAGACCCGTGCCAAAGTCGGCATCAACGCCCTGCTGCGCTCCATCGACGAGTAATCAGCATTGCTGTGCTGAAAAGGGCGCCTGATGGCGCCCTTTTGATTTTGGCGCCCCTGTCACAGGCAAGCCATCAGGCATCGGTTAAGATAATCGGGACAGGATCGTTTCAAACCGAGGAAGCCCGATGTACGAGAATCTGAAGAGCCTGGGGATCCAGGATCCCGCCTCCGTCGACAGCTATACCCTGCGCCAGGAGGCCAACCACGACATCCTCAAGATCTACTTCAAGAAGCAGAAGGGCGAGTTCTTCGCCAAGAGTGTCAAATTCAAGTATCCCCGCCAGCGCAAGACCATGCTGGTCGACTCAGGTACCCATGAGTACAAGGATGTCACCGAGATCAACGCCAACCTCAAGTACGTGGTGGATGAGCTGGACAACCTGACCCAGGGCGTCCATGTCGAGATCGATCCGGATATCAAGCAGAAGATTCTGCGCGACCTGCGTCATCTGGAAAAAGTGGTGCAGAACAAGATCAGCGAAATCGAGCGGGATCTGGAGAAACTCTAACCCTACCCACTCGACAACAGAGCGCCCTGGTGGCTAATGCCAGTCAGTTA
>NZ_CDBR01000092.1 GCF_000819685.1 Aeromonas allosaccharophila | reverse complement strand
CGAAAAGCTGAACTGCGCCTGGTCACCGAGGAGCGCAACATCCTAAAGGAGGCCGCCGCGTACTTTGCCAGCGAGTCAAGGAAAGGTACGCGTTCATAACCTCCCGACTCGACCGGTACAGTGTCGTTACCCTGTGCCAGACCCTGGGGGTTCACCGAAGTGGCTTCTACGAGTGGTTGAAACAGCCCGCCTCGCCACGACAGCAGGAGGACGAACGACTGACCGGATTGGTCAAGCAATCCTGGCTGGAAAGTGGTGCTGTCTACGGCTATCGCAAGATCCATCGCGACCTTCGTGACACAGGGGAAGCCTGCGGCAAGCACCGTGTGGCCAAATTAATGAAGCGGGAGGGACTGCGTTCGCAAACGGGCTATCAACGCCGCAAGGGGCATTATGGAGGCAAGAGCACGCAAGCTGCCCCAAACACGCTGGCACGTCAGTTTAAGGTGCCAGCCCCCAACCTCTCCTGAGTGACTGACATTACCTACATTCGCACTCAAGAAGGGTGGCTGTACCTGGCGGTGGTGCTCGACCTGTTCTCTCGCTAGATCGTCGGCTGGGCGATGAAGTCACGCATGACGGCAGACTTGGCGGTTGATGCGTTATTGATGGCCGTCTGGCGGCGCAAGCCCAAGCAGCCGGTACTGGTGCATTCGGATCAGGGCAGCCAGTTTACCGGTGGTGAATGGCAGGACTTTCTGAAGGCCCACAACCTGAGTTGCAGCATGAGCCGACGGGGTAACTGTCACGACAACGCGGTCGCCGAGAGCTTCTTCCAGTTGCTCAAACGGGAGCGGATCAAGCGCAGGATTTACGCGACAAGAGACGAAGCCCGCAGCGATGTGTTTGATTATATCGAGATGTTTTACAGGCTCCAATCAGGCGCCATGGTTCCAATGATGGGCTGTCGCCGGTAGAGTTTGAAAGGCAGTTTATTTTTCAGCAACAAAGTGTCCAAATAACTGATCCCAATAGTGCTACACCTTCGCTGTGCCATAGCCATTCCCCGGGAAAGGAGACACGGTATCCATGAAGTGTTTCACTCGGGCCAGCAGGCTGGCCATTCCGCTACATTGATGATTGCGCGTGATGGTTTCATGTAACTTGTGCCACAGCCGTTCTATGTGATTAACCCAAGGGCTGTAAACTGGCTGGAATACCAAGCAGAACTTGGGGTTCTTCTTCAACCATCGCTCGGTCTGCTTGCTTTTGTGAATGATGTA